>CAITTG010000118.1 GCA_903895255.1 uncultured Verrucomicrobia subdivision 3 bacterium
CCCAATGGCAATATCACCTTCCTCGCCCACCAGCCCAACCCCCAAGAAAAACCCGTCATCCTCCTCGCCGTCCGCGCCCAATAAATCTGTCCGCCTTTGCTCGCACACTTTTGTTCGCCTTTGAAATCCTCGCGGCACCCCACTGCAAGAAACTTGCGTTTTGCCGGGCCAGAGCGCATGATGGGTAGCAACTTTGGAACTAAAAACAACAACAAACGATTAAACTTATGGCCTTTGAACTCCCCCCCCTGCCCTATGCCGCGGACGCATTGGAACCCCATTTTGACAAATTGACGATGGAAATCCATCATGGTCGCCATCACAAGGCGTATGTGGACAATCTGAACAAGGCGATGGCCGGCAATGCCGCGCTGGAAGCCAAATCTTTGGAAGCTTTGATCGGTGACCTGGCCGCAGTACCCGACGCGATTCGCGGACCGGTGCGCAACAATGGTGGCGGTCACTGGAACCACTCCTTTTTCTGGACGATTCTGGCGCCCCACGCGGGTGGCGCGCCCACCGGTGCCCTCGCCGACGCAATCAACGCGGCCTTCGGCTCCTTTGCCGAATTTCAGGCCAAATTTGAGGCGGCCGGTTTGGGCCGTTTTGGCAGCGGCTGGGTCTGGTTAGTGTCCCATGATGGCAAGCTGGCCATCGTCTCCACCCCGAACCAGGACAATCCTTTGATGGGCAAAGCCATCTCCGGTGTGGAAGGCAAGGTCCTCCTCGGCGCGGACGTCTGGGAGCATGCCTATTATCTGAAGTACCAGAACAAGCGGGCGGATTACCTTAAGGCGTTCTGGAATTTGGTGAACTGGCCGGTGGTTGCCGCGCGCCTTTGAGTGGCGGAAATTAATGATTTTCAGGCAGAACACGCCGGGACAACCCGGCGTGTTTTTTTTGACACGAATTATGCTGACCGGCGCGAATTTGCAATATGGTGCGGGGGCAATGCGGGGCATTTGCCATTGACGAAGCCCGGCTTTGGCTTTAAACAGGTTGAAGATTTAAAATGCGGCAAGCTGTTGAACACCCAACGCCAAGCGTCCCATGAACCATTACCAAACCCGCCGCCAATTTCTGAAACAATCCGCCCTGGCGGCCGGCGCGCTCGCGCTGGCCTCGGATAATTTGCTTGGAGCGGCGGGAGCCGCCAAACGAACCGCCGTGGATTTGGTGCCCCTCGGCAACACGGGCATCAAAATCAGCCGCCTCGCCATGGGGACCGGCAGCAACAACGGCCATATTCAGACCGCGCTGGGGCGGAAGGGGTTCATCAAATTGGTCCATTATGCCTACGACCATGGGGTGCGCGCCTTTGATTGTGCGGAAGCTTACGCGACTTTTCCCTGGATGGCTGACGCCATCAAGGATCTCCCGCGCGAAGATATCTTCCTGCAATCCAAAATCGACCACCCGCCTGCCGATGTGCTGGCGGCGGTGGACCGCCATCGCCAGATGTTTAAGACCGATTACATCGACAGCATGCTGGTACATTGCATGATCGAACCGGGCTGGACCGGGCAATGGCAGGCCACCTTGGATGGCTTTGACCAGGCCAAGGCAAAAAACCTGATCCGGGCCAAAGGCGTGACATGTCACAGCGTGCCGGCTTTGCGCACGGCCGTGGCAGCGGACTGGACGGAAGTGCATCAAGTGCGGATCAACCCCCAAGGGGTGCGCATGGACAGCATGGAGATCAACGTTTGGAGCGCCGAGGACGCGGGGCGGGATATTGCTCCGGTGCTGGCCGAATTAAAGACCATGCGGGCCAAGGGACGGGGCGTGATCGGGATGAAAATCATCGGCAATGGCACGTTTGTAAATCCAGAGGACCGCGAACGGTCCATTCGGTTTGCCATGTCGCGTCCGGAGTTGGACGCCATTGTCATTGGTTTCAAAAACACGGACGAAATTGACGAGGCGATTGAGCGGATGAACCGGGCGCTGGCGGAAAAGGCGTGACACTTTATGAACAGCCAAACCGAAACTGAGACCGCAGCAGAACGGGAAAGCCGGGCGGCCCGGGCCAGCGGGGAAAAGGTCATGGGCTTTGCCGTTTTAGGCTGCCTGATGGCGGGTGGCGTGGGCATTTGGAAAGCCTCGACCATGACCAGCGGACTGGATGTATTCCTCTGTCTGCTGGGCGCGGTGACTGCTTTTGGTGTCGTTTTTTATATATTTTTGCGGGCGCGTTGAACCGGGCTGGCCACCAACAGCACGAGGCAGGCCGTGGTATTTGTTAAAAGCTGGCAGGCCGGTGGGGTTGGGGTGGCGGGCATTTTTCAGCCGGGCAATCCCCCTGTCCCGGCCAGGCGCTGGCGCCACCAGGCGGTGCGGATTTCCGTTCCCATTTTTCATGGCAATGACCACTGCTCAAGTAACGTCACCGTCGGGCTGGGTGCGGGCGAGGAACTCCGCCTGGCTGGTCCTGGCACTCATTATGTTCGACTCAGCAACAATCGATTTAAGAGCGGAATGCCCCGTCCCGGCGACCGGAGGCGATATTCTGGCGGCACACTTGGACCGTTCGGTGGAGCCGGGCCAGGATTTTTTTGAGTATGCCAATGGTGGCTGGCTGGGGCGAAATCCCATTCCCGCCGCTGAATCCGGCTGGGGTATCGGCAATCTGGTGGAGGAGGAGCTTTATCTCAAATTAAGGACCATCAATGAGCAGGCGGCGCAGGCACACGCGCCGGCGGGCAGCGATGCGCAGAAAATCGGGGATTTTTGGACGACGGCGATGGATGAGGCGAAGGCGGACCGCATGGGCATCACCCCGCTCGCGACCGAGCTCGCGCTGATTGATTCGATTCAGACGGTGCCAGAAGCCATCACCGTTTCCTTTGCGTTGCGGCCGGTGGGGATGGAAGCTTTTTGCGATATTTCCGTGAGCCAGGACGAAAAGCAGAGCGATGCCATGGCCGTCCATCTGACACAGGGCGGGCTGGGCTTGCCGGATCGGGATTTCTACTTTAATCCCGACAAAGGCATTGCGGAAATCCGCACGGAGTATGTGGCGCATCTGGCCCGGATGCTGGTGTTGTTGGGCCGGCCGGTGGCGGAGGCCCAAACGGCGGCGGGGAAGGTCATGAAATTTGAGACGGCCCTGGCGAAGGCGTCGAGGAAATTGGAGGAGCTGCGCGACCCGGAAAAGAATTACCACAAGCTGACGCCATCCAGCCTCACGGCGCGGCAGACGCCGTTGTTTGACTGGGACCAGCGGCTGGTGGCGATGGGGCTGCACCCAAACGTGGTGATTGTGGGTCAGCCGGAGTTTTTTAGGGCGATGAACCAGCTGCTGGCGAAGACACCGGTGCCGGTGTTAAAAGATTATCTGCGGCTGCAATTGGTGGAAGACTATGCGGAGTACCTGGGCAGGGCCTGGGTGGACGAGGATTTTGCGTTTACCGGCGCGGTGCTGGCCGGGCAGCAGGAGCAGCGCCCGCGCTGGAAACGAGTGCTGGATGCGCAGGGGGAGGCGATGGGCATGGTGCTGGGAAAACGCTTCGTGCAGGCATATTTCCCGCCCCAGGCGAAACAGCGTTACACGGCATTGGTGGAGGCCATTCGGACGGCGTATCGCGAACGCATTGACCGCCTCGACTGGATGAGTGAGGCCACGAAGGAGAAGGCCCGGGAGAAGCTCGCGAAGGTCACGGCCAAGGTGGGTTATCCGGATCATTGGAAGGATTATTCGGCGCTGGTGGTGGGCACCAACTCCTATTGCGAAAACATGCTGAACTCCGCCCGCTGGGAGTTCCACGACATGATTTCCAAGTACGGGAAGCCAGTGGACCGGACGGAATGGGAAATGACGCCGCAGACCTATAACGCGTACTACGAGCCGGCGAATAATGAAATTGTGCTGCCGGCGGCGATGTTCACGGTCCCGGGCAAACGCGACGCGGAACTGGATGACGCGCTAGTGTACGGTTATGCGGCGGCCTCGACGATTGGTCATGAAATCACGCATGGTTTCGATGACGAGGGGCGGCAGTTTGATCCGGTGGGCAATTTGAAGGATTGGTGGACGCCGCAGGATGCCGCGCGATTCCAGAAACGCACGCAGGTGCTGGTGGAGCAGTTTAACGCTTATGAACCGTTGCCGGGCATGCATATTAATGGCCGCGCCAGCCTGGGCGAAAACCTGGCGGATTACGGCGGCGTCCTGCTGGGTTTGGAGGCGTTTAAAAAGACCGAGCAGTATCGGAAGGGCGAAAAGATCGGAGGGTTTACGCCGCTCCAGCGCTTCTTCCTGGGGTATGCTTATAGCTGGATGTATCAGGAGCGGGTGGAAAGCCTGCGCAACCACCTCCTCAGCGATGTGCATGCCCCGGCGAAATGGCGGGTGAATGGACCGCTGGCAAACGTGCCGGAGTTTCACGAGGCGTTCGGGGTAAAACCGGGACAGGGAATGTGGCGGGCACCGGCGGATATTGTGAACGTTTGGTAGGCGAGGGGTGTAAAAGGATAAAGGATAAAATAAGATAGGCGAAGCGGGGGGCGAATAAAATATGGTTGATCAGCCAAAGGATTTGAAGCCGCGCACCAAGGCGTTTGCATTGAGGGTCATCCGCATGTATTCCAAACTGGCGAAGGGAGACGCGGTGGCACAAGTGTTGGGAAAACAGGTTTTGCGTTCGGGCACGTCCGTGGGGACCAACTACTGCGAGGCATCGCGCGGGCGGTCCAAGGCAGAGTTTGTTTCGAAAATCAATAATTTTCTCAAGGAAATTGGGGAAACCGAATATTGGCTCGAACTACTGGTGGAGAGTGGTTGCGTGAAGGCAAAGCGAATGACCGAATTGCTGGATGAAACCCGTCAGCTGAATGCCATCCTGACCACCATCAGCAAACGTTCAAAATCCAGTTTTTAGCCTTTATACTTCAGCCTTTTTTTCATCACTGCCAATAGCGCCAGTCCACGTCGGGGAAGAGGGGGTCGCGGGCTTCGATTTCAGCGAGCCATTTTTCATCGACGCCGGTGGCGGTCAACTGGTCGTGCAGGGCGATGAAGCGCAGGAGATGGTCCTTCACGCGGCGGCGGGCGTAGGCGGGACTGGTGTCGGCGCGGAGGATGAAGGGCCAATCGCTGGCCTGGGCGAGGAGGAGTTCGCGGGCGGCCTGGCGCAGGGCGCGGGCGGTCAAACCCGTGGCGTCGGGATACTGGCGGGCGAGCTCGGTGAGGCGTTCCTGGGCGATTTGGAGGTGGGGATAAATCCACTCATTTTTCTCGTTCAACCACACCCGCCAGTAGCCTTCCTCGCCCCAACTGGAAGCGCTGGGGGTGGCCACCTGGTTGGTGGGATGACGGCGCAGGTACTCGGCGGGGGTGATGAGCGTGAGCGATTTCTGCTCGTTAAAGGTTTTGCGCGCGAGGAAATCCAGGAATTCCGGCCCCTCATACCACCAGTGGCCGAACAGTTCGGCGTCGTAGGGAGCCACGATTAGCGGCGGACGGTCCATCAAGCCCTCCAGTTTATCCAACTGGGCCATGCGCTCGGCCAGGAAATGCGCGGCGTGCTCGCTGGCGGCCTTGAGGGCATGGTCGCGCTGATAAATTTCCTTGGGCCCGCGCCCGCCGGTGATGCTGAAATATTTGATGCCGGTAAATCCCCGATGGTCGGGCGAGGGCACATGGGACTTGACGTAATCCCAGTCGAGGTCGAACCCGATGTCGCGGTAAAAATCGCGGTAACGCGGATCGCCGGGATAACCTTCATGCTTGCTCCAGACCTGCCGGGAGGAATCATGGTCGCGACCGAATGCAGCGATGCCATTGGGAGTAAAAATGGGGGCGAACGTGCCGTACCGGGGGCGCGGCTTGGAGTGCAGGACGCCATGCGTATCCAGAATAAACCAACGGATGTTGGCTTCTTGCAGGAAGGTTTCAATGCCGGCCACATAAGCGCATTCCGGCAGCCAGATGCCCTCGGGGTCGCGGCCGAAACAGGACCGGTAGTGATCCCGGGCGGTAAGAATTTGCCCACGGATCGAGGCCGGATGACCGGCCATGAGGGGCAGCAGTCCATGGGTGGCGGCGGTGGTGATGATTTCAATGCGACCGCCGTCCTGAAATTGTTTGAACGCGGCGACAAGGTTGCCACCGTAGTAACGCCAGGTTTCCCGGGCAAGGGTGAATTTGTGGTGATACATCCACGCCAGTTCGCGGTAGGCGCGATCCCAATGGGTGCGGTGGATTTCCTTGTCCGCCAGCTCGATGAGGCTGTCGAGGTGGCGCTCGTAGCGCCCGCCCAGCACGGGGTCGAGCAGCATGGAGCACAACGTGGGGGAGAGCGAGAGCGTGAGCCGGGCCTCAATGCCATCGCGCTGCCAGTTTTCCAGGATCTGCACGACGGGCAGGTAGGTTTCGGTGATGGCCTCGTAAAGCCAGCTCTCCTCCAGAAATTTGGGATGTTCCGGATGGCGCACGTAGGGCAGGTGCGCGTGGAGGACAATGGAGAGGTAGCCTTGCATGAGTCAGGATTCAGGTCCGGTCAACTGTCCAGCCAATCGGCCAGCCATTGGGCCAGTGAGCGGGCCTTGATAAGAATGGCGAGACCCGCCACGCCCGGCAAGGATTTCCCAACCCACGCGAGCACCCCCACCGGCTGGTGGGCATGCATGACCAGGGCAAACGCCAAGGCAATCTCCGCCAGGCTGAAACCAATCAGCGCGACGGCGACAAAGCGAACGAGCATCATGGCTCCGCGTTCGGACGCATCCATAAATCGGCAATGAGTCACAAATTCGCGGGCAGATTATCAGCGGCCGGCGCTTTAAGCGAGGGATCTTGCGGGTGCGCGCCCACGTCCCCGGAGTAATCGGTTGCCCGGCTGAATTGCAGATCGGCGGCCCGGCCATCGGTGCCATCGGCGGAAACCGCCACGGCTGGCAGGTCATAGTGGCCATCCGGCAGGGCGAAGCGATAGCTAAAGGTGCCATCCGGCCGCAACTTGATTTCATGACCGCCAAGGGTGACTTTGGCCCCGGGCTCGGTGGCGCCATAAACGATCAGCTCGGCGTTGACATTAAACCAAAAACTTTTTTCGACCGGGGCACCGGCCCCAAAGGGAATGGCCGGACTGGATATCGCCTCCCCCGCCGCCCGACCAGGCACCGGACCACCAAACCCAACCGGGGCTGGACCGCCAAAGGCGCGCATGGGCGAACTGGCCTCATAACTGACCTCCTGAGTCAGCCGGCGCCGGATGAGCTCCGTGATTTCCAGCGACCCCATCCAGATCCGGCGGCTTTGATCGATGCAGATCACCTTGGCCAGCGCCTGTTCCTGCTGCGGGGTCCAGGTCATGGGTGGCACCACCGGCGCCGGACCATGTCCAGATCCGTTCCCGGGACTCGTCCCGTGGCCTGCTGGGGTCGAATGATACGCTTGGGAAAGCGCGGGTGCGGAGGCTGTGGGGAGGGGTTTCAAGCGGGGCAAATCCGGATGCCCGGCACGGCGCAATTCCTCAATGGCCTGCACCAGCGGCAAATTTTCCCGCACCGCCTCCTCAATAATATGCATCAACTTGGGGAAGGGAAATTCAAAGGGAATCGTCGCAAATTCCACATCCGTTTCGGGTGAAGCGGCATCCGGTGGCGTGACGGTGGCGCTGGAGATGGCGATGCGCATCCATTTGCCCACCGGTGAATAATACCCAAGTTCCGCGCAATAAGAATTACCCGCGCGCTCCACGTGAATGAACCAGTGGCGGGATTCCGGATGCACATGAATTTCATACACCGGATGGCCTTCGATGCGGGCAGCATAGACCCGCAGCACGAGATGGCCATCGGAGGATTCGGCGTTGAAACCGTGCTGCTGTTCCAAGGTCAAATCCCAATGCGCATAGAGCCAGTGCGGATCACGGGCGGTGAGAAAAAGTTTTTTGGTGCCGTAAGCTTCGGGCAATTCGCCTTCCGCCCCGGCCGCCGCCCGGTTGGTTTGGGGCTGGCCCAGGGAAAATTTCTCACCGGGACCGGCGAGCGTTGAGCTGGCAGTCTCATCCGAATCCGTCAAGATGGCCGGCGCGTCAAATTTTTTCCGGCGGGTGTAGGTCCGGCGCAGCACCGTGCTGGTCGTCACCCGGGTTTTGTGCTCGGTCAACGGGGTGGCGGACAGGTCCACAGCGGGAGCCGGGCTCGGGTTGCCGGGCGCGTCAACTTGGCCCGGTTCCACCAACTTGACGGGTTCCCCAGTCTTGGCGGCCGACGTGGCTTTTTTGGCTGGCTCAACCGGGAGCGATTGGGCGGCCGGGGAAACCGTTTCAGGCTGGGCGACGGTGGCGGCTGGCTTGGTAATAGTCGCCGGGGGGGCGGATACGGGGGCTTTCAAAATCTTTTTGGCGGCGTTTATCACAGTGGGAATGAGCGGTTTGCGATTTTCGGGTTCGGGAGCGGAGGCGGGCTGGGAACTTGTTTTTTTGGGGGTGGGAACGGAAGCAGTATCCTCCAGAGGGGGTACGGCTTGGGCGATTCCTGCGGATTTAGGCTCGCGGAGCAGAGATTTCTTTTTTGCTGGCGTTGACGCGGTCTTTGATTTCATAACCGAAAAACCCTTGTATCGTTACGCAGACTTGACTGCCGGCAACCAAGATTAGGTGCTGGACCCGGGGGAAGCAATCATAATTTCGGCTAAAATCTCCGTCGACTGGAGTAGGAATATTAGTCCCGGGCAAACCCGAAAACAAACTTGCCTCCCGGACACGGACGGTGTTTCCTAAATCATTGCGGACGGTGCCACTTCCATGACATTTGGGCACGGTCAGGGCATTTTATTTTATTAAACAACACACTAATTATTATGAAAATTAAAAAAATCCTGTTATGGGGCGGCATTGGCCTGGTGGTTCTGGCCGTGATCGGCCTGCTTGTTGTGGCCCTGTTTCTGGACGGCATCGTTAAAACCGGGGTGAACACCGTCGGACCCAAGATCGTCAAAGTACCCCTCACGCTGGACAGCATTCACATCGGCATTTTGTCCGGTTCCGCCACCGTCAAAGGGCTAGTCATCGGGAACCCGGACGGCTACAAGACCCCCAATGCCATCAGCGTGGGCCTGGCCGAGGTGAGCGTGGACATCGCTTCCGCGCTATCGGACAAAATCGTGATTCACAGCGTGCATGTGGAAGCCCCTGAAATCACGTTTGAGGGCGGCTTGAGCGGCAACAATCTCAGTAAAATCGTGGCCAATCTCAATGAAACCGCCCAAAGCCTGACCGGCGGTCCCAGCACCAATGCCCCCGCCCCTGCCGCCACGGGCGCCGCCAAGCCGGCGAAAAAACTGGAGGTGGATGATTTCCTCATTAGCGGCGCGAAATTGCACGTGAGTCTCACCGGCCTCGGCGGCAAGGAAATGGACCTCCCCCTGCCCGATATCCACCTGACCGAACTCGGCAAGGGTACCGACGGCCTGACGCCAACCGAACTCGTCACCAAGGTCGTTGGTGCCGTGACCGATTCCAGCGTGCACGCCGTCACCGCCGCCATCAGCGATTTGGGCAAGGACACCGAAAAAGCCGCGCAGGGTGCGGTCAAGAAACTCACCTCGGGCCTGGGTGGGTTGTTTAAATAATTATGGATATTAAACGTTGCGGCTCCCAGCCCTCCAATCAAGGACCAGCCGACTGGTTTACCGGCACGGTGCGGATCGATCCGCTCTTTCAGCCCCAGCCACCGGCGCGCACTGCGGCCGCCAGCGTCACGTTTGAACCGGGCGCCCGAACTGCCTGGCACACCCATCCCCTGGGGCAGACCTTGATCGTGGTATCCGGCTGCGGCCGGGCCCAACGCTGGGACGGCCCCATCGAGGAAATCCGCCCGGGCGATGTGGTTTGGTTTCCGCCGGGCGAAAAGCACTGGCATGGCGCCGCCCCAACCACGGCCATGACGCATCTTGCCATCCAGGAATCCCTCGACGGCAAGGTGGTGGAATGGCTGGAACACGTCAGCGACCAACAATACCAGGCCTGATTCAAACTGCGGTCAGCACGGGTAAATGAAGCCGCAAATCAAAAGACATTGAGACGTTAATGCGGCGTAAACTCCGCGCTGCGCTGGCAGGATATTGCCACTTTAATTTTGGAAAGCACACCCTGGCTGAGGTTAATTCTTTGTCATAATGTAAAAAACGATTGCGGGAGGGCTCGAGAAATGAAATAACCTAATCCCGACAAAACCAAATCCATTATGAAATCTTTTTTAAAAATTCTCTCCGTGGCGGGTCTGGGCCTGCTGGCCAGCCAGGCTCCCGCCCAAGAGGCTCCCGCCCCTTACAAGGTGATCGCCACCACCCAGCTCATGGGGAGCGGCGGCATTGATTATGTCTATGCCGACAACGACGGCCGGCGCGTGTACGTGCCGCGCGGCGGCAATACTTACGTGTTTGATCTGGACGGCCACCAATATATTGGTTGCATCACCAACATCGGCGGCCATGGCGTGGCGATTGACACTGCCAGCCACCACGGCATCAGCAGTAGCAACCCGCTCGGCATGTTCGACACCGAGACGATGACAAAAATTAAAACCATTGACGTCACGGGCCGGCCCGATGGCATCTTGCTGGAACCGTTCACCGGCAAAGTCCTCATTCTGAGCCACGAAGACCCCAGCATCACGCTGGTGGATCCCAAGGACGGGACGGTCACGGGAACCATTGATGTCGGCGGGGCCATGGAGCAAGCCCAAAGCGACGGTCAGGGCAAATTGTATGTGGACGTGGAAAATGAGAAGAAGATCGCCGTGGTGGACTTGAAAACCATGAAGCTGGTCACCAAATATGACCTCGGCGACACCGCCGGCGAACCCGGCGGACTGGGCTTCGATGTCAAGAATCACATCCTCTTCGCCATGTGCGCGGACCCAAACGTCTGCGTCATCGTCAACGCTGACGATGGCAAAGTGCTGGCCACCCTGCCCATTGGCAATGGCACCGACGGCGGCGCTTTCAATCCCAACACCATGGAGGCATTCAGCTCCCAGCGGGATGGCACCCTGACCGTCATCAAGGAAAACAGCCCCACGAGTTTTGCGGTGGAACAAACCGTCACCACCAAGACCGGTTGCAAGACTCTCTCACTGGATACCAAGAACAACCGCGTCGTCGTGGTTTGCACTGAGCGTCTGCCGCAAACGGGCGTCAAACCGGCCACGCCCACGCCGGCGGTGGACACGAATGCCCCGGCCGGCCAACGTCGTCCGCGCGGCAACCGTGGCGGCCCGGGTAATTTGGACGTGCTGTTCATTGGCCAATAATAATTCCTCCCAAATAAGACCCGCCCCGCCTTCCCGGCCGGGCGGGTTTTTTGTTGGGCAACGCTGGCGAGGCGGACCGGTTAAGCGGGTGACACCCGCTGGCTTTTCAAAGCGCTTACCAGCGCACCAAATTAAATTTGCCGGCGCGGCTACTTTTCCTTGCACCCGCCGGAATTTGGCCTTAAGGTCGCATTAATTCCTCAAAGGCTACCATATGTATTTTGGCGTTGATTACTATCCGGAACAGTGGGTCTTCCCCTATGCAGGCACCTCCGATGCACCGGAGGCCCAATGGGAAATGGATGCGGCGCTGATGGTCAAGGCGGGCTTCAACGTGGTGCGCATCGGTGAATTTACCTGGGGCCTCTGCGAGCCCGCCCCGGGCAAGTATGATTTCGGCTGGCTGACCCGGGTCATGGATGTGATGCAACGCCATGGCATCGAGGTTGTCCTGGGCACTCCTACTGCCGCCCCGCCCCTCTGGCTCACCCAGCTCCATCCGGAAATCCTGCCTGTCATGGAAGACGGCACCGTATTGCACGAGGGCACCCGCCGAGCCTGCTGCCTGAATTCGGACGCCTATTGGAACGCCGCGCGCCAAATCGTGCACCATCTCGCCGAGGCCGTCGGCCAGCATCCCCAATTGATTGCCTGGCAAATTGACAACAGCCTGGGCGGACATTACACGGAATCCTCTTTCAACGAATCCACCCGGCTGGAATGGCACAGCTGGCTCCAACTCAAGTATGAGACCATTGACCGCCTGAACGACCGCCTGGGGCTGGTGCATTGGGGTCAGTTGGTGACCGATTGGAGCCAGGTGCCGATGCCGATGAAGGCACCCACCCAGCACAACCCCGCCCTGGTCTCGGACTGGCACCGCTTTTCCAGCGACACCATCGTGGCCTTTGCCCGCATGCAAGCCGAAGTGCTGCATGAACTGACGCCCAAGGTGCCCGTAACCACCAATTTGCGCCCGTTCGTGGGCCGGTTTGATCATTACGACATGGCCGAGGCGATAGATTTCGTGGGTTGCAGCAGCACGGCGGCAATGAAAATGAAGTTTTCCGAGACCGCCTGCGATCTGGATATGATGCGGTCGCTCAAAAAGACCGACATCCGCACCCCCGGCGGCCAATCCGGATTTTGGGTGATCGAGCAAAAGGCCGGCCAGACCACCTGGCAGGAGGTCAACAGCCTGATTCGTCCCGGAGTGCTGCGTAAATTCACTTACCAGTTGATTTCGCGCGGGGCGGATGCGGTGCTGTATTTCCGCTGGCGGCAGCCGCGGATTGGCACCGAAAAATTTCACGGGGCCGTGCTCCCGCATCATCTGGAAGGCAGCGACCGCATTTTCCGGGAGATCAGCACCATCGGCGAGGAATTGAAACTGCTCGCCCCGGCCATCAAGGATACCCGGGTGGTCGCGGAAGTCTGCATCCTCTACTCGCATGACAACGAATGGGCGCTCGCCCAGCCGCACCAGCCAAACTGCCACTTCCATCTGCGGGATCATATTCAACTCATTTACAATGCGTTTCATGACCGGAATATCCCGGTGGATTTCGCCCGTCCCTCCGATGAGTTGTCCGCGTACAAGCTGGTGGTGGCCCCGTCGCTGCATTTGCTCTCGCCAGGTGAAGCGGACCGCCTGAAGTTGTTTGTGCAAAACGGCGGCACCCTCGTGGGCACTTTCAACACCAGTCTGGTCAATTCCAGCCAGATCGCGCCCACCACGGGTTACCCGGGCTACCTCACGGATTTATTCGGCCTGGAAGTGCAAGAGTTCGACATGCTGATGCCGAATGAGGAAAACCACCTGATTTTCAAAGGGGCGTTCCCCACCAGCCACCTTCATGTCGCCAAGCTCTGGTGTGACCTTATCCAGCCCGGGGAATGCCAGGTGCTGGCGACCTATGCGAAGGACTTTTATGCCGGCCGGCCAGCCATGACCAGCAACAGCTATGGCTTGGGCAAGGCCATTTACATTGGCACCATGAGCCACCAGCATTTTTATAATGACCTGGTGCTCTGGCTGCGGCAAAACTGCGGGATTCAGCCGCTCTTAAAGGTGCCGGAAAATATTGAGGTCAGCATGCGCCAGAAGGATGGCATGCGCGTGTACTTCCTGATCAATCATCAGAACTCACCCGTGCGCATTCAGTTCTACAAACCGATGCATGATTTCCTGACGGGCAACACCTTCTCGGGCAACTACGACCTGCCGCCCCATGGCATCCTGGTTCTGGACGAGCATCCGGATGGTAAAAATTCTGGCGCCACGGCCTGATTTAGGTTACCGTTGGGTGTTTTGTTCTATCTTAATAACATTCTGGCAGCCTTGGCGCTGCTGAGTTTCGCGCTGGTGGCCTGGCAATGGCTGGCCGCGCGACGCTTCCCCCTACATGAACGGCAGCGGCTGGCGGTGAATCCCCCGGATGTCTCCCTGCTGAAGCCCTTGAAGGGCTGCGATGCCACCACTCTGGATTCCCTGCGCTGCTGGATGGCCCAAAATTACCGGGGCAAGACCCAGATTCTGTTCGGCGTGGCCAGCGCGGTCGATCCCGTCTGCGCAATCGTGGAGCAACTATTGCACGAGTTTCCCGCCCAGGACGCCCAACTGGTCGTCTGCGCCGAAACGCTGGGCCAGAATGGCAAGGTTTCCACTTTGATCCAATTGGAGCGGCTGGCGAAATATGGCTTGCTCCTGGCCAGTGATGCGGATGTCCGCGTGCCGTCGGATTTCCTCGAGCAGATTGTCACGCATTTGGATGATCCCGAAGTGGGCTTGGTGAATTGCTTTTACCGGCTGGCCAACCCCCTGACTCAGGCCATGCAATGGGAGACCATCGCCGTGAACGCAGATTTCTGGAGCCAGGTCGTGCAATCCACCACCCTGAAGGCGCCGGATTTCGCGCTCGGCGCGGTCATGCTGACCCGGCGCCAGGCCCTGGCGGAGATCGGCGGGTTTGCCGCGCTGGCGGACTGCCTGGCGGATGATTATCAATTGGGCCGCCGCCTGGCGGCCCAAGGCCACCGCATTGCCCTGGCCTCAGTGGTTGTGGAATGTTGGGATCGCGCCATGAACTGGGAGGAAGTCTGGCGGCACCAACTCCGCTGGGCCCGCACCATCCGCGTATCGCAACCCCTGCCCTATTTTCTGAGCGTCCTCGCCAATGGCACGCTGTGGCCCTTGGTGTGGCTCCTGGCCAGCGGCGCGGGCAACTCCTCTCCCTGGCTTTCCCTGCTCGCCTTGGCCTGCATTCTGGGGCGCATCCTCATGGCTTGGGACCTGCAACGCCGGTTTACCCCGGACCGGGATTTGGTTTCCCCGCACTGGCTGGTGCCCGTCAAAGACCTGCTCCACTTTGCCGTCTGGTGCAACGCCTTTCTGGGCAACACTGTCGAATGGCGCGGCCAGCGCATGCGCCTGCACAGTGATGGAACATTGACGGCCTTGGAAGTCTGAGGGGGAAAATGGTGGGCAATGAGGGATTCGAACCCCCGACCGTCTCCGTGTAAAGGTGTTTATTTTCTATGTATTTGCTTGGATTATCGCATTTAAAAATCCGGTTGGCAAATTTGTTGGCAGATTTTTACGCGATTTTCGGAGCCGGGCGGGGTAAAACCCAGGCCAGCAGGAATAAGGCTGCGCTCAGGATCCCGCAGACGAAGCCCCAGGTTTTCATGGGAGCATAAGTTGACTCGAACTCCAGGTCGTAATGGGCCGCCAAATTTTTTTGCGTGACGGCGTCGGCAATGAAACGATCCGCAGCGGCTTGATTTTGGCGGGTCATTTCGTCGGTGTTAAGTGGGCCGGGGGCCATCACCATGCGCTCATAGTCTTTAGCCAGGTTGTAATAATGATCATATTGCTGCCGGGCAAAACTGGCTCCAGAAAGGCACCTGTCCATATTGGAGGTGGCATTTAAAATTAGAAAAATAGCCAATATTCCAATCGCGCCAGCGACAATGCGCAGCCGGCTCAAGGATGAAGAAGGTAACGGACAAAAGAGCGGAGAGGGGGAAGATTCAGGAGGCAAGGGCGGTTCAATTGACCGGCTGGGAATGACAAACTCATGCTGGCAAGCAGGACATGGAAAAGTAAGCCCGATGGCCTCGAAGCCAGCTAAAATAGGCTGCTGGCAATTGGGGCACGAGAATCTAATATCCATACGCGTATGATTGAACTACTTTTACTTTTGATTTTAGTCAGTTGAACCCATCGCGGCGATATCCCGTGGTTTGCATTGTTTCTTAACCCCTGTGATGCGACCCAAAAATTGACGTTTTTCCCATAATGCGGTTGAGAACTGGTATCAAGTTAACGTTTCGACACCTCTGAAAATAAGCCCGCGCCAACAAGTTTCCAAGTAGTATCGAACATGTTCGATGTTTGCAACAAGAAAAACCTGTTTTTAGTATGGCGTGACAGAACGTCAAATGCTGCGGGTGATTGGTGCAAACGTTAAAGCGGCTCGTGCCAAGGCTAACTTGACCCAGGAATGCCTTGCGGAAATCGCCGGAATCCACTGGCAGACCGTCAGCCACGTCGAAAACGGAAAATTTCCCGCCACCATCCTCACTTTTGCAAAATTGTGCCAGGCATTGGAGACAAATCCCGACCTGCTGTTGAGTGGTTTGCCACCACTGAATCCCGACCGCACGGACCGAATCAAAAAGGCGCTGGCCAGGAAACGGAAGCCCAAGTTATGATTTGCTGAGAGTTTCCGGCCCAGAGGGATTAAGCTGGTTTTCGCCGATCATCGCTGCTGAGGTGAAGCCCTAGCACAAGGCACTTTGCAAGTTGTGCTGCCATTGGGGAACCGGTCAGGGTCTGCGCAAAGAAGGAGAATCATGATCGGAGGTTCGCATTTGAAACAGATTTGCCAGGGATCGCATTCGTGCTAACTTAACTTTGCTCGGGCCGGGAGCGTTTCGGACGTGAAGCTGACGGGATTTTTAATGGCAGCGCCCGGTCGAGCAACCTTCTCGGATTTTAACACCAGAATGAGACCGGAACGCCGGGCCAACATGATTCAACTTTTGGAGTCGAAAGGTGTGAAGGTTTTTTCGCTCGCTGAAAATACGGCCCATGTGAATGCATATTCGCTTTGGAGAAAGCAAATTCCTTATGTTTTTCTAAATACATTTAAAACCGCCGAGTGTAGCCGTTTTGATGCGGCGCATGAGTTGGCCCACCTCGTATTACACCAGGAAGGAGGTGTTAAAAGAAGAGCGGCAGAGGAGCAGGCTAATCGATTTGCTGCGGCTTTCCTAATGCCAAAACCAGACGTGTCGGCGGGAGTTCAAAAGGAGATTTTTTGAGTGAAGTCAAAAGGAGACGGGGTTAGAGGGAGTAATTTCCGAGGATTTCGGGCCAGGTATTGAGGGGTGGGGCTGGGGGTTTCGTGACGGCCCAGAACTGTCTGAGTGGGTGATGGATCACCGTGATGGCAGATTGCCTGGTGGGGGCGATGTGCCAGCTCCGGCCCAGAAAATCGATTTGGTTGTCGGCATTGACCCGTCGTTTCAAATACAGCGCCAGATGCAGGTCGAGCAGTGTTAAAGGCGGGCGGGGCAGCAGGGCGGTGCGTTTTTCCGCCAAGGCTTTGTCCCAGGCGGCATTGGGGCTGAGGCTGATGGTGCGACAGGCGGTGGCGTTTTGTCGTTCCAGTTCGCGGTTGAGGACGACTTGGGCGGCGGCATAATCGCCGACTTTTTCATAGGCCAGCAAGGCCACCAGCCGTTTTTGCAGGGTGCCGAAGCGGCGTTCGATCTTGCCTTTGGCCTGCGGGCTGGGGGCGACCAAATGCGTGACGCCCAAGGCGGAGAAGGCGCGTTGAAACTCCGAGCTGGGATCCCGGTCATCGGCCATGGAATCATGGCCGAAGAGGCTCAGACCGTCGGTGTAGACCACCATCGGCAGGGAGTGCTGGAGAAAGAGCCGGCGAAAATGCTCGAAGTGATTCCACGTCGTGTCGGTGGGGACAAAGACCGCGCCCAGAAGTTTGCGGGAATGGTCGTCGACCGTTAAGAGGAGGGTTTGCTTGTCAGCCGCCGGCCACCACTGGTGGATGGAGGAGTCGTGCTGCCACAGTTCGCCAATGCGTGAACGTTCCCAGCGCCGCCGGGCTTTGGGACATGGTTCGGACGGGCGGAGGAGGTTTGGGAAGTGGAGGCCGGCAAAGGCGGCGACGGATTGACGATGGCGTTTGAAACCCAGGCGGGCTTCCAGTTCGTCGGCCACGAGTTGAAAGTTGGGCGGCTTTTGCAACGGCAGAAACTCCTTGAGGAAGCTGACGGCTGCGGGCGGCCAGGCGGGCCAGTGGTCGCCGCCGGAGAGTTTGGCGGTGAGCCGGGAGCGTTCCTTGAGGAAGCGCGTGCGGAGCCGGTAAAGGTGGGCACGGCTGATCTGGAGGTGTTGGGCGGCCTCAGTGGCATCAATCAAACCCTGGTTAAACTGCCGCAGGATTTGCTGGAGAAACGGCTTGGTCAGGCGGCTGGCGATTTGCTTTTTTAATAGTCACCAGTCAAGCCAGCCGCCG
>CAITTG010000119.1 GCA_903895255.1 uncultured Verrucomicrobia subdivision 3 bacterium
GCAAATTGGTCATGCCGACGTTGCCACGTTGACGCGGCAGGCAATCGGCAATGCGTTGAAACTGGCCCTCGGTTAGTTCCATTGCCCGGCGAGAATACCGCAAATTCCGCCAATGTCAATTAGTGTTAACAGGCCCTAGCCCAGGCTTTTATATTCCGGGCCTTCAGGCCTCAGGCAATAAATCATCACGCCCGCCGTTCCCGGATGGCCGCCACAATCTCCGCCACCGCCTCGGCCTTCGGCTTCGCGCCTTGCGGCCCTTTGCTGTGCAGCCGCACGCTCACGTTGCCGGCTTCCAGGTCGCGCCCGCCAATCACGAGCATGGTATGCACCTTCGCGTGCTCGGCGTTTGCGATCTTGGCCTTGATCGGATCGCTCCCGAAGTCATTCACCACGCGAACAAAGTTCGCCCGAAGTTCCGAGCTGATGGCTCGCGCATAAGCGAGCAGCGGCTCGTCGTCGCCAATCGTCAGCACCCGCACCTGCTCGGGCGCGAGCCAGATCGGAAAGTTCCCGGCGTAATGCTCGATGAGGAAGCCAATGAACCGTTCGTGCGTGCCCAGCGGCGCGCGGTGGATGCACAAGGGCGTCTTCAGCGTGTTATCCCGGTCTTTATACACCAGCCCGAATTTCGCGGGCACGGCGAAGTCCACCTGGTTGGTCGCGATCGTGAATTCGCGGCCGATCGCGCTCCACACCTGCACGTCGATCTTCGGTCCGTAGAACGCCGCCTCGTTGGCCACTTCCACGAAGTTGATGCCGCTCTCCACCAGCACGCGGCGGACCATGTCCTCGGTTTTCTTCCAGAGCTCGGGTTCATTGACGTACTTCTTGCCCAGCCCCTCGGCGGAGTGGGTGCTGAAGCGCATCTGATATTTTTCCAGCCCGAAGATTTTGAAATACTTCAGGTACATCTCATTCACCGCGCGGAACTCGTCGGCGAATTGTTCCTCGGTGCAATAGATATGGGCGTCGTTCATGTTGAGCGAGCGCACGCGCATGAGGCCGAAGAGTTCGCCGCTCTGCTCGTAACGGTAGCAGGTGCCGTACTCCGCCAGGCGCAGGGGCAGATCCCGGTAACTGCGCGGCTCCGCCGCAAAAATGCGGTGGTGATGCGGGCAGTTCATGGCCTTCAAATAATAACGCTCCCCGAGCGCGTTGATTTGATGGTTCAACTCGTACATCCGGGCGTTGTGCTCGCGGCTGGCGGCCACATTGGCTTCCTCGGACGCGTTTTCCTCATCGAATTGCGGCGCGTTCTTTTGGACTTCCTCCAGCTTGGCCTGCAACTCGACCTTCTTGTCGCGATCCGCCGGTTCGAGCAATTCGATCGGCGGGAACATGGAATCGGCGTAATACGGCAGGTGCCCGGACGTCCGGTACATTTTCTCCCGGGCCAGGTGCGGGGTGCGCACGCGGACGTAGCCCGCCTGGAACTCGCTTTCCTTGGCGAGCTTTTCCAATTCCTCCACCAGCACGGTGCCATTGGGCAGCCACAACGGCATGCCGGGCCCGACATAGTCATTATCGATGGCGAACAACCCCATCTCCGCGCCGATCTTGCGATGATCGCGGCGTTTGGCCTCCTCGATCATGGTGAAGTAGGCCTCCATCTCCGTCTTGTTCTTGAAGGCGGTGCCGTAGATGCGCTGGAGCTGCGGGTTCTTTTCATCGCCCTTGTAATAGGCGCTGGCCACGGTCGTGAGCTTGAAGGCGCCGATGTTGCCGGTGCGCATCACGTGCGGTCCGGCGCAGAGATCGATGAAATCACCGTTCTTGTAATAGCTGATGGGCTCGCCCTCCGGAATCGAATTCAGCAAATCCAGCTTGAACTTCGAAGCCACGGGCCGCGCGCCCAGCGCCCCGAGCCTCCCGGCTTGGGCGTCGGCAATGGCTTGCTCGCGGGTGACCACGATTTTTTCAAAAGTATTATTGGCCTTCGTCTCCTTCTTCATCTCGGCCTCGATCTTCTCAAAATCCTCGGGCGCGATGCGATGGGCGAGTTCCACGTCGTAATAGAAACCGTTTTCCACGGGCGGACCATAAGCGAACTGGGCATCCGGCCACAGGCGCAGGATGGCGGTGGCCAGCACATGCGCGCAGGAATGGCGGATGCGTTCGAGTTCGGTCATCTTCGCCCGGTCATCCAGCGTCTTGCGCTGGGCGGCTTCGGGTTGCGGTTGCAGTTGTGACGGCGATGCGACGGGTGTTGGTTGGATTTCTTCAGGCATAACAAAATGGGTTTAAAGCGTTTCCACAGGGCAGAACGATTGGCGTTTCATTGGGTGGTGCTTGCTTGAGAATGGTTTTTAAAATGTCCGGCCTAAACAAAAACGCCCCGGACCAGAAAGTCAGAGGCGCGTGCGTTTATCCCGGATATCAGGATAAACGCTAAATCGTAGTGGTTGGGTTGCACTGGGCGGACACCCGGAAACGGTAGCCAAGCGGGCCGGGGTTGGCAACTGGTTTTTGGCGGGTGGGCGTGCGCGGACGGCAACGGCCCCTTGACCGGTGACCGTGCAAGGTTAAGTGCTGCGCAGGCCAGCCAGGTAACGTGCTGCGGGTCTGTGACCCATAAGCATTAACCTAAATATTAAAAGGAATCGTCAGGTTACCTTATTTTTTAATATCAGGTTGGGTTTTCTCTGCGGCCGCTGCGACTCTGCGCGAAAATTTCCGCCGATGCGAGGCAATGACGTGACCGCCCCAATCGTGGCTGCCACTGATCAAAGCCACCCGCAATTGGTTCCGGGTTTGCGGGCAACCGTTGATGAATTTAGCCTGGCTCATGAATTAAGCAAACGCGGACTACGGCTGCGCCGGCAGGGGCCGGATCTTGATGTTCCGAAAAGCCACGCTGCCGTGGTCGCCTTGCAGCGCAATCCAGCCGCTGCTGGCCTTGGCAAAATTCGGCATCTTGGCAAATTTGGTGTGCGCCACGCGGTTGGTGAAGTCCGCGCTGCCCAGAACGTATTCAAAATATTTCACGCCGTTGATCTCGTGCACGCACTTTTCCGGGCTGACCACCAGGCGGATGTGGTTCCATTCGCCCACGGGCTTGGTGGCGTCGAGGATTTTGCCGGTGGCGGGGTCGATCGGGGGCTGGTAAAGGGCGTAGAGCCAGCCGCAGCGGACGGGGTCCACGGCCTTGACATTGTCTTCAAGCTGGAATTCTGGGCCGGTGGCCCAGACGGCGTTGCCCGCGTCGGTGACGTGGTACATGATGCCGCTGTTGCCCGCCTCGGAGATGTTGTAATCCAGTTGCAACTCAAACCAGTCAAACTTGTCGGTGGTGACAATGTCGCCGGCCTGATGCGGGTCCACGCAGGCGAGGGTGCCATCCTGGATCTGCCAGCCCGGGCGGACGCCTTCGTGTTTGAAATTGTGCCAGCCGGCGAAATTCGTGCCATTGAAGAGCAGGCGCCAGCCGGCCGCGGCTTCCTCGGGCGTGAGGGTGTTACTGTCCGCCGCGCGGGCGGCGACCAGTTGCAGGGCGGCGGCGAGGGCGAGGAGCGAGCGTACTGCGGTTTTGATCATGCCGAGGTGATAGCAAAAGCTGTGAAAAAATCCAAGCACCAACCTCCCCGTAAATAAAACTCGAAAAAGCGGGCGGCGGCTTGCAAATTGCCGGGGTGCTTCTGTTACAGCGCTCCATTCAAGTGACCTGGCCGTTGCGCGTCTTTTTCACCGAGGACGTTTTTGCCGCCGGCCATCCCTTGTTGCGGGAGGTCCTCACGGACCCGGCGCCGCGCCAGTTGCTGGTGGTGCTGGAGGACACGCTCGCGCTGGCGCAACCCCAACTGGCGGAGATGGTGGTGGCGTACTTCGCGCCGTGCGCCCCGGCTTTGCGGCTGTGTCGTCCGCCCCTTCTGGTGGCCGGGGGCGAGGCCGTGAAGAATTCGCAGAGCATCGTCAATGACCTCCTCGCCCACATTCACCGGCACCAACTGGACCGGCATTCCTATCTCGTGGCCATCGGCGGCGGGGCGTTGCTCGATGTGGCGGGCTTTGCGGCCGCCACGGCCCACCGAGGGCTCCGGCATGTGCGCCTGCCTTCGACGACCCTGAGCCAGGCCGATTCGGGCGTGGGCGTGAAGAACGGGCTGAATGCCTTTGGGCAGAAAAATTTCATCGGCACCTTCGCGCCGCCCTTTGCGGTGATCAATGATTTCAACTTGCTGCGCACGCTGCCGCCGCGCGAGCAACGGGCGGGGTTCGTGGAAGCCGTGAAGGTGGCGTGCATCCGGGACGCGGCGTTTTTTGCGGAATTGGAGGCGACCGCCGACCGCCTCGGGGCCTTTGAACCGGCGACCGTGCGGCGCCTCATCCATCGCTGCGCGGAATTGCACCTGGACCATATTGCCACGGGCGGGGACCCGTTCGAGACCGGCTCGGCGCGGCCGCTGGATTTTGGCCATTGGGCGGCGCACAAGCTCGAGCAGCTCTCGCGCTTTCGGATCCGGCATGGCGAGGCGGTGGCCATTGGGATCGCGCTGGATGTGCTTTATGCGCGCCGCATTGGCTGGCTGGCCGCCCCGGCGGCCGACCGGATTTTGCGGTTGCTGGAGCGCCTTGGCTTCACGCTGTTTGCCCCGGAATTGCTCCAGGATGACGCCACCGGCCACCACCAAATCCTCGATGGCCTGGAGGAATTTCGCCAGCATCTGGGCGGGGAATTAACCGTCACCCTGCTCCGCGCCATCGGCCAGGGCGCGGAAACGCATGCGATGGACCCGGCCCTGGTCCTCGCCGCCGTGGCCGAACTTCAGCAGCGCACCCCAGCCTATGAACCGCCTGATCGTGATTAACATCGTGGGCCTCACCGAGGCCCTGATTGGCGAGCACACGCCGGCCATCGCGGCCTTCCGGCAACGCGGCGCCCTCGCGCGCGTGGCCCCGGCATTCCCGGCGGTCACGTGCCCGGCCCAGTCCAATTATCTCACCGGCACCCGTCCCGCGCAGCACGGCATCGTGGGCAATGGCTGGTATCACCGCGAACTGGCGGAAGTGCAGTTCTGGAAACAATCCAACCACCAGGTCGGGGGCGCCAAAATTTGGGACGACCTCCGCGCCCGCCTGCCCGGCTTCACCTGCGCCCAATTGTTCTGGTGGTACAACATGTATTCGCGCGCGGATTTTTCCCTCACCCCGCGCCCGTTGTATCTGGCGGATGGACGAAAAGTATTCGACATCCACGCCTGGCCGTTTGAGCTTCGCAAGGAAATCAAACGCGACCTGGGCGAATTCCCATTCTTCGGTTTTTGGGGCCCGTCCGCCGGGGTGCCCTCCCCGCTGGGCGGCCGGGCGGCGGCCTCGCAATGGATCGCCGACGCGGCGAAGTGGATGGAGGAGCGGGAGCGGCCCACGCTCAACCTCGTTTACCTTCCGCATTTGGACTACAACTTGCAGCGGCACGGACCCTTTGTGGCCTCGTCCCGACCCGGCCGTCCGGCCATCAACCCCAAAATCATCCCCGACCTCGCGGCCATTGACGCCATCGTGGGCGACCTCATCACGTATTTTGAGGGCCGCAATTGCCGCGTGGTGCTCCTGTCCGAATATGGCATCACCAATGTCAGCCAGCCGGTGCACCTGAACCGTCTGTTCCGCCAGCGCCGCTGGCTGGCCATCAAGGATGAACTGGGCCACGATGTCCTTGATGCTGGGGCGAGCAAAGTCTTCGCCGTGGCGGATCATCAAGTCGCCCATGTCTATGTGAACGACCCCGCCCTCCTCGGCGAGGCACGGGCCTTGTTGCAAAGCGTGGCCGGCGTGGAAACCGTGCTGGGCGCGGCGGAAAAGGCCGCGCTGGGCATCGATCATCCCCGCGCGGGCGATCTCATCGCCATCGCCGATGCCCAATCGTGGTTCACTTATTATTACTGGATGGCCGATGAGTTTGCCCCGGATTTCGCCCGCACGGTGGACATCCATCGCAAGCCCGGTTACGACCCCGTGGAATTGTTCCTGGATCCCAAGCTGACCCTGCCCAAGCTGCAAATTGCCTGGCGTCTGCTAAAAAAACGACTGGGCTTCCGGATGTTAATGGATGTCATTCCGCTCGATGCCACGCTGGTCAAGGGCTCGCACGGCCGCCGTCCGTCCGATCCGCTGGACTGGCCGGTTTTTCTCACCAACCAGCCCGAGTTGCTGCAAGTGGACCGCCTGGAATCCACGGATGTGTACCACGCGCTGGTGCGGCATGTGTTGCGGGAAGGAGGTTAACCCGGGCAATTCGAAAATCCGGGTTATCAGCATTGTCATTTGCCCCGGGCTTTGGCAGGATAAGTACCGTACTAATTGACCGGCGCGGGCGCTTATGACCACTCGATTCGAACCGTCACATTTTTTGAACCGCGAGTTGAGCTGGCTGGAATTCAACCAGCGGGTGCTCGATGAGGCGTTGGATGCCGGCAATCCCCTGCTGGAACGGTTGAAATTTTTCACCATTGTCAGCTCCAACCTGGATGAGTTCTTTGAAGTGCGCGTGGCCGGCCTGAAACAGCAGATCGAGAGCGACGTGGTGGAGCGCAGCGTGGATGGCCTGACCGCCACCGAGATTTTTCAGGCCGTCACCCGGCGGGTGCGCAAGATGGTAAGCGACCAGTACGCCTGCTGGCGGGATGATCTCCGGCCCGCCCTGGCCGAGCATGGCATCAATATTTTCGATATCTCCACCCTCAAGCGCGCGGATTTTGACTGGATCGAGGAATATTATCATTCCAAAATCCGCCCCGTCCTCACCCCGCTGGCCATTGACCCGGCGCATCCCTTTCCCCAACTCCTCAACAAGTCCCTGAACTTGATGGTGCGGCTGGAAATGAAAAAGGGCCGCCAGACCCTCAAGCACATGGCCGTGGTGCAGTGCCCGGCCATTTTGCCGCGGCTGATCCCGCTGCCGCGCGACGGGCAGAATCGCAACTACGTGTTTCTCGGCCAGTTGGTCGGCCATTTCCTCGCGGACCTGTTTCCCGGCACCAAAATTCTCGGCTTCTGGCCCTTTCGCGTGACCCGCAACAGCGAGTTGTATATTGACGAGGAGGAAACTGGCAACGTGCTCAAGGCCGTGGAAACGGAATTGCACAACCGCCGCAAGGGCGATGCCGTCCGCCTGGAGATTGACCAGGAATGCCCGGAGGATTTGCGCCTGGCCCTCCTGGGGACCTTTAAACTGACGGAGGAGGACCTTTATTTGATTGATGGTCCGCTGAATCCCACCCGGTTGATGACCCTCTATCAGGGCGATCATTCCCCCGAATTGCGCGACCCGCCCTTCGTGGCCCCGGTGGCCCGGGCATTGCGTGACCGGAAGGATTTGTTCGCCGCCATCCGCGAGCGGGACATTTTGCTGCATCATCCCTACGAGAACTTCAACAGCGTGGTGGAGTTTCTCGAGCAGGCCGCCCAGGACCGCGAAGTGCTGGCCATCAAAATCACGCTCTACCGCACCGGCGGCGACGAGCGCATCGTGGGCGCGCTGATGAATGCCGTCAGCCAGGGCAAACAGGTGACGGCCGTGGTGGAACTGCGCGCGCGGTTCGACGAGGCCAACAACATTCAATGGGCGCGGCGGCTGGAGGAAAACGGCGTCCACGTCGTGTACGGCCTGGTGGGTTTCAAAATTCACTCCAAGCTGGCCCTGGTGGTGCGGCATGAGCGCGGCCAGATCCGCCGTTATGTCCACCTGTCCACCGGCAACTACAATCCCACGACGGCGCGCTTGTACACCGATTTGGGGCTGCTCACCTGCTCGCCGGATTTCGGCGAGGACGCCACGAACCTGTTTAATTTGCTCACCGGCATCTGCCAGTTTCAGGGCATGCGCAAGTTTTTGGTCGCCCCCTTTGACCTCCATGCCCGCATGCTGGCGCTGGTGGAGCGGGAGATTTCCCATGCCAAAAAAGGCCTCCCGGCCCGCATCATTGCCAAATTCAACTCCCTGGTGGAACCCCGGCTCATCGAGGCCCTCTATGCCGCCTCCCGCGCCGGCGTGAAAATTGAATTGATCGTCCGCGGGGTCTGCTGCCTGCGCCCCGGCGTGCCGGGGATGAGCGAGAACATCACCGTCCGCAGCATCATTGACCGTTTTCTGGAGCACAGCCGCATTTATTATTTTGAAAATGCCTGCCAGGCGGAGGTGTACATTGGCAGCGCCGACTGGATGCCGCGCAATCTCTTTCGGCGCATTGAGACCGTGTTTCCCATTGAGGATGGCAATGTGCGCGAGCGCGTCATCAGCGAAATCCTCGCCGTGTCCCTGGCGGACACCAGCAAAGCCCGCTTTCTCGGTCCCGATGGCGTGTACCACCGGGCCCTGCCCGTCAATGGCGACTCGCCCCGGCGCAGCCAGTTCGAATTCATTGCCCTGGCCGCTGCCGAGGACCCCCGCCCGGCGGGCACCACGAAAGGGCGTGCCAAATATCCCCCGGTTAAACTCGTCAGCTCGCCGTTCGGCGGGCGCCTCAAACCTAAAAAGTCATGAACCTGTTCCTCCTCCGACATGGACTGGCCGTGGACCGCAGCAAGCCCGGCTTCAAAAAAGACGCCGACCGGCCCCTCACCCCCAAGGGCAAGCAACGCTTGTGGCGCGTTGCCGAGGCCATGGAGGAAATGGAGTTGGAATTCGACGTCATTCTCACCAGCCCCTTTGTGCGCTCCGCCCAGACGGCCGAGATCATCGCCGAGGCGTTTGAAATTCGCAAAAAACTGGCCACCACCGAGCATCTGACCCCCAACGGCAATCCCAAATTATTGCTCGAACAGATCAACCAGCTCGACCCCGCGCCCAAGGGCGTGTTGCTGGTGGGCCATGAACCCTATCTCAGCCAGTTAATCGGCCTGCTGGTGGCCGGCAACACCAACGCGCTGATTGACCTGAAAAAAGGCGCCCTGTGCAAGCTGGAGATCGAAACCCTCCGCTGCGGCCGCTGCGCCACGCTGGCCTGGCTCCTCTCGCCCAAGCAGATGCTGTTGATGGTTTGACGCCCCAGTCACCAGTATTGGTGACTGGCTGGGGACGTCCTTTCTGGTATGTTATTGATGTGTTAAGCGCACTCAGTTCTCAAGTGCGTGTGTGTGATAAGCCCGGAGTTGTGTCCGGGCTTTCTCTTTTTTCGGGGCGATATTTGGGCCAGGCGCCCGTCTGGGTGACAC
Source organism: uncultured Verrucomicrobia subdivision 3 bacterium (assembly GCA_903895255.1). Classification (GTDB taxonomy): domain Bacteria; phylum Verrucomicrobiota; class Verrucomicrobiia; order Limisphaerales; family UBA11358; genus UBA11358. Next base: position 9,154 of record CAITTG010000119.1, read on the forward strand.
TCAAACCTTCCAACCAACCAGTTGCCCTCGGCTGCGGCTGAAATCTGCCAATTTTCCAATATCAACGGCCTAAATCAGTGTTCAACCTTGTCCATCCGTGGTTGAAACTCTCTGTGCCTCAGTGACTCTGTGGTTAAATGAGTTTCCCCGCTGAAGTTTGAAGATTGAAATTTGATTATTCTCTGGAGCTTGGAGGTTGGAGCTTGGAGCTTTCCGTGCCCCCGCCCCGATGTGCGCCGCGATGACTGCCGAGCAGCAGCGCGCGCGCCGTGTCCCGCGCCCGCAGCTGCAGCTGGCGCGCCGCGCCGCGCAGGGCCAGCAGCCCGGCGAGGTCCGGCTGGATCACGGCGCCGGCACCCGCCGCAGCAGTTCGGCGACGCAGGCCTGCGCCGTGATGCCGCGCGCCTGCGCGCCGTAGTCGACCAGCAGGCGGTGGCGCAGTGCGTCCGGGGCGATGTTCTGGACATCATCCGGCGTCACGTAGTCGCGACCCGCGAGCCACGCCAGCGAACGCGCGCCGCGCTCCATCGCGATCGCGGCGCGCGGGCTCACGCCCCAGCGCAGCCACTCGCGCAGCTGCGCGCTGTACGGCTCCGGCCGGCGGGTCGCATCGA
>CAITTG010000120.1 GCA_903895255.1 uncultured Verrucomicrobia subdivision 3 bacterium
AAGAAGGAGGAAAAGAAGACGCGGCACGACCTGGGGCGCGAGGAGTTCTTGAAGCGCGTCTGGCTCTGGAAGGAGAAGCACGGCGACATTATCATCAATCAGCTTAAGAAGCTGGGCAGTTCCTGCGATTGGACGCGGGAACGCTTCACCATGGACCCGGAGTACTCCCGCTGCGTCCAGAAGGTGTTCGTGGAGTTGTATAAAAAGGGTCTCATTTATCGTGGCAAACGCATGGTGAACTGGTGCCCCGCCTCGCTCACCGCCCTCTCCGACGAGGAAGTGGACATGAAAGCGCAGAAGGGCTTCATGTACCATTTCAAGGTGGAAGTGGCGGAATTACCCGGGACCTGGCTCACCATCGCCACCACTCGCCCGGAGACCATTCCCGGCGACACGGCGGTGGCCGTGAATCCGAAGGACCCGCGTTACGCGCAGCTCATCGGGAAGCATATCATCCGTCCCCTACCCGCCGAATTACCGCGCGAGCAAAAGCTCATCCCCATCATTGGCGACGAGCATGTGGATTTTGAATTTGGCACCGGCGTGCTGAAAGTCACCCCCGCGCATGACAAGGCGGACTTCGACATCGGCACGCGCCACAAGCTGCCCATCATCGAAGTCATCAATGCCGATGGCTCCATGAACGACCTGGCCGGCGCGGATTTGCGCGGGCTGGACCGGTTCAAGGCCCGCAAGGTGGCCGTGGAAAAACTGACCGAGTTGGAAATGCTCGTGGAAGCCAAGCCCTACGAGAATAACGTCGGCTACAGCCAGCGCGCCGATGTGCCCATTGAACCGCGCCTGAGCGAGCAATGGTTTTTGAAATATCCTGCCGTGGAACCGTCCAAGGCGTGCGTGGCCGAGGGCCGGATGAAATTCCATCCCGACCGCTGGGCCAAGGTGTATGACCACTGGCTGACCAACATCCAGGACTGGTGCATCAGCCGCCAGCTTTGGTGGGGGCACCGGATTCCGGTGTGGAGAAAAACTCGCACGAAAGAAGGCTTTCGTGAAGAGTTTAAGCATGAATGGGCGGGTGAAAAACAAGGCGCCAATATATTTGAATCCACATGGGCTAGTCTTGTTTGGGACGGTGTTCGCGAACGGTGGAATGGGAAAGTTGGCGACCAGTGTGCATACGTTGCTGAATCCAGTTATTCTGCTGGCGAAGATGAGATCATTCACGAGGTGTGCACTTACTCAGAGATTGAAGCTCGCGAACTCGAAAAACGCGGCTTCACCCAAGACCCCGACGTCCTCGACACCTGGTTCAGCTCCTGGCTCTGGCCCTTCGCCACCATGGGCTGGCCCGAGCCGACCGAGACGCTCAAGAAATTTTATCCGACCACCGACCTCGTGACCGGGCCGGACATCATTTTCTTCTGGGTCGCGCGCATGATCATGGCGGGCTACGAATTCATGGGCGAGCCCCAGTTCGGCCTGCCGGACGCCCTGCCCTTCCAGAACGTCTATTTCACCGGCATCATCCGCGACAAGCAGGGCCGCAAGATGTCCAAGACCCTCGGCAATTCGCCCGACCCCATCGAACTCATCACCAAGTATGGCGCTGACGCCCTCCGCTTCGGCACCATGCGCGGCGCGCCGCTCGGCCAGGACGTGATGTTCGATGAAAAGGACGTGGAGCTCGGCCGCAATTTCTGCAACAAGCTCTGGAACGCCTGCCGTTTCCGCCAGATGCAGGGCGGCGAGGTGCAGGGGGAAATCAACCCCGCCCTCCTCACCAACGACGACAAATGGATCCTGCTCAAGCTCGATGCCGCCATCCGCGAGCTCGACACCGCCTTCGCCGAATACAAGTTCAGCGACGCCACCGCCGCGCTCTACCGCTTCTTCTGGAACGAATACTGCGACTGGTACGTGGAGGCCAGCAAGGCCGTGTTCTACGGCACCGATGACGCCCTCAAGGCCAACACCCTGGCCGTGATTGATTTTATCCTGTCGCACACCCTGCGCCTGTTCCATCCCTTCATCCCCTTCATCTCCGAGGAACTCTGGCACGGCATGGGTTACAGCACCGACATGCCCGCGGACCAAGGCGGCCAGACCATCATGTACGCGCATTGGCCCAAACCCTTCGACGCCGAATTCACCGCGCACTACGGCCTGGAAGCCTGCTGGCTGGACATCGTCAACGCCCGGAACGAATTCGTGACCTCGGGCCGCAACCTCCGCCGCGAGGGCAACATTCCCGCGAACAAAAAAGTGAAGTTCCAGTTCCAGCCCGCCGCCCAACCCGCGCCGCAGGACCTGGAAGTGCTCAAGATCCTGCTCAACGCGGAATCGCTCGAAGTTGTGCCGGCCGGTTTCCAACCCCGCAAAGGCACCCCCACCCTGCGCGGTGCCATCGGCGAACTCTTCATGCCCCTCGAAGGCCTGATTGACGTCGATGCCGAAAAAGGCCGGCTCCAAAAGGAGATCGAGAAATTCGACATCGAAATCGTAAAAGTGGAGCAAAAACTCGCCAACCCGAATTTCACCTCCAAAGTCCCGCCCGCCGTGCTCGAAGAGCACCGCAACCGCCTCATCGACTGGCAGGCCAAACGCGACCACGCCCGCGCCGCGCTGGCCGCGCTGGAGGGGTGAGGCAAAGGGCGAGGACAAGCAAATATACGGGTGGATCAAGGGTTGCACGGTGGCCAAGATGCCCTGCGTCGTAAGTGGTCGGCCGGCGGGTGGCGGCCGAGACGGCCGCACTCCGGGGCGGTAAAGTCTCCCGCCAACGTATAATAATTCTGGCCATCCCCGAGCCCGCCTCCTACCCTGCCCCGCAGCCAGCCGCCTGGTCAACCACCACCGTTGCGGTGGCCCGGTTAGGTGATCGTTATATTGTATGAAAATTGACACCAAAGCATTCCTGGTTCGCGAAGGCACCAACGTCGACCTCAAAAAATGGCCCACCCGCATCAAGCCCCTGTACCGTTCCAAGGACGATTATGCGCAAATCCTGGCCGCCAACGTGGAGAAATTGAGCCGGCGGCAAAACCTGCTTTACGCCCAAAATCGTTATGCCGTGTTGCTGGTGTTTCAAGCCATGGACGCCGCGGGCAAGGACAGCACCATCAAGCACGTGCTCTCCGGAATCAACCCCCAGGGCTGCCAGGTGCATAGTTTCAAACATCCCAGCGCCCTGGAATTGGATCATGATTTTCTCTGGCGCACCACCCGGTGCCTGCCGGAACGCGGCCACATCGGCGTCTTCAACCGCTCTTACTATGAGGAAGTGCTGATTGTGCGGGTCCACCGGGAAATCCTGGAGGCGGAAAACCTCCCCGCCGGGATCAAGCATGACACGGAATTCTGGCGGCATCGCTTCCGTTCCATCAACGACCTGGAAAAGCATCTGCACCGCAACGGCACGCGGGTCGTAAAATTTTTCCTGCATTTGTCGAAGGAAGAGCAGCGCCAGCGTTTCCTGGCCCGCATCGACAATCCGGATAAAAACTGGAAGTTCAGCCTGGCCGACATCAAGGAACGCGAGTTGTGGAAAGAATACATGGTGGCATACGAGGAGTGCCTCACCGCCACCAGCACCCGGCGGGCGCCCTGGTATATTGTCCCCGCTGATGACAAGGAAAACGCCCGGCTGATCATCTCCCAGGTGATTCTCGACACCATGGAAAGTTTGAAACTGGAATACCCGCAGCCCAGTCCGGCGCATCGCCGGGAATTGCTGGCCATTCGAAAATTGCTGCAGAAATAAGCTCGCTCATGTTTGTCTTGGCCGCCCCCCTGCCGCCGGACGGCACCGCCGCTGTGCCGGTGATCTTCCTGCTCACCTGCCTCGGCCTGGCGGCGGGCAAGGTGCCTGGGTTGAAACTGGACCGCACGGGGATTGCCATGCTGGGGGCCATCGCCATGCTGGTGTTTGGCCGGTTCCCCACCAATGAGGTCATAGGTTTCATCAACTGGCCCACCATCCTCCTCCTGTTCGGCTTTTTTGTGCTCTCAGCCCAGCTGCGTTTAAGCGGCTTCTTTGACCTCGTCGCCCTCCGCATTGCTCGGCAACTCGGCAATCCCGCGCGCTTTCTCATCCTCCTGATGCTCGCCAGCGCGGGGCTCTCCGCGTTCCTCAATCACGACATCGTTTGCTTTGTCTTCACCCCGGTCGTTGCCGCCGCCCTGCTGAAAGAACGACTCAATCCCGTGCCCTTCCTGATCGGCCTCGCCATCGCCAGCAACATCGGCGCGGCCGCCACCCTCGTGGGCAACCCGCAGGACATGATGATCGCCGAGATCGCCGGCCTCGGCTTCGGGCAGTATTCCCTCTGGTGCCTGGTGCCCGTGCTCTTCGCCCTGGCCTGCGCCTGTGCCATCATTTGGCGCCTGTCCCGCCACCAGTTCACCGCCAGTGCGGTGGGAGAAACCGCTTCGCCCGAACCACCCGTTCCGTATGATCGGCCGCATACGGTGAAAGGCCTGGTCATTTTTGTCATCGTCATCGGTCTGTTTTTCACCTCCCTGCCCAAGGAAATCGTGGCCCTCACGGCCGCCGCCATTCATCTCGCCAGCCGCAAGTTCCGCACCTCGCAATTGCTGGGCCTCGTGGACTGGCCCATCCTGGTGCTCTTCATGGCCATGTTCGTGGTGACCGGCGCGTTTCAGTCTGCCGGATACGGGGACTCCGCCGCCCATTGGCTGGCCCGGGCGGGAGTGCCCTTGGAATCCCCGCCCGTTCTCCTCAGCGTCACCGCCCTGCTCTCCAATGTCATCGGCAATTCCGCCGCCGTGATGCTGCTCCTGAAGGTGGCGAACCTCGCCCATCCCCCGGCCGCGTACATCCTGGCGCTCGCCAACAGTTTCGGCGGCAGCCTGATTATTCTCGGCAGCGTGGCCAATATGATCGTGGTGGAACAGGCCCGGGAACTGGGCATCACCATCTCCTTCCGCGACTTCGCCCGCCTGGGTGTGCCCGTAACTCTGGCGGCCATGGCCGGGCTGCTGGCGTGGGTGCTGCTGGTGGGATGATAGAAAAAGGCCGCCTCGAGGGCGGCCCAGGGGTTGCCAGGGTTGGCAGCTGATTAATTGTTTAAATCAAGCCGGACGGGTGGTCTGCCGGCGATACCAGACCAAGCCCAGCGCGCCGACCCCAACCAGGGCGAAGATTGAGGGTTCCGGGGCGGGCTGGATGTTGTCGGTGACAATGATGTCATTCACATCAATTTGGGGATTGGCCGAGGTGGTGCTGCTGTTGCGCACCCCAATGGCCAGACCATCAATGTTATTCAGCGTGGTGGTGAGCGTCCCGGTCACGGCGGACAACGCGGTCCCGCTCGCCGTGGTTCCGCTGTAAAGATTCTCCGTTACCGTCAGCTGGCCTGCCGCCGAGAGCGTGTAGCGATAATCCACCGTATATTGCGAACCAGTGGTCAAAGCCACCGCCGAGGCCGAGGTGCCCGCCGTGGCGCCCGTGGGATTGTTGTAGGCCCCGCTGCCGAAATTGTTGCCTATCAAATCCTGGTTGGCAGAGGTGGTGCCGGCACCACTTTGCACCGGACGGACATATTGCGCGGAAGTACCGCCCGAGCCGGTAAAGCGGCCCACCATCCCCTGCCAGCCCGCCGCGTTCCCGGTGGCAAAGGGCGAGCTGGAGGCCGTGCTCAGGGAAACCGCATTCCCGGTAACGCCCGCTGTGCCAGCCACGGGAGTGGCCCCGCCGGAATTGTACAGCCCGCTGTAAATCGCCGAGTTGGCGGTGTTAAGCAAATTGGCCGTGTCGGTGAAAGTATAGGTCAGGTCCACATAATCATTCACCGTCGCCAGCACCACCGGCGTGCTGGTAAAAACCGCCTGCGCCTCCACAAACCCGCTCGTGGTAGCCGAGGACAGGCCAAAAGTGAGATGGCCGGAGGAAATACTTTCGGCGCCGGTCTTGCTCGAGGCAAAGTCATAACTGGTAAAAGAGGCGGCCGGCGTGCCCCCGGGAGTGCTGACCCCGTTAAAGGTGCTGCCATTGCCAAAAGTATCGGTAAAAATCGTGTTCTGTGCAAAACCGGCCAGCGGCGCGGCCAGTAACAAGGCGATGGATCCAGAGTACTTCATACAATTTGCTTTCGTTAATTAGAGTGGCTGAGTGCTGGCAAATTAGCAGGCAGGTGCCGCAACCGTCCCCCTCAATATGTGCAAACTTTATTGAATTTTCTGCACCAGAACTTGGGAACTCCCGTCAGGCGGGAGTTTACAGCAGCTCCGGATGCCCCATCAAATCCCCGATGCGCGCGAGCAACCGCCCGGCCCCGCCGCCATCCAGCACCCGGTGATCGAAGCTGAGTGTGAGATACGCTTCCGTCACCGGCACAAATTGTCCTTTGGCCTCGTCCCAGTGCGGCATCCGCCGGCCGGCGCCCATGCCCAGCACCAGCGTCTGCTCCGGCAGCGGAATGGGGGTGGCCCAGATTAAACCAAACGTGCCGTAATTCGTCACCGTGGCGATGGACCCGCCCGTGGCTTCCGCCGGCAGCTTGCGCTCGCGCGCCAGCTCCACCAGTTCGCTGTAACGCGACACCAGTTCCTTCAGGGATTTTTTGTCCGCGTTCCGGATCACCGGCACGAGCACGCCATCCTCCGCCTCCACCGCAAATCCGACGTCAATTGAAGACGGATGAATTACTTTGTTCCCCACCAGCCGGCCGGCCGGGGCGCTGTTTTCCGCCAGGGCAATCGCCAGCGCGCGCAGGGCATACAGGGCCGGCCCCGGCTTGGGGTTGGACGCCTTGCGGTGCGCCAGCAGGACATCCAGTTTCACTGGCAACCCCACCGTGGCAATGGGACGGGTCCAGCTCCGCCGCATCGCGTCCGCCACCGCCACGCGCATGGACGAAGCCTTGCTCATCTTTTGCTTTTCGAGGCTCGCGATGAACTTCTCAAAATCATCAATGGTCACCCGCCCGGCGGCGCCACTGCCGGCGATCCCCGCCAAGTCCGCCGCGTGCAGACCCAGTTCGTTCATTCGCGCCTTCAACCGGGGGGAGAGATAACTCGCCCCGGAGGCGCTGGCCGGCACGGGCAAACCGCGCACGGTTGGCTGCACCCGGTAGCCATCCGCCTTCAAGTCCACCGGCGCGGGCGCACCGGCCACTTCATCCGGATCGGCCACCGGCAGGTCCAGGCCTGCCTCGGCAATCTCCGCCGCCGAGGCTTCAATCTGGCCCAGGACAGCCCCCACGGGATAGCTCTCCTGGAGTTCCACCGCATAGCCCTGCACCTTCCCGGCACAGGGTGAGGTCACCGTCATGGTGGCCTTGTTCGTTTCCACTTCGATCAAATCCTGCCCCGCCAGCACCACGCTGCCGGGCGGAACCAGAAAGTTAATGATGGCGGCCTCGGCGATGGATTCACCGAGCTGCGGCATGATGATGGGAATGTGCGGCATAGGAGCGGGTCGTTAATTATTTAAAATCATTCGGGCGGTCACTGCCGCAACATTTTTCGGGCGGCCACGGCAATGGCGCGCGCCGTGGGCCGGTGCGCGGCCCACAAATTGGGATGATACGGAATCGGCGTGTCCTTGGCGTTCAGCCGCTGCGGCGGCACATCCAGCAGGCCAAAGCCCTCGCTGGCCACGCGCGCAATCACCTCGGCGGTCACCCCGCCCCAGGGCCACGCTTCACCCACACACAGCAACCGGCCCGTGCGCGCCACACTCGCCATCACCGTGTCGGTGTCCAGCGGCTTGACCGTGCGCAAATCCACCACCTCAATCTGCCAGCCCTCGGGGGCCAGCTCGGCGGCGGCCGCCAGCGCCTCGTGCACCATGGCGCTGTAGGCAACAATGGTCAGATCCCGCCCCTCGCGGGCAATCCGCGCCTTCCCCACCGGCAGCGCCTCGCTGGGCAGGGCCTCGGCTTTCAGATGGTAATACAGAAACTTATGCTCGCAAAAAATCACCGGATCATCAATCGCCACCGCCGCGATCAGCATGCTGTACGCATCCTCCACCGTCGCCGGTGTCATCACGATCAGCCCGGGATAATGGGCGTAAATGGTCTCCAAACTCTGGCTGTGAAAGGGTCCGCTGCCCGAGGTGCCCCCAAACGGCAGCCGCACCGTGAGCGAGCACGGGATCTTGGTCCGCCAGAAAAGGGTCGCCGCCTGGTTGACAATCTGGTTGAACCCCGCCGTGGAAAAATCCGCGAACTGCATTTCCACAATCGGCCGCAACCCCTCCACCGCCGCGCCCACCGCCATGCCAATCATGGCGTCCTCGCTGATGGGCGCGTCAAACACCCGGCCGGGAAATTCCCGCGCCAGATTTTTCGTGGCCTTGAAGGCGCCGCCAAACGCGGCCACATCCTGGCCGTAAATGAACACCCGGGGATCATCGCGCAAGGCCACCGCCTGGGCTTCCCGGATGGCTTCCAAATAGGTAATACTCATGTAACGAATTCAAACACCCAGCTCATCATGGGTTTCCCGCAAGTCCCGTGTGGAGATGGCCGTCCAGTGCTCCGCGAAAGGATCCGGCGCCGGCTCCCGCTGCACCCGGGCCACTGTGGTCTCAATAATGCGCAGCGCCTCGTTGCGCCACACCGCCATTTCGGTCGCATCCGCCCACTGGCGGTTCAATAAAATGTCCTCAGCCACTTTCAGACAGTCCCGGCCCAGGGGCGAATTCTTCTTTTTGGGATCAATGTACCCGGCGTCATCATGCTCGCCATGACCGCACAGGCGCAACAGGCTGGCCACCACCAACTGCGGCCCCTCACCCCGCCGGGCCTGGGCCACCGCCCGCCCCACCACGTCCAGACACGCGGTCAGGTCCGTGCCGTCCACCGAGTGCGGCGTAATGCCATAACCCACCGCCCGGTCCGTCAGATCGGCACAGGCAAATTCACGGTCATTGGGGGTGGAATAAGCATATTGATTGTTAGCCACGACCAGCACCAACGGCAATTTTTCCACCGCCGCCTGGTTCAAGGCCTCATGAAACGCTCCCGTCGCCGTGCCGCCATCGCCAATACACGTCACCCCCACCACGTCCTTGACGCCCTTGAAGCGCCGGGCAAACAGGGTCCCATTGACCACCGAAATCATGGCCCCCAAGTGGCTGATCATCGCCAGATACCCTTCCCGAGGCTTGCCCCGATGCACATTGCCATCCCGGCCCCGCATCGGTCCCAAAGCCGAGCCGAGGCAGGTTTGGAGGGAGTCGAGAATGGTTTCCCCAAAGGCGAGCCGCCCGGCGGAATCCCGGATTAAAGGGGCGAACACATCGGTTTTCCGCAACGAAACGCCAATGGCCACACTCAGGGCCTCCTGGCCCCGGGACAGAAAGACCCCGCCATGGATCTTGCCGGCGCGGTAAAGGCTGGCGAGCTTCTCATCCAGCAACCGGGCCTGGAGCATAAACCGATAGGCGGACAGGTGCAGTTCGCGCAGGCGGTCAGTCTCGCCCACCACGGACGCATCGAGCACGGTGTCAAACATGAGCAAATATTATCGCCGACCAAAGACGCCAGCAATGTTTCTTTCTGACCACCGCATTTTAGCCCGGGGGGCAGCCAGCTCACTTTTAACATGTAAAAGCTGGCCCCGCTGCTGGTGGTTGCCGCCGCCAGCACCAGCTTGTTCCTCGCCAGTGGATGCCGCGCGGAGGATCACCCGGCCACCAAAACCCCGCCGGTAACCGCCACCAACAACGTGCCGGTGACTGCCCAAACTGCGGCATGCACCTCGTGCCGAAGAACTGCGGTTCGGGTCGCAACTTCACCCATCCCGGCACCAGTCAGCATTGGCCTCGTTTGCGAAATTACGACTTTACTCAGCCCACAACGCCAGTGACTGGCGGATGATTTCATCCAACTCCGCTTTGGAGTCGCCGCCGCCGAAGGTGAAGGTGCCGGTCAAGTGCTGCCAGTCCGACCGCGAGAGGCCGTAAAGCTCCCGGCCGATTCCACTCATATCACAGCTCCAGGAGGCTTGCCGAGATTCACTTTTAGAACGGGATCGGTCTCACATTCATCCACGATTTTATTGTAACGTTCCAGCAATTTGGTGAGGGTTATTTTGCAGTCGGCCACTTGGAAGAGGCTGCGTTCATACAAATTTGCGGTGAGGAATTGCGAGCAATCAAGGACATCCACTCTGTCCTGCAATTGTCCGTTACGCAATTGAAACGCTGCCACTCCAACGCCATCGGCGGTTGTAATTATTAATGGCTTTAGGCCGCTTTTAAGATTATCACCACATTTTCGTACCAAAGCTTCATTTGGGTTAGTGGTAACATGAATGGCCATCGCATCAATGTGAAAGTCTCCCTTTCGCTCAGTCGAATGGTCGGCAACACTGAAGCCATGATGTCTTATTTTGCCCACTCCCAGCACTAAATCCAATTTGGCACCCACAAGATGCTGGAGCATGGCACCGACATAATTTGTCCCGCCTGAATTTGATTGGAGTTCATTAGCTTGGGCCAACAAATCTGAAATATTTGCCGCCAGTGATTTTCCGGTATCAAAGTTCAGTTTTGGGCCTTTGGAAGCAAAATGCAGGCGGACTTTGACAACCCACCACAATTCAACAGCATTGATATCAAGCTGTTTCTCTTTTTGAAGGGAATTAAGTAAATCCACATATTCCCTCATCAAGCCCAAGCTGCCACGGCTTGTTCTGCCACCCTCCTCAGTTAGAATTTTAGTTATTCCGTGTGATTCAAGTATCTTCTGAACGGCCGCCTTGCCCATTCCCATGACCTGCCCGCCGCCTTTCGTAAGCAACGAATCAGGATTCAGTGGCAGCCCTTTTTCCTTAGCGTGGCGTGTTACCACCAATGCAACGCCCAATCCACCTTTATTTAGGAACTTGGGGTGTTGCTGACAAAGCCGGGCCAATTCTTGAAGCGGTTCCCTCATTTTTTGGATGCGATGGGACGGCTTGCCATCGCACGAATTCCATAATTTACGGAGGAAACCGATATCCCGGGCGAAGGTGCGGGCGCGAATTGCTCATCCCAAACGGGATTCAAATAGTTCTTTGCAATCCATTCAATGACCGGCACGCAAACCGCATCCCCAAAACCAAACAAAGCTTGATTCAGCGGCACCTCTAAATTGAAATCACCCGCACCCATGAGGCGCGCACATTCGCGCGGGGTTAGCAATCGAACGGCAAACCGGCCTTTGCCAGCCGCAAATAAAATTTGCCGCCCACTACCACCTCGCGGAGTGCGGAGACACCCGGCGATTCCGTCGGTGCGTAGTTCAGCCATGGATTTGTTGTTCCGCACCCGGCGGAAAACCGTGCCGTAAGTTGTGTGAGAACCCTGGATCATCAGTTCTGCCGTGGCCCGGTGCTTGGGGCTCATTTGGTTGAGCAAATAATCGCAGCGTTCCCGACTCCACCACATGTTAGAGTTGGGAGACAAATTTTCGAGAATGTCATCCAACTTCTGGGTGCGCACAGGCAAGGCAGGCAGATTGCGAATACGCCAGTTTATCTCCGGGTGCCAGAGGATAAAATCAGCAAGCGCTGGCGGTCGGGTATCGCTTTCAAAGAACTTCAGTGAATCGTTCATGGGGGCAGCCTTCGCAGCCTTCTGACCAACAACGAACAGGCGCTGACGGCTTTGCGGAACGAAATGCTCGGCATCAATAATGAAAGCATCCACGGCGTAGCCAAGCTTTGTGACGGCGATCAGAGCGTCCCGAAAATCAATCCCATCATTTGAGGTCAGAAAGCCGGTGACATTTTCCAACAAAACCAGAGGCGGGCGGCGCCGGACATCCATTTTGTGAAGAACGTCGATAAAACCCCAGAAGGCCGAGGATTGTGATCCGTCTAATCCCTTTCTGGCACCGGCAAGTGAGAGATCGTTGCAGGGAAATGAGGCAGTTGCCAAGGCCACGGTCGGAATGGCGGTTTCCTCGATTTTGTGAATATCCCCCAAAACAAATTCTCCGGTATCCCCAAAATGATCCCGGTACATTTGCCATTTATCCTCATCGATGTCGTTAGCAAAGGCAATATTCCATCCACCGCGCTCAAGGCCGATCCTCATCAAGCCGATTCCGGCAAAAAACTCCGCAAAATTCTTTTCGGACGGTTTCATTTTTTAATAACGACTTGAAATGTCTTTTAGCACACGGTTTCCAGCCCGGCAATAATCATTATGGTTCACAGCAAGACGCCTTTTTTGGTTATCGGTTTCATTTTGCCCAAAAACATTGGCGAAATCCGGTAATGCCTTTGTGCGGCCAACGAGTTTTTGATATTGTAAATCCTGGCCGGCAAACCCAATGATGGCGCGGCATAACCTCAGTGTGGCAACATTTCGCTCTATCGTTCCAATATTCCGGCACCTCAGGTGCTGTTCCACAGTCTTGATGGCCAATACTCGCCGGTTGTCAAAACCATGCCGCCGCCGAAAATCCAATGCCGCCTCCACATTGGGCGGGAGTTCCGCCAGGAACATCTCGCCGTTGTCCGGCTTGAGCATTTTGGCCACCCAGGCGCTGGCGGCTTCAATGCGCCGGTAGTGCCGCCAGAAGGCGCGCAACACTTTGATGAGGAATCCGCCGGAGCCGCAGGCGGTGTCCGCCACGCGGATTTCGGCCAGTTGCGCCATCAATTTGTCCGCCGCCGCGAAATCGCATTTTTGACTGCCCACGGCGGCGCAAATGTCATCCACGATTTTGCCAGCCAGTGAATTGACCAGGGAATCCGCCATGGGTCCGGTGATGCCGGCCGGCGTGTAGTAAATGCCCTCGTCCTTGCGGTTGGACGCCAGAAACATCTCGTAGCTCTTGCCAAAAATGTCCTCGTCAATGCGCCGGTAGTTATAATGGACAATGCCCCGGCTGAATGCCTGGTCCCAGGGGTTGACGCCCAGGACGAAATTCAATTTTTCCGAGAATTTCTGGAGGTTGGCCGGGCTCTGCTCCAGCCGGTCCCAGATGCGGGCGGAAAAAATTTCCGTGTCGTAATACTCATCAAAAAATTCCTCAAACACGGCGAGAAATTTGGGGATGACCCGGTGCGCGCCCTTGGGTTCCCAGAGCTTGGTGAACCGGGCGTACTCATCCTGCGTGAACCGGTATTGCACGAGCCCGTAATCCTCAATGGTGCGGGCAAAGATCAGCTTGTTGATCAGCAGAATGATGGATTCGGCGGCCAGCTCGGGCTGCTTCCATTGGACCTTGTCGAATTCGTTGTACCAAATTTTAAGGTCAGCGAAGAATTGCTCCTCCAATTCCGGATTCTCAACCGTGTCCTCAATGCGCCGGACGGCATCCAGCACACTGCGGGTTTCCCGGGAGCGGATGAGAAAATCCGCAAAGGGCACCTCGGCAAAGGGGGCGTTTTCGAAATAGAAGTCCCGCGCGCCAAAAAACCAGGCTGTTTGCAGGTCGGTCAGGACCACATATTCGTTGTCCCGCAGGTATTTTTTGACTTGGGCAAAATGCTGCTTGGGCGTGGCCGGATGCCGCCAGACGGAGTCTGCGGCGTCGCGTTTGAACAGGGGCTTGAGTTCCAGCGGCAGCGGCAGCCCCATGGGGTCCGGCAGCATGAAATCCACAAACCCCTCCTGCAAACTTACCTGCCGGGTGGGCTGGAAGCCGAGCAAATCCTTGCACAGGGCCGTCAGCAAATCCTCGGCGGCGGATTCCGGCTTGGACCCGTTTTTCAGGTCGTGCAGGTATTTGACAATGGGCGGATAGGGCGAAAGGGGCTGGGTGTCCGGGGCCAGGGGCAGGAAATCCACGCGTTCGCGCGCGGTCAGGGCGCGCAGGGCATCGAGGATTTCAGCGGCATTCATGACGGCGGAGTTTGGGGGAAACCCGCTGGGAAGGCAATTGCAAGAAGTTGCCAGTCACCACCGGGCGAGTGCCGCTCATTTCCAAGGGCGAGCTCGTGCCCCCATCCCTCGAACCCTGCTGTTCAAAAAACCAGTAATAACCCGTAATGAGGATTCAAAATCATGCACTTTGGGCCGGTTGGACCGGGCTCGCCAGGGGACCAGAACTTTGCGTGGCCCGTTGCTTTCAAAGCGGGATCACTAGGTTCAGCGGCGGATTCCGGCCATTTGCCCCCGTCCGTCCCCCTCTCCGCAGACGCCCTGGCGGAGGAAGATTTCGCTGGACCAACCTTCCCATTTGACAACTCATCACCCGATGCTATATTCAACTTTGTCGCTCCGACCACCCATCCGGGTGCCGATGGCTCATGCCATCCAGATGCTCTGTGACATAACCCGCCCGCCCGGCGGACATTTAACATGAGGATTGGTTTTCCTCCCGCGCCGCGCGTCGGCCCCCGGAAACCTCTGTCCAAGAAATCGGGTCAACCTCAGTCCGGCGAGTCTCCGCCTTTATCCGGCCCTATCCGCCCTTTTCCGGCCATAAAAAAAAGAGCCCCCCAAGAGGTAAAATCGCCCGTTGATCCAGATTCCCCGCCCCGGACCTCGCGCCCCGCGCCCCGCGCCTCAAGCCTTGCTATTCAAGCCTATTCAAGGTGATTCAAGGTGATTCAAGGTGATTCAAGGTAAAAAATTGTCGCGAAAGAACAGAGTTCGTCGCCCACCATCACTTTTTCCACCCCGCGCCACTCATAAGACCTTGAACCTTAGACTTTGGACTGCCCATTCCGTCCAGGGGCGTAAAACTCCTACTCTGGGGGCTTGAAACTTGGATATTAGCCGGAAAAATTCATTTCAACCGCAGATAAACGCAGATGAACGCAGATAAAAACGATGAGGTTGCCAAAGTTTTAGCCCGCTGGTGATCAAGCACCATTTGGTGCGCCATTTTTCTTATTTTCCGCCTTTCCGCATCTGCGTTCATCTGCGTTTATCTGCGGTTAAAGTCTTTTTCAACTGCATGGCTCGGGATTAGAGCTTCTCTGACGTTTGAATTATGAAATTTGAAGTTTCCACCCGTTCCCCAGCTTTGGGTCGAACATTTACTTTCGCCCGGTGGCCATATATATATGCCGGGTGTTCAACGATGCCACGATTTGGAAAAACTTTAACACGTCGCGCCGACTGAGCCTCATCGCCGGGCCCTGCGCCATCGAAAATGAAAAGCTCTGCCGCCAGGTCGCGGCGGCAATGCAGAAAACCTGCGCCAAACTCGGTATTTTTTACGTGTTCAAAGCCAGCTTCGACAAAGCCAACCGCACCTCCGGCAAATCCTTCCGCGGCCCCGGCCTCGCTGCCGGACTCGCCGTGCTGGCCAAAATCCGTGAGGAGTTTGCGGTTCCCGTGCTGACCGATGTCCATACCGAGGAGCAAGCCCGCGCCGCCGCCGAAGTGGTGGACGTCCTCCAGATTCCAGCGTTTCTCTGCCGCCAGACCGATTTGATCGCCGCCGCCGTGGCGACGGGCAAGATCGTCAATCTCAAGAAGGGCCAGTTCCTCTCGCCCAAGGAAATGGGCCAGGTCGCCGAAAAAGCCCGGGCTGCTGGCGCCCAAAAGATCCTGCTCACTGAGCGCGGCACGACCTTCGGCTACAACAACCTGGTGGCCGATATGCGCTCGATTCCGATCATGAAGAGCTTTCAGTTTCCCGTGATTTTCGACGCCACCCATTCCGTTCAACTCCCCGGCGGCGGCGGCGACCAGTCCAGCGGCCAGCGCGAATTCGCCCCGGTCCTGGCCCGAAGCGCCCTCGCGGCGGGAGCCGATGGCCTGTTCATCGAAACCCATCCCGACCCCGACCACGCCCTGAGCGACGGTCCCAACATGATTCCCCTGGCGCAAATGCCCGCCCTGCTTAAACAATTGCTGAAAGTTTACGAAGCTGTGCAATGAAACCTGCCAAAAAACTCTCCCCCGCCCTCACTGCGCGCCTGGCCCGCGTCAAACTCTTCCTCTGTGATGTGGACGGGGTGCTCACGGACGGCTCCATTTTTGTCGGCGGCAAGCGTGAATTCAAGCGGTTCAACATCCGCGACGGGCTGGGCATGGTGCTGTGGCGCCGGGCCGGTTGCAAAATCGGCTGGGTGTCCGCCCGCCCCTCGGAGGCCACCAAAATCCGCGCCAAGGAGCTGAAAATCGATTTTCTGGTGCAGCAAGGCGACAAAACCGGCAAGGCAGCGGCAATTGAGGCCTTGTTGGTGGAACAAAAATTGAATTGGCAGGACGTTTGCTTTGTCGGAGATGATATCATCGACCTTGGACCACTGCAACGGGCCGGCCTGGCAGTATCCGTGGCCGACGGGGTGGCTGAGGCCCAAGCCATGGCACATTATGTAACCCAAAAGCCGGGCGGGCACGGGGCGATTCGGGAAATTATCGAAATGATTCTGCAAGCGCAGGGCAAATGGGAAAAGTTTGTACAACATTACACCGACTAAGCCCGGCCCTGGTCGGTTTGGTGCTGGCCGGCGGAGCGCTGTTCCTCACAGGAACGGGCGGAGTGCGGGCCGAGGAAAGCCCCATCAAGGACAGCCCGGTGAAAAACGCCAGTGATTTTTCCTCGGTGGAGTATTATGATCCGCCGAATCAGATGCAAATCAAGTCCCGGCTCGGCGGGGCCGAGGCCATCCCCCAGCCCGACGGGCGGGTGCTGATCCGGCAGTTGAAACTCGAAACCTTTGCCACGAATGGCGAGCCGCAGTATGTGGTGGAAGCCCCGGAATGCCTTTACGACCAGTTTAAAAACACAGCCAATTCCCCCGGGAACCTGGAAGTCCGGCAGGCGGATGGCCGGGTGCGTCTTTCCGGCGTGGGCTTTGGCTGGCAGGGTAATGATGATTTGCTCATCATTTCCAACCAGGTGCAAACCGAAATTAAGACCGGACCGAAATTAAAGATCATACCATGAAATGCATTTGTCTGATGCTCCTGCTGCTGCTGGCAGGCGGGTGGGCCGAGGCGGCGCCAACCGGGGAGTCCCAAACGCTGACCATTCATTCGGAGCGTGGTCGCTTTGACATGACCAATTACCGGACGATTTACATGGGCCACGTGCGGGCGGACGATCCACGGATGCATCTGACCAGCGACTGGCTGGCCGCCGATCTGCCGCATGATAAATACTCGGACAGCCATGTGGTGGCCGCCACCAATGTGTTGATGGTTTTTATCGACGACAAAGGCGAGACCAATCATGCGTCCAGCGACCAGGCGATATATAATTTGCATGTCGAGGGGGGCGTGACCAATGAGACGGTGACCCTCACCGGCCACGCCAAAATGTGGACGGACAAAATCAACATCAACGGCGAGCCGCTGGTTTGGGACTTGGTAAAACAGGAGCTGACCTCCACCAATTGGGAGACGACCTTCACCCACGACATTTTGAATAATTTGGGCGGTACCAACGCCGCCGGGCACAAGACCAACGGCGTTCCCCTGATTCCCGGAATTTAAACCCATGGACACCACCCCCCCTGCGTCAGCCCAACTCACCACCGACCAACTGGTCCGCGAATACAGCGGCCGGCGCGTGGTGGACGGGGTTTCCGTCCGCGTGGGTGCGGGGGAAATCGTGGGCCTCCTTGGTCCCAATGGGGCGGGCAAAACCACCACTTTCAACATGATTGTGGGCGTGGTAAAGCCCAATTCGGGCAAGGTCACGTATCAAAACCAGGACATCACGCCCCTGGCCATGCATCAACGGGCGCGCCTGGGTCTGGGCTATCTTACGCAGGAACCCTCGGTCTTTCGCAAATTGTCGGTGGAGGAGAACATCCTGGCCATCCTGGAAACCTGCCAGCTTTCCCGGGCGGAACGCACGCTGCGGCTGAAATATTTACTGGATGAACTGGACCTGACTCCGCTGGCCAAAAGCAAGGCTTACCAGTTAAGCGGCGGCGAGAAACGCCGACTGGAAATCACCCGGGCGCTGGTCACCAGCCCCAAAATGCTCCTGCTGGACGAACCGTTTGCCGGCATTGATCCCATTGCCAAATACGAGGTGGGCAAGATTGTGCGTCGGCTGCGCGATCGCGGGCTGGGCATTTTGATCACCGACCACGATGTCCGGGAAATGTTGAAAATCATTGACCGCGGTTACATTATCTACAAAGGTCAGGTGCTGGTGGCCGGCAGCGCGGAGTTTTTGGCGAGCGACAAGAAAGCCCGGGAAATCTATCTGGGCCCTGAATTTAACTTGTAATTTATGGAACGACAAGCCGTCACGGTTGAACAATTCTTCAAAGAACACACCGATGACTTGCAGATCCGCCGCCTGGGCGGCGGGGAACTGGACGCCAAACGCGTCATCCGCGAACCCACTGTCAACCGCCCGGGACTGGCGTTAAGCGGGTTCACTCGTTACTTCGCCTACAAGCGGGTGCAAGTGATGGGGCACGCCGAGGTTTTTTATCTCCGCTCTTTGCGGCCCGAGGAACGACAGGCGCGTTATGCCTACTTGTTTGCCTACAAAATTCCGTGCATCGTCTTCAGCCGCGGCTTGAAGCCGGACAAGGAATTTATCGAAGCGGCGGGTCAGGCCGGGGTTCCCATTTTCCAGACGCCGCTGGTAACGATGAAGTTCATCAATTTGGCCACCCTGGCCTTGGAAACCATGTTTGCTCCCCGCTCCACCGAATTGGGCAGCATGGTGGACATCCTCGGGGTGGGGGTGATTATTCGCGGCGAAAGCGGCATCGGCAAAAGCGAGGCGGTGCTCGCCCTCATTGAGCGCGGTTACAGCCTGGTGGCCGATGACGTCGTCAAGGCGATGCTGGTGGATGGCAAGGAAATCCTCTGCACCAGCTCGGAACTAACCCGCAACCACATGGAGGTGCGGGGGATCGGCATTATCAATGTGGCGGCCATGTTCGGCATCAAGAGCATCCGCAAGGAGAAGAGCCTTGATCTGGTAATCGCCCTTAAACTATGGAATGAGGTCAAGGATGTGGACCGGTTGGGCATGGAGCAGGAATTCGTCAGCATCCTGGGGGTTCCGGTGCCGCACATCACCATCCCCGTGCGGCCCGGCCGGGATTTGGCGCGACTAATCGAGGTGGCGGCGTTTCAAACCAAACTCAACAAGTCCGGGTACAACGCGGCCCAGGAATTGAACAAACGGTTGATTGCCCAAATGACTCCGGAAACCACCCTGTAACCCGTGAAATAGTTTGCGGAACGCCGGGGGATTGAACTACTTTATAATCAGGCAGTAAATGAGTGCAATGAAAACCGATGGCCAGGCCTTCAGTAAAGAGCTGACGGTCTTGAACAAGCAGGGCATCCACGCCCGGCCGGCAGCCCGCTTTGTCAAAACGGCCAATCAGTTTGTCGCCGATATCTTCGTGGAAAAGGACGGCGAGAAAATCAATGGCAAAAGTATTATCGGCCTGATGATGCTCGCGGCCGGTCCGGGCAGCAAATTTACCGTGCACGCCTCCGGCTCCGACGCCCAAAAAGCTTTGGTGGAGATCGAAGCCCTCGTCAAACGCAAATTCGACGAGGAATAAGGCGGGGAATTGGATGGCAAAGGCCATTCCCTAAAGAAATGTTGCCTAATTGCAACCTGAAATCCTTCCGACTGTAACCCGCCTGATGGATAGTATTCCCACGGATGTTATCTACCATGGATCAACTCATCACCAGAACGGGGACACTCACGGGCGGCAAATTGCGGGTATTCTCCCTGCACCTGGACTTTGCCGCCGGCATGCGCGCCCGCTGGGCCACCAGCCTGATGCTCAAACTAGCCGGTGAACATTGGGTTGGTTCCAGTGAAATGTGGAAGCTGGATTCGTTGCTCAGCGCCCAAGCCATCCGCAAGATGATCACCCATGAAGCCTCGCAGGCGGATGTCCTCGTGGTGGCAGTCAGTTCCCTGAACCACCGTGAGTTGGAAATGATCCGCTGGCTCGAATCCCTCGCCCCCTGCCCCGTCAACTCCTCCGCTCCGGGCTTGATGATTGGTTTGTTTGGGGATGAAACCAACCAGGCCAAAGAACTGGACTGGACGGTCAAACGTTGCATGAGCAGTGCCCAGCAGGCAAACCGGGATTTCATCTGGCATTGGATGGAGGACCCTGCAGCCGGTGAACCCGAGTGGCTGGTCAGCCACATCGAGAATTTTCTGAGCCGCAAACTGGCCGCCCTCGACCACCATTACCTGCCCGAGACGGTTTTGGAATTTGCTTAAACCGACGCTGAAGTTAATGGTGCGATATTTGGCGGTAAACGCTTCCCCCCCAACAAACATCTGCATTTGCCTGAAAATATTATTTGCAATCTACCTTTAGATAGGTATATTCAACTCATGCATAGGAATGCATTAAGAACAGAAAAACAAATGAACAAGTCGCTGTTGGTGTTTAACGAATGACCATATTTTTTGCAGCATAATTCTATCTATCGATAGGTTTTTAAACAGCAAAGTGAGATAATTATGAATACTAAAATACTGAATCAAACGAACTTTGATGAAACCTTGAATACTGCCCGGCAACCCGTTTTGGTGGATTTTTGGGCGGAATGGTGCGGTCCCTGCAAAATGATCGCACCGGTGCTCGAAGAGGTGGCGACCGAAGGTGGCGACCAAGTGGTCGTGGGCAAGGTGAATATTGACGAGGCCCCCGAACTCGCCCAGCGTTTTGGCATCACGGCCATTCCCACCCTGATCGTCTTTAAAAACGGTCAGCAGCAAAAAGTATTGCGGGGGGTGCATTCGAAAAAGAATATAGTGGCGGCATTGGCAGCCTGATAAATTCAACCTGACCATCTTATGGCCGAAAGATACCTGCAAATCCTTACCACCCCGGCGGTGGCCCGGGCGCAGGCACATTATTATGGCCGGTCGACGCCCCCGGTGGAGAGCCGCCCTGGGCGCGACTCTCTTGGACCGGAGGAGCAGGAGTTCATCTCGAGCCGTGACAGTTTGTACCTGGCCACCGTCGCGGAAACCGGCTGGCCTTACATGCAGCATCGTGGCGGACCTGCCGGCTTCCTGCGGGTGATGGATGAACACACGCTGGCGTTTGCGGATTATCAAGGCAATCGACAAATGTTATCCACGGGGAACTTGGCCGTGAATGACAAGGTTTCGTTGTTCCTGATGGATTATCCCAACCGCACCCGGTTGAAAATCCTGGGCCACGCCCGGGTGCAGGACGCCCGGAATCAAGTGGAGCTGGTGGCGGAACTCACTGACGCCCGGTTGAAGCGGGTCGTGGAACGGATATTTTTCATTGACGTGGTTTCGTTTGATTGGAATTGTCCCAAATATATTACGCCGCGTTATACGGCGGCCGAAGTGGAGTCGGCCCTGGCCCCGCTCCGCCGGCGCATTGCCGAACTGGAAACCCAAATAAAATCTTAAACCCATATGAATCCTCGCCCGCCCCTGCCCCCCTTCAACCTCGAATCCGCCCGGCAAAAAGTCCAGGCCGCGGAGGATGCCTGGAATTCGCGCGACCCGGAACGCGTCGCGCTCGCCTACTCGGAGGATACCGAATGGCGCAACCGCGCGGAATTCGTTCGTGGCCGCGCGCAGGTGGTGGAATTCCTCCGGCGCAAATGGAACCGGGAATTGGATTACCGGCTTAAAAAGGAATTGTGGGCTTTTCTGGACCACCGTATCGCAGTGCGTTTTGAATATGAATGGCGAGATGATTCAGGCCAGTGGTATCGCTCCTACGGAAACGAGAATTGGGAGTTCGACGCTCTTGGGTATATGAAATATCGCTTCGCGAGCATCAATGATTTGCCCATAAACGAGTCCGACCGGAAATTTCGATAGGAACCGGTTTGAAACGCTTTCATGACTTGCCGGCTGGCGCGGGTAGATAAATTACCCGTTCCGGCTGGGTGGGCGCGTAGGCATTGCGCTGCGGTATTTCCGCACGATTGAAGGGCTTGTAGTCGGTAACGGCGTCCACCCGCCCAATGTGGAGGGAGTTGCGAAGCACCCCATGACCATTATTGGCATCGCTAAAATGGGTTCGCCCATAACCCACCCCATGAGTCCCGGAAAGATTGGATGAAAAATATTTAAACCCGACAATGCGATTGGCGTCGTCCCGGAGCCAGTCGATGAAAATTACCGAGTGACCACCGGGCGGGGTCGTGCTGTAACTCAAGAAATCCCCCGGCCGGACATCTTCCAGATTCGTAACCGCATGCCCCAATCCGTAACTAGTGATGGCGCGCTGCTCGGAATCACCGGTTCCCTCAATGTACCATAGTTGCAGGGCGTTGAATAGATCGTTGAAGGTCATGCCATTGAAATCATCCGGTTCCAGCCCCAATTGGATGTTACGCAATTTCATCGCCCGCACAAACACCTCGAAGGTGAAACCGCAGCAGTAACTGCACCGGGAGCCATCGGGATAGGCCTTGGCCACCACCATGCCGCGGTACCACATGTCCTGGGTCACCCCGTTGTAAATGTCATACTCCCGGGGATTCCAACTGCAATGGTATTGGTAGGAGCCATCCAACGGATATCCGGAAATCACTTTCAACACATAGGGATTCAAGTCGCCGGATGGATCGGGCGCGACCATGTCCTCGCGCGCGTAAGCCCTGGCGAGCGCTTTGTCCACCGGGGAAAACCCCCGGTCATCCACGGGATACGGCCGGGGAATGTATGTATACCTCCGGGCCGTGTTGGTAGGCGCGCTGGCCACCGGAACCGCCACCGCCGGGCTGACCGCAGTTGGCGCACTCAGCACTGGGGCGGTGCGGCAACCGCCGCCAAGCAGCATCAATCCCGCGAACAGCAAACCGCCGCACGCCGCGGGCGCAAAACGGTCTGCGACCAGCAAAAACGAAAAGTAGGAATCCTTAATGCGAACCATGAGTTAGAACATACCATGCCCGCCCCAGGATTCAATCGCGATTACTTAGTCAGTGTCAAACCGCTCCAAGCCAGCATCCAGGACGATGCTGCGCCCACGCCGCAGCTGGTATTGTTTGACCTGCCTGCCATTGCGCACCTGAAAGACCGTCCCGCCGGTGCTGTGGATCGTGGCCCCGATCAGCCGGGAGTTGCGCCACTCCATATCCACCGTAAAACCGCCCCGAGCGCGCAAGCCCCGCACATGGCCAGTCGCCCATGCCTTGGGCAGTGCGGGCAGCAGATCCAAAATCCGGACGGTTTCGCCTGCGGCCGCGTTCCCGCTTCCCACCCCCGGCGTATTCTCCAAGTGGCTTTGTAAAAGCATTTCGGAAACACCCGCCGTGAACGCAAAATTCCCGTCAATCTGGAACGTTGGATGGGCGTCAAACAAGTTCGGATAGACCCCGCCACCCGGACCATAACCCGCGGCGGCGGTGCTGCTCACCGGCCGCAGCAAGTTTTTCACCAGCAAATAGGCATGATCCCCGTCCAGCAGCCGGGCCCAGAAATTGATCTTCCAGCCCAGCGACCAGCCCGTGCCATCGTCGCCACGAATTTCCAAAACCCGCCTGGCTGCCGCAAAATATTCCGGCGTGGCCGGGGTGATCCGGTGGCCTGGATAAATCCCGAAGAGATGCGAGGTGTGCCGGTGATGAACATCCTCCTCCTGAAAGTCCAGATACCATTCCTGCAACTGGCCACGCGCCCCGATTTTAAGTGGATACAACTGCTCCCGTGCCGCTTCCAGTCGTGCAACCAGTTCCTGGTCCGTGCCGAGCACCTTACCCGCCGCAATACAATCGGTGAACAGTTCCCAGATGATGGACATGTCCATCGTGCTGGCCATGCTAACCGTGGCACGCTGGCCATTGGGAAGAATAAAGCCCAGTTCCGGCGAGACGGAAGGTGCCGTAACCAAGTGGCCCTGCCCGTCCGGCATCAGCCAGTCCAGATAAAATTCTGCCGCCCCCTTCATTACCGGCCAGCCTCGCTCACGCAGATACTGTTTATCCCCGCCGTAAGCGTAGTGCTCCCAGTAATCCAGGCTCAGCCACGCGCTCCCCATCGCCCAGTTAGCCCAGACCGGATCGCCGCCACCATAATTACCCACCGGACCCGTCTGGCCCCAAATATCCGCGTTGTGATGCGCCACCCAGCCGTGCATGCCGTAGTTCTCCGCGGCCGTCTGACGGCCATGCACCGACAACATCTGGATAAAATTCAGCATCGGCTCGTGGCATTCCGCCAGGTTGGCCACCTCCGCCGGCCAGTAGTTCATCTCGGCATTGATGTTCAAGGTCCAGTTTGCACTCCACGGCGGACGCACTTCATCATTCCAGATCCCCTGTAAATTCGCCGGCAATCCGCCCGACCGCGAACTCGCAATCAACAGGTAACGTCCATATTGATACAGCAGCGCTGCCAGGCCGGGGTCTGCCGCCCCCTGCGCAAACCGCGCGAGCCGCTGGTCCGTCATCAAGTCAATTGCTCCCGGAGCGGCGCCCAAATCCAGGTCCACCCGTTGAAACAGTGTTTGATAATCCGCCTCGTGCCGCTTGAGCAAACGGGCATACGTTCGCTTCTGGGCCGATTCCAAGGGTCCGGCCGCTGCGGCCACGGGATCGCGCCCCGCGTGTCCAGGCGACTTGTCTGGTCCGTTGAAACTCGTCGCCGCCGAGATTAGTAAGGTCACTGCGTTGGCATTCGTGACTGAGAGAGTCGTGCCGTCGCAGGCCACATTCCCCCCCTCAGCCAACGCCCGAATGTGCAGGTCGAACGTCATGCCCTCGGGGTTCGGACCATCATCATACACCACCGGATGTTGCGAATTCAGGTAGTTCGGGTCCACATGCGACGGTGCCCGCCCGCTCAAAACCAGCGTGTTCGTCCCCTCCCCCGCCACCGTGTGATGCAGCAAACTCCCCGTCGTGGCTTTGAAAGCAATGCAGCCTGGCTGATCGCATGTTAACCGCACCACGATCACCTGGTCCGGATAACTGCTGAACACCTCGCGCGTAAAGGTTGCGCCACCCGACCGATAACGCACTGTCGCCACCCCCCGCGCCAAATCCAGGCTGCGTTGATAACTATTGGTGATCGCCACCCCGCCGGGAAACTCCAGGCGCAAATCCCCCAGCGGCTGGTACGATTCATTGTACGGCCCCTGCATTTTTTTGCAGAGCTCCCCCGCCTTCACATAATCCCCCGCCAAAACCGCCGCCCGCACCTGCGGCAGCACCTCCTTCGCCCCTGAATTATTCCACTCATGCGGTGCCCCCGACCAAAGGGTCGCCTCATTCAGTTGGAAATGCTCCTCCGCCACCCCGCCAAAAACCATCGCCCCCAGCCGCCCATTGCCCACCGGCAGGGCTTCCGTCCAATGCGCCGCCGGCTGGGCGTATTTTAAAACCAAATCACCCGCCCGGACCGTGACCGCCAGGATGGGCAGGATCGCCAGGAGGGTTCGGAGGCCATTCAATAAGTATCGTGATAATGTCATGTGTCCGATGCATCAGTTTAGTTTGAGCTGCCGCCGAAACAAGTTTGAAACCAAACCCTCAATTTCAAATGGCATATCCACGACAGCGCGCCCTTCGCCAAAACTAACCGGCCACACCGCCTGTCACTTGTTAATAAGTTCTAAAGATTCAATATAAACCCAATATTGGCGGTGATTTTTTGTCACTAGTCCGAATTGGCAAAACCCCGCGCTGCCCGCACAATCGAGCAATGATCGAATGGTGGCAGATTGCCGTGTTGTTCATTACCGGACTAACGGCCGGATTTGTGGACACCCTTGCGGGAGGAGGTGGCCTCATCACGCTTCCCGTGCTGCTCAATGTTTGCCCGAATCCGATCCTGGCCCTGGGCACCAACAAGTTGCAATCCACGTTTGGCTCCACCAGCGCCACGTTCCACTTTGCCCGGGCCGGAATGTTGAACTACCGCGAATTGCGCCGGTCCTGGGTGCTGGCCTTTACCGGCTCCATGCTCGGCACCCTGCTCGTCCAGCATTTTGATCCCACATTGTTAAAACACCTGGTGCCACTGGTGCTGCTGGCCGTGGCGATTTTTGTCTGGCTGCGACCGCAACTCGGCCAGTTGGACTTGCCTCCCCGAATCTCCCGCACGCAGTTTGATTTTTTCTGCGCCTTCGGCATTGGGCTCTACGACGGTTTTCTGGGACCGGGCACGGGCACTTTTCTGGCGCTGGCCTTCATGCTCGGGCTCGGCTTCAATTTGGCCCGGGCCACTGCGAACACCAAGGCGCTCAACTGGGCGAGTAACGCGGCGTCCCTCGGCCTCTTTCTGGTGGCCCATCAAGTCTGGTTTGCCGCGGGTCTGATTATGGGAGCCGGTCAGTGGCTTGGCGCGCAGGCCGGGAGCCACATGGTCATCACCCGCGGCACCCGGTTTATCCGGCCAATTTTCCTGACCATGGTGATGCTCCTCACGCTGAAGTTGATTTACAATACTTACGTGAAACCGTGGATATGAAAAGAAGATGGTGCGCGATACAGGGTTCGAACCTGTGACCCCTACCGTGTCAAGGTAATGCTCTACCACTGAGCTAACCGCGCAACCGGTGGATGTCAAAACGTAAATTGTCCGCAAAAAACGGTCGATCTTTTCACCGTGGCAGGCAGCCAGCAGTTAACGTCAATGACATGTATAATTTACGGGTTCGGGGCGGCGGGAGCAAGTGCCAATTTTGCCAAAGCGGGGCAATTTCCCGCACACTGGCCGTGCCAATAAAAAAGTCATCGTGACGCAGCACGATGACTTTTTGAAACCAAGGAGGTTAATGACTTATTTTTTCAACTGCGCCAGAATCTGGTCAGTGATGGCCTTCACGGCCGCCTCGGCCTCGGCATCCAAGCCCACCACCGGGGCTTCCGGGGCGGCGGGCACCTGGCAGGCCACGCCGGGACGCCAGTCGCTGCTGTCGCAGAGTTCGCATTCCTTCATTCCGTAGCGCGGATCCACAAAGCCCAGGCTCTGCTTGATGTTGAGCAACTCCTTCATTTGAGGCCCGGTGAAGGTGTTCGGGGAACGTCCGAGTTGGGAGGCCACGACGATGGTGCGGCAGTAGGCTTCGATGATTTCCATCCGCCAGTAGGCTTCCTCGATATTATTATGGCTCCAGGTCACGACGCCGTGATTGGCCATCAAAATGGTGTTATACTTGTCCACCAGATCGGCGACGAGCTTGCCCATTTCCGGGGAGCCGGGCGTGCGGTAGGGCGCAACCGCCACGGCGCAGAAAACTTCGTACTCCGGCAGCATGCACGTGGGCGGCGCAATGCCGGCCACCGCGAACGCCGTGGCGTGGGGCGGATGACAATGGCAAGTGGCCACGGCCTTCGGCTGCTTCTTCATCATCTGCAAATGCATCAGGATTTCGCTGGTGCGCTTCTTGGTGCCGAGCAGTTGGTTGCCCTCAAAATCCACCAGGCAAATATCCGAGGGTTTCAAGGAACCCTTCGAGACGAGCGTGGGGGTGCACAGCGCGATGTCCTCGCCCACCCGGATGGCCATGTTCCCACCATTGCCGTCCACGTAAGCCCGTTTCCAGAGGCGGTGGCCCATTTCGCAAATTTGTTCCTTGAGCTCCTGGGCGTAAGGAGAATTGAACAGGGCCTCCAGTTCCGACTTCGGGCTCTTGGAGTTCAATTGCTTCGCCGGCGCACTGGCGGCCGCCGGGGCGGCCACGGGTGCGGACGCGGCGGTGGCGGCGGGACGGTGCCGGGCGAGGTCCCGCAGCAGGTCCTTGGCGGACGGCGTCAGGATGGCGTCGGCGGGCAGCTTGGTGACGTCGCCGCCCTTGGCCACGATGTTTTCGATGTCTTTGGCGCTGATGACAGTACTCATTTATTAAAAGGGTTGTAAAAAATATCGTCCACCAGCGCGGCATTAATCGCGTCGATGGGCGGCGGGGTTTCAAACGGCTGGGCGGCTTCGCGACCTTCAATGTAGCCAATCGTGTGGCCCAGGTCGCCGCCCAAATTATCATAGACCACCAGGCTCGGGTCTTTGCTCATGCCCGGCGGGGTTTCGGAACCGCGTTGAAAGTGTTCGCGCGTGAAGGGGGAGACGATCAACCAGCGCGCGCCCTCCAGCTTCGGAGAGGTGACGCTCAAGGTGACGCGGCCTATGACGGTGCCCAGTTTCATACGGGCACCCCCGGTTCCTTTTCATCCACCACGCCCATCACAAACCAGCGGGCCGGGCTTTTCGGATCGCCCACCATGGCGCGCGCGGCGCCGCCGTCGCTGGAGATGATCACGCGCTGGTGCATGCCGGCACCGTGGCCATCAATGGCGATTTGCGGCACGCCCTCGGGGTCGCCGGCGTTGTTAATCGGCTGGCAAATCACGAACCGCCAGCCCTCGAAGCTCGGATGCTTCCGGGTGGCGACCACATTGCCTTCGACGCGCGCGAGTAACATAGTGTTTAACCACCGGCGAACCGGCGGCGGCTTAGTAAATTCGCAAATTATCGACCATCACGCAGCGGCGGACGCGGGTGAAGGTGCGGGGGTTGCTCACGCCTTCGCCCGTGGGGGTGGCGATGGAAAAGCTGAGGTACCCTTCGCCGCCCAGACCCAGACCGGCCATGCTGGGGCCGTTCTTGATGAACAGCGTGGTGTCCAGCGCCCGGCCCATGGCGGTGATGGATTCCACATCGTGCGAATGGATGATGCTGGTGTGCTTGTAGCCGTGCTCGGCTGCCAGCGAGCAGGCAATGCCCTCTTCCAGGTTTTTGACCCGGACGACGGGGATGAAAGGCATCATCTGCTCCTCTTCCACGAAGGGATGCTGGGCATCGGTTTCGCCAAAGAGCATCTGGACGCCCGCCGGCAGGCTGAGGCCGATGGCCTGGGCAAGGAAGGACGGGTCCTTGCCGATGAAATCGCGGTTGACGGCGGCGTGGGAACAGCCCCCGCCCTGCCCCGGCTTGAAGGTGAAGGCCGCCTTGGTGAGGGCTTCCACCTGGGCGGCGGAGAGTTTGTAGCCGCCGTGGTTGGCCATCTCAGCCATCAACTTGTCGGCGATGATGTCCAGGGCGAAGACTTCCTTCTCGCCGATGCACAGCAAATTGTTGTCGAACGAGCCGCCGTCGATGATGCCTTTGGCGGCGCGCTTCATGCAGGCGGTGTCGTCCACGTACACGGGCGGGTTGCCCGGGCCGGCGCAGATGGCGCGTTTGCCGGTCATCATGGCGGCCTTGACCACCATGGGTCCGCCGGTGACGAGCAGCAGGCGCACGGCATCGTGTTTGCAAATGGCGGCGAAGCTGTCCAGCGTGGGTTTTTCCACGATGGTGGCGATGTTTTCGATGCCGGTCTCGCGGTAAATGGCCTCGTTATAGGTGCGGACGGCGACGGCCGCGCAACGGGCGGCGCTCGGGTGGGCGTTGAACACCACGGCATTGCCGGCCCCGACGATATTCACAATGTTCCCGCTCAAGGTGGGAATGGAATGCGTGCTGGGCGTCACCGCGCCCACCACGCCAAAGGGGGTGTATTCTTCGAGGGTAATCCCATGATCACCGCTGCGCGCATCGGGGCGGAGGAAATCCACGCCGGGCACGAGCTTGATGATTTTCAGCTTGGCGATCTTGTGATCCAGCCGGCCGATTTTGGTTTCTTCAAATTCAATCTTGCCCCAAGGCTCGGCATTCCGCTCGGCGAGGGTCTTGACGATTTCCTCGATTTTGCGGCGGGCTTCAACACCCTTCGCCTTCAATTGCAGGAAGGATTCCTGGGCGGCGGCGCAGGCTTCATTGGCATCCTGATAGACGCCGAACTTGCCGCGCAAGGCGGGGGCGGCGGCCGAGTGGCCCTTGCCCGTGCAACCACAGGCGGGCGCGGCGGCGGTCGCCGGCGCCGGAGCCGGGGTGGCGGCCGGTTTGGCGGGCGCGGAGGAGTTGCCGAGGCGGCCCATTACTTCCGCCACCACATCCCGAATCAACGTTTCGTTCAGAGAACTCATAAAGCTTTAAAAATCAGGTCCGGGCGCTGTATATTTGTTTTCCCAGCACATCCACACAATCCACGATGCCAATGATGACGGCATCCACGGGGGCATCCTTGAGGCCGGCGGCCAGGCGGGCGGAACTGCCCTGGCAGAAGAGCACCAGTTCACCAATGCCCGAGCCGACGGTGTCCACCGCCACGATGGTATTCATTCCGGGGCGGAATTTCGTGGGGTCCTTTTCGTCCACCAATTGGGGCCGCAGGAGCAGCAGCTTGCGCCCGCTCATGGTGGCTTCCTTCTTGGTCGCGACGACCGAACCCTCTACGCGTGCGAGAAACATAATTTTAGTGGGAGTTAAAATTCAGGCGCCCAGCGGCCAGGCCGCCCCGAGCGGGGCGCGCGGCGCGGGCTCCCGGCTCCCGACTACTTCTTCTTGGGCAACACGGCATCGACATCCGCGTGCGGACGGGCGATGACATGCACACTGACGACTTCGCCCTTGATGGCCTTGATGGCCTGGGCGCCGGCATCGGTGGCGGCTTTGACGGCGGCGACGTCACCGACGACGATGGCCGTGACCAGCGCGTTGCCGACCTGGGTCATGGGGCCGGCGAGTTCCACGTTCGCGGCCTTGAGCATCGCGTCCGTGCCTTCCACGAGCGCTACCAGCCCGCGGGTTTCGATCATTCCAATAGCTTGAATTGCCATAGTATTAGTTGGTTTGGTTGTGGTTAAAATTTAGTGTGCCGAATGTTCCAAAAGTCGTTTCGTTTCCCGGGCCACCACGAGTTCCTCGTTGGTGGGCACAACCAGGATTTTCACCGCGGAATCCGGCGTGCTGATGACGGTCTCGGTCGCGCGGGTGGCCGCATTTTTTGCGAGATCCAATTTGATGCCCAGACCTTCCAGATTCGCGCAGATGGCCGCGCGGATGTCCGCCTGGTTCTCGCCGATGCCCGCAGTGAACACGATGGCATCCGCCCCGTTTAATTCCAAAAAGAACGCGCCGATCCAGTGGCGGGCGCTGCTGACAAAATGGTCCAGCGCCAGTTTGGCCCCGGCATCCCCTTTAGCGGCCGCCTCGGCGATTTCGCGCATGTCATTGGAGAGCCCGCTCAAGCCTTTGAGCCCGGCTTCCTTGGACAATTGCCGCTGGGCTTCCTCGATGGTGATACCGAGCGTTTTCACAGCGTACGGAATCGCCTCGGCGTCCAGGTCCCCCACCCGGTTGTTCTGGGGCAAACCCGATTGCGGGCTCATGCCCATGCTGCTGCCGATCGCCGCGCCATTCAAAATACCCGTGATGCTGGAACTGCCGCCCAAGTGGCAGGAAATCACCCGCAACGGCGCCGCGCCATTCAAGCTGGACTTGCCGCCATCCAGATACAGCCGGCGGACCCGTTCCGCCACGTCGTGGCGACCGAGCAATTCCGCGCTGCGCTCGGCCACGAACTTGTGGCTCGCCCCGTGAAAACTCCAGCGGCGGATGCCCGCCGCGTGCCAGGCCGCCGGCACGGCATAACGGGTCATGGCCTCGGGGGCAAACTGATAAAATGCCGTTTCAAACAGGCCGATCAGCGGCACCGTGGGCATGCGCTGCGCGAAGAGTTTGATGCCGGTGATGTAGGGCGGATTGTGCGCCGGAGCCAGGCCGTTGTAGGCCGCCATCGCGGAGAGGACACGCTCATCCAGCCGCACGCAGCCGGTGACGTCCTTGGCGATGACGGTTTTAAAACCGACCGCCGCCAGTTCGCTTTCGTTGGTAATGACGCCCGCCGCCTTGAGGGCCGCGAGGCAATCCTCAATCGCCTTGGGATAGTCGGTAACGCGCTCAAAGCCGCCCTTGTGCAGGAGGCGTTCGGCGTTGTTCGAGCAGTCGAACAACCGCCATTTGAGCGAGGTCGAACCAAGATTGGCGACGAGAATTTTCATTAACGCGTGGGCGACGGTTAGCGGGGACGACCGGGCGACGGCATTACGCGCCGCCGCCAGTTCCCGATCAAGCGATTATTCCAACCACTTGCCCAAGATGTGCAGACCTTCGTGCGGACGCGGAATCACCTGGACGGAAACCACGGTGCCCACTTGCGCGGCAGCGGCGGCGCCGGCGTCGGTGGCGGCTTTGACACTGGCGACGTCGCCCCGGAAGAAGCCGGTGACATAGCCCGAGCCGATTTTTTCCCAGCCGGTGAAATCGACGTTGGCAGCCTTCAGCGCGGCGTCGGCGGCTTCGAAGAGCGCGCACAGACCCTTGACTTCGATCATTCCAATTGCTTGTTGAGCCATAATATTATTGGGGGGGTTAAAAGTGGTGGTTGATTATTTCTTCGCGGCAGCGGCGGCGGCGGGTTCGCCGATGAACGCCTTCACCACGTCGTCATGCGGACGGGCGATGACGTGCGCGGCGCTGAGTTCGCCGACTTTGCCGGCGGCCTTGGCCCCGGCATCCACGGCGGCCTTGACGCTGGCGACATCGCCGCGGCAGACGACGGTCAGCAAACCGCCGCCAATGGCGATGGTCTTGACGATGGTGACGTTGGCGGCCTTGGCCATGGCGTCCGTGGCTTCAATGCTACCGGTGTAGCCCTTGGTTTCGATTAATCCGATTGCTTCGCTCATATATGATTTGGTTGGTGGTTGAGAGTATAAATGGTTATTTGGTCAGTTGCACCGGCGTTTCCGGCAGGAGATTGCAGGCATTGCCCTCATCGGTGTCGATGTGGACTTCCAGTTTGAAACTCGGGTCCACGCGCACGAGCATTTCCTCGAGGCTGATGGCGTTGGGGCCGCCGATTTTCAATTTCATGCGGTCGCCGGCCTTCACGCCGTAATACGTGGCGTCGGTGGGATTCATGTGCACGTGGCGCATGGCGCGGATGACGCCGGAATCCATTTCGAAAAACCCTTCCGGGCCCATCAACATGCAACCGGGCGTGTCCTTGATGTCGCCGGAACTGCGCAGGGGCAGGTCAAAGCCCAGGGCGATACCATCCGTGTACGACAGCTCGATCTGGTTCAGATTGCGGCACGGGCCGAGAATGCGGAGGTTGGAAATGACGCGGCTGCGCGGCCCGATGAGCGTGAGCGTCTCCTTGGCGGCGAACTGGCCCTCTTGATAGAGCCATTTATGCACCTGCAACTGGTGGCCCTTGCCGAAGAGGATTTCCACGGCCGCCTGGGTGAGGTGGCAGTGCCGCGCGCTGATGTTCACCAGGAGCGGGTTGGGCGCGCCGGCCGTCTGCGGGAGTGGCTTGCCCAGCTTGGCGTAAACCGCCTGGCGAACCAAATGTTCGACCACCGCCCGATGCGGCGGAGATTGTTGCAACGTGGCTGACATAAAAGTTAGATGACAGTGTTTTGCCCGTTTCGTGGAAGATAGTCAAACAAAAACTTGCAAAATCTTCCAAAATCTTCCAGAGTGCTCCCACGATGCAGCCGGAAGAACGCCAAAAGCGGATTGAAGAATACCTGCTGAAAACGGAATTTGCCTCCCTGGAGGAGCTTTCCGACCAGGTGGATGCGTCCGTTTCCACCGTCCGGCGGGATCTCGGCGCGCTGGAGGAAAAAGGCACCGTCCGGCGCACGCATGGCGGCGCGCGCATTCTCAACCCGAAGTCGGATGAATTCACCTTTACCGCGCGGGAAACACATCAACTGACGGAGAAAGAGGCCATCGGGCAGGCCTGCGCGGCGCTGATCGGCCCGAATCAAACCGTGATTCTGGACGCGGGCACGACCGTTTATTATGTGGCCAGGCATTTGGAGTTGAAGTCGCCGCAGATCATCACGAATTCCCTGCCGGTTGCCAATCTTTTTTCCGGGGCGAACAAAGCGGAGGTGGTGGTCACCGGCGGCGTGATCTATCCGCGCCTGGGCGTGCTGGTCGGCCCGCTGGCCGTGGAGGCGTTTGGCAAAATCCGCGCCGACGTGGCCGTGATGAGCGCCGGGGGCATTTCGCTGGAGGGCGTGAGCAACTCGCACGGGCTGTTGATCGACATCCAGCGCGCGATGATCCACGCCGCGCGCAAAATTATTTTCTGCCTGGACCATACGAAATTCGGCCGGCCTTCGATCTCGCAGCTCTGCGGGCTGGACGTGATTGATACGATTGTGACGGATGCGGCGGCGCCGGCGGACATGGTGAAGGAGTTAAGAAAGCATAAGATTGAGGTGATTGTGGCGGGGGTGGCTTAATTAACCGTAGGAGACGACGTGAGGAGTCTCTGAATAATAATTGGAAGGCCGCCCGTCCTCGCAAGCACAGCCAAACAACTTGGCATAGTGGCAGTCGCGGAGCGAATTCCCGAAGGTAACCGTTAGCCTTGCCGGGCGTTTGCAGATAGGCGCGCCTGCTGTTGTACCGGCAGCGAATGGGAAAATGACAATATCAAGCACCGACTCCTTTGCGATCCCTTTACCATTCTAGAAACTCGTCACCTCGTTTCCTACGGAGATTAGGAATGGTTTGACTCGCCGGACAGCACTGCATCGTGGCGTAATTCTGCAGCTGACCGTCTCCAACGGCCGGAATTCTAGAAACTCGTTACCTCGTTTCCTACTATATGATGGATTTTAACGGCGGACGATTTATATCACCCGCGTCCGGTTGCCGCAACTTGGTGTGGATTTTCCAAAATAATGGCCAGAACGTCGCATCCATGGGATTTAATTTGGGGTAGCCGGGGACAACGCAACCGGTATAGGGCCAAACACCTGTTTCAGGGATTAATTCCGCCCGCACCGGATTGGCGGCGATGTAATAACATACCCGGGCAAAGGCGTTGCGTCGTCGGTCCTCCGGGCGCAGGACATTGTCCTGTGGCTGGGGCTGGAAACGGGCAGGCTGCAAGGCAGGTTCGAAATACGTTCGCAAAAATGCCATGCCATTGATTTGATCGGTGTCCCGCCGCAACCCCAGCCATACCAAATGGAGATGATCGGGCATGAGGCAGTAGATGGGACATAACAGACCTTCCCGCGCCGCTGCATGGAGGAGCAGTTCACGGAATTGGGCATGCACGTCCGGTCCCAGCCAGTCGCGTTTGCGATCAAAAGTCGTCAAGGTCCAATGGACCACAGCATCACCCTGATAATGTACCCGGGGCAAACGCGGCAGGGAAAACGCCCGGTTGAGCGGGTCACGCGCTGGCTGGCTGGGAGGATCACCTTTCATTTCGAGCTGAAAATTTCCTCCAGCCACCCGCGTGCAGACAAGCTTAATTTTAAATTTGTAGGAAACGACGTAAGGAGTTTCTGATTAAACCCCGCCCGCCTCCAACGGCCCGAATTCTAGAAACTCCTCACGTCGTTTCCTACGAGATCAGGGTGACTGTTGCCCCGCCGGGGCTTAAAGGAGAGCCGGTGACGAGCCAATAATCGAGCATTTCCACCGTCCCTTCAGGACGGAGAGATTCTGAGGCACCGATTCCCGGCACTGGGTGCCGGGCTAATTTCCATTGTCCCTCCGGGACGGGGCGAAGCGAGCGTGACCGGTTTCAGTGCGTTGGTGATTCGGGCCAGCGGGACGGGCGCGCTCCGGGGGATTGGGAAAGCCGGTTCTATTTAGAAACTCCTTACGTCGTTTCCTACGAGATCAGAGTGACGGTTTCAGTGCGGTGGTGATTCGTGCGCCCGAGACGGGCGCGCTCCGGGGCATTGGTGAAGGCATGTCGCAAACCCAAGATTGCGTTGATTATGGCCGGGGGCGGGGTGCTGCCCATCACCCTCCCGCAATCGCCCCGATGATCATGAACGGCTCCCGGCCATTGATCACCTCGTCCGGCAAAAGGGTTTCGGGGGGCTGGAGTGACCAGTCCGCCTGGCACACAAAATAGCGGAGGAAAGCCCGGCGCTTCAACGTCCCGTGCTCCCGAATCGTCCCCCGCAACACCGGATACCGTGCCTCCACGGCGTCCAGCACCGCGCCCACCGTCACCGGTGGGGCGAGGTCGAGCAGCAGCTCGCCCTCCACCCGCGCCAGGGTGCGCAAATGAAATGGCAGCAGCACGCGGATCATCGCAGCTCAAGACAAGGTCTGCACTTCCACGGAATATACGGCCGGCAAGTCCCGCACGATGGCCTGCCAGCTATCGCCGCCATCGGCCGAGCAATAAACCTGGCCGCCGGTGGTGCCGAAATAGATGCCGCAGGGTTCCAGCGAATCCACGGCCATGGCATCGCGGAGCACATTGACGTAGCAATCCTTTTGCGGCAGGCCTTTGGTCAGCGGTTCCCATTCCTGGCCGCCGGTCCGGCTGCGATACACCCGCAGCTTGCCCTCCGGCGGGTAATGCTCGGAATCGCTCTTGATGGGCACCACGTAAATGGTCTCCGGTTCGTGGGCGTGCACGTCAATCGGGAAACCGAAATCGCTGGGCAGGTTGCCGCTGACTTCCGTCCACTGGTCCCCGGCGTTGTCGGTGCGCAGCACGTCCCAGTGCTTTTGCATGAACAGCACGTCCGGCCGCGACGGGTGCAGCGCGATGCGATGCACGCAGTGGCCCACTTCGGCATCCGGATCGGGCAGTTGATAAGGGGATTTTAAACCGCGATTGATCGGCTTCCAGGTCACGCCGCCGTCCTCGGTGCGGAAGGCGCCGGCGGCGGAGATGGCGACGTACATGCGCTGCGCATTTTTGGGATCCAGCAGGATGGTGTGGACGGCCATGCCCCCCGCGCCGGGCTGCCAGAGAGCGCCTTTGCTGCCGCGCAATCCCGGCAGTTCCTGCCAGGTTTTGCCGCCGTCGGTCGTCTTAAAAATCGCGGCGTCCTCCACCCCGGCATAGGCGGTGTCGGGATCGGTGAGGGAGGGTTCGAGATGCCAGACGCGTTTGAATTCCCAGGGATGCTGGGTGCCGTCGTACCACATGTGGGTGCCCACGGAACCCGCATAGGCAAACTTGTTGCTCTCGCCCCGGGGAAAGCCCCCCGGGCCTTGCAACTCCTCCGGGCTGCTCCCCGGCGTGTTCCAGGTGAGTCCGCCGTCATCCGAGCGCTGGATGATCTGGCCGAACCAGCCGCTGGATTGCGAGGCATAGATGCGGTTGGGGTCCGCCGTGGAACCCTTGAGATGATAAATTTCCCAGCCCGCAAAATGCGGTCCGGAAACGGTCCAGTCCTGGCGGCGGCCATCCGCCGTGAAAATGAACGCGCCCTTTTTAGTGCCGACCAACACGCGAATTGCACTCATAGTTTTCTTTGTGCGTTTGCCCGAGGGGTTGTGGTTGTGATGACCGGCATTTTATGCCCCAAACCCCCTGCCGGCGTCAACCCGCAATTTAATCCGCTTTGGCCCAATGACTTATAATCAACACACCCGCGTGAAAAATAATTTAAAAAAATGGGACCCTGGACAGCGGTTGTCCAGGGTCCCCCCCTATACTCGTGCGTGATGACAGTCGTAATGACAACGTGGTCAGGCCCGCCGATTAAAACCGGCGATTGCCCCCGGCCCGGGAACTCCCGGCCGGGAGCTGCCGGCCGCCAGCAGGAAAAATCTTCAAGATTCGCGAACTATTTTACGGTCTGCTCCGCCAGGACCGGCACCTTCAATCTGGCGCAAGTCATTGCAAATATTCAATTTAACAAATTAACCAATTAACGCTTTAACCATTTAACCTCCGCCGCCCCCGAACCGTCTGATAATTCAAATATGTTCCGCCACCTCACCCTGCTCCTTACCGCCATGACCACCCTGCTCTGCCCACTCGCCCCCGCCCGGGCCGACGAGGCTGGCCGCGCCCAATATTACGAAGTTCGCATTTACCACACCAAATCGGCCGAACAACAACAGCGCGTCAATGATTACTGGCAGCATGCGGCCATCCCGGCTTACAACCGCCAGCACATCGCGCCCATCGGGGTGTTCACGGAAATCAAGGATGCCGAGACCAACAGCATCTACGTTCTCATTCCCTGCGATTCCCTGGCGGTCTTCGGGGCCATTCCCGAGAAGCTGGCGGCCGATGCGGTCTATCAGCAGGCGGCGGCGGATTTTTTAGGCTCCACCAAAACCAATGCGGCGTACGAGCGCATCGAAAGCTCGCTGCTCGTGGCGTTTGACGGGATGAAACATCTGGTGGTGCCACCGCCGGAAAAGCGGCCGAACGTGTTTGAACTGCGCACCTACCTGAGTCCAAGCGAAGCCAAGGGACTTAATAAAATTAAAATGTTCGAAAGCGGCGAAATCACATTGATGCAGGACATCGGCCTCGCGCCGATCTTTTACGGCAAAAAACTGATCGGCCCCAACCTGCCCTGCTTGATGTATATGACGTGCGGCGTGAACCTGGAGGAGGATAACGCCCATTGGAAAACCTTTGGCTCGGCCCCGGTCTGGACCCAGCTCAAAAACGATCCGCAATACAAAGACAACATGATCGGGATGATCAAGGTGATGCTCAAGCGGACGGCGGCCTCGCAGATTTAAGGGCTCCCAACTGCGCGCTTGAATCGCCGCGCAAAACCGGGCTATGCTGTTTCTTTATGACCAAACCAGCCTGTCCGATGTGCGAGATGACCGAAGTTCTGGAACACCCCGAGCGTTGGGAGTGTGTGACGTGCGGTCATGAATGGGAACGCGAAGCGGCCCCGGAGGCGCCGGATGCGCCGCGCGTGGTCAAGGATGCCCATGGCACGGTGCTCGCGGACGGGGATTGCGTGATTCTGATCAAGGATTTGAAGCTGGGCGGTTCCCAAGTGCTCAAGGGCGGCTCGAAGTCAAAGCCCATCCGCCTGGAGGACGGCGACCATGAGATTTCCTGCAAGGTGGACGGTATTGCCGTGGGGCTGAAGGCGTGTTTTGTGAAGAAGGCGTGAATTGCAGTTTTACGCCTTCGCGTAAACCTCCGCGCCCTTGGCCACAAATTCCTTGGACTTTTCCGCCATGCCTTGTTTCAGGGCTTCCTCGGCGGCGATCCCCTGCTCCGCGGCGTATTTGCGGACGTCCTCGGTGATCTTCATGGAGCAGAAATGCGGGCCGCACATGGAGCAGAAATGCGCGGTCTTCGCGCCGTCCTGCGGCAGGGTTTCGTCGTGGTATTCGCGGGCGGTGACGGGATCAAGGCTGAGGTTGAACTGGTCTTCCCAGCGGAATTCGAAGCGGGCCTTGCTCAGGGCGTTGTCGCGGTATTGCGCGCCGGGATGGCCCTTGGCCAGGTCGGCGGCGTGGGCGGCGATCTTGTAGGCGATGACACCGTCTTTGACGTCCTTCTTGTCGGGCAGGCCCAGGTGTTCCTTGGGCGTGACGTAACAGAGCATGGCGCAGCCGTACCAACCGATCATCGCGGCGCCGATGCCGCTGGTGATGTGGTCGTAGCCGGGGGCGATGTCGGTGGTGAGTGGTCCGAGGGTGTAGAAGGGCGCTTCGTGGCACCATTCGAGTTG
This sequence comes from uncultured Verrucomicrobia subdivision 3 bacterium, assembly GCA_903895255.1. GTDB lineage: Bacteria > Verrucomicrobiota > Verrucomicrobiia > Limisphaerales > UBA11358 > UBA11358. Next base: position 39,125 of record CAITTG010000120.1, read on the forward strand.
CTTGGCCATGTTTTCCTCAATCATGTGCAGGGGCACGTGGCCGGGGCCTTCGTTCATCACTTGGACACCCCGGGCCCAGGCGCGCTTGGTGAGGTCGCCCTGCACTTCGAGTTCGCCAAATTGCGCCTCGTCGTTGGCGTCGGCAATGGAGCCGGGCCGGAGGCCGTCGCCGATGCTGAAGCTGACGTCATAGGCGGCCATGATGTCGCAGATATCGTCCCAATGGGTGTAGAGGAAACTTTCGGTGTGATGTGCGAGGCACCATTTGGCCATGATGCTGCCGCCGCGGCTGACGATGCCGGTCATGCGGTTGGCGGTGAGCGGGATGAAGCGCAGCAGCACACCGGCATGGACGGTAAAGTAATCCACCCCCTGCTCGGCCTGTTCAATCAGCGTATCGCGGTAAATTTCCCAGGTCAGGTCCTCGGCCCGGCCGCCGACTTTTTCCAGCGCCTGATAAATCGGCACGGTGCCGATGGGCACGGGAGAATTGCGGAGGATCCATTCGCGGGTGGCGTGGATGTTTTTGCCGGTGGACAAATCCATAACAGTGTCGGCACCCCATTTGGTGGCCCAGCGCATTTTTTCCACTTCCTCCTCGATGCTGGAGGCGACGGCGCTGTTGCCGATGTTGGCGTTGATCTTCACGAGGAAGTTGCGGCCGATGATCATCGGCTCGAGTTCCGGGTGGTTGATGTTGGCCGGGATAATGGCGCGACCGGCGGCGACTTCGGAGCGGACAAATTCCGCGGTGATTTCCTTGGGGATGCGTTGCGGGAACCGGCCGAAAATGGACGGCGTGTAGGGGCTTTTCGGCAACTGGCTGGAACCGGCGTGCTGCTTGTCGAGGTCGTTACGGTAATTATCCTTCGCGAGGTCGGCGATACGGGCGCGGCCCAAGTTCTCGCGGATGGCAATGTATTCCATCTCCGGCGTGATAATGCCCTGCCGGGCATACCAGAGTTGGGTGACGGGATGGCCCTGGTTGGCGCGCAAGGGGCGGCGGCGCTGGCCTTTGAGGCCGGGAAATTCCACGAGGCGGTTGCGCTCGGCCTGGCTGGCGAATTCGGCGTGTTTGCCGGAGAGGTAGCCGTTGTCCTGCGGCTTCACTTCGCGGCCATCGTGCTCGGCGACGTCGCCGCGTTGGAGAATCCAGTCCCGGCGCAAGGGCGGCAGGCCTTCCTCGGAGGTGCCGGTGAAAGCGGGATCGCCCCAAGGGCCGGAGCAGTCGTAAACCCGGACGGGGTCGTTGGGCTTGACGGCGCCGGTGTAGGACTTGGTGGGCGAGACTTCGATTTCGCGCATGGGCACGCGGATGCCAGGGTGGAGCGCGCCGGGCACGTAGATTTTGCGGCTGTTCGGCAATTGCTCGCGACTATGCGGTTCGAAGGCTGCTTTGGTGGCGATCATGTGTTTAAAAATTTATCCGGCGGGCGAAGAGGAAAGGCGGCAGACGGGCCGGTGATTTCCCTACGCCAGCATTACCTGGATCAGGTTTGCGGGTCGGTGGCGCTCCCGCGCTCACCCTCTCAGCCGTTTGCGTGACGGACACGCCGGTTGGCTCCCCGATGCGAAACAAGCTAAGCCTTTGGGGCACGGGCGTCAAGCCCGGCTATGCGGGGGAAATTTCACCCCAGGCAAAGCGAAAGCTTGCCTCCCCCGGGCCAAAAGGGAGAATATTAACACAATCGTTGCATGTCATTTACCGGCGGGAACGATAACCTGACAAGCTCAATTTATACTTATGTCCGTCCCGAAAAATTCGAACAACCAGCGGGGTGCCGAACTGGTGCGCGATGCCGCGAACAAGGAAATTGCAGAAGTGCTCCAAATCATGGAGACGACACCGACGGGACTTACCTCGGAGGCTGCCGCGGAGCGGATGGAGAAGTACGGGCCAAATGAAATCGCCCAGGAGAAGAAAAATAGCTGGCTGCACCGGCTTTACATCGCCTCGGTCAATCCATTGGTGATCCTGCTGAGTGTGCTGGCGATCATTACTTTCGCCACGGCGCAGTCTTCGAGCGATTACATCGGCGGTTCGGTGATGGTGCTGATGGTGGTGCTGGGGTTGTCCCTGCGGTTCATCCAGGAAACGAAGGCGGACAACGCGGCGGCGAAGTTGAAGGCGATGATCAAGGTCACCGCGACGGTGCTGCGGGATGGCAAGGCCCAGGAAATTCCGCTCAAGGAGCTGGTGCCGGGCGATGTGGTCAAGCTCTCGGCCGGGGACATGATTCCCGGGGACGCACGGTTGATGGCGTCCAAGGATTTGTTCATCATCCAGGCGACGCTCACGGGGGAATCGCTGCCGGTGGAAAAGACCGATGCGCGGGACGCGCGGACGAATGTTTCCTCGATTGAGCACACGAACATCTGCTTCCTGGGCACGAGCGTGGAGAGCGGTTCGGCGACGGCGGTGATCGTGGCCACGGGCACGGCGACGTATTTCGGCAAGATGGCGAACAGCCTGTCGGGGCAACAGGTGGAGACGGCGTTCGACAAGGGCATCAAGAAGTTCACCTATTTGATGATCAAGTTCATGGTGTTCATGGTGCCCGCCGTGTTCTTGATCAACGGACTGACGAAGCACGATTGGAAGCAAGCCTTCCTGTTTGCCCTGGCGGTGGCGGTGGGGTTGACCCCGGAAATGCTGCCGATGATTGTCTCGGTCTGCCTTTCCAAAGGCGCGCTGGCGATGTCCAAAAAGAAAGTCATCGTCAAGCGGCTGAACTCGATTCAAAACTTCGGGGCGATGGATGTGTTGTGCACGGACAAGACCGGCACGCTGACCATTGACCACGTGATTTTGGAACTGCACTGCGACGTCTTCAAAAAAGAGAGTGACGCGGTGTTGCGGGATGCGTACCTGATCAGCCATTTCCAAACGGGGCTGAAAAACGTGCTGGACCGCGCGGTGCTCAAATACACGGAATTGCACGGCGAGCTGGGGGTGGACAAGTACCGGATGATTGACGAAATCCCGTTTGATTTCTCGCGGCGGATGATGTCGGTGGCGATTGAGGCGCCGACGGGCGAGCGGCAGTTGATCACGAAGGGCGCGCCGGAGGCGGTATTTGCCAGGTGCAGCCACTTTGAGAGCGACGGTGAAATCATTCCGATGGAACCGATCCTCACCGGGGATTTGGTGCAACAGGTCAATGATTTGAGCGAGGACGGCTTCCGGGTGCTGGCGGTGGCCACGAAGAAGCTGGGCGACAAGACCACGTTTTCCAAGGCTGACGAATCGGAGCTGGTGTTGATCGGCTACCTCGCTTTTCTCGACCCGCCAAAGGATTCCTCGGCCAAGGCGATCACGGCGCTGCGGCAGCATGGCATCACAGTGAAGGTCATCACCGGGGATAATGACCTGGTTACGCGCAAGGTATGCACGGAGGTGGGAATCAAGGCGGACAAAATTCTGCTGGGCAGCCAGGTGGAAGCCATGAGCGACGCGCAACTAGCGGAGGCGGTGGAGATCACGGATGTATTTGCCCGGCAGTCGCCGGCGCACAAGAAGCGGGTGGTGCAGGCCCTCCAGAAGAAGGGGCATGTGGTGGGGTTCATGGGCGACGGCATCAACGACGCCCCCGCGCTGCGGGCGGCGGACGTGGGGATTTCGGTGGACACGGCGGTGGACATCGCCAAGGAATCGGCCGATGTGATCCTGCTGGAGAAGGACCTGATGGTATTGGAGGAGGGGGTGATCGAGGGCCGGAAGGTGTTTGTGAATATTTTGAAATATATTCGCATGGGGGCGAGCTCCAACTTTGGCAACATGTTCAGCATGCTGGGGGCGGCGGCGCTGTTTAAATTCCAGCCCATGCTGCCGCTGCAGATTCTGACCAACAACCTGCTGTACGATTTTTCGCAGGTGCCAATTCCCACGGATAATGTGGCGGCGAGCCAGATCACCAAGCCCCGCCCCTGGCAGATGGGTGAGATTTCCAAGTTCATGATCCTGCTGGGGCCGATCAGTTCGATATTTGACTACACCACGTTTGCCATGATGTGGTTTGTCTTTAAATGCACCGATGCGAACGCCATGGCGCAGATTGCGCCGGGCATGCTGGACAAGGACGGGGCGATTGACCAAACCTACGCCGCGCAACTGTTTCACACGGGCTGGTTTGTGGAATCCATCATGACGCAGACGCTGATTATTCACGTTATCCGGACGAACCTGATTCCGTTTGTGCAATCCCGGGCGAGCTGGCAATTGTCCATGACGACCATCCTGATCATGTGCATTGGCGGGGTGCTGCCGTATATCCCCAAACTGGGAGCCGCGCTGGGGTTCGTGCCCCTGCCCTTTCTGTACTGGGTGCTGCTGGCGGTGACGCTGGTGTGCTACCTGGTGCTGACGCAATTCATGAAAGCCTGGATGCTGCGCAAGAAGTGGATATGAGTTGATTTGCCACCCTGGGAGTCTTTGCCGCAGGCGTGAAATTGACGCATTTACGCGTGATTTTCACGCCTTTTGGCTTTCGGTATTTTTCAAAAACCCGGTATTTGCGGGGCATTTTGGCTTGGCACATCTCATGCTTGTATAAGTTGAACCCCATTAACTTATGAGCAATAATAATCGAATACTCACCACGATACTGGCACTGGTCTTGATCATTCCGGCGGTCACCGGCCAGGCACAGTTCGCAACCCAAATTGCCGCGAGTGGCGGTGACAGCCTGTTTCTCAAAAGCGATGGCAGCTTGTGGGCGATGGGCTACAACAGCGAAGGAGAATTTGGGACCGGCGGCTTTTACGGTCCACTTTTCCCGGGTCAAATCGCCACGAACAACCTAATAGCGGCAATGGTCGTGGGGAGCCGTGGCTATGTGCTGATGATTAACACCAATGGCAGCTTGTGGGGCATGGGAGAGAATGGCGCGGGCGAGTTGGGGCTGGGGGCGAGCCAATTCCTGAGAGCCCCCACCCTGGTTGTGCCTTTTGGAGTAACCGCCCTGGCGGCGGGATATGATCATTCCCTGTTTCTGAAAGGGGATGGCAGCCTGTGGGCCATGGGGAATAATAGTGCCGGTCAATTGGGGGATGGTACTTACAGCAGCCAGGTGCTGCCGGAAATGATTCAGTCCAACAGTGTCGTCGCGGTGAGTGCGGGGCCGGCCAAAGCACTCGCGGCCGGGCACAGTCTGTTTTTAAAAAATGACGGCAGCTTGTGGGGCATGGGGGCCAATGCGAACGGAGAGTTGGGCGACGGCACCTATAATGCCACCAACCGTCCGGAACTGCTGGTGACCAATAATGTGGCGGCCATTTGCGCGGGAGCGAGCAACAGCTTTTTCATCAAGGTGGATGGCAGCCTCTGGGGCATGGGCGACAATTCGTCCGGCCAGTTGGGCGACGGCACCACCAACCGGACTAACCGCCCGGAAATGATCCTCCCCGGCGGCGTGACGGCCGTGGCGGCGGGCGATTATTTCACACTGTTCGCCAAGGCGGATGGCAGTTTGTGGGGCATGGGCAACAACACCTTCGGCCAGTTGGGGGATGGCACGACCAACCAAAGCCATCATCCGAAAATGCTGGTGCCGGCGGGGGTGCGGGTCATTGCGGCGGGCGACTCCCACACATTGTTTATCAAGAGTGATCACAGCCTCTGGGGCATGGGACACAGTTCCTATGGCGAGTTGGGGGATGGAGCGCTGAATGTTTACACCAACCAACCGGAGTTGATTTTGGCCGGGACACCGGCCCCGACTTTGGGCATTGGCACTTATGGCAATCAGCCCGCCGTGTATTACCCGGCGCAGGCAAACGGGTCGTATGTGCTGCAAATGTGCACCAACCTAGCCACCGGCAACTGGATTACGATCACCAATGCCACGCCCATCATCGGCTTTACGGTTAGCAATGCTCCGGGGAATGCCTTTTTCAGGCTGCAATGAATTGATCGACGGCCCCACGAGATGAGGAGCCAGGGACGAAGCTGCGCTTTAACTCCCCGAACAAGCAACCCGCTCAAGCGGAGAAGGATTTGCCGCAACCGCAGCTTTCTTTGGCGTTGGGATTGGTGATTTTGAAACCACCAGCGGTCAGGTCATCGCTGAAATCGATCACAGTGCCGCGCAAATATTGGGCGCTGATGGGGTCCACGTAAACGTGGACGCCGAAGGCGCCACCCGTCAAATCCCCGTCGCGGTGCTCGTCAAACACCATGCCGTATTGCATGCCGGAGCAGCCGCCTTGCTCCACAAATACGCGGAGGGATTTGCCAGCATTTTCGGGGAGGGCGGTGAGGGAGGTAATCTCCTCGGCCGCCCGGGGGGTCACGGCGACGATGGTTTCGGTGGCAGTTGGCTCAGTCATTTCCCGAGCAAGCTAACCTTCAGGCGGCGGACTGTCAAATGAGGTCTGGGGTTACTGGGCGAACCTCTGGACACTGCCTTTGAATAGGAATGCGCGCATGGTTGGGCTCGCCAGTGACAGGCTGAAAGCCGGTCCCACCTTTTTGGTCGCCCGGGCGGCGGTGGCGCGGGCGGGGTTTTGGACTAATGGTCGGGGGGCGTCAAATTCTGGCTGGCCTGGGCGGCCTTGGCGGCCAGGGAGGCTTTCAACTGGGGGAATTGCAAGGCCAGCCGGGTATAAAGATTGCTTACTTCCTGCCACTCAAGCAGGGTGGAAGCGAGTTGGGCCGCCTGCAAACCGGCTTTTTGGGTCCAAAAGGGATCGCGATCCGGCGAAACGGAATTGAAGACTTCCAGATAATTGCCCAGCGCCTGATATTCGAGCGGTTTGCGCGCATCCCCGGCGGGCAGCAAAGCCGCCTGCTTTTCCAGCGCCAGGCCGAGTCCAATGCGGGCCTGGCTGGCAAGGGCGGCATTGGTTCCGGCGATTTCAAACGCCTGGGTAAAGGCATTGGTGGCGGCGTCATAATTGGTCAATTGCAAGTAACAATCGCCCATTTGACCCCAGGCGCGCGCGCCCCACTCATTGGTGGGAAAAGCCGTGGCAATGGGGTTGAGCACACTGATGGCCTTTTGAAAGTTGGCGGTGGGGTCATTGGTATCGGGCGATTCCATACTCATCAAGGCGCGACCATGGGCGAAGACAGCGCGCACCTGCAACTCCAGGGGACAATTGGTGTCCGCTTCGAGTTTTTCAAAATAATCGCGGATGGCCTGGGCGTAGGAGGTCCGGGCCACGGAGGCCTGACCGGCCATGAATTGGGAAGGGTAGTAGAGCGCATTCGTCAGCCAGTCCGGGTTTTGGAAAATGGCTTTGTAATTGATCTCGGCCTCCTTGGTGTCGCCGAGATTGAAATAATGATCCGCCACCCACCATTGGGCGGGCGGGGCCAGTTCGCTCTGGGGAAAGCGGGCCACGAAATTCGTAAAGAGCATGAGGGCATTGGTTTCGTTGCCCGCCTGATAGGTGGCCAGCGCTTGCGAATAGCGGACCTGCGGCAGCAGGGAGTTGGAGGGGTAAGCCTGGAGCCATTGATCGTACTGGGCCAAGGCATCCGGCCAGCGCTGAGCTTCCTCGTAGGTCCGCGCGATGGCCAGATCCACGAGGGGCAGGACGGCGGATTGGGGCACATGGTGCTTGAAGCTCTGAAAGACGGCGAGCGCGTTGGTGGGATCGCTTAAATCGGAGTATTGCTGGCCAAGCAACAAGCCCGTGGTCTGGTTCAAGGTGCTCTGGGGATAATCCTGGGCGAGGCGGGCCATGGTTTTTTCCGCCGCAGCGAGATGGCCGAGTTCAATTTGGCAGCGGAACGTTTGATACACCGCGCGGGCGCCGAGGCTCGCGGCCACGCTGGGGTAATCCCGGCAGAAGGGCAGCACGGCTTGATAATTGACCAAGGCGGCCGCGTAATTGGTCAGAGCATATTGCGCATCGGCCAGTTTGAAGCAGGCCACGGCCAGGTCCTCGGAGGGCGGCAGGCTGAGGGTGGCGTTTTGAAAATTCGTCAGGCTGCCGGCGTAGTCCGCTACCAGCCAGGCGCACCAGCCGCGATCCAGCCAGGCTTTGCCGGCGAAGACACTGTTCGGGTAGCTGGCGAGCAACTGGTCAAAGCGGGCGCGGGCAAGGAGGAGCCGGTCGGTCTGGGCGGGCTGCGCGAGGTAATCCCGCAAGTAAAGCTCCCCCAGCGCCAGCCAGGCAACGGCCACGGAGGGGGAATTGGTGAAGGTGGCCGAATAATTCTCGAGCACGGCCTCGGCGTTCGTAAATTGCTGTTGCCCGATGGCGAGCTGGGCGATTTTTAAGATGGCCGGCTTTTGCCAGGCCGCCGGGACATTGGTGGCCAGATTGGCCTGCAAGACTACGATGGCCTCGGTATTACTACCCAGTTTCTCCAGCACCCGGGCTTGCAAGGCCACGCTCGCGGCCAGACGCTCGGTATTCGCCCCGCCCGCCGCCGGGCCGGCCAGCCGGACAAGTTCAACCGCCAGCGGGAGGGCTGATTCCTGGTCACCCGCCGCGAGTTTTATCTGGCACAGCAAATTAATCCGCTGCCATTCCAGATCGGGAGGGAGGGTGGCGGGTTTAAAAGCCGCCAGCAAGCGGCCGGCAGCCGCGTAGTCGCGCTGGCCAAACCAAGCCTGGGCCAGCAACAACCGGCACCGCAGCACCATTTCATTGTCCGGATCGATCTGTTCCGCGGTATGCAACACGGACTGTTTGGATTGCAAAAGCGCCACCAACTGCGGCCAGGATTGCAATTTGGCCAGCGCCGCCCCGGCGGAAACAGTCGCCGCCAAAGCCCGGGGGGAGCCCGGCGGGATCGAGGCCAGGGTATCGGCGGCGGACCGCCAGTCCCCCGCCAGAAACTGCGCTTGGCCCAGCCAGTAAGTGTAATCATCCGCCAGCGCCCCGGCCACCGGCCGGCGCGCCATCAGAAGTTCTTCGGCCAGAATATATTTGTTTTGTTTGACCAGGGCCTGGGCCTGCAGCAAGCCGGCCTCGGGCAGGAGTTTGGAATCGGGGTATTTGGTGGCAAACTGGGCGAAATCCATTTCGGCCAAGGGCCAGACGCCGTCGTGAAAAGCCTGAAGGGCGGCATCATAGGCCAGCTGCTCCCGGGAACCGCCAGACGCCCAGACCGGCCCGGCGCTGAGAACCAGCACCAGGCAAAGCCACCAGTATTTTCCGGGAAAAACCATAGGGCAGCATAAACGAGGCCGGGGCCGGAAAAAAGCGGGAAAATCAAGGCGGGATTGGCAAGCAGGAACACATCATTTCAACCGCCGGTGGACGCAGATGAAAACTGGAGTGGGGGCGGCAAGCGTTTTGCCCGGCATCTCTCAGCCAGTGGACGGCTTGGGAGTTGGTCCTGAAGAGCGGGAGGACGGGCGGGAGACGCCCGGTGCGGTTCGACAGTGGAAAAAGGACTTGAACGGCACAGGTCCGAATGCTTCACTCACGACGGCGGAGATGGGCAGGAAACCAAAAAACCGGCAGCAACCATGACCAAGGAAAAAACCGAAGAAACGATTGTCATCATCAAGCCGGACTCGTTTTGGCGCCAACTCAACCAGGCGGTGGAATCCCGCATCAAAGGCTTGGGACTCACCCTGGTGGCGGAATGCAGGCTGGGCGGCGGGGACAACCTGCCCGAGGAAAAATGGCGGGAGTTTTATTTTCCCGCGATCGGAACCCGGCCGGCCTGCCTGGAGGGCACGGCAAAATATATGGCTTACGGGCCGGTGCAGGTGATGCATTTGAAAGGCGAGGGAGCCATTCAAAGAGTCCGCAAGGCGGTGGGGGCGACACGGCCGTGGCAGGCGGAGCCGGGCACCATCCGCGGGGATTATTGGCCGGGGGCGGACGAGGCGAACGCAGCGTACCGGCCCCAATTTCAACAACCGGGCGACGACAAGTTTCTGTTTAATATGATTCACGCCTCGGATTCGGAACCGAGTTTTGCCCGGGAGGTGCGGTTTTTTCCCCGGCTCAAGGCCTGATTGACAAGCGGCTGAGGCTGCGACACTCTGTTGGCATGGCGAAACCTGCTTTGGGGCGTGGTCTCGGCGCATTGTTGGGTGGCAGCCCTACTGTCGGTCAACCCGCGCCGGTGGCATCCCCGCAAATCTCAGCACCGGCACCGGCTCCCGATCTGCGGGAACGGGTGCAACGGGTGCCTTTGAACCGGATTCAAGCGTCGCCCCTGCAGCCGCGCAAGGACTTTTCCGAGGCCTCCCTCCGTGAACTGGCCGATTCGATTCGCGAACAGGGCATTGTGCAACCGCTCATTGTGCGCGAGCGCAACGGTCACTTTGAGTTGATCGCCGGGGAACGCCGGTGGCGGGCCGCGCAGTTGCTCCAACTGGCGGAGGTGCCGATCATCACCCGCGAGGCGGACGACCGCACGGTGCTGGAACTGGCGCTCATCGAAAATCTGCAGCGCGAGAATCTCAACGCCGTGGAAGAGGCGCTGGGCTATGCCCAGCTCGCCGAACAATTCAAACTGACGCAGGAGGAAGTGGCCCTGAAGGTGGGTAAAAGCCGCGCCGCCGTCGCGAATGCGACCCGACTGCTGAAACTGCCGGCCACCGTGCTCGCTTATCTGCGGGAGGGCCGGATTTCGGTGGGCCACGCCAAGGTGCTGCTGAGCCTGGAGGAAGAAACCCTCCGGCAACCCGCCGCCGAACGAGTGATCAAAGAGGGTTTGAACGTCCGGCAAACGGAGGTCCTGGTGGCCAAATTAGCGCGCCCGGCCCTCCCGAAAGCCGTGGGGCCGGAAACGATTGCCCCGCCAGCCGGGGACCCGCATGTGGCGCGGCTCGAGGATAAATTGCGCGAACGCTTCGGCACCAAGGTGCACCTGCGCTACAGCCAGGGCAAGGGGGCGGTGGAGATCGCGTTTTTCACGGACGACGATCTGGAACGCATATTACAACTACTGGAAGTCCGCGCGGATTGAGCGCGGTCCACCCCCGGCACAGCTTTCTGTATGATACTACCCATTGTCAAATACGGCCATCCGGTGTTGCGCAAGAAAGGTGCCCGGATTGAAACCATCACGGCGGAAATCTTGCAGCTCATCCGGGACATGTTTGAAACCATGGAGGCCAACCATGGGGTGGGTCTGGCGGCGCAGCAGGTCGGCCACGCGCTGCAATTGACGGTTATTGATGTGACCGGCAGCACGGACCGTCCGTCCACGCTGGAACTGCACGGCCAGCCGACGGATGTGTCGGAACTCATGCCGCTGGTGTTGATCAACCCGGAGGTGACGCCGGTGGGTGAGTTGGTCAAAGGCGGCGAGGGTTGCCTGAGCTTCCCCGAATTGTACGCCGATATCGAACGCCCCGGCACGGTGGACGTCAAAGCCTTGAATCAAACAGGCCAGCTAATCGAATTTCGCTGCGGGGGCTTGCTGGCCCGCGCCGTGCAGCACGAGACGGATCACCTGAATGGGTTGCTCTTCATTGATCGCATGGACAAGCAAACCAAGTTGGAATTAAAAGCGGAGTTGGATGCGCTGCAAGCGGAGACCAAGGCGGAGTTGAAGCAGGAGAAGAAGTAGGCCTTTCAACAAGCGTCCCGGTCGGCCCGAATCGCTGCGCGCACGGTTTCGCGGCGCAAGTTGACCGGGCTGTAAAACAATCCGTCCCGGCCTTTGTTAAGTTTGACCACCGGGACTTCATTTTCAACCAACTCCAAAACCCGAAAGCTGCCATCCGCCTGCCGGGTGACATCAAAGGCGGTGCCGGGACGAAAAAGTTCCATGGCTGCCAGCCTGCCGCGTGAATCAGCAATTGATTTCACAATGGGATGATCCCATCGCTTTTAAACTCTGTAAAGCCGGTGGATTAACCGTTGACCCGGGTTGACAATTTCGCCAACGGTCAGAGAGTCCGATCAAAATCGCATGCCCTTGGCGGGGAATTTTTCGCAAAAGATCTGCCCGGCGGCCGGCGGTCTGGACGTGGTGATACAGTGAAGGATTGGGGATGAGTCGCACCGACGGCCAGCTTACTTGAGGGACTCCAACCGGGCGTTGACCAACTCCGTGGCCTGGGATTGGAAATACGGCAAATCGTGGGTCAGGCTTTTAAAGACAACTTCCGATCGGATAAAATCCTCGTACAATTGTCGTTCCATTTGGGGATCCATGACCGGCTGGTTGGTGGCCAAGTGATTAGTGACTGACGGGACCGATACCGTGCGGTTGGGCACGGTATTCAAACTGATTAATTGGGGGTGGGCAAGCCGCTGCCGAAGGGCGTCGGCCCGCGCGGATTCGATGGCCGCCAATTGGGTTTGGGAGTTGGTCATGGTCGCTCCCGCTGACTGGGCGGCCTGGACAAGAATGATCAGGGTCAGCGCCTGTATTTCCGGCGTGCCCACGGGCTGGCCCGCGAAGTGGGCTTGGATGTCCACGGCCTGGGCCGTGGCGCTGAAATGGCCGGTGCGGGCCAGTTGGGCGGCGGCCGCGGCCACCCAAGCCTGCACGCCGGGGGACAACTGGCCGGCAAGATGGTCGTGCAGGACGGCGGCGGTGGGGGACACACTGCTTTGCGCCCCGCCGGTCAGTGGCAGGAGCCAGACCAGTAACAAACACCCGAGAGAATAAAGACGCTTCATAGTTTCAAGGGTAAGACGGAGCCCAGGCCGGGAAGGTTCAATAAACCTTCCGCAAATTTGAAGGGAGGATGTTCAGCTCCGTGCGGTACTTGGCCACGGTGCGTCGCGCGATGACGATGCCCTTTTCCGCCACCATCCGGACCACATCCTGGTCGGACAGGGGTTTGGACAGGTCCTCGGCTTTAAAGATATCGGCGATCATGTCTTTCACGCTGGTATTGGAAATATTTTCGCCACTGGCGGATTGCAGGCCGCTGGTGAAAAAGTATTTCATCTCGAAAATACCCTGGGGCGTTTGCATGTACTTGCCGGAAACCGCCCGGCTGACGGTGGTTTCATGCACCCCCACGACCTCGGCCACCTGCACCATGGTGAGGGGTTTCAAGTGCGCCACGCCTTTTTCCATGAAGTCATGCTGGCGCTTAACGATTTCGCGGCCGATGTTCAAGATGGTTTGCTGGCGTTGGTGCAGGCTTTTGATCAAAAAATTACCCGCCCGGATTTTCTCGCGAATGTAGTTTTTCACTTCCGCGGCGTTTTCGCCTTGGGACATGAGGTCTTTGTAGACGTTGCTAATGCGCAAATGGGGGATTTGCTCGTCATTGGTGGTGACCACAAACTCGTCGCCAACCTTTTGCACGAACACCTCCGGCAGGACAAATTGCTGGGTATCCGGCAAAAAAGCGCGGCCGGGCCGGGGCTCCAGCCGCCCGATGCGCGCGAGTGATTCCTGAACGTCCTCGATGTCCTCGTCGGTCCCCCGGGCAATGTCGGGAATTTTCCGCCGGCCCAGCGCCTCCATGAAATCGCGCACAATGCGGTATTCCAGGGAGTCCTGGTGGCCGGCGCGTTCCAATTGCAGCATGAGGCATTCGCGCAAATCGCGCGCGCCCACGCCGGCAGGCTCAAAGGTTTGCAGCAACGCCAGCATTTCGGCCAGCTCGGCCACCGGGGCATTGCCCGTGGCGGACAACTCCTCGAGGGTGGCTTTCAAATAGCCGAAGTCGTCGATATTGCCGATGATCAACTCCATCAGGGCGCGCTGCCGGGCGGTCAGGTCCGCCTCGCGCATTTGGTCCATCAAGTGCTCGGCCAGCGAGGTGCCGGCGGTGAGGGAATCAAACATGAACTGGCGGCGTTCCTCATCCTCGGCCGACTGCCGCATGGGGATGTTGGTCTGGGCGAAATGATCGCGCCAGTCCTGGTCCATCTGGACCAACTTCTCGAACTCCGCCTGGAAATCATCGACCGGCCCCTCCGCGGCAATGTCCACGGAAGGATCGGGAGCCGCATCGAGGGAGGCCTCGGGAGCCTCGGGAGCGGCGGCAATTTCATCTGAATCGCGCTCGGATTTTTCCCGCAAGTCGGCATCCTCGGAGGAAATTTCCTCGAGGACGGGGTTTTGCTGCAATTCCTGCTCGACCAGGGCTTTTAATTCCATGGTCGGGGCTTGCAGCAGGGCCAGCGACTGCTGCATTTGCGGCGACAAAACCAGCGATTGGGTCAGTCGTTGTGATAGTTGTAAGCCAGGTCCCACGGGCTTTGAACTTAACAAAAACAAATCGCAGCTCAAAGAAAATTGGCATGATTTTCGCTCCATTGGGAAAAATTGAAGGAAAAACTGGATTTTGCATTTCGCCAATTGCATCTTGAGGACATGAAACTGATTCTTTCCACACATAATGTCACGCTGACCAAGGCCATCGAAGACCATGTCATCAGCCGGATTGAAAAGCTGGAGCATTTCGACAAGCGCGCCATTGATGCGCGGGTAACGCTGGAACATGATCACACCAAGGTTTCCAAGAAGCAGTTTTCCTGCTCGATACGGCTGAGTCTGCGGGGACCGGACCTCTATGCGGAAGACAGTGAAAGTGATCTTTATGCGGCCATTGACCGGGTTACGAAGAAGATTCAGACGCAGATCCGCACCCGCCACAGCAAAGTGAAGGCGGACAAGCACAAAGTGGCGGCCAAATTAAAGAAGAACAAGCAGGAAGCCGAGGCGTAAGGGACGGAGTTGCCTGGTGATTATTCGCGCCCGTTTTGTTTTGCCCCTCGCCCGCCCGCCCATTGAGGATGGCGCGGTCATGGTGACCGCCAATCATATCCGAGCGGTCGGCCCCTGGCGGGAATTGCAGGGTCAGGCCCACCGCCGCCGCGTGGTGGATCTCCGGGAGGTTATTTTGATGCCCGGGCTGGTCAACGCGCATTGCCATCTGGATTATACGGACATGGGCGGGCAGTTGCCGGCGCCCAAAACCTTTCTCGACTGGATCCCCCTGATCACTGCGGCAAAGGCGAGCTGGAGCTATTCCGATTACGCAGCCTCCTGGCTGAATGGCGCCCACATGCTGCTGAAAAGCGGCACCACCACCGTGGCGGACATCGAGGCCATGCCGGATTTGCTGCCCGAGGTCTGGGATGCCACCCCGCTGCGGGTGTATTCGTTTCTCGAAATGACCGGGATTAAGGCCCGGCGGGACCCATCGGAAATCCTGCATGAGACGGTGGACAAGGTAGAGTCGCTCGCCCACCATCGCAATCATTTGGGACTTTCCCCCCACGCTCCCTACTCCACCAGGCCGGAGCTGCTACAGTTTGCCAGCCGACTGGCCAAAAAACGGCGCTGGCGGGTCTCCACTCATGTCGCCGAGTCCGAGCAAGAATACGAAATGTTCAAGGATGGCCGGGGGGCGATGTATGAGTGGCTGCGGCGCAATGACCGTGACAATTCCGATTGCGGCCGGGGCTCGCCCGTCGAGCACTTGGAACGCAATGGCTTGCTGGGTGAAAACCTGCTGGCCATCCATGTCAATCTGCTCGCCCGGGGGGACGCGCAACTGCTGGGCCGCCGCCGGGTGCATGTCGTGCACTGCCCGCGCAGCCACGATTACTTCCGCCATCCGCCTTTCGAACGGCAGCGCCTCGCGCGCGCCGGGGCCAACGTCTGCCTCGGCACGGACAGCCTGGCGACGGTTCGCAAAAGCGGGAAACAAAAGATCACGCTGGACATGTTTGAGGAGATGCGCGCCCTCGCGGCCAAAGACCCGGGCGTATCGCCCGAGGAAATTCTCCGCATGGCCACGGTGAATGGGGCCCGCGCGCTGGGTCAAGCCGGTCGCATCGGCGAACTGAGCCCGAAAACTTTTGCGGATCTCATCGCCATCCCTTACAACGGCAAAAAGGCCGGCATCCATGATGCGGTGCTGAAACACTCCGGCCCGATCTTTGCGGGCATGATTGATGGCCGCTGGATCGTGCCACCGCTGCCCTAGACCCAAGCCGGGAACACCCGGCGGGCCGCCTTCAACTTTTCGCCGCCTTCCGGGTGCGGATCAAGAGCGTGAGCGCGCCCCCGACCAACAACAGCAGGCCAGCGGTGATGAAGGAAGAGGCGTAGTTGCCGTGACCGGCGGTGTCCTTGCTCGCGGCGAAGAGCCAGGCTTGGAGGCGGCTCAAGGCGAAACCGCCCACGCCCCAGGCCGTGAAGAGCACACCGTAGTTCATGCCAAAGTTTTTCAAGCCCCAGAGATCCTTGGCGAATGAGGGGAACAAGGCCAGATTGGCCCCGTAATTAAAGCCGATAAAGGTCGCGAGCAACACGATGATGAATTTGGCGCCGTCGGTCGAGGCGGTGACGGGAATGGCGAGAAACATGAGCGCGGCCTGAAGCAGCAGGACCAGCATCAAGGTCCAGCGCCGGCCGATTTTATCCGACAGCAGCCCGGCCACAATCCGGCCACCGGCGTTGCCCAGGGCCATGACCGCCACGGCGATAAACGCCTGGTCACCCATGGTTTTTTTGGCCATGCCGCTCACACTGCTTATCACCATCAGTCCCGCGCCAGCGCCGATAAAGTAGATGATCCATAGCAACCAGAAGCCCGGCTGCGCCAGAATTTGCCCCGGCGTGAAATCCACCACCGGGGCGGCAATGGAAGATTTGGCCGTTTGCGCTTTGATCACGGCCACTTGACCGGCTGTGGGGTTCACCAACAATTGGGCGAGGCTGCAGACAATCACGGCAAAAGCGCCGCCAAAGATCAGCATGGATTTCAGGATGCCGTAGTGCCGCAGCAGATAATCCGCCAAGGGGGCCAGGTAGACCGGGGCCAGGCCGAAGCCGGCTACCACCAAGCCGGCGATCAAACCAGTTTTGGCGGGCGGGAACCATTTAAGGGCGGGCGGCGTAGCCGAGGCATATCCAAACCCAATCCCCAAACCCACCAGCACGCCAAAGCCCAGCAGCCAGGCACCGTAGTTGGTGGTGGTGGAAACCAGCAACAGCCCCAACCCGACCAGCAGACCGCCGAGGGAGGCGGTGACGCGGGGTCCGAGGCGGTCCTGGCAGCGACCGGCGAGAATCATGGTGAAGGCAAACACCAGGCAGCAGAGCGCGTAAGGATCATTCAATTGCGCACCCTTCCAGCCGAACTCCTTCTCAATGGCGGCTTTGAACAGGCTCCACGTGTAGAGGACACCCAGGGCGAGGTTGATGCCGAGGCCGGCGGCGGTGACGATCCAGCCGCGGCTGGCGGGCGAAGTGTCAGAAAGCATGGTGCTTGGATAAGAATATTGGGGCGACCAATTCAAGCTCGGGGATTGACCTGCAGGGAAGCCACAGCCGTGACAAAAGCTTGGGCTACAATACTAATGGTGTAGGGTTCGCCCCAGGCATTGGTGGGAATATTAAAAGGTTGGGACGGCTGGTTTGCCAGCACCGTCACGAAAGCCGGGACCTCCAAGGGCGGCGTTGGTGGAGGGGTCTCGCCCCGAACCAGATGCAAGCCCGGAGCGGCTTGAATGCCCACGATCGTATCGCTAGCCACGGGATTAACCAAGGTGAGCAAACCCACGCTGGTCTGACCGCCGACCACCACCGGGGGATCGATCGTCAAAGTGGACAGGACTCCATTCCCGGGGGCAGGCTGGACGGTCAGCGTTTCGGTGACCACAATGCCGGCACAACTGGCTGACAACTGCCCTTGAAAGGGGGCGAAAGGGGCAATGACGCCAGGCACGGAGACCGCAAATGGACCCTGGTTACTTCCCGCAGGCATATTGGCCACCCCAGTTGTGCCAGCAAAGCCAGGAGGGGTCCAAACGAGATTCACAGGCACGGGTCCGATATTGGATTGCCGGGTGAGATAAATTATCAGGGTGCAGTCCCCGCCACATAGCACTGGATTGGGTTGAAAGGAAATTTGTGAGACAGTGGGAGAAACATACTTGAAAGAGGTCGTCTGGGTGGCACCGCCAAAACGGGCAGTGATTTTTATGGTTTTGGGCGGGAATCCGGCGGGAATTTCCACGGTATTGATTTGGAATCGGGCTTTGGTCTGGCTGGCGGAGACCACGGCCGGGGTAAAGGAGACAATATTCGGGTGACTGCAACTTAGTTGGATCGTGGCGGAGCCATCGGTCGGAGCCTTATCCACAGTAACCTCACCATGGCTGATGTCGCCACAAATCACGGAGCCGGCAACGACGCTGACCCCCACGACTTTGGGTGAAACCAGGCGCACCGTGCCCGTTTTGGTGACGCCCGCGTAAGTCGCGGAGAGCTTCACCGACTTATTGGCACAAGGCAGTCGTTCGCCCGCCACTGGCAGTTTAATCTTCACCGAGTTATCACCCACCTTGATCACGGCCTGGCCTGGCACGGGGAGCAGCCCAGGGTTACTACTGGTCAGGGCGATATATATTTCAGCTTTAGCCCGATGATCCACCTTGATCTCAGCATAGTCGTGATAACCGTAGGTAATTGAATGGGGCACGGAAAAAGAGACCAAGTTGCACACCGGGAACAAATTATCACCCTTTGGATTATAACTTTCCCCCGGCGGATAATGAAGGTTGAGCAAATTAATGAAAGGATGCCAGCCATCGGCATCGCCGGTCAAATTACCATAAACGGAATTCAAATCGTTAAAACTCCCGGCATTGATGATTTGGCTGATGCTGAAATTGAGCTGACTGTGGAGATACCACAGAAACGCCGTGGCACAGCCGGTCACCGCGTCAGCCCCATGATCGTCCGGGGCATTGGTGATGTTATTCGGCCGGCCGGCTTTTAACCAGGACGGGGTGACGGCAAAGTAAGCCGGCATGGTTTCTCCCAAACCATTGTGGAGCAGGAACTGGGCCGCTAAAAACCGAGAGAGCCCCTCGCCCATGCTGCCTTCATCACCCCCTTGGAACAATCCATCATCCTCATACCAACCATTGTCAATTTGCTTCATCAGCATTTCCGTCACCTCCGAAACAAGCAGGTAACGGAGAAAATCCGTCTTGGAGAGCGGAGTGCCGGCTTCGGGCACGCCCGGATCAAGCTGGATGAAGGAACCGGAGCCAAAAAACATGCCGGCGGGTGACGGGTCGTTCCAAGTGCCGGCTCCAGCCGCGTTGGTGGAGGTGTTCACCTGCACGCCCAGCGGATAGTCGAAGGGAATATCGGCGCCGTCGAACCAGTACTGCATCAGCGCGAAATCTTCCTCAGCTTTCAGCATGAGACCACTGGTGTAACCGGCCCCTTCGGGCAAGAGTGAAACATCGTAACTAAAGGAGTAATGAGGAGTGACACCCTGACCGGAGCCAAGATCCGTCAAGCCAGCGACAGTAAGTGACATATAGTTTCAGTTGGAACAAAGGCCGCACGGCTTGACGCCCAAAATCAAAAACCGCCAGGCGGCCGGGATGCTGATTTTGATATATTAAGTTTGACTTATCGTACCCATCAAACTTCAAAAGTCAAGCAAATTTTAGTGGCAAATTTGGGGTGGTGGCCTGGCGCGGACTACTCCCCGCCGAGCTGAAGTAAATGCCGGAACTGAGCCTCGCTCAGGGGGGTGACGGAGAGGCGGGATTGTTTTACGAGCGGCATTTCCCGGAGCAGCGGGTCGGCCTTGATGGTTGCCAGCGACACGGGTTTGAGCAGAGCCTTCACGGGCACCAAATCCACGCAGGACCAATCGCCCTCGGTGGCGGTGGCATCCGGATAAAATTCCCGGGCCACTTTGGCCACGCCCACCACCTGTTTGTCGGTGACGCTGTGGTAGAAACAGACGAGGTCGCCGGTTTTCATGGCACGCAGATGGTTGCGGGCCTGAAAATTGCGCACGCCCGTCCAGGCGGTGCGACGGTCCTTGACGAACGCGGACCAGGCGTACGCCGCGGGCTCGGATTTGACCAGCCAGTAATTCATAGAGCTAAAGTAAGGGGGCAACGGGAGGCAAACCAAGTTTTTAAATTCGTTGGTTTACGGGGCGCACACCCGTTAAAATCCGGCCATGGATTTCGAATCGAACCTGGCCGAAATACGGCAACGAATGGACACGGCAGCGGCGAAGTCGGGCCGGGCCCCCGGCGCGGTGACCCTGCTGGCGGTGAGCAAGACGCACCCGCCGGCGGCCATCGAGGCGGCGGCGGTGGCGGGCCTGCGTTATTTTGGGGAGAGCAAAATCCAGGAGGCCCGGGCGAAAATCCCGCAGTGTCCGGGGCATCTGCGCTGGCATTTCATCGGGCATTTGCAGTCGAACAAATGCCGCGAGGCGGTGGAATTATTCAGCATGATCCAGGGGGTGGACAGCCTGGCGCTGGCGCAGGAAATTAACAAACGCGCCGAGCAGGCGGCCAAAACCATGCCGGTGCTGCTGGAGGTGAATGTCGCGGGGGAGGCGAGCAAATTTGGGTACCGGCCCGAGGCACTGCTGGCGGAGTGGGCGGCCTTGAACGAACTGCCCCGGCTGGAGATCCAGGGGTTAATGACGGTGCCGCCGTATGTCACGGACGCGGAAAACGCCCGTCCGCACTTTGTGCGCTTGCGCGAATTAAAGGCGGTTTGCGAGCAGCGGCTGGGGGCTCCCCTGCCCCATTTGAGCATGGGCATGAGCGGAGATTATGTGGTGGCGATTGAGGAAGGGGCGACCATCGTGCGCATCGGCACCGCGCTGTTTGGCAAACGCCAGTATGCGGCCAGCAAGAGTGCGCCGGGGGAAACTGGCGAATAAATTTTGCTGCAAACGCGGGGTTGGAGGATTACATTAACAGCCATAAGACGATGACCATTGACTCATTCAAACGCGAAATTGCCGCCGCCACAAAAACCTACGACCAGTATGTGGTTTGCCTGGGCAAGACGCCGGACGAGTTCGAGACATCCCTGCGCTCATTGTTTGCCAAAGCCATCAAGGCCTACCAAAATCGCGGGGAAGGCATGCGCCACGGCATTGCCCTGGACAAGCAGGTCACGGTCATTTTGAGTCAGGGTGATGAAGCACGCCCCTTGTGCGGCATTTATTTTAATCTTTTTTCCCCTTACCAGAAACATGTGCTGCCCAAGACGGTGAAAGTGATCGAGGACAAGCCGCCGCAAGCGGCGGATTGAGCCCGCTTTTACTGATCGCGAACCTCGTCGCCAGGGTGCGCCTCGCCGCTAATTAAGTCGGCCACCGTGCTGTTGTCCCGCTCCGGTCCGGTGATTTTCACGGTGCCGGCCTGCAAGCCACCGTGATAGATGAAAAACATTTGATCGTGGGGGGGGACCCGGCCCGCCGGAAAGTTGAGCACCACAAAGCGCCCGATGGGATTGTACATGGCGACGGTGGCGCGCTGGGCGTCGTCGGCAGTAACAATGGCGGGCGCGGGTGCGGGGTGGGCTGGCTTGGCGGGCCCGGCACAACCAGTCAGCAGCAGCGTGCCCACCCCAAAGACCCCAAGGGTTAATCCAGCCACAAAGTTCATGCCGGTAGTTAAGCCGGGGCGCTCCGGGAGGTCAATTCATGATTAGCGGAGGAACGCAAGCATCGCGACAGGACGCAAGTCCAAGTTTGGACGATCATTCCGTGGGCTGAAGCCACGTGGCTGCCATCGGGAAGTCGCTCCGCGATTGCCGGGCGGGCTGGTTCGCTGGCCTTAAAAACCAACGTTTATTTGGGTGGGGTCGGCAGCCCATAAACATCAACCTAAATATTAAAAGGAATCGTCAGGCTAACTTACTTTTTAAAATCAGGTTGGGTTTTCTCTGCGGCCGCTGCGACTCTGCGCGAAAATTTCCGCCGATGCGACGCCATGACGTGACCGCCCCAATCGTGGCTGCCGTTTAGCAAAGCCACCCGCAATTGGGTCCGGGTTTGCGGGCAACCGTTGATGAATTTAGCCTGGCTCATGAATTAAGCAAACGCGGACCAGGGGTTCGCCGGCCGGTGCCGGTGGCGTAGGACGGTCGCAAATTCGACGAGGGATTTCGCCGGGACTTTTTGGTCGAGGATGCGGTCCTTGGGGAAATCAAATG
>CAITTG010000121.1 GCA_903895255.1 uncultured Verrucomicrobia subdivision 3 bacterium
CCCCAGATCAGCGCCGATGAACGCAGATCTGGAAAGGGTGAAAACTTGAAAAAATGGCGCACCAACGGGTTCACGATCAAACGCCGACCCAAACTTTGCCAACCCTCCGTTTTCATCTGCGTCTATCTGCGGTTGAAATGAATTGTTCCGGCTTGGAGTATATGATCAACATAAGGAAAATATCGCATGCCTGAGCAGTCCTTCAAAGCCTTCGTCCTTGATCAACTCTCCGCCCTGCCCGACGTGCGGGCCAGGGCCATGTTCGGCGCGCATGGGCTGTATCAGGCAGATCAGTTTTTCGGAATATTGGACGAGGGCCGGTTGTTTTTTAAGGTCAGCGACGCCTCCAAAACGAGCTATATCAAGCGGGGCATGGGGCCATTCACCTATGAGTCGAAAGGGCGAAAACTGGCCATGGGCTATTACGAGGTGCCGCTGGAAATTGTGGAAAACTCCCGGGACTTGGCGGACTGGGCCCGGGAGGCCATTCAGGTCGCCACGATCGCCGCGCGCAAGGCTGCCAAAAAGTCCAAGTCACCCCCTGCCGGAAAAAAGTCAGTGGTTAAACGGCGTCAGGTCCGTAAACCTCGCGTTCCATAGCCGCCAACGTTAAAGTTTTGCTCGCTCCGTTCAAATCAACGGGGGAATGATTGACAGCGACGAGTTTTTTCTCACAATTACCAGCTTTATGAATTTATCTTTTAGAAACACGCTGGTTTGCACTTTGATTTTTACCGCCTCCGCGCTCACCAGCCGGGCAAGTTTTTTCGATAAGTTGGAGTCGGCACTCGCCACGACCAACCCTCCGGCCGTGACTTCAACCGCCCCGGCCGCCAGCGGACCTTCCGCCGCGACCCTGGCCAGTTTGACGCCGGAGGAACTGACCAGCAGCGTGAAAGAGTTGCTCACCTCCGGGATGTCCTCCGCCCTGTCTTCCCTCGGCCAGCCGGGCGGATTTGCCACCAATGCCGCCGCCACCATTCCGTTGCCAGGCAAATTGCAGGCGATGGCGGAAGCCTTGAATTTGAGTGGGCATGGTGCGTCCGTGAGTAATTTTCTGGCTTCCCTCAATCAAGCCGCCGCCGGGGTCGTGCCAGCCGCCGTTCCGGCCATCACTGACTCCATCCAAAATCTCACCGTCACCAATGCCAGCAGCATTCTGGCCGGACCGGATGATGCCGCCACCGAATATTTCCGCCGCACTTCGGAGACGAACCTCTACACCAAACTATACCCCGTGGTGCAGCAATCCACCGAAAAAGCCGGGGTCACCGCCCAGTACAAGCAACTGCTGGCCCAATATCAGGCGGTCAACAAGCTGGGCAGCCTGTTCGGCAGCAAAAACACGGTGAATTTTCCAACGCAGGACGTGGATGCCTTTGTCACGCAGAAAACCCTGGATGGCATGTTTAACACGGCCGCGAACGAAGAGCGAAATATCCGGACCAATTCCGTGGGCCGCAGCGCGCTGTTGCAAAAAGTGTTTGCCTCGGTGCCTCACTAAACTCGCGGCAGCCCGCCGCGCTCAATCCTGCTTGGCTGGCCTGGCTTGGCCGAAATGCCTGCGGCCACCCACACCGCAATACCATTTGACTTGCCCCATTTATGGTGGAAGTTGGAGCACAATAATTTTTAGAGCATTGACAGAAATGATGTAGCGCTGCGAAGCGAGGATTTTGGGTTTTTGGCGAGGCTTTGGCGAAGGCGCATACCCACTGCGGTCTGTGCCTGAGCCAAAACGAAGCC
>CAITTG010000122.1 GCA_903895255.1 uncultured Verrucomicrobia subdivision 3 bacterium
CACGAAACCCCCAGCCCCACCCCTCAATACCTGGCCCGAAATCCTCGGAAATTACTCCCTCTAAACCCGTCTCCTTTTGACTTCACTCAAAAAATCTCCTTTTGAACTCCCGCCGACAGCTTCACACGCAGTTCTTGCGATTCTGGCCAACCCTGCTATTCTAAAGTTCGGCTGTCGCGGAAAACCAGCCGGTAAACAAACACCGCAATGAATTCAGCACTATCCAATTTCGCCGCGCGCCTGCGCCACCTTATCTCCGTAGGAGACGACGTAAGGAGTCTCATGATTCCTCCCCCGCAGCCGAATCCACGCCAGGACCAAGCCGCAACGACTTGGTCCGATGAGCGTTTCAACTCCCTGGCCCTCGAGCTCTTCACCCTCCAGTTTCAAGCCAATCCCGCGTACCAAACCCTCTGCCGCGCGCGGGGCCGGACCCCGGCCAACGTGGAACATTGGACCCAAATTCCCGCCGTCCCGACCTCCGCCTTCAAAGAATTGGAACTCTCCAGCCTTCCGGTGGCGGAGCGCACCCGGGTTTTCCATTCCAGCGGCACCACCGAACAAAAACCGAGCCGCCATTTTCATGGCGCCGATTCGCTGGCGGTTTACGAGTCCGCGCTGACGCATTGGTTCAACCGCCACCTGGGAGCGGCCGGCCCGCTCCATTTCTTGACCCCTGGTCCCGCCGTTGCGCCGCACTCCTCGCTCATTTATATGTTTGAGACCTTGCGGCAACAGCGCTCCCTGCCCGCCGCCAACTTTCTGGGAAACTTGGCGGCGGATGGTTCCTGGATTTTAAATTTCCCGGCGGTCCTCGCCGAATTTGCATCCGCCCGCGCCGATGACCGCCCCGTGACCTTGCTCGGCACCGCCTTTTCATTTGTCCACCTCCTGGATTACCTCGCGGAGCACCAGCTCCGCTTCACCCTGCCGGCCGGCTCGCGGGTCATGGAAACCGGCGGCTACAAAAACCGTTCCCGCACCCTGCCCAAGGCACAATTGCATGCGCTGATCACCGAAGCCCTTGGCATCCCGCCCACGCACATCCTCTGCGAATACGGAATGAGCGAATTAAGCTCGCAAGCCTATGCAGTGCCGAGTGACGAGTGGAGAGTGACCAACCCCGGCGCAATCGCGACGGACTCGTCACCCGTCACCTGTCACTCATCCCTCGCCCCGCCTTTCCAGTTCCCTCCCTGGGCGCGCGCCCAAATCATTTCGCCCGAAACCGGCCGCGAAGTGCCGGACGGCCAGACCGGGATTATCCGGATATTGGATCTGGCGAACGTGTTCTCCGTCGCCGCCGTGCAAACCGAGGATCTGGGCATCCGGCGCGGCGCGGGTTTTGAATTGGTCGGCCGCGCCGAAAAAGCCGAGGCCCGCGGCTGTTCGTTAATGGCGGCAATTTAATATGCATCTTCCCAATTACTTTCTCGCCGACCTGCCCCCCGAGGCCACGCTGTCGCCGTTAATGGTGGCTGAAGCGTGTCAGGCCCTGAAGCGCAACCGCGAGCAGTACCTCGTCCGCCGCACCACGGAACAGCAGGTCACCCTGCTCAGCAAACTCGCCGATGAATGGCAGGACCCCGGCAGTCCGTTCCGCCAGTTGGCCCTGGCTCAGGGCCCCGCCGAGACCGGCTTTTCCCGCGCCACCATCGAGCGCGGGCTGGATGCTTTTTTCCGCCAGCTCACCCGGGAAAATTTATCCGCCCTCCTCGTCCAGGATCTCGGCGAGGCACGCCGGCTGGATGATCTGGTGGCCGTCTCCTCCGGCCACGCCACCCAAACGGCCGCCCTCGCCGCCGCCCCCGAATTCCTGGTGCACATCACCGCCGGCAACCTGCCCAATCCCACCTTGATGAGCCTGGTGCTGGGAGTGGTGACGCGCTCGGCCCAGTTCGTAAAGTGCGCCAGCGGCACCGCGTTTCTGCCCCGGTTGTTCGCGCATTCGCTCTACGAATCCGATCCCAAGCTGGGCGCCTGCATTGAAATCGCCGACTGGCGCGGCGGCACGGCGGCTTTGGATAACGAGTTGTACGCCGCCGCGGATTGCGTGACTGCCACGGGCAGCGATGAAAGCCTGGCCGCCATCCGGGCCGGCGTGCCGCCAAAAATTCGTTTTCTGGGCTATGGTCATCGCGTCAGTTTTGGCTATGTCACCGGCGATTCGCTGCCGTCCAGCTTCCGCGCCAAACAAGTGGCCGCCCGCGCCGCCGATGACGTCGTGGCATGGAACCAACTGGGCTGCCTGTCCCCGCATGTTATTTACGTGCAGAATGGCGGCGTCATCACCGCTGAAAGCTTTGCCGAACTGCTGGCGGCGGAACTGGCGCAGCGCGAGGCCACCGAACCGCGCGGCGAACTGCCGGTGGAGGCCGCGGCCGCCATTGCCGCCCGGCGCGGCATCTACGAAGTGCGCGCCGCCCACGCCCCGGGAGACACCCGCCACTGGTGCAGTCCGGACTCCACCGCCTGGACCGTCATCTTCGAATCCGATCCCCGGTTTCAACTCTCCTGCCTGAACCGCTTTGTGTACGTCAAATCCGTGCCGGACCTAAAAACCCTGCTGGAGAACGTGGACAGCATTCGCGGTCAGGTCTCCACCGTTGGCGTGGCGATGGGCGGGGAAACCGCCCCCGAAATCGCCCGTCAACTGGCCCGCTGGGGCGTGCTCCGCATCTGCCCGCTCGGCCAAATGCAAAACCCGCCCCTCACCTGGCGCCACGACGGACGCCCCGCCCTCGGCGATCTCGTCACGTGGTCGGACTGGGAAAAATGAGAAACGAGGCCCGAGGCGCGGGGCGCGGGGCTTGAGGCGGGAAATGTTTGTTCAATATTATGAATGAAATTGGGTATCGCTCATTAGTGGTGTGGCAAAAGGGAAAAAGTCTGGCCACCGATATTTACCGAATCACGAATAGTGAAAGCATCCGGCGCGATTTCTCCCTAATTGACCAAATGCGCCGCAGCGCGGTAAGTGTCCCCAGCAATATCGCCGAAGGCGATGAGCGATCATCGGACAAGGACTCAACGCGGTTCTTTTACATCGCCAAAGGCTCCCTGGCGGAACTGGCAACCCAATTGGAAATCGCCCGTGACGTGGGCTATTTCAATACCGAAGATACCGAACCTCTCATTAACCGATGTGTGGAACTTGGAAAAATGCTAGGCGCGCTCATCCGCGCCCGCAGCGATTCCCCGCCTCGCGCCCCGCGCCCCACGCCCCGCACCTAAATCTTATGCATATCGAACTCCGCAAATCGTTCCAATTTGAAGCCGCCCACCTGCTGCCGCTGCTGCCAAAGGCCCACAAATGCCGCCGGCTGCACGGGCACAGTTTCAGCGTGGAAATCGTCGTCGCCGGCGAGTGCGACCCCAAACTAGGCTGGCTCATGGACTACGCCGACATCTCCGCCGCGTTCAAGCCCATCTGGGAAAAGCTCGACCACCATTACCTCAACGAAATCCCGGGCTTGGAAAACCCCACCAGCGAAATCGTCGCGATCTGGATCTGGAAGAAGTTGAAGCCCAAACTGCCGCTGCTGAGCGAAATCGTCGTGGCCGAGACGTGCACCGCCCGGGCGGTGTATCGGGGCGGGTGAGGCGCATTTTTCAATTTGCCTTCGCAACCGTTTGGATTAGGTTACAATCATGACCGAGCGCATTGTCATTGATCCTGAAATTTGCAACGGCCGCCCGGTGGTGCGGGGAACCCGCATTACGGCGCAGACCGTGCTGGAGTTCCTTGGTGCTGGCGACTCGGTGGAAGACGTGCTGGACGAATATCCCACACTGACGCGCGCGGACGTGCAGGCCTGCCTTAATTATGCGGCGCGCGCCATGGGAAATCATTTCTCGATTGTACAAGTGGCATGAAGGGTTTTTTGCTGGACGAAAACCTGCCGTCCCACTTGCAATTTAAGCCCCAACTTCCGGTGTTTCCCTTCTCCAAAGTTGGGCCACATCCCAGCGATGCAAAGATTTGGAATTTTGCACAACAGCACGAACTGGCCATCGTTTCCAAGGATGCGGATTTTTCTGACCGCATCATCCTGCAATCACCCCCGCCTTGGGTAATTCATTTGCGCTTCGGAAATCTGCGTCGCAAGGAATATCATGCCTTGCTTGCCAGGTTATGGCCGCAAGTTGAAGAACTGCTCAAATCTCACAAACTGGTGAATGCGTACTCTGACCGGCTGGAGGGAATTAGATAGTGTGAGCGCCGATTCAAATTATCCGCTTTAACTTTTCTTGAACGGTTGCATTTTGCCGGTTTCCACGGTCGCCACCGCCGCGATGCCGCCATCCAAGGTGAAAAACTCCACTTCGCAGCTCAGCCCGCGCATGAAGAAATCTTCGCGGTTCAGGTTTCTCGAATCGGCCCTGTGGTTCCCCGGCCTGTTTTCGCTTTCTCGTTTTCCCGCTTTCCGGCTTTATCAGTGTTTATCCGTGTCCATCCGTGGTTGAAAATTTATTTCCCCGGATGCAACTCCGCCTGGGTCTTGATTAACCCCTTGATCAACGCCTCCCAGTCCGCCTCGGTGGTTTCCCAACCGGCGCTGTAGCGCACCGAGCGCACCGCTTGCGCGGCCTTGTAGCCCATGGCGCTGAGCACGTGCGAAGGTTCCTCCTTGCCCGTCGTGCAGGCGGATCCGGTGGACACCGCGAACCCCGCCTTGTCCAGCCGGATGACCCATTGCAACTTGCGGTCGCCATCCGGCATCAGGGCGGAAACCGTGTTCCACAGGCGGGGCTGGTTCGCCCCCACAATGCTCGTACCCGGCAGGTGCCGGAGCAGTTCGCGCTCGAAATTATCGCGCCAGATGCCGCGCAGCAGGTGTTCGTTGCGGGCAATCTGTTTCTCGCGCACCGTGAGCGCGGCCATCATCGCGGCGATGATGGCGATGTTCTCCGTGCCAGCACGGCGGCCGCCCTCCTGCTTGCCGCCATGCAGCAAGGGCGTGAGCGTGCTGCGATGCGGAATTTTCAGGAACCCCACCCCGCGCGGCCCGCCGAATTTATGCGCGGCCCCGCTGACGTAATCACATTCCCCCAGCGCTTTCACCGGCATCTTGCCAATGAACTGGACCGCGTCGGTGAAGAACGGGATTTCGTACGCCTCGCAGATCGAGCGGATTTCACGCCAGGGCTGGATGACCCCGGTCTCGTTGTTGGCAGCCATGACGGCCACCAGGCCCGGACGCGTGTCCGCCAGTTCGGCGGTCAGCCAGTCCATGTCCACGACGCCGTCGCGGGTGACCGGAATCAGCCGGACGCGTTTGCCAAAATAAAATTGGGAGGAATCGAACACACAGGGATGTTCAATGGCCGAAACCCAGATCTCGCCCGCCGGCCCGAGTTTCCTGGCGAAATGATGAATCACCATGTTGTTCGCCTCGGTGGCGCCACTGGTCCAGATGATGTCCTGCGGATGGCAGCCCATATACGCGGCGAGCTGTTCGCGGGCCTCTGACAGGGCCACGGCGGCCTTCTGACCATACTGGTGCATGGACGACGGATTGCCGGCAATCCGTTCGGTAACTGCCAGCCAGGCTTCGCGCGCCTCGCGCATGACCGGCGCGGTGGCGTTATAGTCGAAGTAAATCATCGGCCTGACAGGATACTTTTAGCCGCCGCGCTGGCGAGCCTTTTATTAACGGTGGGACAGGCATCCGGCCTGTCACCACGATCTCGTAGCGGTGAACTGGCGTTCACCGCACTTATCGTTCCCGCTTTGTTCATCCAAACTATCTTAAAAAATTCCTCAAGCCGTGCCACCCTCGGAGCGCTGGCTTTACGCGCCGGCCCCCAGGCGCTCCGCATTCATCTCAAACCGTCCCACCCGATCGCGTAGCAACCGAGGTGAGGAGGCTCACTTATTGTCGCGTTCCAGCCAATCAGCGGCCCGCCCTCCGTTCCCGCTCCATCGCCGCTTTCGCCAGTCGTTTATGTGCGGCTGTAAAAGCCAATTCCCCCAAACTCTCCCATTTCACCCACTGCCCTTCCATTTTGGGCGGACGGCGACCAAGACCGGTCTGGTGCGCGGTCAGCGTGATCCGGTAGCGGGTGATGGAATGCTTGACCACACCCAAGGGCTCAAGGATGGGCGGCTTAACCCCGAATACCGTTTGAAACACCACCACCGGGTCCGGCTGGTGGCCGGTCGTTTCCACGTTGGGAAACTCCCACAAATGCGCATTCACCATGCCAGCCGGACGCTGACGCACCAACACCTGACCGCGCACTTCGACGACAAACGCCTGGAACGCCCGGGCCGTGCTGGCGACCCGCGCGCCGAGATTGGGCAGTTCCTCCGTGCGCTGCTGGCGAAAGGCTTCGCACCCTGCTCGCACTGGGCACAGCAGACACTGCGGCTGGCGCGGAGTGCAGATGAGCGCGCCGAGTTCCATCAGGGATTGATTTAAAAACGAGGCGCGGGGCGCGGGGCGCGGGGCGCGAGGCGGGGAAATCGCGGCTTCGCTGACTAATTGTTCAGCGAGATGCCAGAGCCGGGCGTTGGTGGTTTTGTCCTTGGGATTTTCAGCGATGGCAAACAGGCGGGTGAGCACGCGGATGACATTGCCATCCAAAATGGGCGTGGGCTGGTTGAAGGCGATGCTGCAAATCGCCCCGGCGGTATAGCGCCCAATCCCCGGCAGGGCCAGCACCGACTCGTAATCCTCGGGAAATGTCCCCCCATGCTGGGCCACGATCACCTGCGCCGCCTTTTGCAAATTGCGTACCCGGGTATAGTAGCCCAACCCCTCCCAAAGCTTGTGAATCTGGTCCGCCGGAGCCGCCGCCGCCGCCGCAATGGTCGGCAGCGCCTGCATCCAGCGTTCCCAATACGGAATGACCGTCTTCACCTGCGTCTGCTGGAGCATTATCTCCGACACCCAAATGGCATAAGGATCGCGCGTGCGCCGCCAGGGTAAATCACGGGCGTTGCCAGCAAACCACAATAAAAGGGATTGGACGACAGTTTCGATTTTTACTTTGTGGCCGGTCATTTTTTAATCCAGTAGAGCCAAAAGTATGTGAAACATAATACAGCACCCAGCAAAGCTATCAGTGTATCAGTTATGACAAATAAAATTGAGCCTGATTTGAATTCCTTAAATGCGTCTAAAAGGCTTGCAAGTGTCGCCAGCAGGAATAACGGGCCTAAAAGCTTTAATCTACGGGAGGACTTGTGATTACCTGATGGCGTTTCAGAACTCATAATGCAAAGGTTCGGATAGAGGTGCACTTTGAGTAAATATTTTTATTAACGTCTGTAAAAAATCGATTTATTCGGCTTCTGTCTCCCATGTCATGGACGTTGAAATCCAACACCCAAATCGCATACTGACCAAGCCTGCGCCGCCACGGCAGATCGCGGGCATAAACGCCCAACCACTCCAACAATCGTTGGGAAATCTGCGCTGGTGGCTGTGCGGGCGGCGACACAGGTATCAATTACCGATAAAAACCGATCAAATGCAAGCCAGGTCCGGGCGACGGCGAATTATACCAACGGCGCCATCGGCTTGAGCCGGCTGGAGCGCTACGGGATTTTGAAACTTGTTCC
This sequence comes from uncultured Verrucomicrobia subdivision 3 bacterium, assembly GCA_903895255.1. Lineage (GTDB taxonomy): Bacteria > Verrucomicrobiota > Verrucomicrobiia > Limisphaerales > UBA11358 > UBA11358. Next base: position 7,571 of record CAITTG010000122.1, read on the forward strand.
AGCGAAGGCAACTGATAAATTCCCCGGATTCATGAATCCAGTTACCCGCCGGCTGCTGTTTGGGTTGTTCTTTTTATCCGGGTTTTCCAGCCTCGTTTATCAGGTGGTCTGGACGCGCATGGCGTTTGCCTCGTTTGGCATCATCACACCGGTGCTTTCGGTGGTGCTTTCCGTGTTCATGCTGGGACTGGCCGTGGGTTCGTGGCTGGGCGGCGGGGCCATTGCCGCCCTGACCCGCCGCAGCGGGCTTTCCGCCCTCGTTTTTTACGCCGGGGCGGAGTTGTTGATCGGACTCGGGGCGTTTGCGGTGCCGCGATTGTTTGCCGTCAGCGAAAGGATTTTACTGCCCGCGGGGCAGATGGATTCCCTGCCCTACCTGCTGTGCTCCGCGCTGGCGCTGGCCATCTCCATTTTTCCCTGGTGCGTGTGCATGGGCACCACTTTTCCGTTCATGATGGGCTATTTTCGCGAGCATGCGACGGCTGGCGCGGGGAGTTTTAGCTTCCTCTACCTGGCAAATGTGCTCGGGGCCATGAGCGGCACCTTTTGCACGGCCGTGGTCCTGGTGGAAACCCTGGGGTTCCAGCACACCCTTTGGGTCGCCGCCGGGGGCAATTTCACCATCGCCATCCTGAGTGTCTGGCTGGCCCGGGTCTCGCCCGGCCCGGCGGAAGCCCCCGTTAATACCCCGCTGGATACCGCTTCGGAAACCGCCGCGCCCGGGCGGACCGCCACCGCGCCGGACCGGCTGATCCAAGGGATGCTGTTCGCCACCGGCTTTACCGCCATGGCCATGGAAGTGGTTTGGACCCGGGCCTTCGCCGTGGTTTTAAAAACCCAGGTGTATTCCTTCGCACTGATTGTCTTCACCTATCTCGGGGCGACCTTTCTGGGCTCGCTGGTTTATCGCCGGGACTTGCGGCGCCAGCAAGTGCGTTCGCACGCGTTAGTGTTCTCCGCGCTGGCCATTGCCGCCTTCCTGCCCGTGCTGGTCAACGACCCCCGGCTGCTGGTTGAGCAGTTTTGGGTGCCCACCCTGGACCCCGTTAGCGCCTTGCTCCTGCTGGGCAGCATCGTGCCCTTCTGCGCCTTGCTCGGATATTTGACCCCCGGCCTGATTGATGAATATGCGGGCGGCCAGCCCAAACGCGCCGGGCGCGCTTACGCCATGAACGTGGTGGGTTGCATTCTCGGCCCGCTCGTGGCCTGCTATCTGTTGCTGCCCCTGATCAGCGAACGCCAGGCGTTGCTCTGGCTGGGGCTGCCGTTTGTCGCCTTCTGGCTGGTCTTGAGCCGCTCCCAGACGTGGGTCCGGCGCGTCGGCTTCGGTCTGGTGCTGGCTGGAGTGCTATTGCAGATCACTTTTGGCTCCGAAACGTTTGAAGGTTTCCTGGCGCAAAAAAATCCCCACGTCACCGTCCGCCGGGATTACCTGGCCTCCGTCATTTCCTTTGGCGGCCAGCGATCGGACAAAATGCTGCTGGTCAATGGCTTTGGCATGACCATTCTGACGCCCATCACCAAGTTCATCGCCCACCTGCCGCTCGCCTACCACCAGGGCCCGCCGAAAACCATGCTCGTCATATGTTTTGGCATGGGCACCACATTTCGCTCCGCCCTGAGCTGGGGTGATGTGGATGTGACGGCGGTTGAACTGGTGCCCAGCGTCACCCAGGCCTTTGGCTTCTATCATCCCGACGCCGGTCAACTCCTGCAAAATCCCCATGGCCACATCGTCATTGACGACGGCCGCCGGTATCTCAAACGCTGCGCAAAAACCTTTGATGTCATCGTGGTGGACCCGCCGCCGCCCGTGGAAGCCGCCGGCTCCAGCCTGCTCTTCTCCCGGGATTTCTATGCGCTGGCGAAACACAATTTGAACCCCCATGGCATTCTGCAAATGTGGTTCCCCGGTGGCGAAGGTGAAACCCTGACCACCCAGGCGGTCATTCGCTCCCTGAACGAATCGTTCCCGTATGTGCGGTGCTTTCCCTCGACCGAAGGCTGGGGTTTCCACCTGCTCGCCTCCCTGGAGCCCATCCCCGCGCTGGATGCCGCGGGACTGGCCGCGCGCATGCCCGCGAAGGCCCGCCAGGACCTCGTGGAATGGAACGAGCAGCCGGATGCCGCCGCCTATCTGGCCAGTGTGATCACCAATGAATATTCCCTGCCGACCGCGCTCAATCCCGACCTGAAGGTGCAAGTCACGGATGACCGCCCTTTTAACGAATATTTCCTGCTCCGGCAGCTATTCCATTAATTCAGGCTGCACACGCCGCCGACAATAATTCCTGGTGTTCATTTTCGCTCGCAGCAGGTAATTTTGCCCCGGTGAATCCCATCACATCCTATACGTGCAAACTGACCGATGAACAGGCGGCCGCGCTGGAAACGGCCATCAGCTCGCGCGGCTTCAAATTCCGCGCAGTGCCTTATGCGCGCTTCGCCGGCGAGAAGGACAAAATCAACGTGGTGTTTTACGAGAGCGGCAAGCTGGTACTCCAGGGCAAGGGCACCCAGGAATTCATCGAGTTCGTGCTGGAACCCGAGGTGCTCAAGCAGGCCAGGCTGGGCTACGAGACACTGCTGAACCCCGACCTGCTGCTGCCCCGGCTGGGGGTGGATGAAAGCGGCAAGGGCGATTTTTTCGGCCCGCTCTGCATCGCCGGGGTTTATATCAATGAAGCCGTGATCAAAGCCTGGGAAGGCCAAGGCATCCGGGATTCCAAAAATATTTCCAGCGACAAACGCATGGCCGAGCTGGCCGACCTCATCCGCGACACGCCCGGCTGCGTCACCACGGTCGTCCCGATCGGCAACGAGGCCTACAACCGGCTCTACACCAAAATGCGCAGTGTGAACGCCATGCTCGCCTGGGGCCACGCGCGGGTGATCGAAAATCTCCTGGGCCAGAAGCACCGGATGAATCCGCCGCCGGTGCGCGCGATCAGCGATCAATTCGCCGCCAGCAAAAGCGTGGTGGAAAAAGCCCTCATGACCAGCGGCAAGCAGATCGAATTGGTGCAGCGCCACAAAGCCGAGGAAGATCTCGCCGTGGCCGCCGCCTCGATCCTGGCGCGGGATGAATTTGTGAAAGGCCTGGCCAAGCTGGAGAAGCAGTATGCCATCAAACTGCCCAAGGGCGCCTCCAAGGCCGTGGATGACGTGGCGAAAACGATTTTCGAGGAACGCGGGGTGGACGGTCTGGCCAAAATAGCCAAGATGCATTTCCGCACGGCCTTGCGCGCGCAGGGGCTCCCCGAACCGCCGAAGACCGAATGGCGCAAGAGGTAAAACACTTCCACCCGCCGTGGCACTTCATGTGAAACATCCCCCCTCCAACCCAACCGCCAAGCTATGAGAAAACTATTGCTCGGATTCATTATTCTCGGGACCAGCCTCCTGGGTCAGGCGCGCCTCATGCAAAGTTGGTCGTACCAAGAACTCTACGATCAAGCCGACCTGGTAGTCGTAGCCAAGCCAGAATCAACCCAGCCCACGGACGAACACTTCATCCTCCCCAACATCGCACCGGATGTCCATGTGGTCGGTTTGTCCACGCATTTTTACATCAAGCTGGTCATGAAAGGGGACAAAACCATGAAAGCTCTGGTTCTGCATCACTGCCGGCTTGCGAATCCCGGCGAACTGATGATGAATGGCCCCGAACTTGCCGAGTTTGATCCCAAAGGATTTTCCAATTATCTGCTTTTTCTGCACCGGGAGGCGGATGGACGTTACGCCCCCGTTTCCGGCCAAACGGATCCAATTTTATTTTCCATCCTGAAAATGGCGGGTGCCGCACGGTAGATGGAGTTTAAAACCTGCCACGCCAGCCTAGAGCATTGACAGAAATGATGTAGCGCTGCGAAGCGAGGATTTTGGGTTTTTGGCGAGACTTTGGCGAAGGCGCATACCCACTGCGGTCTGTGCCTGAGCCAAAACGAAGCCAAAAACCCAAAAGACCGCTTCCCGCAGGGTTCCCAACGCTGCGCTACAGCATTTATGGAAATGCTCTAATAAAAAACGGCCAGGCGAAAATTCACCCGGCCGTTTGAATTTTATCCGGTCCCGCTTACGCTTTCCAGATCATGTCCGCCACCGTCTTGCCGGCGGGGATGAACGGAATCACGTGCGTGGAATAAGGCGTGATCACGTCGAGCACATAAGGCTCTTCGGAATCCAGCATGCGTTGCATGGCGGCGCGCAGGTCCTTCTTGAACATCACGCGTTCGCATTTCACGCCGAAGGAATTGCAGACGCGGACGTAGTCAGGATAAATCTGGGCGCGTTCATCAGGGTTGCCCAGGTAGGTGTGACCGCGATTGCCGGCGTAGAAATTATCCTCCCACTGCACCACCATGCCGAGGTGCTGGTTGTTCAGGATGATGGCCTTGGCCGCGATTTTTTCAATGTGCGCGGTGGCGAGTTCCTGAATGTTCATCAGGAAGGAACCGTCGCCGTCAATATCCACGACCTGCTTGTCCGGCAGCGCCACTTTCACGCCCAGCGCGGCGGGGTAACCATAGCCCATGGAGCCCAGCCCGCCGCTGGTGATGAACTGGCGCGGGTATTTGTACTTGTACCATTGCCCGGCCCACATCTGATGCTGGCCGACGCCCGTGGTGATGTACGCTTCGCCCTTGGTCAGTTCATAAAGCATTTCCACGACCATCTGCTGGAGAATCACCTGATCCTCGTGGCCCTGCATGTGGTCCACCATGTGGTCGCTAGTCGCGATTTCCGGCGTGATGCGGTAGGCGAACGGCGCCTTCTTCTGCCACTCGGCGATTTGCGCGAGCCAGGGGGTGTGCTTCTTGGTGATGGGCCGCGCTTCCAGCATCTTGTTCAGGCGCGTGAGCGTGTCCTTGATGTCGCCGACCACCGGCAGATTCGCCTTCCGGTTTTTGTTCAGCTCGGAAGCATCAATGTCCACATGGACAATCGTGCCGTTCTTGCAAAATTCCTCGAACTTGCCGGTGACGCGGTCGTCGAAGCGCACGCCGAAGGCGAGCAGCAAATCCGCGCCGTCCTTCAGCTTGATCATCGGCGCGTCGAAACTCGTGCGGTACTCGTACTCGCCGTTGACCGCCCAGTTGGCGGAGGCGGAGCCGTGCATGCCCAGCCAGCGGAGGGAGAGCGGATGGGTTTCCGGGAAACCACCAATCCCCATGAGCGTGGTGGTCACGGGAATATTCGTCGCCTCGGCAAACTTGAGCAATTCCGCCGCCGCGCCGCTGCTGATGATGCCGCCGCCCACATACAACACCGGGCGCTCGGCCTTCTCGATCAGGCCCATGATTTCGTTCAAAGCGACCTCATCCGCCTTGAGATCCGGCTGGTTGTAACCGCGCAGGCCCTTCTTGATCTGTTCCAGGGTGGGCCAGACGGGCTGGGTCTTCTGCTGCTGAATATTCTTGGGGAAATCGAGCACCACCGGACCGGGCCGGCCGGACTGGGCGAGATAGAACGCCTCTTTCACGATGCGCGGAATGTCGTTGATGTCCGTGATCAGGTAGGAATGCTTCACGATCGGCAGCGTCACGCCGATGATGTCGGTTTCCTGGAAAGCGCCGCGGCCAATCATGGCCTGGGTGACCTGGCCGGTGATGGCGATCAGCGGGCAGGAATCCATGTAAGCATCCGCGATGGCGGTCACCAGGTTGGTGGCGCCCGGACCGCTGGTGCCCATGCACACGCCGGCTTTGCCGGTGGCGCGGGCATAACCTTCCGCCGCGAAGCTGCCGCCCTGCTCGTGGCGGGGGAGAATGGTGCGAATTTTGGATTTGGTCAGCGATTGGTGGATTTCCATGCTCGCGCCGCCGGGGTAGGCGAAGATGACCTCAACGCCTTCGCGCTCGAGCGCTTCCACAAAGATGTCCCGACCGAACATCACCGGACCGACCTCCGCGCGCGGGGCCGGAGCCGTTTTGGTTTTCGTTGCCGCATTTTCAGTTATTGTGCTCATGGATTGCTATGGTTTTGGCTGGTCAGCGGGCGCAGGTCAAACAAAAAACCCACGACTTGGCCAGCCGTGGGTTCTTGTTAAAGTCTTCGATCAACAAGAGCCATCGGCGCCGCCTACTACAGCGACTACCAGAACAGCTACTTTTGATACGGTATTCAACATTTGCAAAAGTGTAAGGGGGGCCGGGGCCGGGGTCAAGGGCGGATTTTTGAATTTTTGAAAGTGTTAATTGGTTAAATGGTTATTTGGATAATTTGTTAAACATCTCATTTATGGCTGTTTGCGCATGACTCAAGGCGCCAGTCCAGGGATTGCGGAAGGAGAAAAAGTACGAGAAACTTGAAGATTCCACTTGATGGCGGGCGGCCAACCGCTTGGGCACGCGCTGGCCCCCTACCTGGTCATGGACCGGGCCGCTGCCCAAGGATGTCGTTTTCACCTTCATCGGGATAAATGTAGCCGGGGACCCTGGACAAAGGCTGTCCAGGGTCCAAAAAAATTTAAAATATTTTTAAGGTTATCGGTGCCCAGTTGCGATTGATGTGCAGCCGACCAGGCGCCAACGGGGGCTGACCGCCTGCGAAATTTGTTTGACCCGCACCCCGGACAATTTACTTTCCCTCCGATGGATCATTCACCCGGTTTTTTAAAACTGACCAACGATGCCAAAACGCGCATCAATGAAATCAGCGTGGCCGAGACGCGCGCCCGCCTGACGCAAAATCCGCGCGCGGTGCTGCTGGATGTCCGCGAGGATCACGAATGGCAGGCCGGCCACGCGGCCGATGCCGTGCACTTGGGCAAGGGCATTTTGGAGCGCGACCTGGAAAAATTGTATCCCGACCCCGCCACTGAAATCCTGATGTATTGCGGCGGCGGCTTCCGGTCGGCCCTCACCTGTGATGCCGCCCAAAAGATGGGTTACCGCAATGTGTCGTCGGTGACGGGCGGTTACAAAGCCCTGGTCCAGGCGGGCTGGAGCATCAAAACCGGGGCCTGACCGCCCGAACCCATCATGGCCTCCGACTCGCACTGGTTTTTTTGGGCCCTGCTCTCCGCCGGATTTGCGGCCCTGACGGCCATCTTTGCCAAAATCGGACTGGCGGGGGTGGATTCCGACCTGGCCACCCTGATTCGCACCGGGGTCATCTTGGTGGTGCTGGCCGGCTTTGTGTCGTATGCGAGCAAGTGGAGCAACCCCTTCCAACTCTCCGGCAAAACCTGGTTGTTCCTAGTCTTGTCCGGCCTGGCCACCGGGGCCTCGTGGGTGTGCTATTTCCGGGCGCTCAAAATGGGGGAGGCCTCCAAGGTGGCCCCCGTGGACAAGCTCAGTCTGGTACTGGTGGCGGTATTTGCGTTCCTCTTTTTGCATGAACGTCCTTCCGCCCGGGAGTGGACGGGCATCTTGATGGTAGGGGCGGGGGTTTTGGTGCTGGCGTTCAAGCGGTAGGTCGCACCGGGGAAGGCTATCGAGGTGAAAAGAGGCACGTCCGCCCTCACCCCGTCCCTCTCCCCCCGGAGAGGGGGAATTATCCTCAGCCGTAGGTTAACCAAGGCCGCTGGCGGCGCCTACCGGCGGCCATCGTACCAGAGATAGGATGCCTGCCGGCTGCCAAGGGTCTGGCGCTGCCGGAAAATGGCCAGCCAGAGAAAGCGCAAATGTTCGCGGGCGGTGTAAAGGTGCATTTTGCGCGCGGAGGTCACGAGCGGATGCCGGTGCAGGATGACGATCTTGCGGCCGGTTTTGGCGGCCAGGCGCTTGAGCCGCTGGCTGAGGTCCAGTTCTTCCGCCACAAACAATTCATGGCTGAACCCGCCAATTTCTCGAAAGGCGGCGGTTTCACAAAAAATGAACGATCCCGCCATCAAACGCCCCAGCCGGCTGCTCAGGTTCCAGATCCGGGTGATGACGGCGGCGGCGAACATGTATTCATCCAGCCGGATGGTCGCGCCCCCGGCCAGGCAGCGTCCGCCCAGGATTTGTTCGGCCACATCATCCAACAGCTCGGCACTGGGATGGGAGTCGGCATCCACGAACACCAGCCAGTCGCCGGTGGCGGCGGCGGCGCCGCAATTGCGAGCGCGGGCGATCTGGTTGATCGGCTCAAAAACCACCGTGGCCCCGGCGGCGGCGGCGATGGCGGCGGTTTTATCCGTGGAATTATTGTCACAAACAATCAATTCCACGGCCCAGCCACGGCGCGTGAACGCGGCGGCGGCAGCCTGAATTTTCGCCAGGGAGGCGGCCAAAAGCCGTTCCTCGTTGAAGGCCGGGATGACCAGGGATATTTTCACCGGCGAAAGAATAGCATTTTCTGCGTGCTTTTTTAAGGGAATATTTTTAACTGTAGGCATGACGATTTGGATTCTGACATTTTTGCTCGTAGGTTCAACCGTGGGACTGGGTTACCGCCAGGGGGTGATCCGGGCATCCTTTTCGTTGGTGGGCATTATTTTTGCCGCCCTGCTGGCCGGCCCGCTGGGTCATGTGTTTCATCCCATCCTGGCGCACGTGGGTTTCCCGAACGACACCATGGCCTGGATGATTTCGCCCATCGTGGCGTTTCCGGTGGTGCTCACCCTCTTCAAGGTGGCCGGCGCTTACGTGCACCGCCAGACGGAGGTGAAATATAAAAACACCTCGGGCGAACTGGAATATTCCATTTATGAGCGTTTAAATCACCGGCTGGGCGGCTGTGTGGGCGTGCTCAACGGAACAGCCTATATGGTGCTCCTGACATTCGTCATTTTCAATTTCAGCTTCTGGACTTCCCAGGTCGCCGCCTCCGATGCCGAGACCGTTACCACCCGCCTGATCAACCGTCTGGGCAAGGACGCCACCAGCACCGGGCTGGCCAACACCTCCGCCGCAGTGGGCAAATTGCCGGATAATTATTACAAGCTGGCGGATCTGGCCGGCCTGATTTGCCAGAACCCGGGCCTGAGCGCCCGCCTGGCCCGTTACCCCATGTTTCTCTCGCTACTGGAACGGGATGATATTCAAGCGCTCGCCGGCGACAGTGAGTTCACCAACGCCTGGGCCACGCACGCGCCGATGGGCGCGATCATGAATGAGCCCAACGTGCAAAATTTACTCAAAAATAATGAGTTGCTCAGCGCGGTTTGGGGGGCGGTGGAACCGAACCTGGACGACCTGGAAACGTATTTAAAAACGGGCAAATCCCCCAAATATGATGGTGAACCGGCCCTGGGTTACTGGGACTTTAACGCGCGCGTCAGTTTCGCCTACCTCCGGCTGACCCAAACCAAAGTCAGCTCCGCTGAAATGCGGGCCGAACGGGCGTGGATGTCCCAAGCCTACGCTGATACCATTCTGATTGTGTCCGGGGACGACCAGGCCTTTTTGAAATACTGGCCGCATCCTGACCCCAATGCCCAGCCGGGCCAGCCCCCGCAAACCATCAACTGGAAGGGTCAGTGGTCCAAGGATGGCACGAATTACACCTTCAATCTCACCAGTGGGAGCGACACCAAGACGTTGTCCGGTTCGGTGGATGGCCAGCGCATGATCGTGAAAGACGACAAGAGCACGTACGTCTTCGATCACGAGTAGAACCGGGATATAAGCTGGCCAAGCAGGCTTTAAACGCCTTGTCGTGGCGTGGCCCGGTTTAACTTCGTCGTCTCAGCTCTTGTGGCTCTGGTAAAGGGCCGTCAATGCCGCCCCGATGGCCTGCGAGAGATCCCCGAGCGAAGCGGAAACAATCTTGATGCGTTCGCGCTGCACCGGCCACAAATAGGTGCTGGCCGTTTCCCGGATTACTCCCAGATAACGCTCCCGGAATTCCGGCGTGGTGGCCTCATGATCCATCAAGCCCCCGCCGATCACGACATAATGGGGATCCAGCGCCAGACAGAGATTCGCCACATGCAGGCCCAAGGCGCGCGCTTGAAAATCAAAGATCTCCAGAGCCAGCACGTCGCCTTTTTGGGCCAGTCCGCGCAGGGACAACGCTTTTTCCTTGGGCGTGGCGGTGGATTTGGCGAGCGCATGATCGGGATATTTGACCAGCTTTTCCGCCAGCAAATGCGGCAGGCCCGAAATGGTTGTCAAGGGTTCGATGCAACCCCAGGTGCGCCCGCAGCCGCAGGGCAGCGGTTTGGCATTCAACAGATGCAAGGCGGCGGGCATGTGCGCGGTTTCCATCCCGGCCAGCGTGTCGCCCTCGAGCGGGAGGCCATTGGCATCAATATAAGCGCTGCCCAGGCCGGAACCCGGGGCCAGCATGAGCACGGAGCACTTTTCGGCGCCCCGCACCTTGGCCGCCTCGGCGACCCCACCGAGCATGCCGTCATTGCCCATCACCAAGGGAATGGCATGGCCCGCAGCCTGCGCGAGCGCCTGGCGATAATCCCGATGCACGTTCCAGCCCGCCAGACTCGCCGGCAAATTCGCCGACCGCCCCAGCACACCGTAGCTTTCATAAGGCCCGGGAATCGCCAACCCCACGCCTTGAACGGCTTCCCAGCCCAATTGGTGTTGCTGGAGATAATCGGAAATCGCCTCCACCCAGCCTTGGATCACGGCGTCCGGGCCGTTTTGGGCGTTGGTGGGGCGTTGCAACAGCTTGGTGGACACGGTTTTGCCATCCGCCCAAACCGCCCCCACTTTGGAGGTCGTCGCGCCACTGTCCGTACCAATAAAAACTCCGCGGGTCGTGCTCATGCTTTAATTAAACAAAAAATGTTGCCAGCCAATAATTTAAGACTAAAGAACCCGGCTTTTCATCCAAAAAGCGGGGCAAATATTGGTTGAAAAAATATTAGGCCAGCGGCCTTCGGGAAACAAGGGGAAAGGCGGGCGGTGGGACGTCCGGCCCACCCCGAATAAGCCGAAAAGCTCCTGAATTGGCAGCTATTATGCTTGCTGTTACCGCCCACAATCACGACTCATTTTTCAATGTTTTTTCCTTGCCCGCCGCCATTTTAGCTTTTTAATGGCACGAGAGTCGTATGACTTTTAGAACCAAACTATAACTGACAACCACCTCCAACCTTATGGCCAAAGCCCTCTCCAAAGCACAACTCGTCGCCGCCATCGCCGAAAAAGCGGAACTCCCGAAAAAGCAAGCGGCGGAAATCCTCGATTACATCGCCGTGCTCGCCTACAAACACGCCAAGGACACGTTCACCCTGCCCGGCATCGGCAAGCTCGTGCTGAACAACCGCGCCGCGCGCGTGGGCCGCAATCCGAAAACCGGTGAAAGCATCAACATCCCGGCCAAGCGCGTGGTGAAATTCCGCGTGGCCAAGGCCGCCAAGGACGCCATTCTCGGCGCCAAATAATTTTCCGAATCGATTTTCCCTTTCCCTTCCACCAGGCGCTTCGCTTCCCGAGGCGCCTTTTTTGTTTTTAATGCCCGGTCAAAACTTATAACTTGGGGGATATTTATATGAAACCTCGCGTCCGCTTTGCCCCCTCGCCCACCGGTTACCTGCACATCGGTGGCGCGCGCACCGCGCTCTTCAACTGGCTCTTTGCCCGCCACACCGGCGGGACCTTCGTGCTGCGCATCGAGGACACGGATGCCGCCCGCAATTCCCAGGAGGCCGTGGACGTCATCCTCAACGGTCTCCGCTGGCTCGGCCTCGATTGGGATGAGGGACCGCTCACGGGGGATGCCACCGGCCCCAGCAAGGGCGATCGCGGGCCGTATTTCCAGAGCCAGCGGAAGGAAAATTACCAGCGCCGGGTGGAGGCCCTGCTCTCGCGTGGGCTCGCCTATGAACACGAAGGGGCGATCAAATTCAAAATGCAGCGCGAACCGGTGCTCATCAAGGACCTGGTGGTGGGCGACGTGCTCCGCAAACTCACCGACCGCGAGGAGATTGACCCGGATTTCGTGCTGGTGCGCTCGGATGGCCAGCCGGTGTTCCACCTCGTCAACGTCATCGACGATCTGGAAATGGGCATCACGCACGTGATTCGCGGTGAGGATCACTTGAGCAACACGGCCAAGCACATCGCGCTCTTCCAAGCCTTCGGCGTGCCCGCGCCGCATTACGCCCACATCCCGCTCATCCTGAACGGCGACGGTTCCAAAATGAGCAAGCGCGACCAGGGCGCGTCCCTCACCAGCTACCTCGACACCGGTTTCCTGCCCGAGGCGGTGATCAATTACCTCTGCCTGCTCGGCTGGTCGCCCAAGGACAATCGCGAGAAAATGTCCCTCGCGGAAACAATCGAACTCTTCGACCTGCCGCAGATCCTGCGGCACAACGCGCGGTTTGATTACGAGAAGCTGCTCTGGCTTCAGGGTGAATACGCCCGGGAACTCGCGCCGGACCGCTGCTACGAACTGGCCGTCCACGCCTTCACCCGCGCCGGGGTCGATACCAACCGCCATCCCCTGCCCTACGTCAAAGCCGCGCTGGACACCTGCAAGGGCAAATTCAAGACCTTCGCCGAACTCCCCGCCTACGCCGGCTTCTATTTCACCGACACCGTGGAATACGATCCGGAGGCCGTGAAAAAAGATTTCGTGCCCGAGAACAAACCGCGCCTGGAAAAGCTCCGCGACGCCTTCACCGCCCTGCCCGCCTTCGACGCGGCGTCCATCGAAGCCGCCCTCAAGGAGACGGCCAAGGCCCTGGGTGTGAAAGTCGGCGTGCTGGTGCATCCCACCCGGCTGGCGTTGACGGGGAAGACGTCCGGACCGAGTTTGTATCATTTGATTGAGGTGCTGGGACGGGAGCGGGTGCTGGGGAGGATTGAGAGGGCGGTCGGAATTATGGCGATTACATAATTGGAAATTAGAAAAATTTGAAATCGATTTTAAAATAATTGCAGGAGCATACCGCCCCTACGGGGCTTTTGATCTTTTTTCGGTGGCGATTCTACAAAGATGTCGCGCCTAGCGGCGCTGGCGGACATCCCAGCCGCAGCAGGATTAATCGAGATACCAGTGCCTTTCCCCAGCTCCGCTAGGAGCGCAATATTTGTAGGAATCGACCAAAATAATATTTCCAAGCTCCGTGAGGAGCGGCATCTTCGCGGCATGGCGAATACCTACTCGCAAATCTACGTCCATGTCGTGTTTGCCGTGGAGGGCCGGCAAAATTTAATTCCACTGAAGCACAACGACGAACTGCAAAAATACATGACTGGGGTCGTTTCCGCCCAACGGCAGAAGTTAATTGCCATTAACAATATGCCGGACCATGTCCACATGCTGATTGGCCTCCAACCGGATTTGGCCCTGTCGGATTTGGTGGGTGATGTGAAATCGGCTTCATCCAAATTCATCAAGGGAAAACGCTGGGTGGCGGGTAGATTTTCCTGGCAAGAAGGGTTTGGCGCGTTCTCCTATTCCCGGTCACAAATTAGTTCGGTGATTCGTTACATTGAGAATCAGCAAAAGCATCACGCGAAAAAATCCTTTTGCGAGGAGTACATTCAATTGTTGGAAAAATTCAACGTGGAGTATGACCCGCGTTATATTTTTAAAACTTTTGATAAGTGATAAACCGGGTATGGCGGAGGGTCATTTTTCGAGTCGGCATATTCCGAAAACCAAATGATTAATAGCCAAAGGGAAATTTTCCCATGAATATGCCGCCCCTACGGGGCTTGTAATCTCATTGTGGATGGTTTTCCACAAAGATGTCGCGCCTAGCGGCGCTAAAGCACAGCGAATGGCAGTCGTCCAATCAATGGGAGCAAACACCCTTCGGCTTGGACCTGATATTTTAAACTTTAGATTTTGGCCTTCACCCCACTGCAATATTCACCATCCGCTTGGGCACGATGATGATTTTCTTGATGGCTTTGCCGCCGATGAATTGCTGCACCTTCTCGGAGGCTTTCGCCGCCGCCTCGATGGTGGCATTGTCCGCATCCGCGGCCACTTTGATCACGTCGCGGAATTTGCCGTTCACCTGCACGGGAATTTCGATTTCCGTCTCCACCAGCAAGGCCGGGTCATAGGTCGGCCAGGGCGCGTAGGCCAGGGCCACGGAGGAACCGGCATGCAATTTCGCCCACAATTCCTCGGCCACATGCGGCGCGAAGGGTTGGAGGAGTTGCAAAAAGGTGCGCAGCGCGGCCACCGGCTTGACTTCCCAGGCAATGGCTTCGTTCACGAATACCATCATCGCGGAAATCGCGGTGTTGAACCGCATGCCATCCAGATCCTCGGTGACCTTCTTGATGCAGGCATGCAGGGTCTTGAGCTGGGCCGGCGTGCCGGGCACATCCTGGATGGCCGGGCTTAGTTTGATCAAATCCAGCAGCCCTTGCGCCTGCGTGGCATCCGCAGCGGTGGTCTCCGCCTGTTCGTAAACGGTTTCGCTCGCCTCATCGACAAACAACCGCCAGACGCGGCCTAGAAAGCGGTAGACGCCCTCCACGCCCTTGGTGTTCCAAGGCTTCACCATTTCGAGCGGGCCCATGAACATTTCGTACAAACGAAACGCATCCGCGCCGTATTCGCCCAGCACATCGTCCGGATTCACCACGTTGCCGCGCGACTTGGACATCTTCTGTCCATCCTCGCCGAGAATCAGCCCCTGATTGACCAGTTTGTAAAACGGTTCGGGTGTGGAAACGTGGCCGAGGTCAAACAACACCTTGTGCCAGAAGCGCGCATACAGCAGGTGCAGCACCGCGTGCTCGGTGCCGCCGACGTAGAGGTCCACCCCCGCGGACTTGCCATTGGAGGCCATCCAGTATTGGTCGGCCGGCGTGCCCACAAAGGCCCCGGCGTTTTTCGCATCGGTATAGCGTAAATAATACCAGCAACTGCCGGCCCATTGGGGCATGGTGTTGGTCTCGCGGATGGAGCCATCTGGCAGGGTCACCCAGTCCGTGGCGCGCGCGAGGGGCGGCTGGCCGTCGGTGGTGGGCTTGTAATCCTCCAGCGTGGGCGGCAGCACCGGCAGGGCGCTCTCGGGCAGCGCCTCGTGATACAAGGCCCCGGCGGCATCGCGCTTCCAAATGATGGGGAAAGGCTCGCCCCAGTACCGCTGCCGGCTGAACAGCCAGTCGCGCAGTTTGAAATTGACGGTCTTCTTGCCGAGGCCTTTTTCCTCAAGCCAGGCGGAGATTTTCCGTTTCGCTTCCACGGTGGCGAGACCGGTGATGAAACCTGAATTCACGGCGGTGCCGTCATCCGTGAAGCCCTGCCATTCCTTGCCGGCGGGCGGTTCCACCACCTGGATCACGGGCAGGTTAAATTTCTTGGCGAACTCAAAGTCGCGCGTGTCGTGCGCCGGGACGGCCATGATCGCGCCGGTGCCGTAACTCGCCAGGACATAGTCCGCAATCCAGACGGGAATCTTTTCGCCGTTGACCGGGTTGATCGCATAGGCCCCGGTGAAGACCCCGGTTTTATCCTTGGCCAGCTCGGTGCGTTCCAAATCGCTCTTGCCTGAGGCAAAGGCTTGATAGGCCTTCACCGCCTCGGCCTGTTCGGGGGTGGTGATGGCGGCCAGCAGTTTGTGCTCGGGTGACAGCACCATGTAGGTCGCGCCAAACAACGTGTCGGGCCGCGTGGTGAAGACGCGGATTTTTTCCGACGAGCCGGCGATTTGAAAATCCACTTCCGCGCCCTCGCTGCGGCCAATCCAATTGCGCTGCATTTCCTTGAGTGAATCGCTCCAGTCAATGATCTCCAGATCGGCCAGCAATTTCTCCGCGTAGGCCGTGATGCGCAGCATCCACTGGCGCATCGGCTTGCGGACCACGGGGAAGCCGCCGACCTCGCTCTTGCCGTCGATGACCTCCTCATTGGCCAGCACCGTGCCCAGTTCCGGACACCAGTTGACCGGTGCTTCGCTCACATAAGCGAGGCGTTTGCCATCACGGAAGGCACGCTGCTGCTCGGCGGTGACGCAATCCGCCGGGAATTTCAACGTTTCAATCGGTTGGGCTTTATTCGTCGCCGGATTGAACCAGGAATTGTAAAGCTGGAGGAAAATCCACTGGGTCCATTTAAAATAATCGGGATCGGTGGTGGCCAGTTCGCGGGACCAGTCGTAGCTGAAGCCGAGCGATTTGATCTGGCGAGTGAAATTGGCAATGTTCGCCTCCGTGGTCACGCGGGGATGCTGGCCGGTTTTGACGGCGTATTGCTCGGCGGGCAGGCCGAAGGAATCCCAGCCCATCGGGTGCAGCACGTTGAAACCACGCGCGCGATGGTAGCGGGCGAGAATATCAGTGGCGGTGTAACCCTCGGGATGCCCCACATGCAGGCCCGCGCCGCTGGGGTACGGGAACATGTCCAGAATGTAGTATTTCGGCGGGAACTGGCGGCCGGGGGCCATGGCATCGGTGCCGTGGCGCTGGGCAAAGGGATGCGCCGCGGGGACGGTCTCGCCCGGATTAAAGGCGCGAAAGGCCGCCTGCGCATCCCAGGTTTGCTGCCACTTGGGCTCGATCAAATGAAACGGATATTGTCTGCGACTGCTTGCCATAGAGGGGAGATTATGGGCACAAACGAGGAGGCGGGGCAATTATTCTTCGTGCGTAGCGGCAAACTGGCGTCTGCCGCATTAAGAAAACGCCCCAAAGTCATCGACCAATGCGAACTGTCCGGGGTAATGGTTCGTCTGGCCTTTTGAAGTCACCTGCAAACGCCAGTTTGCAGCTACGATATTTTATTGACGCAAGCGCGCTGGGGGAGTCTTTGGATTTTCCAAGAAGGAACCCACAAAAATCCATCCGCCCCCCCGTAACGGCAAACGGGTGTTAATTTAAAAAAAGCCCCAAAGTGATCGACTAATGCGAAATGTCCGGAGTAATGGTTCGTCTGGCTTTTTTTAGTCACCTGCAAACGCCAGTTTGCAGCTACGATATTTTATTGACGCAAGCGCGCTGGGGGAGCCTTTGGATTTTCCAAGGGAAGCCCTCAAAGGCTTGAAACTGATGTTGATTTTGCCAAATTATTCGCAGCGGCAACCCGGCAATTCCAGCTTGTTAACAAAACAATGAGACCAGCCCCCCTGACACCACAACCTGAATGGCATTACCTGCCCCGGTTGGCGCCCGAACATTATCAAGGCTTTGCCGCGGTGCAATGGACCATCACCTTGGAACCGCGGGCCACCGGATGGCTGGATGCGGCATTCCATGCGCATTTCCGTGAATTGTTACTTCATGCGGCGGCCCGTGAGGGCTTGTTCTCTCCGGCATATGTGTTAATGCCGGACCATATTCACCTGCTCTGGCTGGGTCTGCGCGTGGTCACCGACCAGTCCAATGCCATGCGCTTCCTGCGAAAATATTTACAACGCGAGTTTACCCGTCGTTCCACCAAAACCAGGTCATTCAAGCTCCAAAGGCAAGCTCATGATAGTGTGCTGCGGGAAGCCGACCGAACCCGGGGAGCCCTGGCCAAGTCATGCTTTTACATCATGGATAATCCGCGACGGAAAGGATTGGTGGAACATCCGCGTGACTGGCCGCATTTGGGGGCAATGATTCCGGGACACCCCTTTTTGCATCCACTGGAGGAAGATTTCTGGCCGGATTTTTGGAAATTTTATAAGGAACACCGGGAACCCACTCCAACCACAAAATAGCAATTGTGAACTGGCGTTGGCGCAGCCTGCAGGATTTCAAAAAAGAACACTTAGAATCGAGCGTCCAATATGAAAGGTCACCGCTTTGGTTGCGGGTTGGCCTTTTTTTAGTCAGCTGCAAACACCAGTTTGCAGCTACGAGTTTAGGAGGGGGCAAGGACGGTGGCGCAGCCTGCAGGATTTCAAAGCAAAACCCTCAAAATTGATCGTCCAATATGAAAGGTCACCGCTTTGGTTCTTGGTTGGCCTTTTTTAGTCAGCTGCAAACGCCAGTTTGCAGCTACGAGTTTAGGAGGGGGCAAGGACGGTGGCGCAGCCTGCAGGATTTCAAAGCAGAACACTCAAAATTGATCGTCCAATATGAATGGTCACCGCTTTGGTTGCGGGTTGGCCTTTTTTAGTCAGCTGCAAACGCCAGTTTGCAGCTACGAGTCTAAATTCACGCGCGCTTTGCCCAAACCAACCGCAGGCCTTCCAGCGTGAGACCGGGATGCACGGCGGTGATCTCGGGTAATTTGGCGGCCATCAATCTGGCGTAGCCGCCAGTGGCGACCACGGGCAGGTTTTTAGCCTTCAATTCGCGTTTGAGTTCGCCGATCAATTCCCGCACCAGGCCGCGATAGCCATGGACCGCGCCGATGAGCATGGCCTGCTCGGTGTTCTTGCCCACCACGGCGTCCACCTCGCGGATGCGGATTTTGGGGAGCAGTGCGGTTTTTTCGTGCAGATAATCGGTCATCGCCGCCAGGCCGGGGGCGATGATGCCGCCCACGTAATCGCCCCGCGCATCCACGACATCAAAGGTCACGGCGGTGCCGAAATCCACGACCACCACCGGCGCGCCAAAATGGTGGCCGGCCGCAACGGCGTTCGCCAGGCGGTCGGGGCCGATGGATTCCGGCTTGGGATAATGAATGCCCACCACGGCGATGGTCGCGGGGGTTAATTCCAGGGCGTCCACCTCGTAGAGTTTTAGAATGGCGCGCTTCACCCGGGGGGTTACCCGGGGGACCACGCTGCAGAGGGCCGCGCCGGCAATTTTGGACCGCCCGACAAATTTCTCCACGAGGCCCGGCGCCGAACCGCCCAGCCAGGTGAGGGTGGGGATGTTGATTTGCCGCACCACCCGCTGGGCATTCGCCAGGCCGATGTGCGTGTGCGTGTTGCCGATGTCAAATAGCAGAATCATTTTTCCAAAGTCACGTCGCCGCCAATAATCCGCTCCAAATGCCCGTGCTCGGAACGGAGCAAGAGCGCGCCGTCATCGTCCAGGGACTCCACACAGCCGCGAATCTGGCGCCCACCCAAGTGGACCGTCACCTCACGGCCAATGGTGGTGCAATGCGCCTCCCATTCATCGGCCACAGACGTGAATTCGCCCGCGCAAATTTTTGCGTAATCCCGGTCCAGCTCGCGCAGAATGTGCACCGCCAGTTCCGCGCGCGACACCGGACGGCCGGTTTCAATGCGGAGGGAGGTGGCAATCTTGCGGAGGTCCGCCGGAAACTCATGCGCCGCCAGGTTCACATCCACGCCAATGCCCAGGATGATGTACCGGACCTGGTCGAGTTCCGCGCTCATCTCGGTGAGAATGCCGGAAACCTTTTTGCCACCGATCAGGATGTCGTTGGGCCATTTGATTTCCGGGGAGAGGCCGGTTTGGAGTTTGATCGCGCGGCGCAAGGCGGTGGCGGAGGCGACGGTCAATTGGGTGGCCATTTGCGGGCGCAGACGCGGCCGCAGCAAGACGGAAAACCACAGGCCTTTGTGGGACGGGGAAATCCACTTGCGCCCGAGCCGCCCCCGGCCCTTGGTCTGGGATTCGGCATAGACCGCCACGCCTTCCCTCACGCCGTCCCGGGCCAGGCGTTCGATCACATCGTTGGTGGAGGTGGTTTCTTCGAACACCCGGATGTCCCGGCCGATCGCGCGGGTGGTGCCCAGGCGCGCGAGCAAGTCATCCGCGTGCAACACGTCGGGGGAAAACAACAGCCGGTAGCCAAAATGGGGGCCGGCCTCGATCTCATAATTCAGACGGCGCAATTCCTCGATGCGCGACCACACGGCCGCCCGGCTGATGCCCATCTGCTCGGCTAGGTCCGCGCCCGAGACCCCCGCGGGATTGGCCCGCAAGGCGGCCAGAATGGTGGCGTCGGTGGTCATGCCGGAAAATCCAGCCCGATATCCACCGCGCGCGCGGAATGCGTGATGGCACCCACGGAAATGAAATCCACCCCGGATTTGGCAATGGCGCCAACGGTCTTGAGGGTCACCCCGCCGCTGGCCTCGGTTTGGGCTCGGCCGGCGACCAGGCGCACGGCCTGCCACAGACGGGCGGGGGACATGTTATCCAGCAAAATAATATCGGCACCGGCGGCCACGGCCTGGGCCACCTGAACGAGCGTGTCCGCCTCCACCTCGACCAGCAACTCCGGATAGGCCGCCCGGGCGCGGGCCACCGCCGCCGCCACCGCGTTGGGTTTGGCGGCGCGCAACGCGGCCAGGTGGTTGTCCTTGATGAGAATCATGTCGTGCAGGCCGAGCCGGTGATTTTTGCCGCCGCCGCAGGCCACGGCATA
The DNA here is from genome assembly GCA_903895255.1 of uncultured Verrucomicrobia subdivision 3 bacterium. Classification (GTDB taxonomy): domain Bacteria; phylum Verrucomicrobiota; class Verrucomicrobiia; order Limisphaerales; family UBA11358; genus UBA11358. The sequence goes on from CAITTG010000122.1 coordinate 27,659, forward strand.
CTTTTCCAACAACCGCCAGCCAGGGGTGGTTTTGCGCGTGTCGAGAATCTGTGCCTTGGTGCCGCGCACGGCCGCCACGTACTGTGCGGTGAGGGTGGCCACCCCGGAGAGGCGCTGGACAAAATTCAGCGCCACCCGCTCGGCCCCCAAAATGGCCCGGGCCGGACCGCCTACTTCCAGCAACACTTCGCCAACTTCCGCGCGGTGACCGTCTGACACCGCCACCTTGATGTTCACTTTCCGGGACATCTCGCGGAACGCGCACTCCGCGAGCGCCAGCCCCGCCACCACCATGGGCTCGCGGGCCCGCATGACGGCGACGCACTGGGCGGACTTGGGGAGGGTGGCCAGCGAAGTGACATCGCCGGTGCCGATGTCCTCGGCGAGCGCGGCCTTGACGGCCTGGCGGATGACGGAGGCGGAGAATTTCACCAGCTCAAGATGGGGACAAAGCGCGGGGTTCGGAAAGGAAAAAATCAGAACCGCATCATGACATCGTCCACTGGCAAGCCCGCCAGCAGTTCCCGCACACTCATGGTTTGCCCCGGTAAAACCAACCCGGGGGCGAGCTCGGCCCAGGGCTGGAGCACAAACCGACGCAGGTGGGCGCGGGGGTGGGGCAGAATCAGTTGCGGGGTGTTCCGCACTTCCGCCCCAAAGCTGAGCAAATCCAGATCCAGCGGGCGGGGCTCATTCAAAACCACCTTGGGCCGCCGGCCAAATTCCACCTCCAGCGACTGGAGCGAACGCAGCAAACTTTCCGGTGACTCCCCTGCCCTGACGCGCAATCCCACAACGGCATTGAGGAATAACGGCGAGCCCGGCGGACAGTCCACCGGGGTGGTTTGCCAAAAGGAGGATGGCGTGATCGGCTCGTCGGAAAAAGGCTGCAAGCGGGCCATGGCCTCCCGCAGAATTTGCGGGGAATCCCCCAGATTGGAACCCAAGGAAATGTAGGCGATCGGATTCGTTCCCACGGGTTTACGGGTTGAAGTTTGGAATTGCTCTGGTGCTTGGAGGTTGGAATTTGGAGGTTTCCCCCTTACTTCAACCCCAGCACATCCTGCATGTCATACAGGCCGGGCTTTTGCTTCACGAGCCAGCGCGCGGCGCGCAGGGCGCCGTTGGCGAAGGTGTCGCGGCTGGAGGCTTTGTGGGTCAACTCCACGCGCTCGCCGACATTGGCAAAAATCACCGTGTGATCCCCCACCACGTCGCCGCCGCGAATGGAATGCACGCCGATTTCGGAGGGGGTGCGGGCGCCCACGATGCCTTCGCGACCGTGCCGGGCCACCTCGGCGAGTTTTTGGCGGCGAACACCGGCCAGAATTTCCGCGAGGCTCTTGGCGGTGCCGCTGGGGGCGTCCTTCTTCTGGCGGTGATGCATTTCGAGCACTTCCAGGTCAAAGTCCGTGCCCAAAATCTCGGCCGCCTTGCGGGTGAGCCAGAAGAGGGTGTTCACGCCGGTGGAAAAATTGGAGGCCCAGACGATGGGGATTTTGGCCTTCAACTTTTTGATTTCGAAGGTGTCGGTGTCGGTGTGGCCGGTGGTGCCGATGACGAGGGGCTTTTTGTGTTTGGCACAGAGGCGCGCGACCTCCACGGTGTGGGCGTGGGCGCTGAAATCGATGACGGCATCCGCGCCCGGGAGGGCCGCGGCCAGGTCATCGCCCCGGTTGATTTCGGCGACCACGGCGAGTCCGGGATGCTGGGTGGCACATTTGACCAAAGCCTGGCCCATGCGGCCTTTGGCACCGACAATAATTACCCGCGTCATGAGATGCTCCCGGTTTATTCCAGCACGTTGCAGCGCTTGAGCGTGGTGCGCAGCGCCTCCCAGTTTTTCGGATTCATGGGCACCAGCGGCAGCCGGTATTCCTCTTGAATCACCTTCATCATCGCCAGCGCGGCTTTCACCGGGGTGGGATTGGTTTCAATGAACAAGTCCTTGAACAAGGGATAATATTTTTCGTGCAGGCGAATGGCGGCGTTGGACTTGCCGGCCGCGAAGAGCTTGACCATCTGCGAGACTTCCTTGGGAATGACGTTGGAGGCCACGCTGACGACACCGTGCGCGCCGACGGACATGAACGGCAGGGTCAGGGAATCGTCGCCGGACAAAATGGTGAAATTCTCGCCGAGGGCCGCGCGCAATTGCGAGACGCGGTCGCAACTCCCGCCGGCTTCCTTGATGCCGACGATGTTCTTGTATTCGCGCGCCAGGCGTTTCACGGTGTCGATGGCGATTTCCACGCCGCAGCGGCCGGGGATGCTGTACAGGACGATGGGCAGCTTGGTGGCCCGCGAAATGGCGCGAAAATGCTGGAACAAGCCCTCCTGCGTGGGTTTGTTGTAGTAGGGCGCGACTTGCAGGGAGCCGTCGGCGCCGGCTTTTTCGGCGGCCTGGGTCAGGAAAATGGCCTCGTTAGTGGCGTTGCCGCCAGTGCCCGCCAGCACTTTGATTTTGCCGCCGGCGAATTTCACGGAAAGCTCGATAATGCGGACGTGCTCGGCCATGTCCACCGTGGGCGATTCGCCCGTGGTGCCCACCGGGACAATGCCATCCACGCCACCTTTGATTTGCAGCTTGATGATCCGTTCAAGCGCGCCTTCATCCAGTTGCCCGTTGAGAAACGGGGTGACAATTGCCGTATAAGTGCCAGTAAAGTTCATTTATTCAAATTCAATTATCCCTGAAAGGCCCGCGTTTGGCGAGCAGGAAAAACATTTAACTCGCCAAACCGGGGGGTTTACGGCACCGCGGCGGGGAGGATTGAGGGTTAAGGGTGTACGATGAAAAGCGCCAACCGCCAACCTCCAGAGAAATTTCAAATTCCAAGGAAGGATGGGGTAACGAAACTTCACGAAAAGCCGATTTTTTGTTGTTAGTTGTTATTAGTTAAATACTTGCTTTGTTTTATTCGGCGTTAATGGAATCGGCGGTTTGACGTTTAAGGTAAAAAGCAGCGCGCCATTTTTTGGAGTGCGGCGACAAGTCGCCGCTTGGGAACTCGATGACATGTCATCGAGTTCCAAAGCAAGGTCATGCCCGCGCACTCCAAAAATCCGCCCCTCTACCCGGCAGCTTCACATTGACTGACTTTGACTGGGCACGACCTGTGACCAGCACCCGCCACCACGGGACGGCGCAACGCACCATCAATACCTTGGGAAGGTCGCTCCGAATATTTATGACGGCCAACCTTGCCCCGGTGGGTTTCGCGCTCTATCATGCCGCCCGGTTAACAAGGAATCTTATGTTTTCATCATTTAAAATCAGCGTTTTGAGCATTTTGGCGATGGTTGGCTGGACCTTTTCAATGGCCGCCCAGGGCACGGTGGATGTGCGGATCATGGCGGCCAATTTGAATGGTAACACGCAAAGTTACCAACCATTCGCCCTGCGCATTCTGCAGGGGCTCGAGCCGGACGTGGTCTGCATCCAAGAGTTTAATTATGGCGGCAATGCCGCGACGGATTTTCGCTCCATGCTGGATACCTGTCTGGGCACGAATTACGTCTATTACCGCGAGCCGTTCAACGCTGGCGGGGACATTCCGAATGGCATCATCAGTCGTTTTCCCATCCTGGCGGCGGGCTCGTGGGCGGACACGGTGCAAAGCCAGCCGAATCGCGGTTTTGCCTGGGCCCAAATCCAGGTGCCGGGCACGAACACACTTTATGTGGTCAGCGTGCATTTGCTGACCAGTTCCGCCGCGAACCGGGGGGCCGAGGCGGCGAATTTGCAAACGCTGATTCAGGCGAATTTCCCCAGCAACGCCTGGGTGGTGGTGGCCGGGGACTTCAACACGGACAGCCGCACGGAATCGCCCACCATGACCATTTTCGACAGCTACCTGAGCGACAGCCCCATTCCGGACGATGGGCAGGGCAATTCCAACACCAGTCAGAACCGGAATCACCCGCATGACTATGTGCTCCCGAGTTTTTCCTTTACGAATCTGGAGACGGCCTCGGTGCTGCCCTCGCATACGTTTCCCAACGGCCTGGTGTTTGACTCCACGGTGTACACGCCGCTCAGCGATGTCAGCCCGGTGCAGTTGAGTGATTCCACGAATGCCCAGCACATGGCGGTGATCAAGGATTTCCTGATTCCCGCGGTGACGGTGACCAACCGACCCGCCACAAATGGTCCGGCCATCAGCGTGCCGCCCGCCAGCCAGACGGTTTCGCCGGGCAGCAACGCCACCTTCAGCGTCACGGCCACCGGGGCCGCACCACTGGGATATCAATGGTATTTTAACACCGTGACGTTAGGCGGCGCGACCAACAGCAGTTACACCCTGGCCCCGGTGCAATTCGCCAATGCGGGCACTTACTTCGTGGTGGTAAGCAACGGGATCGGCGCGGTGACCAGCTCCCCCGCCCTGCTGGTGGTGAGCAACTTCCCGCCGGTCATGCAATCCAGCCCCCAGAGCCAGACCCTGAGTGCCGGAGCAACGGCCACTTTCACGGTCACGGCCAGCGGTACCGCGCCGCTGGGGTACCAATGGTGGCTGGGCGGCGCGCCGATTGCAGGGGCGGCCGGCACCAGCTATGCCCTGCCCAATGTGCAGACCAATAACGCGGGGAATTATTTCGTGGTGGTCACCAATGTCGCCGGCAGCGTGACGAGTGCGGTGGCGGTGTTGACCGTGCTCAGCACCAACCCGGTGGTGCTGGCGCAGTGGAATTTCAACAGCCTCACACCGGACAACAATACGACCACCGGTTCGACGTCCCCCTCCATCGGCACCGGCACGGCTTCGCTGCTGAGCGGTAATACCGCCACCTTTGCCACGGGCGATCTGGTCCTGGACCCAGCGGGGAGCACGGATAATTCGGGCTGGAATACCACCACCTACCCGGCCCAGGGCACGGGCAATAAATCGCGCGGGACGCAATTTGCCGTCAGCACGGCGGGCAAAAACAATATTGCGGTAAGCTGGAGTTCGCAATCCAGCAACACGGGGAGCAAATACGGCCGCTTGCAATACACGACGAATGGCACGGATTATGTGGATTTCCCGACGGCCTTCACCAACGGCACCACCTACACCCCCAAAACCAACAGCCTGGCGGGGATGGCCGGCGTGAATAACAACCCCAATTTTGCCATCCGCCTGGTGTCGGAATTTGAAAGCACGGCGATCGGTACGGCCAATAACAATTATGTGGCCGCGAACGCCACCAGCAGTTACGCCCCGGCCGGCACGATGCGGTATGATCTGGTGACGATTTACGGGAGCACGATCATTACCAACAGCCCGGGCGCCGCCCCCACCCTGGGCGCCATTACCGCCGGGTCCGGACAGGTGCAGTTCGCGGTCGGCGGCACGGCCGGCAGCAGTTACGTGGTGCAGACGGCCACCAACCTGGCCACGGGCGGCTGGGTGGCGGTGTTTACCAACGCCGCGCCGTACAACTTCACGGACACCAACCTGAGCGGCACGCCGCAGAAATTTTACCGGGTGGTAACGGGGCAGTGAGGGGAAGACCATTGCCCGGCAGCCTCAGGCGCGAAGGCGATGCGGGGGGCGAGGGCGGTTACCCCGGGGTACGTTGAGAGGGAGGGTTAACAATGAGACTTGTCAGTGAAGGGACGTGCTGCGGGTCACAGACCCGCGCGCCGGGGGAGCGTGGTACCATGGCCGCCTGCGCCGGTTCGTTGGCGGTCATCTTTTTTCGTGTCTTTCGCTGGATGCGTGGTTAATAATTCCCGTTTGAACCTGAATTATTGAAATGAAAATCACCGGTATCATTCCCGCCCGCTACGCCTCCTCCCGGTTCCCCGGCAAACCGCTGCATCTGATCGCGGGCAAACCGCTGATTCAGCATGTGGTGGAGCAGTGCCAGAAGGCGAAGTCGCTCGCCGAGGTGATCGTGGCCACGGATGACACGCGGATTTGGGAGGTGGTGCAGAATTTTTGCCGGGTGGAGATGACGCGGCCGGAGCATCCGAGCGGGTCGGACCGGATCGCGGAGGTGGCGGAACGGTGTGACGGCGAGGCGATTATCAACATTCAGGGGGATGAGCCGTTGATTGATCCGGGGGTGATTGACGCGGTGGCGGGGGCATTGGCCGGGGCGGAGATGTCCACGGCGGCCACGGCGATTCGCCGGGTGGAGGAACTGGACAACCCAAATGTGGTGAAAGTTGTTGTCAACGCCGCCGGGCGGGCCTTATACTTTTCCCGTCGCACGATACCCTACGTGCGCGAGGCCGCCAGTAGTTCGACAAGCGAACAGTTGGCGGCGTTTCCTTTTTTGAAACATCTGGGGATTTACGGGTACCGGCGGGAAACCCTGCTGCGGCTGGTTCAATATCCGGTGTCACCGCTGGAAAATGCGGAAAAACTCGAGCAGTTGCGGGCCCTGGACCGGGGCATTGCGATTGCCGTGGTGACGGTGGATTATGACAGCATCGGGGTGGATGTGCCGGCGGACGCAATGCGGGTGGAAGCTTTATTATCATGAAATTCATTTTTGTCACTGGTGGCGTGGTGAGTTCACTGGGCAAGGGCCTGACGGCCGCCGCGCTGGGGACACTCCTCGAAAACCGCGGCCTGAAGGTCGCCCTGCAAAAGTTTGACCCGTACCTGAATGTGGATCCGGGCACGATGTCGCCCTACCAGCATGGCGAGGTTTATGTGCTGGATGACGGCGCGGAGACGGACCTGGACTTGGGCCATTACGAACGGTTCACCAACGTAAAACTGACGCGGATCAATAATTTGACCAGCGGCCAGGTTTATCAAACGGTGTTGAACAACGAGCGCGAGGGCAAGTACCTGGGCAAAACGGTGCAGGTGATTCCCCACGTGACGGATGAGATCAAAAACCGCATCCACGTGCTGGCCGAGAAGAGCAAGGCGGATGTGATCATCACAGAAATTGGTGGCACCACGGGGGACATCGAAGGGTTGCCCTTTCTTGAGGCAATCCGCGAATTTGCGCTGGAAGTGGGCTATAACAACGCAATTTTCCTGCATGTGACCTATGTGCCGTACATCGCGGCGGCCGGGGAATTGAAAACGAAACCCACGCAGCAGAGCGTCGCCAAGCTGCGCGAAATCGGCATCATGCCGCATGTGCTGGTGTGCCGCTGTGAGAAGCCGCTGGACAAGGAATTGCGCCAGAAGATTTCGATGTTTTGCAATGTGCCGCTCGAGGCGGTCATTGAAGAGAAGGACGTGGACCATTCCATCTATGAGGTGCCGCTGATGCTGCAACGCGAGCGCATGGATGACCTGGTGTGCCGGTTGCTGCACCTGACCACGCCCGTGCCGAACATGGCGCACTGGCAGGAAATCATCCGCAAACTGATCGCGCCGCAACATCGCGTGCGCATCGGGGTGGTGGGCAAATACATCGGTTTGCAGGACGCGTACAAATCCGTTTACGAGGCCATCATCCATGGCGGCGTGGCGAATGATTGCGGGGTGGAGATTGTGCAGATTGACGCCGAGGAGATTGAGAAGGTGGGCGCGGCGAAGATTCTCATGGGTTTGGGTGGCATCCTGGTGCCGGGCGGGTTCGGCGAGCGCGGAGTGGAAGGCAAAATCCAGGCGGCGCAATTCGCCCGCGAGAACAAGATCCCTTACCTGGGCCTGTGCCTGGGCATGCAAATCGCGACGATTGAATTTGCGCGCAATGTGCTGAAGCTGAATAAAGCGCATTCGACGGAATTTGACCTGGGCACGCCGAACCCGGTGATTGCCATGCTGGACGAACAAAAACGGGTGACCAAGAAAGGCGGCACGATGCGCCTGGGCGCGCAGCCGTGCCAGTTGTTGGTGAAATCCAAGGCGGCCACGTTATACGGCTCCTTCGTGATTCAGGAACGTCATCGCCACCGTTACGAATTCAACAACTCCTACCGCGAGCGGTTTGAGGAGGCGGGCTTTGTTTTCAGCGGGCTGTCCCCGGATGGCAAGCTGGTGGAAATCATCGAACTGCCGAGCCACCCCTTTTATCTGGCGTCGCAGTTTCATCCGGAATTCCAGAGCAAGCCGCACCAGCCGCATCCCCTGTTCAAGGGTTTTATCGCCGCCGTGCATCAGCACATGCACAAAAAACCGTTGTAAGCCGGGATGGATCGTCCGCCGGGCCCAGCATCTGCATGACCTACGCCGGAGCCATTGACTATCTCCAAGGCTTGCGCCTGTTCGCGGCGAACTTCGGCCTGGACACCACCCGCCGGCTGGCCGCCCGGGCCGGGGATCCGCAGCGGCAGTTGCGCTTTATCCATGTGGCGGGCACGAACGGCAAGGGCTCGACCTGCGCGATGCTGGAAGCCATTTACCGGGCAGCCGGTCTCCGGGTGGGGCTCTTTACCTCGCCGCATTTGGTTTCCTTCCGCGAACGCATTCAAGTCAACCGGCAACTCATTCCCGAGGCGGACCTGGCCCGGCTGACCGAGGATCTCCGAATAAAGAACGGGGAGGAGCCGCTCACCCTGTTCGAATTCACCACGGTGCTGGCGCTGGTGTGGTTTGCGGAGCAACAGTGTGATTTGGTGATCTGGGAGACGGGCTTGGGTGGCCGGCTGGACGCCACGAACATCGTGACCCCGCTGGCGAGTGTCATCACGCAAATCGGCTTTGACCATGAGCAGTGGCTGGGTGACACGCTGGCGAAAATCGCCGGGGAAAAGGCGGGCATCATCAAGCCGGGCGTGCCGGTCTTCACCGCCACGGAGGACCCGGAAGCGCGGGGGGTGATCGTGAATACCGCCCGGCTCCATGGCGCACCGTTGACGTGCGTGGAACCCGCCGCCGCAGACCGCCTGCCCTGCCCGGTGGTGCTGATTGGCTGGCACCAAAAATTGAATGCGGCGCTGGCGCTGGCCACCGTGGCGGGTCTGCAAGGGAAAATCCCTGTGGGGGCCGATGCCATCCGGACCGGGCTGGCGACGGTGGAATGGGCGGGCCGTTTGCAATTACTGAGCCTGGTGGACGGAACACAAATCCTGCTGGATGGCGCGCATAATGCGGCCGGCGCGGCCGTGCTCCGCGCGGCGCTGGAAGAGGAGTTTGCCGGCCAGCGGCCCGCCCTCATTTTTGGCACTCTGGCCGACAAGAAATGGCTGGCAATTTGTGATATTTTGGCGCCCTTGGCGGGCCGCATCCTGACCGTGCCGGTGGCCAGCAAGCGCACGGCGGCGGCGGCGGAACTGGCCGCGGCGTTTCTGGAACGCCAGCCCGGTTTGGAAGTCCGCCCCTGCGAGAATTTGGTGGCCGCGTTAAACGCCTGTAAAAACGGGGGTTTGGTGGTGATCACGGGTTCGCTTTACCTGGTCGGCGAGGCACTGGATTGTCTGGGCCGGGCGAATGCAGGAGCGAGTGAGCGGGGTTTAAACGAGTGGTCGGGCAGCCCGAAAATGCGATAAGCGACCGGCAAGTCGCCTCCAAGCGGCCCTTATACTTACGCTGCCGCGTTGACGTCAAGCGACAAGATTACTACTTTAGTAAAAGTTATGCCATACGCAGACACGCTCCCCGCCCAACGTAAATTCGGGCAAACTACGCGACCTGACGCGTGGTGGCTACAACCCCTCCTGGTGTTTCTCGGCTTTTCCGCCTTCATCGTTTACTCGACGTGGGCGGCCTTTCAGCACGGAAACTACTATTTAACCTCGGGGGGCCAAAACTACCTGTCGCCCTTCTATTCCCCCGAAATCTGGGGTCGCCCGGATTACAGCCTGACCGGCGCGGCGGCCCCTTCGTGGTGGCCGGCCTTCCTGCCGCAGTTCTCCCCGGCCTTCATGATCATGTGGATTCCGGCCGGCTTTCGGTTCACCTGTTATTATTACCGCGGTGCTTATTACAAGGCGTTTTGGGCCGACCCGATTAACTGCGCGGTGGGCGAGCCCCGCAAGACCTTCCTCGGCGAGCGCTATTTCCCGCTGATCATCCAAAACGTCCACCGCTATTTCCTTTACCTCGCCTTGGTGTTCATCCTGCTTCTGGGCCATGACGCTTGGAAATCGCTGTGGTTTACGGATGCCACGGGCAAGCACTTCGGCCTGGCGGTGGGCAGCCTGGTGATGATTTTGAATGCGGTGCTGTTGAGCAGTTACACCCTCGGCTGCCATTCCCTGCGCCATTTGGTGGGTGGCTTCCTGGATTCCAAATCCAAGGCCCCGACCTGTGCGAAAGCCTACTCCTGTGTAGGCTGCCTGAACAAGAAACACATGATGTGGGCGTGGTTCAGCCTGTTCTGGGTCGGTTTCACCGACCTGTACATCCGACTGTGCGCGATGGGCATCTGGCATGACGTGCGGTTTTTCTAACCTGAACCCTGACTAAATTTGTGGCTACTAATTACGAAACTTTTGAGTACGACGTGCTGGTGATCGGCGCGGGCGGGGCGGGTCTGCGGGCGGCGATCGAAGCCTCGGCGGCCGGGATGAAAGTGGGGCTGATCTGTAAATCCCTGCTGGGCAAGGCCCACACGGTGATGGCCGAGGGCGGCATGGCGGCGGCCATGGGCAACGTGGACGACCGCGACAGTTGGAAGGTGCATTTCGCCGACACGATGCGCGGCGGCCAGTACGTCAACAACTGGCGCATGGCCGAGCTGCACGCCAAGGAGGCGCCGGAACGCGTCCATGAACTGGAAGCGTGGGGCGCGGTGTTCGACCGCACCAAGGAAGGCAAAATTTCGCAGCGTAACTTCGGCGGCCACCGCTATCCGCGCCTGGCCCACGTCGGAGACCGCACCGGCCTGGAACTCATCCGCACGTTGCAGGACCATGGCATCCACCAGGGCATCACGGTGCACATGGAATACACCATCGTTTCGCTATTGAAGGACGGCGAACGTGTGGTCGGCGCCTTTGGGTATGACCGCGAACGCGGCCGTTTCCGCATCTTCAAGGCCAAGGCCGTGGTCGTCTGCACCGGCGGTCTGGGCCGCTGCTACCGGGTGACGAGCAATTCCTGGGAAGGCACGGGCGACGGCGTCTCCCTCGCCTATCACGCGGGCGCGGAACTGCTGGACATGGAATTCATCCAGTTCCACCCCACCGGAATGATTTGGCCCCCGAGCGTCATGGGCATTTTGGTCACCGAGAGCGTTCGGGGCGAAGGCGGCGTGCTCAAAAACAAGGAAGGCCGTCGTTTCATGTACGACGACATTCCGGAGAATTACAAATCCCAGACCTCCCTCGACCCCGAGGAAGGCTGGCGCTACACGCAGAATGACAAGAACGCCAAGCGCCCGCCGGAGCTGCTCACGCGCGACCACGTTGCCCGCTGCATCAACCGCGAGGTGAAGGCCGGTCGCGGCAGCCCGCACGGCGGCGTGTTTCTGGACATCGCCTGGATCAAGGAAAAGATTCCGAACTCGGCCGAGCACATCAAGCGCAAGTTGCCTTCGATGTACCACCAGTTCATGCAACTCGCGAATTTGGACATCACCAAGGAACCGATGGAAGTCGGTCCCACCACGCATTACGCCATGGGTGGCATCCGCGTGAATGGCGACACCCAGGCCACCAATGTTCCCGGTCTGTTCGCCGCGGGCGAATGCGCGGCGGGTTTGCACGGCGCGAACCGTCTCGGCGGCAACTCCCTCTCCGACCTGATCGTCTTCGGCAAACGCGCCGGCGAATACGCCGCGAAGTACGCGAAGGAAAACCCCGCCGGCAACGTCAGCGAAGACCAGGTGGCGACCGCCTACCGCGAAGCCGTCGAGCCCTTCGAACATCCCGCGGGCAGCGGCAGTGAAGGCCCCTACCAGGTCCAGTACGACCTGCAGAACATGATGCAGAACAATGTCGGCATCGTGCGCTTGCAGAACGAGATGGAAACCGCGCTCGCCGGCATCCAGCAGCTCAAGGCGCGCGCCGCCAAGGTGGCCGTGCAGGGCCACCTGGAGTACAACCCCGGCTGGCACACGGCGATTGACCTCAAGCATCTGCTCACCGTCGCCGAAGCCATCACCATGGCCTCCCTTGACCGCAAGGAAAGCCGCGGCGGCCACTTCCGCGAGGATTACCCCAACAAAGACCCGGAAGCCGCCAAATATAACAGCGTGATTTCCAAGGGGGCGGATGGCTCCATGAAATTCCGGCGCGAACCGATTCCGCCCATGCCCGAAGCCCTGAAACAAGTCATCGAGGAGATGAAATGAACAAGACTGTTACTTTTCGCATCTGGCGCGGCGACGCGACCGCCGGCAAATTCGTGGACTACACCACGGAAATCACCGAGGGCCTCGTGGTGCTCGATGTCGTTCACAAGATTCAGGCCACCCAGGCGAACGACCTGGCCTGCAGCTGGAATTGCAAAGCCGGCAAATGCGGTTCCTGCTCGGCGGAGGTCAACGGCATGCCCAAGCTCATGTGCATGACGCGCATGGACACCCTTGACATTTCCAAGCCCATTACCATCGAGCCCATGCGCGCCTTCCCCAGTGTGCGCGACTTGGTCACCGATGTTTCCTGGAATTTCCGCGTCAAGACCAAGATCAAGAAATTCAAGCCGCGCACGCCCGACGCTCCGGACGGCACCTGGCGCATGCAGCAGGAGGACGTGGACCGCGTTCAGGAATTCCGCAAGTGCATCGAGTGTTTTCTCTGCCAGGACGTCTGCCACGTGCTGCGGGACCATCACAAGCACGAGGAATTCATCGGCCCGCGTTTTCTGGTGTATACGGCCGCTTTGGAAATGCACCCCCTCGACACCGAGGACCGCATCCCGGAGTTAAAACAGGCCCACGGCATCGGTTTCTGCAACATCACCAAGTGCTGCACCAAGGTGTGCCCCGAGCACATCACCATCACGGACAACGCCATCATTCCGCTGAAGGAGCGCGTGGTGGATGAATTCTACGATCCGTTCGGCTGGCTCTGGAAAGCCCTGCGGCCGAAAGGTTGAGCCACCCAACCCATCACCACCCAAAGCGTTGCCGCGCAGGATATTAAAACCCGAATCGCGGCAACGCTTTCGTGTTTTTAGAATCTCCCCCCGGATGGTTTGTAATCTTTTTGTTGATATATAACACCGCCTCCCCGAGTGCATAAATCTCAAATAACTCTGCAAATTATCCATCTCGTGCGGGCGGTTGAAACTGCTACATTGCTGGTCATTCAATAACCAATTTATGAACACATTTCTGCCGTTGGGCAAATATTCGTTTGGCATGGGGGACCGTTTTGCCCATCAAGGCAAGGCGCAATTGCAGGCCTGCATCCTCGCGACCAAGCTCGGGGCCAATTTCATTCCGGTCTGGAACAAGTCCAACCGCGAGCACACGTTCATCGGCACGGAGCCCGCCAGCACCCGCGGCGCGGCGGACGCGGCGGTGAAGGCCCTGGGCTGGACCCAGCCTTATCATGTGGACGCGGACCATATACGCTTGGAGACGGTGGACAAGTTCATCCCGCATTCGGATTTTTTCACGATTGATGTCGCCGACTCGATTGGCAAGGCCCCCCCGGCGGCGAGCCTCGCGGCGTTTGTGACCCGGCATCCGGAATTGATCGGCACCATCGCCATCCCGCACATTGACCAGCCGTTTCACACCACCCGGGAATATGTGGAAAATATTGCCGGCAAATTCCTGCTGGCCGTGCAGGAGGCGGGCGTGATTTACCGGCATATTGCCCAGGCCAAGGGCGCGGCGAATTTCATCACCGAGGTTTCGATGGACGAGACCGACAGCCCGCAGACGCCCCCGGAATTGCTGATCATCCTCGCGGCCATCGCCGACGAGCAAATCCCGATTCAAACCATCGCCCCCAAATTCACCGGCCGCTTCAACAAGGGCGTGGATTATGTCGGTGACGTGAAGCAGTTCGAAAAGGAATTCACCGAGGACCTCGCGGTCATCGGCTTCGCCATCAAAAAGTATGGACTGCCCGCCTCGCTCAAATTGAGCGTGCATTCCGGCAGTGACAAGTTTTCCATCTACGCCCCCATGCGCCGGGCCCTGCAGCAATTTGACGCGGGCGTCCATATCAAAACCGCCGGCACCACCTGGCTGGAAGAATTGATCGGCCTGGCCGAGGCAGGCGGCGACGGCCTCGAAATCGCGAAGGAAATCTATGCCTACGCCATGGAGCACGTGGACGAGTTCTGCGCGCCTTACGCGTCGGTGATCGACATCGACAAGGCGAAGCTGCCCTCTGCGGCCGCCGTCAACGGCTGGACCTCCGCCCAATTTGTGAACGCGCTCCGGCACGACCAAAAAAATCCCGAGTACAATCCCAGCTTCCGCCAGTTGCTGCACGTCAGCTTCAAAGTGGCGGCCAAAAAGGGCGAGCGCTACCTCAATGCCCTGAAAAAGCACGAGGTCATCGTGGGCCGCAATGTCACCGAAAACCTCTTTGTCCGGCACATGAAACCCCTGTTACTGGGTCAATAATTTATGCCCTTCATCCACGAAAACTTTCTCCTGGGGACCAAAACCGCCCGCGAGCTGTACCACAAGTTTGCGGCGGATGAACCGGTCTTTGACTATCACTGCCACATTTCACCGAAGGACATCGCCGAAAACCGCCAGTTCAAAAACCTCTTTGAAATCTGGCTGGAGGGCGATCATTATAAATGGCGGGCCATGCGCTCCAATGGCGTGGCGGAAAAATACTGCACCGGCGCGGCCACTCCCCTGGAAAAGTTCCAGGCTTGGGCGGCCACCGTGCCGCATACTCTGCGCAATCCGCTCTATCACTGGACCCACCTGGAGTTAACCCGCTATTTTGGGATCAGCCAGTTGCTGGATGAGACCACCGCTGAAAAAATTTGGAAAACAGCCAATGACAAGCTCGCAAAACCGGAGCTAACCACGCAGGGCATTCTGAGGAAATTCAAGGTGAAGGTGGTGTGCACCACGGATGATCCGGTGGACGATCTGGGCTATCACCGCGCCTTTGCGGCGTCCGGTCATCCCACGCGGATGCTGCCAGCCTTCCGCCCCGACAAGGCGCTGACCGTGAATCAGCCGGAGGGATTTAATAGGTGGGTGGACCAGTTGGGCAAGTCGGCCAATGTGGATATCAACAGTTACGCCGCCTTCCTGACCGCCCTGCAAAAACGGCATGAGTTCTTCCACGCCCAGGGCTGCCGGCTCTCGGACCATGGCATGAACCACTGCTTTGCCGACTTCGTTTCCGAAAGCACCGCCGCGGCGATTTTCGCCAAGGCCCGCAAAGGCCAGGCCGCTTCCGCGCAGGAACACGTCCAATTCGCGTCCAATCTCATGCTCTACTTCGGGCAGTTGGATGCGCAAGCCGGCTGGACCAAACAACTCCACCTCGGCGCCCTGCGCAGCAACAACACCCGGCTGCTCAAGCAACTCGGCCCCGACACGGGCTTTGATTCCATCGGTGATTTCCCGCAAACCCAAACGCTCGCGGCCTATCTCGACCGGCTGGACTCGGAAAATTCCCTGCCCAAGACTATCATTTACAATTTGAACCCGGCGGACAACTACGCCTTTGCCACGATGATTGGCAATTTCCAGGATGGCACCATTCCCGGCAAGATTCAGTACGGTTCGGGTTGGTGGTTCTTGGACCAGAAAGAAGGCATGGAATGGCAGATGAACGCCCTGTCCAATCTGGGCCTGCTCTCGCGCTTCATCGGCATGATCACCGATTCCCGCTCGTTCATGTCGTATCCGCGCCACGAATATTTCCGCCGGACCCTGTGCAACTTGATTGGCCGGGATGTGGAAAACGGTGAGTTGCCGAAGGATGAGAAACTGCTGGGCTCCATGATCCGGAACATCTCCTTCACGAACGCGAAGAACTACCTGGCGTTTCCCGGGGTGGGTGATGACGCTCCAGCCAAAATAACCGGCGTGAAAAAGCGGAATAAATAAATCTGCGTGGGTTTCAATGCTGGTGCAGTGCCCTTTTTTCATGCTCATTTGCCGAAATCAGGGTTCTTTTTCCCGGCCGATTTCGGCATATTACCTCGACTAACCCGTTGATTCCCGGCGACCAACCGCCGGGGTTTTGCCGGTGGTTTGCGGTTTTTTCATGAAATCTATTTTGTTGCTGGCGGTGTCCGTCCTGCTGGTCGGAATGACCAGGATTTCCGCCGCGCCCGTGTTTGAAGTCCACGACTATGGCGCGGTGGGCGATGGCACGAACGATGACACCGCGGCCATTCAAAAAGCGCTCGATGCCTGTGACGGCACCGGCGGCACAGTGCATTTCCCAGTCGGCGTCTGGTGGAGTCGGCCGCTCGTGATTCACACCAAAACGACCCTGAGTCTTTCCCGCGGCGCCACCTTGCATGCCTCGCCGGTGCAGTCGGATTATCTCCGGGGTGGCGGAGACTGGCTGAAGGCCCGGGGCAGCAGCTCATTTATCAACTTTCTCTCGGGAAACAATCTGACCGACATCGTCATTGAAGGTCCGGGCACGATTGATGGCAATGGCCAGGTCTGGTGGCCCGAGGCGGAAAAGGCCCGGCAAAAAGTGTCCGGCTACACCCTGCCCCGCCCTAATTTAATTTCCCTGAATCACGTCACCCATCTGCGGGTGCAGAACATCACCCTGCAAAACTCGCCCAAGTTTCATTTGGTCCCCAGCGACTGCACGGATGTGGTGATTTCCAACACCACCATTCTCGCCCCCGAGCATGCTGCCAACACCGATGCCATTGACCCCAGTTCCTGTCGGCAGGTGCTGATCACGCATTGCACGATTGATGTGGGCGACGATAATGTGGCCATCAAGGCGGGCCGCGCCACGGCCGGTCGCGAATTTGCCTGCGAGGATATCACCGTGGCCGACTGCACCTTCCGCCATGGGCACGGGATGTCCATCGGCAGCGAAACCGGCGGCGGGGTGCGCCGTGTTTTGGTGCGGAATTGCACCTTCGCGAACACGGAAAACGGCCTGCGCATCAAGTCCCAGATCGGCCGGGGCGGCAGGGTGGAAGACATCCGGTATGAGCACATCACCATGACCAATGTGGACCCGGCCATCACGTTTACGATGTATTATATGAATAATTCCGCCCACGATGCCGCCGGTGGCCACGCCACCCCGGCCACGCCCGCCCGGGCACGGACCGACAATGTGCCGGCGTATCGGGACATTTACATCACCGACTTGCAGGCCACCTGCCCCCGCGCGGCCGGGGTAATCAACGGTTTGCCGGAAAGTTGCATCTCCAATGTGGTTTTCGAGAATGTGACCATCACCTCGGCCAAGGGATTTGAGATCAGCAATGCCCGGGGCATCCAGCTCAAACAAGCCACCGTCACCCCCAAAAAAGGCCCGCCGTACTTGCTCACCAATGCCGGGATAGACGGCGTGTCCCCCGCCATCAATTAAGTTATCCATGAAAAAAATTCTATTTGGCCTCCTGACCGCACTTCTTTGCGCACCACGCCTCCACGCCGACGCCCCGGAATGGAGCCAGGTGCCGGCAATCCTGGACCGCATCGTCGCTCCCACCTTCCCCCCCCGCGAATTTGTCATCACGGACTATGGCGCCCACGGCGACGGCACCAATGATGCCAGCCCCGCCATCACCCGGGCGCTGGCCGCCTGTGCATCCGCCGGCGGCGGCCGGGTCACCATCCCAGCCGGTGTGTTTCTCACCGGCCCCATTCACCTGCCCAGCAACGTGGAATTGCATCTGGAAACGAATGCCACGCTGCTGTTTGAGACCAACCCGGAGGCATACCTTCCCGCCGTGTTCACCCGGTTTGAAGGCATTGAGTGCTACAATTACTCGCCGTTAATTTATGCCTTCCAACAAACCAACGTGGCCGTCACCGGTTCCGGGACCCTCGATGGCCAGGCCACCGATGCCACCTGGCTGGCTTGGAAAGGGCGCAAAGGCAATGTCCCCGGCACCCAAACCGCCGCCCGCAAGCGACTGGATGTGATGAACAATACCGAAGTGCCCGTGGACCAGCGACGCTTTGGCACCGGTGACTTTCTCCGGCCGAACTTCATCCAGTTCAACCAGTGCGTGAACGTGTTGATTCAAGGCGTGCGTATCCGCCGGTCGCCAATGTGGGAGATCCATCCCCTGCTTTGCACCAACGTCACCGTGCGCGGCGTGGACATCCTCTCGCACGGCGCCAACAACGACGGTTGCGATCCCGAGAGCTGCCGGGACGTGCTCATCGAAGACTGCATCTTTGACACCGGCGACGATTGCATCGCCATCAAATCCGGCCGTAATAATGACGGCCACCGGGTGAACGTGCCTTCCGCCAATTTGATCGTCCGTCATTGCACCATGCGCGACGGCCATGCGGGAACGGCCATTGGCAGCGAGGTCTCCGGCGGCTGCAATCATGTGTTTGTGGAGGACTGCGAAATGAGCAGCCCCAACCTGGTGTGCGCCCTGCGCTTGAAATCCAACGCCATGCGCGGCGGCACCGAGAGCGATATTTTCATGCGCAACGTCCACGTGGGCCAGGTGGCCGATTCCGTGTTGCAAATCAATTTCCTCTATGAGGAAGGGTCCAAGGGCGCGTGGCAACCAGTCGCGCGCAACGTGGTCATGGACCATATTACCGTGGATCGCACCCCCCGGGTGCTCAACGTCACCGGCTTCCCCGCCGCGAGCATCACCGGCGTCAGCATCCATGACTCCACCTTCAAACAGATCCGGAAACCCGATGTGGTCATTGATGCGGACGTGCAATTGATCAATTGCACTTTGGACAAGCAATATTGAAGGAGGAACCGTCCGGCCAAAATTTCAAAATATTGGTAGGAAACGAGGCGACGAGTTACCGACTAAAATCTCGGCTTGACCCTTATCGGTGCAGTTCAAGGTTTAAAGTTTGATTGTTGGAATTTGATTATTCTTTGGAGCTTGGAGGTTGGTGCTTGGAGCTTTTGGCTGGTTCTCCCAAAAACAAAATATTTTCTGATGACTGCCGACCCGGTGGGGTTACACCCCATGGCATAAATCCCCGGCCCGGCCATGCTTGGGCTTAAGTGAGATCTGTTGGGACCACCCGGTCGGAGGTTGAGCACATCTCTCACCAGCCAAAATTAAAGCATTAAAATGTTATGTTAAGCACCGCCAAAACCCTCAAGAATTACCAACTGGACAGCCTGAACGGCACCATCGGCCGGGTGAAGGATTTTTATTTTGATGACCGCCACTGGACGATCCGCTATCTCGTGGCCGAAACCGGCACCTGGCTGAGCAGCCGGCAGGTTTTGATTTCCCCGCACGCATTGGTGGCCATCACCAAAAATGAAGGCACCATCGCCGTTAATTTAACCAAACTCCAAATCGAAGACAGTCCGGGCCTGGACACGGACAAGCCGGTGTCGCGGCAGTTCGAGAATGCCTATTATAATTATTATGGTTTGCCGCTGTATTGGTCCGGCCCCTATAGCTGGGGTGCCTATCCCAATCCGGCGAAGCCGAATGAAAAGTGGCACGAAACCTCCCCCGCCGAGCAGGGCTGGGATGCCCATTTGCGCAGCACCGAGGCGGTCAGCGGCCATCATATCCAAGCGCTTGATGGCGAGATGGGCCATGTTTGCGACTTTATCATTGATGACGAGACCTGGGCGATTCGCTATTTCATCGTGGACACCCATAACTGGCTGCCGGGCCGCAAGGTGCTCGTGGCTCCCCAGTGGATTGAAAGCGTGAACTGGCTGGAACGGCGGGTGTTCGTGAACCTCTCCCGCGAAGCGGTGCGACTGGCCCCGGCGTTTACCGAAGCCGCCTTGGTGACGCGGGATTATGAGGCGGGTTTGCATCACCATTACAACCGCGAACCCTGGTGGGTCAGTCAACTAGTGGCCCCTTAATCGGCAAGTGTTACCATCCCGAATTCCGCCCATGAAAATTGAAATTACCGACCCGGTTCCCGCCGTTCCCGAAGTCGAGTCGCCCGCTCACGAAGCCAAGGCCCGGGAGTTGGCGAGGTTGCGCGCGGAACTGACGCGGGAAAAGGATTTGCACCTGCACCTGGCCGCCGACTTTGAAAATTTCAAACGGCGCAGCCGGGCGGAGGCCGATGCCCGGGCGACCGCCCAGAAAGACGGTTTCATCCAGGAATTACTGCCCGTCATAGACAATCTGGAACGCGCTTTGGCCACCGGGGTTGCCGCCGTGGCTCCCGCCCTGCATCAAGGGGTGGAAATGACCTTGCAGCAATTGCAAAAATTGCTCCGGCAGCATGGCATCGAGAGTGACGAGACCGTCGGCCACCCTTTTGATCCGCATCAGCACGACGCGCTTTCCCAGGGACATGACCCCGCTCAGCCCGCCGGGACCATTCTGGAAATGTTCCAACGCGGCTACCGGCGCGGCGCCAAGGTGCTCCGCGCGGCCAAGGTTATGGTGAATAATGTGATTCCCCCGCGCCCGCACTAAACGCCAATGGGGGGGCAACCTCCAAAACTCAGAAAAGCCTCAAGCTTCACGCATGGTTGATGTGTAATTGAACGCACTCACTGACCACCAACCATCTGGAGCCTATGCAATTGTTGCTCGTTCCATGAGGCTGCTTGCAGGTTGAAAATTAAATTTTCTCTGAATTTTGGCGGTTGGATTTTTAAGTTTCAGCTCATTCGGGGTTCGGGTTATACCCCATGGTTACCGGTGGCCGGGGAAGTTAAAATAAACGCATGACACCAAACCTCCCACGCGCGTTTCATTTAAGCGGAAAAACCCTTCTGACCACTCTGTTACTTGGGGCCGGCTGCCTGTTCGCGGTCGGAGCGCGGGCGGCAGGTCCGGCGCCCATCGATTTGCGATCCGCCGCGCCGTTCACCATTCTGGCCACCTCCACGACCACGACCACCGGCGGTGGCATCATCAACGGCGATGTGGGTCTCTCTCCCGTGGGTTCGCAGGGCATTCCGGCCGGTCAGATCAATGGGACCATTTACAACGGCGGCCCCATCGCGGCCCAAGCCCAGCTTGATTTAAATTCCGCGATCATTGCCTCCAGTCCGGCGCAGTTGCCGGGCGGCATCAACGTGGGCGCGGAACTCGGCGGGCAAACCCTTGTCGGGGGTGTTTATGCCTCGCCTTCGGGCGCCTACGGCATCACCGCCGTGGATCTTACCCTGCATGGCGGTCCGAATGATGTCTGGGTGTTCCAGATGGCCAGCACCCTCACCGTCGGGGTGGGACGCCAAGTAATCCTGACCGGCGGAGCGCAAGCGCGCAATGTGTTTTGGCAGGTGGGCAGTTCGGCCACCCTCGGCACTTCCTCTGTGTTCGTGGGCACGGTCATGGCGTATGCCTCCATCACCATGAATGCCAGCGCCACATTGAATGGCCGGGCCATGGCCCAGAATGGCGCGGTGACTTATAATGGTTCGGGAGGAAATCTGCCCCTGCCGGCCGTCCCAGTATTCACAAATATCACCCAGTCGCGCACCAACTCAGGCACGGTCACCCTCCTGACGTCGCCCTATTTTCCGCTGGTCTTGCAATCCAGCACGAATCTCGTCAACTGGACCAGCCTCGCCACCAACAACCCGGTGACCAGCCTCAGTATCTTTACCAATCCCGTGCCGACGGGGGTGAACCGCCGGTTTTACCGGGCGTTTCTCACCCCGTATCCTTGATTCTACGGGGTTGGCGGGGGGCCTGCCAGATGGCATCAATCAACACCGTTTGCGGGGTCAAGGGCCGGCCGCGCTCGTTACGATGAATCTGGGCAACCACCATTTCCACCGCCACCCGGCCGAGTTGTTCTGGACGGTAATCGAGCCCGCCGGCGGAGAGTTGGCTGGCGGCTGGCGGTAACATCAGCCAGGCGCGCGCCGGCAGCTTGCCTCCGGGCGTAAGCCCCCGCCGGACCGACGGCCAGGGAAAGGTTTCCGCCACCAAAACCACCTCCGGTTGCTCCCGTTTGAGCCAGGTGGCCAGTGCCGGTCGATCCTCCGGGCCGGCCAGCAGCGGTGCCAAACGTTCCGGGGCGTTTGATTCCGCCTGCACGGCGAGGAAAGCCCCCAGCCATTTGCCTTCCGTGCGTTTATTCATAGCGGGGCTCAGCACCAGACCCATGCGCCGGAAACCGTGCGTCCGCAATTGTTGCAGCGCGAGCGTACAGCCTTGAAAGTGATTGGGCGAGACCCGGTGCATCACCGGCTCCTGCAGGCTGGTGCCGATGGTGACGGCCGCCAGGCCGCGCAAATCGAGCGGAAACCGCATGTACGCTTCCGGCACGGGAGGAATTATCACGCCCCATTGGCCACGGTCGGTGAGCAGCCGGGCGAGGCGGTCGGGGGTGAGGTTTTCCCGGCCGGGGTGATAAACTTCAATGCGGTAGCCCAACTCGCCCGCCCGCTCCCGGGCCCCCTCCAGAATGGGTTCGGTGGGGATCGCCACCACCGGCCCACTTACCGCCGGCCACAGATCGATCCAGGCCAGGCTGTGCGGATCGTTCCGGCGACGATGGTGGTGCAACTGGGCCATGAGCGTGGCCACCAGGGGATGCGGACGGTAGCCCAGGCGGGTGGCCAGGGCCTGGATTTCCCGGCAGCGGGTTTCCGGGAGGGTCGGGTCATTGCGCAAGGCCTTGGAAACCGTGGAGACGGCCACCCCGGCCGCGCCGGCCACCTCGCGCATGGTCAGTTGCGGGTTCTGTTTCACGAAACGATATTCCTAATCTTGCGCTCGACTGCCAAGCCCAAACCTTCCATCATCGCCGGCATGAGCCTGTGGAAAACCGATGTTGAACTATTCAACTTGATCAAAGAGCGGCTTTACACGCCGGTGGTGGGGGACATTTTGGACCGGCTGGGCCTGGTCCACCAGTTCCTGCCGCAGCCGATCCAGCCGCTCCTGACCGAGATGAAACTGGCCGGCCGCGCCATGCCGGTGTTGATGATTGATGTGCATGGTCCGCAGAAAAAACCGTTTGGCAAACTCACCGAATCCCTGGACCAATTGCAACCCGGCGAAATTTACCTGGCCAGCGGCGGCGCGATGCGCAGCGCCTATTGGGGCGAGATTTTGACCGCCACCGCGCGGACGCGCGGCGCGGTGGGCGCGGTGATCAATGGCTTCCATCGCGACACCCCAAAGGTGCTGGAGCAAAACTGGCCGGTCTTCAGCCGGGGCCGGTTTGCCCAGGATTCCGGCGTGCGCACCCAGGTGCAGGATTACCGCTGCCCCATCGAAGTCGGCCAGGTGCACGTGCAGCCGGGCGACCTGGTCTTCGGCGACCTCGACGGCGTGGTCATCATCCCGCAAAGTGTCGAAAAAGAGGTCATCGCCGAATCGCTCAAAAAAGCGAGCGGTGAAAATTTGGTCCGCAAGGAAATCGAAAACGGCATGTCCAGCACCGCAGCTTTTCAAAAATATGGCATCCTCTAAACTTACCTCCCATCCCTTCAGTCTGGCGGGCCAGGTGGCCCTGGTCACCGGCGGGGCCACCGGCTTGGGCCTCGGCATGGCCCGCTGTTTTGTCGCTTCGGGCGCGCAGGTCGTGCTCGTGGGCCGCCGCGAGGCGGAACTCACCCGCGCCGTGGCCGACCTGGGTCCGGCCGCCCATTATGTCTGCCACGATGTCACCAATCTCGCGGCGGCGGACACCCTGGTGGCGGAAGCCGCCCGCGTGGCGGGTGGCCCCGTGGACATTCTGGTGAATAACGCTGGCATTCATCTCAAAAAAAGCGCCGTGGACACCACCCCTGATGAATTCCTGGCGGTCATCAGCACCCATGTGCTCGGCGCGCATGCGCTGACGCGGGCGGTTCTGCCCGGCATGATCGAGCGGCAGCGCGGCAATATCTTGTTTACCGCTTCGATGGCATCACTCATCGGCATTCCCAAGGTCGTGGCTTACTCCGCCGCCAAGAGTGCCTATGTGGGCATGGTGCGCTGCCTCGCCACGGAGGTGTCCTCACACAATGTCCGCGTCAATGCCATCGCTCCCGGCTGGATTGAATCGGAGATGCTGAACAAAGCGCTGGCTGGGGATCCGGCGCGGAAAGACAAAATCATCGGCCGCACCCCCATGGCCCGCTTCGGTGATCCTGAGGACATCGGCTGGGCGGCAGTTTATCTGTGTTCCCCGGCCGGAAAGTTCATCACTGGCGTCGTCCTGCCGGTGGATGGCGGGGCCAGCATTGGTTTTTAAACTGTCGCCACGATTCACTCCCAGTCACCCAAACCATGAATACCAAAAATGCGGGCGGCTGGTTTCGGACTCCGGATGGCCGGAGCCATCTGACCACCTTTGTGCTGGTCTGCTGTCTGTTTGGCCTTTCGGGGCTGTGCAACGGCATGATTGACGTGCTGAACAAGCATTTCCAAAATTCCCTGCACGTCACCAAGGCGCAATCCGCCCTGGTGCAGGGTTTTTGGTACGGCGGGTATTTTTTACTGGCCCTCCCCGCCGGGCTGTTCGCCCGGCGCTTTGGCTATCGCGGGGGGATCCTGTTCGGCCTGTCCGTGATCACCATCGGCTGCCTGTGCTTTGTGCCCGTGACCAAAATTACCGGGTCGGAAATGCAGGTGTTCGCCGCCTTCCTCCTCGCGCTGGGCCTGGTGGCCTGCGGGTTCACGTTCATTGAGACGATTGCCAATCCTTACGCCACGGTGCTGGGCGCTCCGGAATCCGGCGTGGCCCGCATTAATCTGGCCCAAAGCTGCAATGCCGTGGGCTGGATTTTTGGCCCCTTGTTGGGCGGCTCCTTTATTCTTTCCAAGACGGGCGAGGTCAACACCAGCAATGCCAGCCTGTACCTGCCTTACCTGGTGGTGGCGGTTATCGTGGCGCTGCTGCTGGCGGCCTTCAGCCTTGCGCCCGT
The DNA here is from genome assembly GCA_903895255.1 of uncultured Verrucomicrobia subdivision 3 bacterium. Taxonomy (GTDB): domain Bacteria; phylum Verrucomicrobiota; class Verrucomicrobiia; order Limisphaerales; family UBA11358; genus UBA11358. The sequence goes on from CAITTG010000122.1 coordinate 52,389, forward strand.
GCCGGACCTGCATGCCCCGGCGGAAACGGCGTCCACCACTGCCAAACCCGCCCCGCTCCGCCCCCTCCATCAGGAGTGGCATTTCGTTCTGGCGGTGGTCTCGCAATTTCTTTATTGCGCCGCCCAGACGGGCATCTTCAGCTTTTTCATCAATTACCTGAAAGACCCGCAATACACCCCCGTGCTGCCGGACTGGCTGGCCCAGTTGCTCCCGGACAATATGAAGTTTCAACAAAATGGCCACTGGCAGATTACCGATTACTGCGCCAGCGCCACGCTTTCGCTGGCCTTCATTTTCTTCACGCTGGGTCGGTTCTCCGGCAGCGCCATCCTGCGGTTTGCCCCGGCCCACCGGGTGCTGGGTCTTTACGCGCTCGCCAATGTCATCCTCATGGCGTTGGTCTTCCTGGGCATCGGCTGGATTTCCGTGATCGCCCTGATCCTGAGTTTCTTCTTCATGTCCATCATGTACCCCACGCACTTTGCCCTGGCCATTCGCGGATTGGGGGAACGCACCAAGCTGGCCTCGGCCTGGATGGTGACGGCCATCGTGGGCGGCTCCATCATGCCCATGCTCATGGGCTGGCTGGCGGATCATTATTCCATGCGGGTGGGCTTTCTGGTGCCCCTGGCTTGCTTTGCCGGAATCATGCTTTATGGGTTTTACTGGCCGCGGCTGTTCCGGCAGGATCTGGAGCCGATAATGGCGAAGGCGCCGTCGGCCGTGTCCCACTGACAAAAAAGCGAAACCATCATCATCGAAATTTTTATGGAAGGATTGCTGCTCATCTCAGCCAAAGATAATGTCGCGGTGGCCTTGAAACCGCTGGCGGCCGGGAGCACAGAAATGTTGTCCGGCCAGCCGCTGGTGGTGCGCCAAACCGTAAAGCTGGGAGACAAGGTGGCCGCGCGCGATTTGGCGGCCGGGGAAATCATCCTTAAATACGGCGTGCCGATCGGGTCGGCTACCCGCGCCATCCCGGCGGGCGAACACGTGCATTTGCACAACATGCGGAGCGATTACATCCCCACTTACACGCTGGAGGATGGTCATCTTTTCGTGCCCCAAGGACACTAACATGAACTTGCAACTATCCGATCAAGTGGTGCTCGTCACCGGCGGCACCAAGGGCATTGGGCGCGCGATCAGCGAAGTCTTCGCCGCCGAGGGCGCGATCACCTGCGTGCTCAACCGCAACCCGGAGGAAGCCGCCCGGCTGGTCGCCGCGGAAACCGCCCAGGGCCACCGGGTGGAAAGCCACCTCTGCGAACTGACCGCGGAGCCGGACGTGCAACGGGTGGTGGCCGCCATTCTGGCCAAACACGGCCGGATTGACGTGGTCATAAACAATGCCGGGGGCAACGATGCCGTTGGCCTCCGCCAGTCCGTCGCGGAATTTCGCGCCTCGCTGGACCGCAATCTCACCCCCTGCTTTTCCCTGGTGCACCACACGCTGGAAGCCTTGATTGCCAGTCGCGGCAACATCGTCAACATCGGCTCCAAATGCGCCGTCACCGGCCAGGGCGGCACCTCTGGTTACGCCGCCGCCAAGGGGGGCGTCAATGCCCTCACCCGGGAGTGGGCGGTGGACCTGGCCCGCCATGGCATCCGGGTCAACTGTGTGATTCCCGCCGAGGTGATGACCCCCAATTACGAGCGGTGGCTGCAGCAGTCGCCCGACCCGGCGACGGCCCTGGCGCAATTGCAGCAGACCATTCCCCTCGGTCACCGCACCACCACGGCCACCGAGATCGCCCGGATGGTGGCCTTCATCGCCTCGCCGGTTTCCGCGCACACCACCGGACAACTGCTCTTCGTGGACGGAGGCTATGTCCACCTGGACCGCGCCGCCACCCAACCCACCAGCCATTTAAAATTGTCATGATTCTCACTGAACAAGCCTGGCTCCGCCCCGACGGCTGCAAGGGCATTCGCAACCAATTGCTCGTCGTTTACCTCGTCGAGTGCGCGCACCATGTCGCCCGCGAAATTGTCTTCCCCTTCCGCCATCGCGGCGTGCAGCTCGCCGGCTTTGGCGGCTGTTATCCGAACGAATACAGTTTTAAAATGCTCCGCGCGCTGTGCACCCACGCCAATGTCGGCGCGGTGCTGCTCGTCTCGCTGGGCTGCGAAAGTTTCGACCGCAAACACTTGCGCGAAGCCATCGCGGCCTCCGGCCGGCCGGTGCACACTCTGGTGATTCAGCAAACCGGGGGCACCCGCCGCACCATCGCCGAGGGGACGGCGTGGGTCGAAACCACCCTGGCCGCGCTGGCGGAGGTCCCCCGCAAGACCATGCGCCTGGATGAGCTGATTGTGGGCACCGTTTGTGGCGGCTCGGATGCCACCAGCGGCATCACCGCCAACCCCGGCATCGGCCGGGCCTTCGACCGGCTGGTGGCGGAGCGGGCGACGTGCATTTTCGAGGAAACCGGCGAACTCATCGGCTGCGAGCAAATCATGCTAAAACGGGCCGTGAACGCCGAGCTCGGGGAAATCCTGCGGGCCTCCGTGGAAAAGGCCGCGAAGTATTACACCATCATGGGTCATGGCAGCTTCGCGCCGGGTAACGCCGAGGGTGGTCTGTCCACCCTCGAGGAAAAATCCATGGGCGCTTATTGCAAAAGCGGTGACGCCCCCATCTCCGGTCTCATCAAACCCGGTGACGTGCCCCGCGGCGGCGGACTGTACCTCTTGGATGTCGTGCCGGATGGTCCGCCCCGGTTCGGGTTTCCCAACATCAATGACAATGCCGAAATCGCGGAACTCATCGCCTGCGGCTCGCATTTGATTCTATTTTCGACCGGGCGCGGTTCCGTCGTCGGCTCCGCCATCTCGCCGGTGCTCAAAGTCTGCGCCAATCCCGAAACCTATCGCAATCTCAGCGAGGACATGGATGTGGACGCCGGCCGAATTTTGGAGGGACGCGGCACGCTGGCCGAGGTGGGGCAGGAGATTTTCGAGCATTGCCTGCGCGTGGCTCGCGGTGGTGCCACCGCCTCGGAACAGCTCGGCCATCAGGAGTTCGTGCTCACGTACAAATCCTTCGAACCCATTGGCCCGGCCTGTCATCCCACCTATCAATAACCATGAAAGCCCTTGCCCTGACGCAGCCAGGCGAACTGGCCTATGTTGATCGGGTCCGGCCGGAGCCGGCCCCCGGTGAAGTGCGCCTGCGCATCCGGCGGATTGGGTATTGCGGGTCCGACCTCAATGCCTTTCGCGGGCTGAACCCGGTCATGACCTACCCCTGCATTCTCGGCCATGAAATCGCCGCGGAAATTGAGACGGTAACCCCGGGCGTGCCGCCACAATTCCAACCCGGCCAACTGGTGACCGTCATCCCCTACACTGCCTGCGGCCAGTGCGCCTCCTGCCGGGCGGACCGCCCCAATGCCTGCCAGCACAACCAGACCCTCGGAGTGCAGCGGGATGGCGCGCTCGTGGATTTCATCTGCGTCCCCTGGTCGAAAATTCTCTATTCCCCCAAACTCAGCGCCGCCGACTACGCCCTGATGGAACCCCTTTCCGTGGGCTTTCACGCCGTGGAACGCGGGCGCGTGGCGGCGGGCGAAACCGTCTGCGTGCTCGGCAGCGGCATGATCGGGCTGGGCGTCATTGCCGGCGCCGCCCTGCTCCGCCAGGCCCGCGTGATTGCCGTGGATGTGGACGATGCCAAGCTGGCCCTGGCCCGCCGGGCCGGCGCCGCCGAGGTGATCAACACCAAAAACGAAAGCCTGCACGAGCGGCTGCGGGAATTAACCGGTGGCCACGGCCCGCAGGTGATGATTGAAGCGGTCGGCCTCACCGAAACTTTTGAAACCGCCGTGGCCGAGGCCAGTTTTTGCGGCCGTGTAGTATATGTAGGGTATGCCAAAAAACCGGTGACCTACGACACCAAATATTTTCTGCTCAAAGAACTCGATATCCTGGGCTCGCGCAACGCCTCGCGCAAAAACTTCGAGGAAGTCATGTCCGTCTTGGAATCCGGTGCCTATCCCACCCAGGAAACGGTCACACGCGTGGTGCCGTTTGGGCTGGCCGACCGGGCCATGCACGAATGGCTGGCCAACCCGGCGCAAATCACCAAAATCCAGATCGAAATGAGCTAGTGGCGACGCAGGAGAATTACTCCGGCCGCCAGCCGTCCACCCCGCCCAGCACCCGCGCGACCGTGATCTGCGCGGCCTCCCCGGCGGTCAATTGCTTCGCCCACGGCACCCGCGTGGCGGGACTCGCCCCAGGCCCCGTGCTGGCAAACTCCGCATATCGGGCCGTATGGTGCGTCTCCGGCTTTTTCCAATCATTCCAGCCCTCGGGCCGGACCACCCCGGACATTTCGCATTGCAAGTAAATCGTGCTGGCGTAAACCCGCCAGGGCCGGCCCAAATAGGTCAGCGTATCCGGGCGCTCGCCGATGATCTGGCAATGCGCGAACACATAACCATAAGGCACATCGTTGGGCGTGGAAGCCGCCGTCAAATAGCCCCCGGCCCCGCGCGAACAAATCAGGCAATGCTCAAACCACGAGGTCGCCGCGCCAAAGATAAAATCCACATGCCCGCAAATGTAGCAGTGATCAAAATACTGCCGGCCGCGATTCACCAAAATCGTGTCCTGCCAGCCAATGAAGCGGCAGTCGCGAAACGTCGCCCGGTCGCCATCCACCCGGATGGCCAGCGCCTGCCCGACCGGTCCGGCGGAGTTTTCGAAAGTAACGTGTTCCGCTGTGAAATCATCCGCATCAATTGTCGCCGTCGGCGTGTGGAAGGTGCCGATGGGCTTGCCATCCAAATTGGTCATGCTGGCATAAAGCCCAAAGACAATCGTCGTGTTGGTGGGGTTCTCCCCGACCAGATGAAAAAACCGCTTCTCGCGCTGGATATAAATCAGCTCCTGGTACCGGCCAGGCTTAATGTGAATGATTACCGGATTGGCGGCCGTGCCGGCGGGCACGGAGATGATGGCTTCCTGCACCGTTTTAAACTGCCCGCTGCCATCCGCCGCCACCGTGAGATTGGTTTGGGCAAACGCCGGCCAGGCCGATAAAAGCAGCAGGACAGCACCACGCCAACAACTGGAAAACAAATGGTTCATGCGAAAAATATTAAATGAGGATGGTTCAAGTTACTAATGAAAATCAACGCGCTGCCGTTTGAATATTGATTATTGAATATTCTCTGAATAGTGGAGTTTGAAATTTGAAGTTTTACCCCGTCATTCTTCCTTAAACCCCTGCTGCCGGAAACGCTGCAATTTGTAGATCAACGTCCGCCGGCTGATGCCCAGCGCCTTTGCGGTCTCGGTGCGGTTGGATTGATGCTGGCGCAGGGTTTGGAAAATGGCCTGGCGTTCGATTTCCTCCAGGCGCTCCAGTTCCGAGGATTCCGCCGGCGCCGCCGATTTCCCCGCCTCCAGCACCCGCGCCGGCAGGTGATCGGGCAGGATCAACTCGCCCCGGGACAATAACACCGCCCGCTCCATGGCGTTGCGCAGTTCGCGCACGTTACCCGGCCAGGGGTATTTTTCCAGGGACCGCGCCGTGGTCTCGGCCAGCCGGGACCGGCCCTGCGAAAATTCGGTCACGAACTGGCTGGCCAGCGGCACAATATCCTCGCGCCGCTCGCGCAAGGACGGCAGATGCAACTCCACCACGTTCAACCGGTAAAACAAATCCTCGCGAAACCGGCCGTTCTTCACCTCGGTCTCCAGGTTGCGGTTGGTCGCCGCCAGCAACCGCGCGTGCGTGTGAATTTCCCGGTTCGCACCCACCCGCTGAAACCGCCCGTCCTGCGTAATGCGCAACAACTTCGCCTGCAACGCAGGCGACATCTCGGCGATTTCATCCAGCAAAATCGTTCCCCGGTCCGCCTCCTCAAACCGCCCGATGCGCTGGGCGTGCGCGCCGGTGAACGCGCCCTTCTCATGCCCGAACAACTCACTCTCCAGCAACGTTTCCGGGATGGCCGCGCAGTTTACTTTGATGATTGGTCCCGCCGCGCGCTGGCTCCAGCCATGAATGACATCCGCCAGGATCTCCTTGCCCACCCCGCTCTCGCCCGTGATCAGCACCCGGGTGTCCGAGGGCGCGATCAGCGAGGCATCGCGAAAGACCGCCTGCGTGAGCGGACTCCGGGCCACCACGAACTCCGGCAGTTGCTTCTCGGCATCATAACGAAGCGGGGCGCTGACGTTCAGGCCGATGGCCTGGCGCACCCCGGCCAGCAATTCGTCCAAGTCAATCGGTTTGGCCAGGTAATTCACCGCGCCATCGCGCATGGCGGCCACCGTGTCGCGGATGTCCGGGAAGGCAGTGACCAGCAGCACCGGCAGCGTGGCAAAATCCTTGCGCGCAAGCCGCAACGTTTCCAACCCGGAGAGCCCGGGCATGCGCACATCGGAAATCATCATGGCAAAGGGCGCGGTGGGCAGGAGGGCCAGCGCCCGTTCGCCCGACTCGGCCAGCGTGGTGACAAAACCCTGGCCGCTCAAAAAGGATTCGAGCAGGCTGCGCTGCCCGGGATCATCATCCACAATCAGAATCCGGGGCGCGTCCAGGTGCGGTTTGCGCGGGTCAGACGGCATGCCTAGAACCTAAACGAAGCAACCGGCCGGCAAAAGAAGTTTCCCACCCAGAGTGCCGCCCGGGCGCAGCAATGTAAACATCCCTGCCAACCTTGACCTGCATCCTTTGCCACCCACCAGGATTTCCGTTTATTAGCCTTGGGCAGCCTGCCCTCAAGTTGTGCCCCCGGCACCCGTTTTTCCCGCGCTCCAAAGGCGCGCATTGACTCCGCCAGCACCAGACAGCAAACTCCTGCCAGCCACGGATTTGTGCCAGCACCATTGATCGTTACATTTATTACTTTATGCCTCTCACCAAGCGCCTGCAATTAGCCGCCCTCAGCGATCTGCTCTCCGCGCGCCGGGAAGCCATTCTCCTGGCCTGGCGGAAGCTGGATCGCGCTGATCCCGAGCAAATGACCGGTCGCGCCCTCACGCTCGGGCAATTCCTCGACCACATCCCCCCCATCCTCGACGCTTATGAACACCAACTGCGCTCCCTGCCGGGCGGAACGGAAGCCGAGGCGGCCGACCTTGAAAAAAAGGCGGAAGGGGTGAAGCACGGATTGCATCGCTGGCAGCAGGGCTACCGGTTGAAGGAACTCGTCAGCGAGTGCGGGCATCTCCAGTTTTGCGTGTTTGAGGAACTGGACCAGATCGCCGCCGCGCATCCCGAACTGGAGCCGGCGGCGTTGCTGGAGGCGCGCCGCCAGTTGCTCCACCTGATCAACGACACCATCAGCGAGAGCGCCGCCCAATACGAGCGCATGCAACAGGCGGAGGCCGCCGGCCGGGCGGTGGACCTCATGAACGCACTGACCACGGTGGAGGAACTCGAACAGCGCCGCGCCGCGCTCTACCATCAAGCCGTGCACGACCTGAATAGCGACGTGCTCGGGGTCAGCCTGGCGGCGACGCACGCCAGCCGGACCGGCCTGGCCGAAACCGACCGGGCGGAAGCCGCGGCCTACCTCCAGCGGTCCGTGCAGGGGCTGGCTTCGATGCTGGGTGAATTGATGGACCTGGCGCGCCTGGAGGCGGGTCAGGAACATCGGGAAATCGCTGCCTTTGATGCCGGCTCCTTGCTCACCGAACTGGGCGGGAGCAACCAACCCTTCGCCCGGGCCCGCCAACTGTTCTTGAAAACCGAAGGACCCGCCTGCCTGGCCGTCACCGGCGATGTCGACAAAGTCCGGCGCGTGGCGAAAAATCTACTGGTCAACGCCCTCAAATACACGGAGGACGGCGGCGTCACCTTGAGCTGGGGCGAGACGAAAGAGCATTGGTGGCTGATGGTCAAGGACACCGGGCCGGGAATGATGTCGGCCGCGAGCGAGCCGCTGAAGGCCGGCCTGCAAGCGGCCACCGCGAGCGCGAAGGAATCGGATGAAAAGTCTGCCGCCATCCAGGGCGAACCCTCGCAAGTGCTGGCCGCGCCCGCGGCGGCCACTACCGCCACCACCACGCCTTCCCAGGATCCGCCCGGTGAAGGCATCGGACTTTCGATTGTGAAACGCCTGTGCGAATTGCTTGATGCGAGCCTGGAAACAGCCAGTTCGGCGGACACCGGCACGACCTTCCGCGTCGTTTTTCCCCGCCGCTATATTGGGGTCGCCCATTAGCAGGGACCATCGCGATGAATTCGGCCGTCCCCGCCCGAGGCCCAACGGGCCGTCATTCCTCAGCCCAGCCCAGCGGGCTGGGTGGGCTTGCCCCCGGTCTGGCGGCCTATCGGGCCGCGATACCATAATTAAGCTCCCTCATCCACCTAAACCAAACCAAGACCAGGTTCACCCTTGGGCTCGTTGGCAGCCGTGTAAACATCCCTGACAACCTTGGTCTGCGTCCGATGCCAGCCAACTCGTTTTCCGGGCTGTGGCCTTTGGACAACCACGGCCACAGGCTACGCCCCCCAGTTTGGTTTGATTTGGTTTGGGGTTGCTAATGACGAGAGCTGGATGATACCTATGAGAAATGGAGCTTGCTGACAATGCGGAAAGGGATTGCCGCGCGATTGCCCATGGACGCGCCCGGCTAGATCAACCGCTGGATAATTCCTGCAGGGCAAAGACATATGACATTATAAATAACAGAAACTTTTACGGGTTGATTTTGCGCTGAGCAGCGGGTTTATGTTAGTTGTGTAAGCATGAGCGAAACAGTATTTATTTGGAACCAATAGGTACCGATTGGGATCTGGCCGTCTCCATTTAAAGTAAGTTTGGCAATAGTGAGGAAGCTGGTGAAAAAAAATTGCATTTATTTATAATAGGTTATGAAAAATATTTGGCGTTTTACTAAATGGATGGGGCCCGTGCTTGATGCGTTGCGCGCCTTGGGAGGGAGTGGAACGCCGAAATTGGTTCAACAACAGGTTCAGCAAGCCCTCAAACTTCCAGATGATTTTCTGACCGACAAAAACAAGTCGGGGCAGACCAAATTTTACAATGAATTGCATTGGGCACGTCAATATCTGGTCTGGGAAGGGCTAGTGGACAGCCGAGAACGTGGCCAATGGAAACTCACCGATGCTGGCAAAAACACATCCCTCGATGAAACCGCTGCTCAGCAAATCGCAGAGAAATGGGCTGAGGTTCACAAACAAAAAATTGGAGGACCTTCTGAAGATGAAACCAAATTTCAAAATGAACTACCTCCCGATGAATTGCTGGCCTTGACTCAGGATTCTAACGGATTTTCATTGGATCCAAGGGTTCAGCAGGCTCTCCGGGCCAGTTATGAATCCCTTTTAAAGCGGGGAGAGCTTCTCCCAAAAGAAAAACTATCGGAATGCTATGCCCTATTTCGTGACCGCTTTGGCCCGGATCGACTCCAGTCTCTGGATGGCGAAGTATTGCTTAACACGATGCATGCCCACGGCAATCAGGACAGCCTTGTGTACTGGCTGGAGTTCAAAAGCAGCCCCGAGTTTCCAACCCGGAAATTTGGCAGCATTTCTGGCGGCAGCGCACTTAAATTTGGTCTGTACAAGAACTCGGAATCAGGGGACTGGATGGCTGGCCACCCCACAAATCAAACAACCTTATCAGTGACAGAGGCTGTTGCTATTGCCAAAATGCATCGGGATCAATTGGTAGCTGCGGTAGGTGCAATAAAGGAACTTCCGGTTGGAGCCACCGACACGCAGTACATTGAACTCCAAAAAAAATTGGACGAGATTTCTCCTGATTTTTCCCGGCTTGCCTGGGGACACAAATATCTAAGTTTGTTGTTCCCGGACAAACTCGACGATTTTCACGCGGAATTCGTGCAAAGACATGCCTTAATTAAATTGCTTCAAATACCGCCAACACAACCTGGGCTTTATGTCGCGGCCGGACGGTTCGTACGTTTGGCAATTCAACTGAATTGGCCGATAAACCACCTCACCAGTACGCTCAACGATCGCAACGGCATTCCGATCAAATATTGGCGAATCGGCACAAAAATCGGAGAGGGCGAGGCCGCTCAAAATATTTGGCCTGACATGATGGCAGGAAGTTTTGCGGCTATTGGCTGGGCAGAATTAGGAGATTTATCCACAATCTTGACAAGTGACGAGGTAAAAGAAAATTTAGCGGGCATGCTTATCAAGCAGTATAAGAACGAGCCGAATGTTGCATCACGTAAGGCTGGAGAAATCCGGAACTTTACCAAGGACATGAAAGAAAATGACGTGGTCGTCGCAGCAGAGGGTGAGAGAATTATAGGGGTTGGTAAAGTTAAAGGGCCTTACCGGTTTGACTCCACGCCACCGGAAGGTGCCCCTCACCGCCGCCCGGTTGACTGGCACATAACACCCGAATGGAAACTGCCGGTCTCGGAAGGGTTGAGAACAACGGTATGGAAATTGCGCAAAGACGACAGGAACCTGGTGGAAATTGAACGTAAGTTGTTGGAGCCTGTCTTGCCGGCCATAGAAGAACCCATGTTTACCCCTCAGAACACAGAAAAGGCAATTCGTAAAATGGTCAAGCTAGAGGGCAAGATCCCTATCCAATTACAGGTGATTTTGGACCGAAAAGGCCAAGCTATTTTATACGGTCCCCCGGGCACTGGAAAAACACATTGGGGCAGAAAAACTGCTTTGGATTTGGTCGCTGCCGGTGCATTTGGGTGCCTGTATGATGACCTGACACATGATCAAAAACTAATCGTGGAGGGGGATGGCTCAAATTCTGGTTTGTTTAGGTGTTGCACATTTCATCCGGCTTTTGGATATGAGGATTTTATTGAAGGCTACCGGCCACGACAGGGCGCTGGCGGCCAATTGGTATTTGAAAAGCGCGACGGCATCTTCAAAAGAATTTGCATCGACGCCTCCAAATCGGATAAGAAATTTGTATTGCTCATTGACGAAATAAATCGTGGGGACATCCCTCGAATTTTTGGTGAACTATTAACCCTTCTTGAAAAAAATAAGCGCGGACAAAAGGTCACTTTGCCCTTGTCTGGGGATACGTTCTCTGTGCCGCAAAATGTGCTTGTGATAGGCACAATGAACACCGCCGACCGGTCTATTGCACTTTTGGATACGGCCTTGCGTCGGCGATTTGGTTTTGTTGAGTTGATGCCGGATTATACACTTTTTGCGGGGGCCATCCTCGGCGAAGTCATACCACTAGGAAAATGGCTCGAAGCCTTAAATAATCGAGTCCGCCAACAGGTTGGCAAAGACTCACGCAATCTGCAAATCGGCCACGCATATTTTCTGGATGATAACGGGAAACCAGTCAGGGATTTTGGAATGTTTACCCGGATTATCGCAGAGGACATCGTTCCACTGCTCGAGGAATATTGCTACGAAAATTACGATGCCCTTTCTCAAATCTTGGGGGAGGACATGATTGATCGTGAGCGCCAGCGCGTACGCGATGAATTTTTTCTACCGGCGCGACAGCAGGATTTAATACAGGCCCTCAAGGCAACTGCACCTGAGGTATTCACTTCCCTGGAGGCGGTCACTCAAGTTCAACTTCCCACAGTTCAGGAACCTGAGGAAGAACCTGAAGAACCTGGAAAATGACAAAGCACGAAGTCAATTTGACCGAGTGGGAGGCTACTGGAAAGCCAGTGCGGGGCAGCAAGCTTTATGGCGCGGTGTTGCCCGAAAATTCAGAGGCAAGTCGTTTAGCAAAGCAACTGACCGAAAACGATCAAATTGAGATCCTAGAACTTGCCTCTGGTCTGGAGCTACGTGCCTCATCTTTTGTCGGGCGGTTTGCTTTGGGTGATTTATTGGTAACGGTCCGTCCAAAAATTTCGGGGTTGCCGCTAATAAATCTCCTTCGCTATGCCTACCAGCTTCGACATTTGGATTTGTATGCCGAGGTGGGTTACACCACTTCATCCTCCAGCTTTGAGGATTTATTGATTCACCAGTTGTCGGCCGAGGCTTCCGAATTGATTAGTCGCGGCCTTCATCGGGATTATCTACGAACGGAGTCGATGCTCACGAGTCCACGCGGTCGGATTGATTTTGGTAATTACGCGAAAGTAGGAAGTCGAGCCGGAGTCGTCTTGCCCTGCGTCCATCATCCCCGCAGCGAGAACAATAAGATAAACCAGGCATTGCACGGAGGATTGGAAATGGCTGCTAGCATGACGATGGACCGAGAGTTGGGACGACGAGTCCGGCGGCTAGCAAAAAGCTTTGCAGGCAACATCACCCCGCGAAAACTTGATACAGCCAGCCTTGACGACGCCTGGCAATCCTTGGACAGGCGCACAGAACGTTACACGCCAGCATTGACGCTAATTAAAATACTTCTCAACACACACGGCGTTGGTTTAATAGAAAATTCTCCAAGTATATCTGCCGCGGGATTTCTGTTTGACATGAATCGCTTTTTTCAGAGGCTTCTATACCGCTTTCTTTCCGAAAACCTAGTGGGCTATGATGTGCAGGATGAAAAAATTTTGCGCGGCGTTTTCGACTACGACCCAGCTAACAATCCCCACCAACGCTGTCCCCCAAAGCTTCGCCCAGATTTCATGATCATGCGCAGCGGGAAAGTTTCGGCAATCGTTGATGCTAAATACCGTGACCTCTGGGAAAGAAATTTACCACGTGAAATGTTGTATCAACTTTCGCTTTACGCATTGGGACAGGAGGCAAATAATCGTCGCGCCACGATACTTTATCCGTCTCTTGACGATGTCGCGCGGCAACAGATTATTTTCGTCAAAGATCCATTTCGCAGAACCAATATAGGGCAAATCATCTTGCGCCCGGTGAACCTAATTAAATTGGGGGAAATTTTGCAAGGTAAAAATGCTAATGCAAACAAAGATCGGGCCGAATTTGCTCAGAATTTGGTCTTTGGAATACCGGCATTTTCTTAAAACCTAAAGGGGTCAGTTCTTTATATTGTCATATAGCTTTGCCTCACCGGAATTAACCGACGGTTGATCTAGTCAGGCGCACCCATTAGGAATCGTGCGGCAATCCATCTCACCGCAGCCCGCAAACTCAATTTCTCATGGGTATCTGCCAAAGCCCAGCACTCCCCTCTCACGCCAGCAACTTCAAATGATGAATCCGAAAGATCGCGCCTTTGGGCTCGTTCGGCAGGCAGGTGATTTCCCAGCCATGGGCCAGGACAATTTGCTGCACCACGGCCAGCCCGAGGCCGGTGCCTTTTTGGTTGGTCGTGAAATAGGGCTTGAAAATTTCCTGCCGGTTTTCCAGCGGCACCCCCGTGCCATCGTCCCGCACCTCCAGCGCGGCCTCGGACGAACCCGACTTGCGGCTGGCAATTTGAATGTGCCCGCCCGGCCCCGCCGCCTGAATCGCATTAATAATCAGATTGAACAGCACCTGCCGCAGTAACTGCTCGTCCGCCTCGATAAACAGCGGGTCACCCGTGATCTCCACCGTCAATTTCTTCTCCTCAATGTCGAAACCCAGGGTGCGCACCACTTCATTGACCGCCGAGGCCAGCGCCAGGCGGGTGCGCCGGACTTCGCGCGGCCGGGAATAGTTGATGAATTCATTCAATTGCGCCGTGACCTTGTCGGTTTGATGGACGATGGCCAGGGATTTTTCCTGGATTTCCGGGGTGACGCTGGGTTGCTTGGAGAGCATCTGCGCCATGCCGCGAATGATGTTGAGCGGATTCCGCGTTTCGTGCGCCAGCCCGGCGGCGGCGAGGTTCATTTCCTTGAGATGGGAGTTCAGTTCACTGGCCCGAATCAACCGGATTTGCAATTCCGAGGACTTGGAAATGCTGCGCCAGGCCAGGCCCGCGCCGATGGCGGACACGCCGGCAAAAAAGGCAATGACCAGGCGCAACCACAAATCGTCATCACTCGTCGCCCGGTATTTCTCGGTGGACATCGCCAGCACCAGCCCGTGCAGTTCGCGCTTTTGAATCAGCGCCTTGTAATCATCCTCATTCATCCAGCGCAGCCAGGGCGGACGGCGGTTGCTGTCGCGATTACCCCGGAGCCGGCTCCCACCCTCCGGCGGCGGTGGTTCGGTTCCCGTTTGCAGGGCCCCATTGGTGCCATGATCGGGCGGCGGTCCCGGCGGCGTGAAATCCGGCGGCGGGGAACGATCATCGCCCGGCGGGCGGTCCCGGCGGGGAAAATCCGGCCCGGTCCCGGGCGGGCCGTTGGTGAAATCCCGCCGGGAAATCACGACGGTGGCGGAAGTGTTCGTGGCCCCCTCCGGCGAGACATTGGCCCCCTCGATGGGATTGACAAAAATCACCGTGCCCGCCGCCCAATGCTCGCCCGCCTGCAAGATTTCCGAGTTGGAGAAATCAATGGGCGCGCCCACGCTGACCAATGGTTCACTGGCGGTATTCAGCAGCACCACCGAGAGCAGTTCGCTGGACGTGACCAGTTGATTGGTCCGGCCATTGATCAGTTCATTGAGCACCGGTTCCAGCCGTTCCTGCAGGAGACTCCCATGAAAGCGCAACGCCCGCAGGACCGCGCTGAGGGTGTTGGCAATTTCCTTCGAGCGGTTGCGCAGGTCGGTTTTGGCCGCCTCCTGCACCCGGTAATGCTCCTCCACCTGCCACCCCACCACCAGCACCCAGATCAGGACCAGAACCCCGTAAACGAGGGTGCTGCGGCGGTTGGGTTTCATGAGTTAAGGTTAGATAAGCTGGTCTGGCGAAAATGACAACCAAAACTTACGGTCCCTTTTTGGTCGGCACCTTTTGGAGGAACTGGTCCAGTTCCTTCTCGGTGAAGGAATTGGTCACAAACGCGCTGGAAGCAGCCCGTTCGGAACCATACAAACCGGACAGTTGCTCGGGCGCGGCAATGATGTGCGGCGTGATGAAGATCACCAGTTCCTGCTTCTCGCGACTGCTTTGCTGGTGTTTGAAGAGGTTGCCCAGCAGGGGGATGTCCCCCAAAATCGGCACGGAGGCCGTGTTCGCCGCCTTGCTGTTGGAGATCATGCCGCCGATCACCACGGTCTGCGCATCCGGCGTCACCACGACGGTATTCGCGGAGCTCTTGTTGATGTTGGGGGCGTAAACGGGCGAGGTCAAAATGCCGCCGCTGGAAATCACCTGACCGGGGGTGGAGGTGTCAATCGCCGTGTCCTGCGGCACCAGGATCATTTCCACCATGTTATTCGCGCCAATGAAGGGGGTGACATCCAGTTGGATGCCCACGTTTTGATACGAGCCATTGATCGTGGTCAGGTCGGAGGCGGCCGTGGCCCCGGACGTGGCCGTGGTCACGCCACTCGGCAGGTAGATACTCTGGCCCGAGACAATTTCCGCGAGCTGGCCGTCGCGCGCCATGATCGAGGGCCGCGAGAGCACCTCGGATTTGCCCGCCTGGGCGATGGCCTGCAAGGTCACTTGGAAATCCTTGCCGATGATCTGCGCAAACCCGCCGCCAATCGAGCTGGACGTTGTGGGGGATTGCACGGTGTTTTGCACGCCCTGGGCGTTATACGTGGGGGTCGCCCCATTCAGGGTGTTCAACGGAAAGGCCGTGGCCGCGCTGACCTGGTTGTTTCCCACGGGGCCGGTCCAGCCGCCGTCGATACCGAGATCCAGCGAGTTGTTGTGCTCCACTTCCAGGAACACCACCTTGATCAGCACCTGCCGCTTGGGCTGGTCCAGGCTGTTGATCACCTGCGCGATTTGCTGGGCGGTGTCCTCATCGGCCACCACGGTGATGGTATGCGTGTCCGGGTCCACCGCGAAGGTGGCCGACCCGACCTGGCCATTGCCATTATATTGTCCGGTGCTGGAACTGCTCCCACTGCGGCTGCCACCGCCGCCGCCGAAACCACCAAAGCCACCAAAGCCACCAAAACCGCCGCCACCAAAACCGCCCGGCCGTTGCTGGGCGTGCACCGCCAGGAGGGTGCTAAACAAACCTATGGCAATGCCGCCAACCGTTTTTTTGCAAAATGATTTTTTCATAATCTAGATCGATTTAAATGGATTCCTGATTAAAAGCCGCCCCGGCCAGCGCCACCGCCGCCAATCCCCGTGCTGCCGCCAATTCCGGAGCTGGTGCCCGAAGTCCCGGTGGAGCTGTTGTTTTGGGTTTCCCGGCTTTGCAGGGCGCTGGTTGAAGAGGAGGAGGAACCCGTGCCCCCGCGCGAACCGGTGCTGCCGCTGGTGCCGCCGCCAAACATGCTTTGCAACACCTGGACCGCCTGCTCCGGATCGCCATGGTCCAGATGATAGACATACACCTTCTGGTCGCGCGTCGAGGACACATCCAATTGCTCCATCATGCCGGCGATTTCGCTCATCAAATCCGAAGAGGCTGTGACAATCACCGAGGAGGTGCGCAGGTCCGCCACGGCCAGCACTTGGGTTTGCTTTTGCATGCGGGCATTGCTGCCACTGCCACTTGCGCCACCACCACCACCGCCACCGCCGCCGCCAAAGCCACCACCACCCATCATCCGGGCGAAAAACCCGCCGGGACCGCCCCCCGCGCCACCGCCGCCAAAGCGGATCGGCGAGGTGCTGGTCCCGGAGGAACCGCTGTTCGACGGGAAAATTTGCCCGAGTTCATTGGCCACGTCCGTGGGATTGGCGTGCCGCAGATGAAACACCCGGATTTGCGTTTCGCCCTCGGCGCTGCTGTCCACCGCCTTGATGATTTCCACCAGGTGCTTGATGTTCGACTGCGTGTCCGTGATGACAATCGAGTTGCCCGCCTCATTGGCCACAATCGTGGCCTGCGGTGACACAAACAGGGACAAGTCTTTCGCCAGTTGCTCCGCCTCCACGAACCGGATGGGAATGATCTGGGTCACAATCTCCGCGTTATTGGGAATCTTGTCCGGATCATTGCTAACCTTCACCGGAATATTCCGGGTCTTGGCGTCGTCCTTGCTGACAATCGTCAGCGTCCGTCCGTCCCGGATGGCGGCGTAGCCGTTTTTGTTCAGCACGGCATTCAGCAAGTCCACGGCCTCGTCGCGGGTCATGGGATGACTGCTGATCACACTCACGTTGCCGTGCACCTGGGTGTCCAGCACGATAATGAACCCGGCGGCGTCGCTCAAATAATTGAGGACCATCTCCAGCGGGGCGTTGCGAAAGTTCAGCCGCAGCGTATCCGCGTTGGTCCCCGCGTCACTCGGCGGCATGAAAGCCTCCGGCGAGGTGTTGGTCAGCGGGGCGGACATCGCCGCCGCCTGGTCTTCCGGCACGGCGGGTGGGGCCGGAACCGGGGTGGCGGCATTCGTGCTGCTGTTATCCGCGGTCGCCGGGGCACTGTTGTCCGGCGACGGCATGGGGTTCTCCGGTGCTTGCCCCGGCATAACCGGAGGCCCGCCGGGAGCATCGGATGGCGGCCCCTGATTGTCCGGCATCGGCGGCGGCATTTCCCCCGGTCCCGGCTGGGTCGGTGCTTCCGGGGTGGCCGGGTTGAGATTATTTCCACCGTTCCCCGGCGGATTGTCCTGGGCGCGCACCGAAATCAATAGTCCCGCCACGCACAAGGCCGGGAGGGTTTGCCACATCAGTTTCTTCATTTGTTCTCCTGTTCTCTAAGCTTCATTAATCGTTTAAGGACATCACTCACGTCACCGCTGGACGCCGCCGGCGCCGCCGCGCCACCACTGGAATCCGAAACCCCGGCCGGGGCGGAACTGTCTGCCGGGCCCGACAAATCCTGCGGCTCATCCGAAATCTCCCACGTGCCGTCCGTGGACTGGCGCATCTGCGCCCCGACCGCCAGGAAGACCGTGTTGCTCCCGGTGCTCAGACTCACCCCGCCCAGGGTAATGCGCTGAACCGTATAGCCGGCGATTTTACCATTGAGCTGCAGCGATTTGCGGTAGTCATCATTGTTCCCGTCAAAAAATGCAAACGTACCCTTCGCGTATTCCATCGCGCCCACAAAGGCAAAGGCGGGGGCATCCCGGTGCTGCGGCGGGCGCACCACATGATGCCGGGAACTGCTCGAGGTGTGCGGATAGCGGTCGGGATTGAAAATGTTCCGCTCCGCGACAAACCGGGTGAAGCGGCCATAATCCGTTGGGCCGGGGGGCGTGTTCTGCCCTGGCGCCAGGCCGCCGCCGGCCAGGACCATGGTCAGCACCGCGCTGTAGGCAATAGGTTTTAAGTTCATGGCTGGGAGGGGTTGACCAGGGAAAGCCCGCTGACTTGCAGGCCCAGATTGAGCAATTGACCGCCGCTGTCCTTGGCGCTGATTTCCATGGAATCAAGCTTGATCGCCAGCGGACCTTTTTCCACGTCATACAAAAACTGGCTCAGCGCGGCCAGCGAGCCGGACGCCTCGACGCGGCAGTTCAGGGTTTGGTAATCATCCGAGTCGTTTTTCCATTGGGGCATAATATCCGTGATTTCCACGCCGCTTTCGCGGGACCACCGGTCAAACGCGCTGATCACCTGCTGGTCCGCCACGGAGGATTTGTTCGGCAGCGTGTTGGCGCGCATGTCCGCCCAATGCCCGCGAATGCCCGCCTCGCGCACGATCAGCGACTTTCCATTCTTTACCTGCGCGCGCAGCTCCGCGATTTGCTTGGCCCGCGCCGCGTACCACCCGGCCAGCGGCTCAAACACCAGGCTGTCGCAGATTAACAGGCCCACCACCGCCAGGGTGATCACCACCAACAACTGCTGACGATTTTCAATTTTCATTGCCACCTCCATTACCCCAGTGAAATTCAAACGTGAACTGCATCGGCGATTTGCCGCGAATCTGCTCCACTTTCAAATCCGAAATCGCATCCGAGTCGCGCAACTGCCCCAGCGTCCGCAGCAGCGCCGTGTTGTCCCGGGCCGTGCCGGTGCAACTCACCACATTGCCATCGCGGACTTCAATCGTTTTGGCCGTCACCGAGCCGTCCTCCGGAAAGGTGAGCGATAGTTCGCGTAAAATACTCAGGCCCGTGTACGTGTCATCAAACCAGGGCCGGTACTGGCGGATCAACCCCTGCACGCTGTTCAAATCATCCACCTTGGCCTTCATCCCGTTCCATTGGGTGCGCAAACTCACCAGTTGGGATTCCTGGTAGGCAAACAACCCCACCACCACCAGCAGGATGATTGCCGCGGCCGCACCAATGGTTTGCAACCGCCCCGAGGAATACTTGGCCGACAACTGCTGGAGGAGCGTCGGTTTCGGCGGCAGGAATTCAAAGGCGGGCGGCTGGCCCGCCAGGGGCCACGCCGCCAGGCTGAAGGCTGCGGAGAGGCTCACCGCCGGCGGCAGTTCCAGGCCAAATTCATTCGGGGCATAGGCAGTGACCACTTCCACCGTCATCCCCATGGGCTCAAATCGCAACTCCATTTCATCGGCCAGTTGGCGCGCCAGCTCGCGCGGACCAAACACCCGGATGCGTTTCACACTCTGGCGCACTTCCGCCGGCAATTGTCCCAGGGTGATCCGCGCTTCCCGCGACACCAGCCCGGCATGCAGCACCGGCTGGCCGGCCTCCATTTCAATCGCCCCTTCCAGCCCCCGCAAGGCCGCCACCCCGCCCCGACTGCTCACTTGCAAGGCCACCTGGGTTTCGCCCACGACCAGGGCCAGCACGCCCTCGGAGGCCGCCGCTGCCGGCGGTTGCAAGGCCTGCAAGGCCAGCGCAAAACTCACCGGACGTAATTTCGCCGCCACCAGCACCGTTTCCAGCCGCGCGAGCTGGCTGCTCGGAATCGCCGCCATCGTCACCAATTGCCGGCCCTCGGCCAGTTGGCAGGCGGATTGCGCCAGTTGCAGGGTCGCCACATCACAGGGAAAGCCACGCTCCGTCTCCATCTGCAGGAGGCTCGCTGCGTCCGCCGCCGGCAGGTCGGGCAGCTCAGTTTGCGCCATCAACACCCATTTCAAAGGCACGCCCACCACGCAGTCCCGCTCACGGACGCCGGCACCATCCAGCAGATTGCGGATCTCCCGTCCCACCAACTCCGGGGCCGCCGTGAGCGGGTCCAGGGTCAGCGTCACCGCAAAGGTCTGCTGCACTTGCAGCGCGTCATTCTGGCGGCGCAGCACGGTCCCGGCCAGCCGGCTGCCGTCCAGCGTCAGCCCCAGCAGACTCGTCAGCTTTTTGCGTCGCGCCGGTTTTATGGTCACAATAGAGTTCATTTCGTTGCCTTCGCCACCAAGTTTTCCCGGGCTTTCGCGCCCAGCGCCCAGCCCAGCCGGCTCAAATCCTGGCGATACAGAATTTTCGGGCTGCCCTCGCTCACATCAAAAATAAATTTCACCCGGCGATACCCGCGCCCATACGGCCCCACGGCCGCGATGTCCGCCGTGAATTGATAACTATGCGCCGTGATCTTGTCCGTCGTGAGCAACTTGGTGATCACCTGGTTGTTTGCCCCCAGGGCATCCACCATCCAGGCCACCGAGTCCAGGTAATTCGGGTTTTGATCGCGGTAGCTCACCAACGATTGCGCCGCGCTCTCCGCCGTCTGCTCGTCAACCCCGCTGCCCATAAACAGCGCCGTCAGCACATCCGCCCGCGCGGTGTTGATGTTCACCCGTCCTGATATGTAATTGTGCGTGCCGGAGTTGACCGTTATATTGTTGTAAATAGTGGCGAAATGCGCCGAGTCCATGCCGCTATTCTGACAAAAAATATAAAATGCCAGCAGGTTGGTGAAGGTACGGCCAGTGTTTAAATATTGGGTAATATTTCTCGCCAGGGTTGTATAATTGTTGATGTTCGCATTTTGCAACATCAAACGCGTGTTCGCTTGGCCAGCCGTTGTCGTGTCATTAACATTCGTCAAAATGGACCCGTCCGAGTGAAAATTCGGTTCCCGGCTGTAAACCGTCAGGTAATCCGACAAACCAGGGTCGCACAGTCCGTTGCCGTTGACATCTTTCTCCGCGCCGTCCAGCACCCCGTTCCGGTTCAAATCCTCGCCCTCCAAAATGTCACCCGTCACGCCGTCCACCAGCCGCAGTTCATCCACCGTTTCAAACGGCGCCTCCTTCTCGCTGTAACCGTACTGCGCATAGGTCAGGTCCGCCATGGCATTCGTATTCCGCCAGTTGACGATGGCGAGCGCGATGTCGCTGTCCATGTTGGGCAGGTACGACAGGGTGTTGGTCCCCACTTTGTTGACGTTCAATTTCGACCCCTCGTCAATCAGGCCGTAATACGGGTCCGTCACCGACGGCGTGGCCGAGGGATCCCGCCCGATGATCCAGAACTTGGCGTCTCCGATGGCCACCGCCTCGCACGAAAACTGGGTGCTTGTGGGCACCGCGCCGTTGGTGGCGAAATTCGAGAGCGCAAAACTCACATACCGCGCCGCCCCCTCAATCGCCTGCTCCGCCGTGAGGCCGGTCACCCGGTTGTCCGCCGCCCGCAGCTCGTAGGTCATCGAATTGGCAAAATACAACGTGATGCTCACCAGCCCGATGCAAATCCACAGCACAATGATCAGCACCGACGCGCTTTCACGCCGGGCCGTCTGCTGCGGTTGTGTTCGGTTAAGGTTCATCTCACGTGTTCGTGCGTGACTGCGAGTCAATCGGCACCAGAAACTGGACCGGCGCCGGCTTGCCGTTCCCGTTGTTCGCCCCGGACAACTGGATTTCGATTTTCACCGCCAGCGGCAGGTTGGTGTTCGCGGTCGTCGGGTCCGTCGTGTCCCAGACTTCCTGCCACTGGTTGCCGTCAAAGCAGGTGATGTGCAGCGTGTCCACGCCGCCCATGAGCCATTGGTCGTCCACATCCACCGTGGCCGTGGCCAGAATGTTCCGCGTCACGCTCCGGATCAAATCCTTGCCCGGCTGGGTCGGATCCGTCGGCGTCCGCAGCTCGTAGGTGACCTTTTGCACGTCGCCCCAGGGCTCGTTTTCGCTCAGCGCGCCCGTCGCCGTGTACAGTTCCATCGCCACCGGCTGGCCGATGCCCGGGCTGGTGATGTTGCCCACCTTAAAGTCGCCGGTGAACACCCCGTTGGTGGTCGGCGACATCATGCACATCAAATCCCGCCGCAACAGGGTGCCCGTGGTGTCCAGCGGCTGCTCCGCGTCCACCAGCCCCTGAGTGGCGTCGCGCAAATGCAAGGCCGTGAACAGGATCGCCCCCACCGCCAGCAGCACGATGGCGGTGATCCCCACCGCCAGGATCATTTCGATCAGCGTGAAGCCCCGCCCGCCGCGCTCCGCATTTAAGTTTAGTTTCAAGGTTGTCCACTCGCCATCGGTGCCGCCGTGGTTCCCGGCGTCGTCAGCACATTCGCCAGCGTGCTCATCTTCACCGAGTAATCTTTGTTCTGCGCCGAGAAATGCACCTCGGCCGTCAGCAATTCCATCGCGTCCTGCGGCCAGTTCTGGCTCGTCAGGGTCCATTTAAATTCCAGCGCGCCCTCGTCAATCGTTCCGCTGCGCGTCCCGCCCGTCCAGTTGGTCAGGACCAGGCTCTCATTCAACACCCGGTCCGCCACCCGCGCCGCCGCGCTCTTGCGCGCCGCCACTTCCCCCGCCAGCCCCGCCACGTGCAGGGCCTCCACGGCCGCCGGAATCACCAGCGCCAGAAACAGCATTGCCGCCAGCACTTCCGCCAGGGTGAACGCTGCCGCCGCGCGATGTTTAGTTGCTGGTGTCCCGAATTTCATATCCCGTCCGGTTCTTCAGGGCCACCAGCCAGAGCGACCCGCCCGCCGTGTCCGTCAAGCAAATGGTTTGCGGACTGTTCTCGTCAATCATCCCGTCCGCCGTAAACCGGATGGCCGGCACATTGTGAAAGGTCGTCAGCGCCGTGCCGCTGGTGCTCTGGACCGTCAACTGCACATTTTCCGCAATGCTCACCTGCTCCGCCTTCGGATCGGCGCTGTTGGCCGCCGGGGTTTCCTCTTCCATCCCGTACGTCCCGTTCTTCGCATCCATCCACAACATCATCGGCATGCCCTCGGACACCGCCCGGCTTTGTCCCGCATGCGCCAGCGCCTGGAACCGCCGCGCCTCCGAGTCCAGCGCGCGCCCGCGAATGAACCCCGACATTTTCGGCGCCACCATCGAGACCACCACCACCAGCAGCGTCATCACCAGGATCAACTCGATCAGGGTGAACGCCCCGGCCCGGCGGCGGTTACTTGGATTGCCAGTTGCCAATGTCATCATCATTGCCCGGTTTGCCGTCCGGTCCCGCCGAGTACAGGTCGTAACTGCTGGGATTATGTTTTCCGGGAAATTCGTAAATGTACGGATTGCCCCACGGATCCTGCGGCACCGCGTCCAGATACGGCCCGTGCCACGCCCGCGCGTCCCGCGGCATCTGGATCAGATCGCCCAGCCCGTTCTTGCCCTTCGGATAATACCCGTTGTCCACCTCAAACGCGTCCAGCGCCGTTTTGATCGAGGACAAATCCGAGCGCGCCGCCGCCTGCCGCGCCTGCTCGCTCCGCCCCATCATCTTCGGCACCACCAGCGCCGCCAGAATGCCAATAATCGTGATCACCAGCAGCATTTCCACCAGCGTAAACGCCCCCTGCCGCCGGCCCCGTTGCGTTATTTGTTTAGTTGGATTCATTTTCATATGCATAAATCGTGTTGTGAATTATTTAATGTAATCTTGGAGCGAGAAGATCGGCAGCAGCATGCCGATGAAAATCAGGCCGATGAACCCGGCAATCAAGAAGAGCATCATCGGCTCGGCAAACGCCACCGCCGTCTTCAAATTCCGGTCCAAATCCACCTCCGTCACGGCGGCAATGCGCACCAGCTCCACATCCAGCCGGCCGCTCTCCTCCGCCACCGCGATCATCTCCAGCACCGAGCTCGGGAACAATTGTTTGCAATCCGCCAGGCTCTCGCCCAGCCGCCCGCCCTGCTGCACCCGTTCAATCGCCTGGGAAACCGCGTCCACCAGAATCTGGTTGCCAATCGCCTTGCGCGAAACGTTCAGGCAGTGGATCAACGGCACCCCCGCGCCCAGCAGCGTGCCCAGCATCCGGCAGAACCGCGCCATGGCGAACTGCGAGACCAGCGGCCCCATCAGCGGCGTGCGCAGCAGGATCATTTCCCAGACCCGCTTGCCTTTTTCCGACACAAACCACGTGCGCAGCAGCGCCCCCACCCCCACCACGCCCAGCAGCACAAACAGGCCGTAGGACCGCAGAATGTGGCTCGCGCCAATGATGATTTGCGTGATCAATGGCAGGGAGCCGTGCACGCTGTTAAACACCTTTTGAAACTTGGGAATGAAAAACACCAGCAGCACTGTCAGCACCACCAGCGCCAGCGCCAGCAGGATCAACGGGTAAATCATCGCCGTCGACACCTTCGATTTCAGCTCTTTTTCGCGCTGTTGAAAATCCGCGATCTGCGCCAGCACCACGTCCAGGAACCCGCCCATTTCCCCGGCCTGCACCATGGCGGTGTAAACTTGGGGAAAGGTGTCCGGCGATTTCGCCATCGCGTCGGACAAGGCCATCCCGTCCACTACGAGATCGTGCAACTCCCGCCACTTGGCCTGCACCACCGGGCTCTTGTTCTCCTTGTAGAGAATCACCATCGCCCGGCTCAGCGGCACGCCGGCCGCCAGCAGACTGGAAAGTAGTCGCGTAAAGTTTTCCAGCGCCTTGGCCGGAACTTTTTTGGACTCAAATTTGAAGGATAAATTCAGCGGCGCGGAGGCCTTGCCGGCGCCTTTTTTAACCGCCGCCCCGGCCTTCTCCACCAGGTTCACCGGCCGCAAGCCCCGCGTCTCCATCAACCGCAACGCCTCGGGCCGCCCGGAGGCTTCCAGCACGCCTTCCGCCACGCTGCCGTTCGCCTGCAATGCTTTGTATTTAAAAGTGGGCATGGTCGCGCGCTCAGAGACGGCTCACCGCGATGGCCGCCGCCGTGGCCGCCACGCCGGGCACCGCTTCCGTGTTCTGGTTGGAGCGTTCCACTTCCTTTGCCGTGGTCACGCTCAGGACTTCTTCCACCGTGGTGATGCCCTGGCGCACCAGGCGCCAGCCGTCGTCCGCCAGCGAACGCATCCCGCCCCGGCGTGCCGCCTCGCGAATCTGATCCGACGAGGCGTTGCTCAAAATCAACTTCCGGATTTCCGCGTCCGCGTCCATCCATTCAAAGATCGCATGCCGGCCGGTGAAACCGGTGTTGCGGCAGTCGCGGCAGCCCACCGAACGGTAAATCGTCGCGTTGGGCGGAATGCCCAGGCGCACTTTGAAGGCCGTCGCCGTCGCGGAGTCATCGGGCACCTTGCAGCTTTTGCAGAGCAACCGGACCAACCGCTGGGCCAGCACCGCCTCCAGCGAGGACGCCACCAAATAAGGCTCCACGCCCATGTCCACCAGCCGCGTCAGCGCCCCGGGCGCGTCATTCGTGTGCAGGGTCGAGAAAACCAAATGCCCCGTCAGCGAGGCTTGCACCGCGATCTGCGCCGTTTCGGCGTCGCGAATTTCCCCGATCAGAATCACGTCCGGGTCATGGCGCAAAATGGAGCGCAATCCCCGCGCAAAGGTCAGGCCCGATTTTTCGGAAACCTGGATTTGATTGACCCCCTTCAACTGATATTCAACCGGGTCCTCAATCGTGATGATTTTCCGGTCCGAATCGTTGATTTCGTTCAGCGCCGTGTACAACGTCGAGGTTTTGCCGCTGCCCGTGGGGCCGGTCACCAGAATGATGCCGTGCGGCATTTGCAGCACGCGCCGGAAACACTCCAGCTCCCGCTTGTCCATCCCGATGTCCTGCAGGCCGCGCAGCTTCGAATTCTGCCGCAGCAAACGCATCACGACGGCCTCGCCGTGCAGCATGGGAATGATGGAAACGCGGATGTCCACCTCGGCATCTTCAATGCGTACCTTGATGCGCCCGTCCTGCGGCAGCCGCTTCTCCGCGATGTTCAGGTGGCTCAGGATTTTCACGCGCGACACAATCGCCGGTTGAAACCGCTTCAACTGCGCCGGCACCGAGACATCCTGCAGCACGCCGTCAATGCGATAACGGATGCGAAATTCATCTTCAAACGGTTCCAGGTGAACGTCCGAGGCGCGCAATTCGATCGCGTCCTTCAAGACCTGGTTCACAAACCGGATGATCGAGGCATCCTCGGCGGCATTGTCGAGGTTCGTGTCCTCGGCATTTTCGTCCACCACCTCAAATCCTTTTTCCTCCTCGAGCGTGTCAATCGTATCCGCCCCGACGCCCAGGCGTTTCTTGATTTCGCGCTGAATCACCTCGCTGGTGGCGAGCACCGGCTTGAGGGTCAGGCCCGTCATTGTCTTCAGGGCGTCAAAGCCCTGCGTGGCAAACAACCGGCTTGTCGCCACTTCCACCACGCCATTGACCCGCTGCAACGGCAGTAATTCCTCCTTTAGTAAGAGGCGCGCCGGAAACAGCGACAGCAACTGCCGGTCCGGCTCCACATCCTCCAGGGTGGTGAAGGTCAGCCCGTATTCCTGGGCCAGCCAGCGCAGCACCCCGTCCTCCGTCGGGACGGTGGCGTGGTCGCGGCGCAGAGCCTCGGCATCCAAAGCGGACAGTTGCCGGGACGCGACCATGCGTTCCAGCAACTGCTGATATTCCGGTGAGTGCGTTTCGCTCATGCCAAGGGTGCGCCGCGTTAACCAGCGTTCGCTATTAATCCAACAGACCGAGCAGGGTGGCCTCCGCTTCCTGTCGCGAATTCAGCACTGCGCGCAGGGATTCCTGGGCGGTTTTTAAGGCCTCTTGTTTGGTCTTCATGGAAGCCTGATATTTGGTCAGCAATTCTTTCACCTGGCCGGCCGGGGCATTGTCGTCCAGCGCCTTTTGCAAGGCTTCCGCATCCGGATTCGGGGGCCCGCCAAAACCACCACGGCGGTTGTTCTGGCCGTTTTGGCCACCCCGGTTGCCGCGCATCAGGCGCATCATGTTCGCCCCGCCGCCCGCATCGCGCCGGGCTTCAATGACCTTCTGCACCAGCGGCTGCACCGCGTCCCAGTCCGTGTCGTTCGTAAATTCCAATTGATCCTTGATGTTGTCCATCATGCGCTGCATGAACTGCGCCGGATCAAAGTTGCCACGGCCGCCACCACCACCGCCGCCATTATAACCACCACCGCCACCCGGGGGACGACCGCCACCGCCGCCGCCATTGTCCTGGGCGGTTACCGTGTTGATACTGAAGAAAAGTGCGACGGCCAGGCCGCACACGACTGCAAGTTGTTTCATTTTCATTGCGAATGCTCCGGTTAACGTTGAACTGTGTTCTGGTTGCTTTGGTTTATAGTTTCGGCCACACAGCCGATAATCTATTACCAGCCGTGAATTGCCCCTCAACAAGCACCCTCCATGCCAATTACCCAACCAACCATTAAATGCCCTTCCTTCGCCCCGTTACCAGCCCTCTGAAACCGCTCCATCCCCCGCCCCGCCTTCGCGCAAACCGCGCAATTCTTGCGCACCCACCTGTTTTTCGCGCTATTCTTGCGCACCCCGCTCCCGGAGTGCGCCCGTCTCGGGCGCGCGCCCCTGCTAAACCAAGAAAACCACTGATTCCGATGCCGCCATCCCATCGTGGCGGCAAACTGGTGTTCGCCACACTATTCATGCGTCCTACGAACACTCTGGCTTTCTTTGGGTATTGAAGCTTGAAGTTTCTCTGGAGCTTGGTGCGTGGAATTTGGAGCTTAAATATATTTGTGCCCCGCCCCATTGCTCGTTAATTTGCCCCGCAATGTTTTCGACACCCATCAAATCCGTCCATTTTGTCGGCATCGGCGGCACCGCCATGGCCGCCGCCGCCGCCGCCATGCAGGACAAAGGTTTTTCGGTATCCGGCTCCGACCAAAGCGTTTATGAACCGATGGCCTCCTTTTTGGCCGCCAAAAAAATCAAGGTCATCAATGGCTACGCCGAGCAAAACCTCGCCCACAAGCCCGACCTCGTCATCATCGGCAACGCCATCTCGCGGGGCAATCCCGAGGCCGAGTTCGTCCTCGACCACAAGCTCCGTTATTGCTCCCTGGCCGAACTGCTGAGTGAATTCTTCATCCGGGGCAAACGCTCGCTCGTGGTCAGCGGCACCCACGGCAAGACCACCACCACCTCCCTGCTCACCTGGGTCTTCGAACACAACGGCCTCAACCCCAGCTACCTCATCGGCGGCATCCCCAACAACCTCGGCCAGGGCGCCCGCTTCACCGACAGCGAATGGTTCATCATCGAGGGCGACGAATACGACACCGCGTTTTTCGACAAACGCAGCAAGTTCATCCACTACCACCCCGAGGTCGCCATCATCAACAACCTCGAATTCGATCACGCCGACATCTTCGCGGACCTCGCCGCCGTCCAAAAAACGTTCTCCCATTTCATCCGCCTCGTCCCCCGCAACGGCCTCCTGCTCGGGAACGGCGACGACGCCAACCTTGCCCCACTGCTCAACATCACTCATTGCCCGGTCAAACGCTTTGGCTTGGGCGTGGACAATGCCGTGCAAGCCTTCAACCTCCAGTTCGGGTCCACCGCCACCACCTTTGAAATCCCCAGCTTCAAGTTCCACCTCAACCTCGTCGGCGAACTCAACGTCCGCAACGCCCTCGCTGTCGTGGCCTGCGCCAAGCATTGCGGCCTGAAAAACCAGCAGATCCAGGCCGCCTTTGACACCTTCAAAGGCATCAAACGCCGCATGGAGATCAAAGGCATCGCCGGCGGCGTCACCGTCGTGGACGATTTCGGCCATCATCCCACCGCCATTCGCGAGACCCTCAAGGCCCTGCGCATCAAATACCCCACGGAGAAAATCTGGGCCATCTTCGAGCCCCGCACCAACACCACCCGGCGCAACGTCTTCCAAAACGAACTCCCCTATGCCTTTGCCGACGCCAGTGTCGTGATCCTCTCCCAAATCGCGCGGCTGGAACTCCTCGCCCCCGGCGACCGCCTCAACCCCGTGCAACTCATGGAAGAGTTAAAAATGCTCGGCAAGGACTCCCATTATCTCGCCGATGCCGACACCATCGTCAGCCACGTCGCGAAGGAAGCGCGTGGCGGCGACGTCGTCGTCGTCTTCAGCAACGGCGGCTTCGACGGCATCCACGGCAAACTCCTGGCGAACTTGGGGAGAAAATAAAACCATTCATAAATCCCCCTTCGGCGGAGTGACTCCCGCACTCCCTGCCCCGAGGACCGCACCATCCCCTGTCGACCTCGCGAAGCGTCCTGGAGTGCGGCGGTCCTCCGCCGCTTTCCGCTGACCAACGATCGGCCCCCAAACCACGACCCCCAAGGCCATTGCCTTCCTTCCTGTATTCCTAATTAAAAATCAGGTTTAAAATTCGCGATCATCCGTGGTTAAATTCTCCCCTGCATTTTTCGTGTCTTTCACGGTTCAAAATCCCCGCCTGTTACCACTTCCCATTGGCGACTGACGATTGACGAGCGCCAGAATGCTGGATGTTGGATTTTGGTGTTAAGGCTGAAAGCCCGTCATGTTATAGCCCAGGCTGGAGGCCTGGGTGCAAGGTCCGAATACCAATCCCGGCCTGTAAGGCCGGCACCATTACGCACCTAAAAAACTCCGGATTGGCTTCGCCGCCGATTGGAGCTTGGAATTTGGAACTTCTCTGGATGTTGGATGTTGGTGCTTGGAATTTCTCTGTGCCTCCGTGGTTGATTTCCCCCCCGATTTTTATTCCGTGTATTCCGTGGTTTACAATCCCCCGTTTACGCCCGCCTGCTTTCCACTTTGCGCTTTGGATCTTGGTTCTTTGAATATTGAAGTTTGAAGCTTCCCACCCGCACCCGCCTCAACCAGTTGCCCGGATTTCATTCAAATTTTAATTGACAAGGACTTTCTACGGTGGGACCGTCCCACCATGACGGTGACCTGTGATTCCAAACGCCGCGTGATTCTGCCCGCCGGCCAACCCGGCGACCGTTTCGACGTGGAATTTTCCAGCGATGGCCGGATGATTTTTACCCGCCTTGCGCCGGTGCAACGCAAGGTAACTTATGTCCGCAAAAACGGGCTCCTGCTGGCCGTTACCGATGCGCCGGTTTCCTGGGAAGAGACCCGCCAGGCCATGGACGAGTTGCCATGAAATATCTCTTGGATGTTTCCACCGTGGTTGCCTGTCTCTGGCAAAACCATGTGTTTCATGATCGCGCCCGCCAGTGGTTGCCGGGCCAGGACCTGGCCGTCTGCCCCATCACCGAACTGGGTTTCTTGCGGGTATCGGTGGCTGCGCACGGTGCCGACTTGCCCCATGCGCGGGAAATGCTCCAATCCTTTCTGGACAAATACCATCCGGCGTTTGTGCCCTGTGATATGCGCGCTTTGGAAGGCCGCAAGGCAACCGTGGGGGGCAAAACCACCGATTTTTATCTGGCCAGCCTTGCCGAAAAAAACGGCATGCGCTGGGCCACGCTGGATGAACAAATCAAGCATCCCGCCGCCTTTGTGGTTCCCGCCTGAAAAACTCCGGATTGGCTTCGCCGCCGATTGGAGCCTGAAATTGGAAGCTTCTCTCGATTTTGGTGCTTGGAATTTCTCTGATTTTTGAAGTTTGCAGTTTGAAGTTTGAAGCGTGCCTATCCGGTTGGTTGACAGAATCAAAATGAAAGCCGCGCATTTTAACGCGGCCCCCCTGCTTTGGCAGATGGTCCCGTTTCCCCAGCCCTGATAAGGGCAAAAGAGAATAGCCCAGGGCAACCGAGCATCGCGAGGGCCGCCCTGGGTTACCCGCCCACAATATCAGCTCCCTCCCCTCCATTCGGAATGGAGGGGAGGGTTGGGGAGGGGAGGCGCCCCTGCCAACACCCCATATCGCAAAGTCGTTTGGCAAGCCACCGGATAGGTACGGTTTGCAGTTTGAAGTTTCTCCGTGCCTCTGTGCCTCCGTGGTTAAATTCCCCGATTTTTATTCCGTGTATTCTGATTATTCCGTGGTTTACGATTGCCCGCTTACCGCTTTGAATTTTGAAGTTTGAAGTTTCCGCCTCAAAACTGCTTTCCCCCATCCACCGGTGCCGCAGCGGTCTTCCCCACCCCCTCGCCAAAAAACTCCACCTGCTCATACCCCGCCTCATGCAGGAACGCCGCCAGTTGCCACTGCGCCCGTTCACTCGCGTCACGCAAAATCCCCGACGCCAGCGCGCCACTCCGAATATCCGCCAGCGCCTCGCGCCGCGCCGTCTCCTCCAAATCCTTGTCGAACGCCCGCAGGAAACCCAGCTTCCAGTCAATCACCTGCGTCTTCTGTTCATCCAGATAACAATCCGTGATGTGCGCCGCCGGCAGCCGCACCCGGATGTTTTTGCCCGCGACCACCATGTCCGCCAGCGTGATGTCCCGGAGATCCACCCCCGCTTTGACAATGCCGTGCGCCAGCAACATCACCCGGTTATCCCCCTGAATATACTCGCCCAGGGTGCTCTGCGGCGGGGCATCCAGAATCACCACCTTCTCCAGCACATATTTAACGGTAACGAGATCCGCCAACGTCTGCACCCGCTGCACCACTGTCGAGGTGCCGATCAATTGCAACCCCGCCGGCCGTTTCAGCCAGCGCGCCCCCACCACCCCCAGCAAAATCCCGGCGGTAAAAAGGCACAGCAGTGTTAAAAACCACAATAAATTCCCAACCCGTTGCATGCCCCAGCTTACCAATTCCCCGCGGAAAAATAATTAAAATATTTTGGCCCCTGGACAGCGGATGTCCAGGGTCCCCCGCTAAACTCGCCCGTGATGAATGTCATTATGACAAAATTGGCTGCTTTTGCCCGGGGTGACGACCGCCGGGTCGTCACAAATTTGCATGGCACCTCGGCGTTGACTACGCCCGGCGCAAAACCCGCAACCAATGGACCATGCCCAACGCCCCCAATCTTCAAGATTCGCGAACATTCCCGAACTCGTTCGGGGTGTCCGCCCCCCTGCCACCGAAATAATTTTAAATAATCCGCCATCTGTGGCATCTAATCCCGGTGCGTCGCTTTATTATCCTCCTGCTCGCCTGCCTCGGTCTGGGTCTCCCCCCGGCCCGGGCCGCCCATACCCGCGTCACCCTGCTGCTCTCCGCCACCACCGCCAAACCCGGCGACACCCTCCTCGCCGGCGTGGACCTGCAAATGGACCCCGGCTGGCATACCTACTGGAAAAACCCCGGCGAAGCCGGCATCCCCACCGCCATCAAATGGGATCTCCCGCCCGGCGTCACCGCCGGCGACATCCAATGGCCCCTGCCCCACAAACTCCCCCCCGCCGACGTCACCACCTATGGCTACCTGGACGAGGTCATGCTGATCGTCCCGCTCAAGTTGTCGCCCGACCTCAAACCCGGCCAACCCCTCAACCTCCAAGCCAGCCTCACCTGGCTCGAATGCCAGGACCAATGCATCCCCGGCAAAGCCAAAGTATCCACCACCCTGAACCTCGGCACCGAAACCCAAGCCTCCACCAACGCCGCGCTCATCACCTCCTGGCAGCAAAAAGTGCCCGGCCCCCTCAACCCGGCGGAATGGTCCCTGCAAGCTTACTGGGATAAACCCGCCGAGGGCGACAGCCGCCCGCTCGTTGTTACCGGCAAGTACCAGGGCATCGTCACCAAAAGCTTGCACCTGGACAGCGTGGACTTTTACCCCACCGCCAATGACACCTTTGCAATCCAACCCGCCACGGACCTCTCGACCGCCCCGGCCAATGGTTTTCAACTTCGCAAAACCGTCAAAAAATATTCCGGCGACTGGCCGCTAACCGTCGCCGGCGTGATCACCATCCAGGGCAATTATGGCGCCCAAAATTACGACGTCCAACTCACCGTCGCCAGCACCGCCCCAGTGCCGATCACCGCCTCCACCTCGGCCCTCAACGCACCCACCGCCCCCACGCAATCCCTCATCCTCATGATGCTCTATGCCTTCATCGGCGGTTTGATTCTCAACATCATGCCCTGTGTGCTGCCGGTAATCGCGCTGAAAATCCTCGGCTTCGTCGGCGAGGCCCGCAGCCAGCCCGCGCGTGTCCGGCTCCTTGGCCTCACCTATGCCGTCGGGGTATTGTGTTCCTTCCTGATTTTGGCCAGCGTGGTCATCGGCATCAAAGCCGCCGGCCACCAGGCCGGCTGGGGCATTCAATTTGGCAACCCCATTTTCGTGGTCAGTCTCACCACCCTGGTATTGCTGGTGGCCCTCAATTTATTTGGGCTCTTCGAGTTTAATTTAAGCGGCCGGGCACTGGACTCCGCCAGCCAACTCACGCTGAAGCACGGCTACTCCGGCGCCTTCTTCAACGGCGTCCTGGCCACCGCGCTCGCCACCCCCTGCACCGCGCCATTCCTAGGCTACGCCTTGGGTTTCGCTTTTGCACAAAGTGCACCTGTAATTCTTTTGATTTTTCTCATGGTCGGCTTGGGCCTATCCGCCCCGTATGTGGCCCTGAGTTGGAATCCAGCGTGGCTGAAATATTTGCCCAAGCCCGGGGCTTGGATGGAGAAGTTCAAAATCGCCATGGGTTTCCCCATGCTGCTCACCATGGTCTGGTTGTTTAATTTGGCGGCGGGCATCTACGGCAGCCAGGTGCTGTGGCTGGGCATTTTCCTCGTGCTCGTGGCGTTTGCCGCGTGGATTTATGGCGAGTTCGTGCAGCGCGGTCGCTCCCATCAAACCCTGGCCTTGTTGATCCTGGCCGGTTTGCTCACCGGTGGCTATGCCTGGCTCATGGAAGGGCAACTCCACTGGCGCGACGCCCTCAAACTCGACGGTTCGGCCGTGTCCCTCAAAGACGGGGCCGACGGCATTGACTGGGCCAGTTGGACTCCCGAGGCCGTCACTGCCGCCCGGGCAGCGGGCCATCCGGTGCTGGTGGATTTCACGGCCGATTGGTGCCTCACCTGCCAGGTAAACAAGAAAACCAGTCTGGAAATCCCCAGTGTACGCGCGAAACTCAAGGAAATGAATGCCGTCGCCCTCCTGGCCGATTACACGCATGCCCCGGATAATATTACTGAGGAACTAAGCCGCCATGGCCGCGCGGGCGTGCCGCTGGTGTTGCTCTTTCCGAAGGACCCCAGCGCCCCGCCGATCGTCCTACCGGAAGTCCTCACCCCCGGCATCGTGCTCTCCGCCCTGGACCGCGCGACCAATTGAAATTTGAACGATTCCCTTTCTACCCAGTCCAAACTAACCACTTAAAAAACACCACTTCCATGAAAAAATTATTCGTTCTGCTTTCCACGCTGGCCCTCGCGGCCACCACCTTTGCCGTGGACATTGGCAAACCCGCGCCCGACTTCACGGGCACGGATATCAATGGCAAAACCGTCAAGCTGAGTGATTACGCCGGCAAAATTGTCGTGCTCGAATCCTACAACTCCGATTGTCCCTTCTGCCACAACCACTACGCCACCGGTGCCGCCCAGGAACTCCAAGCCCAGCTCACCGCCAAAGGCGTGGTGTGGTTGATTGTCGATTCCGTGGGTACCAGCAACGACAGCTATCGGACCCCCGCCCAAGCTCGTCAGGAATGGGCCGACTTTAAGATCAAGGCCACCGCCTGGCTGGCTGACCCCTCCGGCACGATTGGCCACCTGTATGGTATGAAGACCACCCCGCACCTGTTTGTCATCGCCAAGGATGGCACCCTGGCCTACGAAGGGGCGATGGACGACCGCCCCGAAACCGATGGCGACCCGCGCACCGCCCATAATTATGTGAAAGCAGCCGTCGACTCCCTGCTGGCCGGCAAGCCCGTGGCCGTGACCAAAACCCGGCCTTACGGCTGCGGCGTCCATTACGCGGAGTAAAATAAAATTGTCCCGCCCGTGATTTCGAGGCAAGCTGGGTGCTCGTATGCACCAAGTCAAACTCGGAATCATCGGCGGCGGCACAGTGGGGGGCGGCGTATTTGACGCCCTCAAACGCAACGGCGACCTTTTGTCCGCCCGCATTGGAGTTGGCTTGGAAATTGTCCGCGTCGCCGTGCGCGACCTGAAAAAAGCCCGGGCCTCCAAATTTCCCGCCAAACTGCTCACCGCCGACTGGCGGGAAGTGGTTTACAACCCGGAAATTCAGATCATCGTGGAACTCATCGGTGGCACCACCACCGCCCGGGAAATCATCCTCGCCGCCTTGAAACTCGGCAAGCCCGTCGTCACGGCCAACAAGGCGTTGCTCTCCGCCCACGGCGAGGAGCTGTTTGCGGCCGCCAATAAATACGGCACCAATCTCTATTATGAAGCCAGCGTCTGCGGCGGTATCCCCATCATCAAGACCTTGCGCGAAGGCTTCGTGGGGAACCGCATCGACGCTCTTTACGGCATCGTCAACGGCACCTGCAATTACATCCTCACGCGCATGAAGCTGGAGGGCGCGGACTTCGCCGCCGTCCTCGCCGATGCCCAGCGCCTCGGATATGCCGAAACTCCGCCCGACTTGGATATTGACGGCCATGACGCCGCGCATAAGACCGGCATTCTGGCCTCGCTGGCCCATGGCTTTTGGGTGAAACCCAAGCAAGTGCACGTCGAAGGCATCCGCCACATCACCGCCCTGGACATTCAGTTTGCCCAGCAACTGGGTTACACCATCAAGTTGCTCGGCATGGTCAAAAAGGTCGGGAAATACTGCCAGGTGCAAGTGTCCGTCTATCCCACCCTGATACCCAACGCCCACGTGCTCGCCAGCGTGAACCATGTCTTTAACGCCGTGTTTGTGCGTGGCGATGTCGTCGGCGACGCCCTGTTCTACGGTCGCGGCGCCGGCAAGGACGCCACCGCCAGTTCAGTCCTCAGTGATCTCGCGGACGCCGCGCTCGATCTTACCAACAACACCAAAATCCGCGTGCCACCCTTCGTCTCGCATTCCTGCGATGGCTCGGTGCTGCCGGTGAGCGAAATCGTCTCGCGTTATTACGTCCGCCTTAACGTGGTGGACAAACCCGGCGTCATGGCCAAAATTTCCTCCATCCTCGCCGCCGCCAACATCGGCATGTCCTCCGTGGTGCAACCCGAGGGGCACGAGGGCGAGAGCGTGCCGCTGATTCTGATGATTCACGACGCCAAAAACGGCGCGGTGACCAAGGCGCTGGATAAAATCAGCAAACTGCCAGTCATCAAAGCCAAACCCGTGATGATCCGCGTGGAGAGCTTCGCCTAAGCCGTCGCTCAAACGCCCCCGCCCCATGAATTTCTCGGATAACGACATCGAACGAATCGTGCGCGAGACGCTGGCCAAAATGGCCGCGCCCGCGCCCGCCTCGGTGCCGTCTCCCACCCGGACCGCGTCCACTGGTATTCCGCCACAAGCCCGGGCCGCCGTACTCGTGCAAAAAGAACGGCTGGAATTACGCGAGTTCCCGCTCCGCCCCATTCGCCCGGATGAAATCCTCGTGCGCGTGGAAGCCTGCGGCATTTGCGGCACGGATATTCACTGCTTCAAGGCCGACCCTTTCAACCTCTGCCCCGTCGTCCTTGGCCACGAGGGCACGGGCGAGGTCGTTCAAGTCGGCGAGAAGATCCGCATGGACAGCGTGGGCAAGCCGGTGAAAGTAGGCGACAAGATCGTCACCAGCACCATGGAAACCTCGGAGGAGTGCATGATCGCCAAATACAATCCCGCCAAGGCGAATCTCTGCGACGATCTGCGAATCTACGGCTTGCTGCCCGACGAACCCGACAACCATTTCAATGGTTATTTTGGCGAATATTTAATCATCCGCCCGGGCTCCTCCTTTTTCGTGGTCAATGACATGAGTCTGGATTTGCGGGTGCTCATTGAACCGGCCGCCGTGGCCGCGCATGCCCTGGAACGCGCCAAGCGCACCAACCTCATCAATTTCCGCAGCCGCGTCATCGTGCAGGGTTGCGGCCCCATCGGGCTCATGATGATCGCCATCGTGCGCACGTATGGCGTCAACAACATCATCGCCATTGACGGCAACAACGAACGCCTGGCCCTGGCCAAAACCATGGGAGCGGATTACACCATTAACTTTCGCGACCACGCGAATCGTGACAGCCTCGTGGACGCCGTCCGCGCGGTGACCAAGGGCCTGGGTGCCCACTTTGCCTTTCAAGTCACCGGCGTGCCCCAGGCCGCCAGCAACCTGTGGAAAATGGTCCGGCGTGGCGGCGGCATCTGCGAAGTGGGCTTTTTCGTGGACGGCGGCGAATGCTCCATCAACCCGCACGAGGACATTTGTAAAAAGGAAATCATGCTCGTCGGAAGCTGGGCTTACAACAGTTGGGAATACCCGAATGCCTACCATTTTTTACAACGCGCCGCCCGCATCGGCATTCCCATTGAAACCCTCATCACGCACCGGTTCCCGCTGGACCGCATCGCCGAGGCGTTTCAAACCAACATCCGTCAGGAAGGCATTAAAATCGTGGTAACCAACCCCGCCTTCCAATCCGTGCACCCGTAATTTCACGAACGCTTTATCATGAGACTCGAGTTCACCAGCACCAACGGCCAGTCCCCCTCCGTCAATTTGCGCGAGGCCCTGCTGGCCGGCCAGGCCCCCGATCGCGGTTTGTATTTTCTGAAGCACTTTCCGCGTCTGAACCCGGAGGCGATCGCCGAGTTCCCCGCCCTGCCCTACCACGAAATCGCCTTCCGCGTGCTGTCCCAATATACCGACGGCATCGTGGAACCCGCCACGCTGGCGGCCATGTGCCGGGACGCCTATGACTTTGTGGTGCCGTTGGAAAAAGTCTATGACCGCGTGCACATCATGCGGCTGGACCAGGGTCCCACGGCCTCGTTCAAGGATTTTGCCGCCCGCATGATGGCGCGCCTCATGGGCCGGTTTTTGCAGGAGGAAAACCGCCAGTTGACCATCGTCACCGCCACCAGCGGCGACACCGGCGCCGCCGTGGCCCATGCCTTCCACAACATCCCCGGTTTCCAGGTCGTGGTCCTGTTTCCCCAGGATGAAATCAGCCAGAGCCAGCGCAAACTGATGACCGTGCTCAAAGGCAATGTGCGCACCGTGGCCATTGATGGCAAATTTGACGACTGCCAGGCCATGGTAAAAAAAGCCTTCGCCGACCCCACTTTAAAACACCTGCCGCTGTCCTCCGCCAACTCCATCAACATCGGCCGCCTGCTGCCCCAAAGTGTTTACTACTTCTACGCCGCCTCACGGCTGGCCAAGCCCGGCGAGGATATGGTGTTCTCCGTCCCCAGCGGCAATTTCGGTGACATGATGGGCGCCATGGTGGCCAAGCAAATGGGCCTGCCCGTGCGCAAGATCATCGTGCCCGTCAACGACAACGACGCTTTCCCGCGCTTTCTCGCCACCGGCGTCTATGAAAAAGTCGTGCCCTCGCGCAACTCCGTTTCCAACGCCATGAACGTCGGCCACCCGAGCAACCTCGCCCGGCTGGTCTCCCTCTACGATGGCCAGATGGACGAAACCGGCAAAATCAAACGCCTGCCCAATCTCGAGGCCATGCGCCGCGACCTGTTTTCCAGTTCCATCTCCGACGACCGCACCCGCGAAACCATCCGCGACGTGTGGACGAAGTATGAACTTCTGCTCGAAGCCCACGGGGCCGTCGCCTGGGCCGGTTTCCAAGATTGTCTGGCGGTTGAACCTTTGAATGGTCTGCCCACGGCCATTTTGGAAACCGCCAACCCCGCGAAATTCCCCGAGGAAATCGAGCGCACCATTGGCTTCTCCCCCGACGTCCCGCCCGCCATGGAAGCCATGAACAAGCTTCCGGAGGACTACGACCGCATGGGCGCGGACTACGAAATCTTCCGCGAATATTTGCTGGGCCGGCACTGAAATCGGGAGCGGAAGCTGGCCCCTCTCCCCGCTCTAAGCGATTCCCAGTTCACTCGCCGAACTGGCCAAATGATCCAGCCGCGCCAGCAAATGCGGGTGCGTGGCATAGAGCGTCCGGTATTTCACAAAAAACTCCCGGCGATGCTCCTGCCACTGTTGCTGGGCCACTGCCAGATTGACCTTGTCCGCCAGTTGCGCTCCCACCGTGGCATTCATCAAGGCCAGTTGGCTGGCCTTGAGGCTGCCGGCACAGTACAACCCCACCCGGTCGCAGGTCAGCTCCCGACGGCGTGAATGCCACAAATTAACCCAAATCAACCAGCCGCCTGCCCTGGCCAGTTTTTGCGGGAAATCCAAATGTCCGGCCCAGTGATGGCCCAGCTCATGCCCCACCAGCCAGGCCATTTGTTTCAGGTCTCCCTTGAGTAAAATCGAATCGACCGCCCCGGAATACAAAACCACCATCCGCCGCTTGAAAATCTTGGTGGCAAACGCGTTCCACACGTTGTGCTGGATCACATAAACGTCCGGGCACACCATGCCCAATCGCTCACAACTTTGCCGCACCACCCGGTGCAGTTCCGGCAGTTGCTCCGCCGTCACCCGCACCGCGTTCGTCTTCAAGTGCGCCGCATACCACAATTCGCCAACGACGATTAGCAGCCAGATCAAGCCAATCACCAGGAGCGGAATTCCCAGCCCCGCAACGCAGTAAACAATCAGCAACAGCCACGCCGGCACCGCCGCCACATAAAGCCAGGTTAGCGCCGTGCGCTCCTTCGCATCGCGCAACCGGGAGAGCTCCAGCTCGGGCGGCGGGGTTGGCTCGCTCACGGCTGGTTCCGGCTTCATTTCCCGCAACAGCGTGTCCAATGCCACCCAATCCGAGCCGCCCTCCCGACAAGCCGGAGTCTCGCGACTCAGATTCCCCCGGTAAATCTGCTCTTGCAAATACGCCGCC
This sequence comes from uncultured Verrucomicrobia subdivision 3 bacterium, assembly GCA_903895255.1. Lineage (GTDB taxonomy): Bacteria > Verrucomicrobiota > Verrucomicrobiia > Limisphaerales > UBA11358 > UBA11358. The sequence goes on from CAITTG010000122.1 coordinate 92,073, forward strand.
TCAAAAGGCCCCGTCTGCTGTTCATCCTGCTTGATGTGTATTTTCATGATCGTGATTTGGTGGTTGGAATGGCCCTTTCTCCCGTGAGCTTCGAGCCGGTCATGTTAGACCTGACAGCGATGAATGCTGCCATTGCAGAAATGATCCAAGAACTAGCTTCATGACCTAAGCCATTACCAGTAATCCTATTCTGGCAGCCACCTTGAATCATAGCGTGTGATGTGCATCGTAGATGGTTATGGGGGGTTCGCAAGCAGGAAAAATCCAACTTTTCAAACCCGTCAGGTCTGACTATACTTCCATTTCCATTGGATCACGTCCGGCGGCCCGACCGTCGGCGGCTCTGATGATTTTTTGTATGGCTTTAATTGTTCAAAAATATGGCGGCACCTCGGTGGGCAACACCGACCGCATCAAGAATGTCGCCGCCCGCGTGGCGAAGTATCGTGCCCAAGGCGACCAGGTGGTCGTGGTGGTCTCCGCCATGAGCGGCGTCACTGACGGCCTCATCAAGCTGGCCAAGGACATCGCCCCCCTCCCCAGCGAACGCGAAATGGACATGCTCCTGGCCACCGGCGAGCAGCAAACCATCGCGCTCACGGCCATTGCGCTGCATGCCGCGAATATTCCCGCCATGTCCCTGACCGGCGCCCAGGCTGGCATCGTTACTGACGGCGTGCACACCAAGGCCAAAATTCACAACATCACGCCCAAGCGCGTGCATGAACTGCTCAAGGCCGGGAATGTGGTCATCGTCGCCGGGTTTCAAGGCGAAACCGAGGATGGCCAGATCACCACCCTGGGTCGCGGAGGTTCGGACCTGACCGCCATTGCCCTGGCCGCCGCCCTGAAGGCCGACCTGTGCCAGATTTACACCGATGTGGATGGCGTTTACACCGCCGATCCCCGCCTCGTGCCCAATGCCACCAAGCTGGCCGAGATTTCCTATGATGAAATGCTCGAGCTGGCCAGCCTCGGGGCCAAGGTCATGCAGAGCCGCTCGGTGGAATTTGCCAAGAAATTTGGCGTCGTGTTTGAAGTCCGCTCCAGTTTGAACGATAATCCAGGAACCATTGTGAAAGAAGAAACGAAAAGCATGGAAGACATCGTCGTGCGCGGTGTGGCGCTCGATAAAAATCAGGCCAAGGTCACCCTCGTGGGCGTGCCGGACAAACCCGGCGTGGCCGCGCGCATTTTCAAAGCCCTCGGCGATGCCACCGTCAACGTGGACATGATCGTCCAGAACATCAGCCACGGCAGCGGCATCCCGGCCACCGACCTCTCCTTCACCGTGGACAAGCCCGACCTGCTCAAGGCCCAGAAGGTCATTGGCGCCTTGAAATCAGAAATTGGTTTCAAAGATGTGCTCGCGGATGAAAACATCGGCAAGTTATCCATCGTGGGCGTGGGCATGAAATCCCACACCGGCGTGGCGGGCAAGATGTTTGACGTATTGGCCCGTGAGGGCGTGAATATCGGAATGATTTCCACCAGCGAGATCAAAATCTCGGTAATAATCGACCTCGCCAAGGGCGCGCAGGCCATTGCCGCCGTGCACAAAGCCTTCATTGGCTGAGGCCATCGCTGGCTCGCATCCGCCAGTTAACCGCGGTTTTTAACGCCAGCGAACCGGACCTCCGGTCTCGCTGGCTATTTTCATGCCCATTCGACTCTCCCGCTCAAACCGCTGGCACTGCAATGGCATTATCCCGGCAAATGTTCCCGTAGATTTCTCCCAAGGGCTTCATGGTGCGGGGCAGCCGGGCGTCGCTGAAGTCCACCCCGATGAGTCCGAATTTCTTGGCATAACCAAACTGCCACTCAAAGTTGTCCAGCAGCGACCAGTAGAAAAATCCACGCACATCCACCCCGCGCGCCATCGCCCCGTGCAAGGCCTGGAGATTCTCGCTCAAATCCCTCTCGCGAAACGCTTCGTTTGTTGACGCCGAGCCGTGCTCGGTCACATAAATGGGGAGATGATAGAGCCGCTGCATTTCCATCAAAGCGGGCTCCATGCCCGAGGGATGGCGCTCAAACATGTCGTCACAATAAACCCCCAGCGCCGCCAGCTTCTCATGGCTGAAACCAAAAGTGGGAATCAGCGGCTGGGTATGCCGGTAACGCACCCGTCCGTAATAATTAACTCCGAGAAAGGTGGCCGCCGTCCGGCGCCGCCCCCCCATGAAACTCCGCAGCACAAACCGGTTGAAAAATTCATGACTGAGCGCGGCAATCGCCCGATCCCACGGCGCCCAGTGGTGATACGCCTCAAACGCCGTCCAGTTCTTGGAAAAGCCGATTTCCAGTGGCACTGTCCCCGACCCGATTTGCCGGATGGCCCGGCACACTTTGACGTGCGCGGCCGCCATATTGATGATCACCCGGCGATACCGGCCAAACCGCCATTTCTGCTCCGGCGGAAATTCCCCGATCAGGTATGAGCATGATGCGTAGGTGTCCGGTTCGTTAAACGTGTTCCAAATCCGCACCCGGCTCCGTAACGCCGTGGCCAGCTTCGTGGCATAATCGACAAACGCCCCCACCGTGGCGCGATTCAACCAGCCGCCCGCCTGTATGATCCAGAGCGGATTGGAAAAATGATGCAGCACCACCATCGGCTCTATCCCGGCCGCCTTCAGCCGGTCCAACTGGTCAATATAACGATCCAGTTCCGCCTGGTTTAGGGGCGCAAATGGACGGTCTTGCAACCGCGACCATTCAATCCCCATCCGATAAGCCTTCACCCCCAGCCGGACCATCCATTCAATGTCCTCCGGATAACGGTGATAACTGTCGCACGCAGGATGACAGGTCCGGCCATCGCGCGCCACATGACTGGTCCATTCGTTGGAAATATGCCCTTCCACCTGCGTCGGCGAGGTGGCTGTCCCCCACAGAAACTGAGGTGGAAAGCGCAAAACCCCGGATTTTTCGGCGGTGGACGTCATTTAAAACTGCAAAACATGGGTCAGACCGCCCCTCAGCGTCAAGCCTGCAAAAAGCATCTGCCCTAACGGGCGTAGCGTGACCCCGAAGTGCCAATGGCTGCCACCAGAGCGCGAGTCAGTAACTCACAGTACGCTGCCTGGCCGCCCACGCTGCCTTCCCGCGCCCTGCAAGGCTTGTTAATTAAGCATTCCCACGTTTTTCCGGCAGAATTAAATTTTTGAAGAAAGTTTGAACATATTCCGGGCGTAGTAGTCAAAATTATCGCTGACCACGAAATCTTTAGTCGGCGGCGACGACAAACCGACGAAAGATTCTTCAACATCAACGGAGCGGCGTCGCCGTTCGCTCCGGGACATTCTGTCGGCCGGGGGGCGTGCTTAATCCGCACTCCCCCCGGTTTTTTTGCTCCGCCAATAGTACTTCCGCCATCGTTAGCTTGTGACCGCCCCGCGACTTTGCCACGCTTCCCGCCTATGGCGCGTTACGATTCAAGGGGGCGGCCGGACCTGGACCTGCCCAAAGCAAGGCTCAACCGCGAAAATTTGCGCTCCGCCGCCCGGCTGCTGGCCTATCTGCGACCACACCGCGGCCTCCTGCTGGCCGCCTGCGGTGCATTGATTTTATCGAGCCTGCTCAGCCTGTGCTTCCCCTTTCTGGCCGGCAGCCTCATGGATGCCGCCACCCCCGGCACCACCGCGCATGTTCCCGCCTATCTCCCGCACAATATCAATTGGGTCGCCCTGCTCATGCTGGCCGTGCTGGCAGTCCAGGCCACCAGCACCTTTTTCCATTCCACCACCATGACCAAGGTCGGCCAGCGCGCAGTCGCCGATCTGCGCCGGGACACCTACGCACGCCTGATTTGCCTGCCCATGACCTTCTTTGGCCAGCGCCGGGTGGGCGAACTGAATAGTCGCATCTCGGCGGACCTCACGCAGATTGAGTCCACCCTCATCATGGCCGTGCCCCAATTCCTTCGCCAGATTCTCCTCTTGCTTGGCGGCATCACGCTCATCGCCGCCACATCTGGCCGGCTGACTCTCATTATGCTGGGATCGATACCGCCGGTCATCGTGCTGGCAGTAATATTCGGCCGCAAAATGCGGAAGAATTCCCGCGAGGCCCAGGACAAGCTGGCCGAAACGGGCATCATCGTGGAGGAAACCCTGCAAGGCATTTTCAACGTGAAAGCCTTCGTCAATGAGGCCTTTGAAATCGGGCGTTACGGCCGGAGCATGGATGCCTACCTGCGGGTGGCGCTGGCTGGCGCCCGGCTGCGGGGGGCGTTCGTCGCGTTCATCGTCTTCTCCCTGTTCGGCTGCATTGTGCTGGTGTTGTGGTCCGGAGCCTCGCTGTTGCAAAATGGCAGTATCACCATCGGACAAATGACCCGGTTTGTGCTCTATACGGCGTTTGTCGCGGGTGCCATGGGGCAGTTTGCCGATCTCTACAGTCAGGTGCAGAAAGCCGTGGGTGCCACCCAGCGCGTACGCGAATTGTTGCTGGAAAAACCGGAGTTTGCCCCCCCGTCAGGTTCGGTAAATCCGAATAAGGCCGCCACCTTACCACCCCTGCGCGGCCAGGTGGAGTTCCAAGACGTCCACTTCCATTACGCCTCCCGACCAGAGGTGGAGGTACTCAAGGGCATCTCCTTCCGCGTTCAGCCGGGCGAGAAAGTTGCCCTGGTCGGCCCCAGCGGCTCCGGCAAGTCCACCATCATTTCCCTCCTGTTACGGTTTTATGACCCACAAACGGGCAATATCCGGATGGATGGCCGGCCCGCTCCGGATTATCCCCTTGCCTGGCTGCGCAACCAGATGTCCATTGTCCCGCAGGAGGCCCTGCTCTTTGGGGGAAGTATTTATGAAAACATCGCCTACGGCCGCCCGGGTGCCACCGAAGCGGAGATAATGGAGGCTGCGCGCCAGGCGCACGCCCATGAATTCATTGCCCCCTTCCCCGAAGGCTACCAAACGCTGGTCGGCGAACGCGGCGTGAAACTCTCGGGCGGCCAGCGTCAGCGCGTCGCCATCGCCCGCGCCATCTTGAAAGACCCGGCGATCCTCATTCTGGATGAAGCCACCAGCTCCTTGGATTCTGAAAGCGAACGCCTCGTGCAACTCGCCCTTGACCGGTTGATGGAGGGCCGCACCACCTTCATCATCGCCCACCGCCTGGCCACCGTGCGCCGCGCGGACCGCATCGTCGTCATCCAGGACGGCCGCCTGGTGGAATCCGGCACCCACGCGGAGTTATATCAACGCGGGGATGGACTGTACCGCCACCTGGCAGAATTGCAGTTTAATGCGAAGGGTTGAGGGGAGCCCCGCCGCCAGCAGGTTTATCACCCGGGTTTAATCCGTGTTCCAGCGGTGGCCAAACCGCTGCCCCGCCTCATGGCTCCGCTTCGACCTCAATGCCCACCTCACAACCCATGTCCACCAGCACCCCAAGGGTCCGCCGGGTGCAGTCAAAATCCTCCCGCCCAACCCGCGCAATTAATTCAGCGTCGATCTGTTCCCGCGCCGCCGCCTGAACTGCCGCCGCCGCCCGGCCGCGTTCGGTGAGGGTGACGGTGAGCTTGCGGCGGTCCTCGGGGTCTAACCGGCGTTCGAGGTAGCCACGCAGGACGAGGGTGTCCACCAATTGTCCGGCCGCCTGCTTGGAAACGCGCAATTCCCGGATGAGTTGGCCCAGCGGAATGCCCTCCGCCCCCAGCGCCAGCCCACCAATGACATATAAGGCGTTGCGTGGCAGATCATCATAACCAGCCGCAGCCAGCGACCGCCGCATGGCCAGACCATAGGTGGTCCGCGCATGCCGCAACAGCGCCGGCAACACCAATTCCACCACCATGGGCTGCGCATCATTCATAAATACAGCATACAGTCAATAATCCGGACTGTTAATATAATTGATTAATAAAAAGCCGCTCGCAAGAGCGGCTTGAAACCATGGTTTTAAGGCGGAAGGCAGTTATTTGCGGCGGCGGAAGCCCAACATCGCCAGGGTGCTCAGCACGCCGAAACCACCAATGAAGGCGGAAGGTTCCGGGGTGGGAACCGGAACGCTGTAATCATAAGTCACTTTGAGCGACCCATCCGTGGTCGCCGTGCCACCAAAAAACAGCCCCGATGCCAGCGAAGTTTGCCCCGAGTAGGTAGCAGAATCATTGGAAATGGTGACGTTGTAATCACCGCCGCTTTCATAAGCCGCAAAGCCGGAGGTCAATGATTGGGTGCCAACGGTTTGATTGGACACCGGCGCAAGAATATCAAAACCCGGAGCCAGCGTGCCCGGCCCATCCGAGGCAACAGCCGTGAGGGAGGTCGTCAAACCTGCCGGACCCGTGGCGGTGACGGGAATTGAGGCAGAGGCAGAAGTATAAGGCGCGGTGCCACCGGTATTGTTAAAAACTTCCGGCTGCGCATAGATGTCTGAGGTCAAGGTAAACGTGACGCTCTTGAGGGTTCCCAAAGCCGGGTTGAAAGCCGACAGGGTGAGGATGGTGGAGAACGGCACATTCACCGGTGTTGGTTTCCCGTAACTCGCGGAAAATGATTCCGATAAATCAGCTTTCGCCTGACCGGCCGCCAATAGCGCGGCCACGGAGGCAAAACCCATGGAGCCTTTGATTATTTTTATATTCATTTATATTTCTAATTCGTTTATATGGTTTTATTTGGACAATTCACAAGCCTCATGACCAGGCATGTGTTTGCTTGATCGCGAACTAAATTGGTATTGGCCACGTATCCTCCCTTTGAAATAGGACTCCGTATCCTAACCATGGTAAATTACACCATCTTGGTTATTTGTCAAATTTGGACCGGCATATTTTTATCTTATTAACCATTTGTGGTTAATTATTTCAGCAGACTAGGCATTAGTTAAAAGGTTCCAATGGTAGGGGCCACTTATTTCAAGTGGCTGGCAGAAGTTTGAATAAAGTTGGTAGATGGAACGCCTGACGAACTCTCAATATTTGACTTTCCGCCCTGTGCTGGCATGGTTAGGTAATGATTGAGCCTTCTCCCTCCCCCCTCTCACCGCATCGTCCGTTGGCGGAATTTTACGGAGAACCAGCGGGGCGGCAGGACTTTATCAATCAACTATTTGATGAGGCGGCCCCGGATTATGACTGGGTAAGCGCGATGATGTCGTTTGGCAGCGACCGGTTTTACCGCCGGGACGCCCTGCGCAAGGGGGGGTTGGCGCCCGGCATGCAATTGCTGGATGTGGCGAGCGGCACGGGTTTGATGATCTCGGCCGCGCTGGCCCTGGGCCTGGCTCCGCAGCACATTACCGGGGTGGACCCCAGCCGGGGGATGCTGGAGGAGAACCGCAAACGGCATCCCGTAAAACTGCTCGAAGGCAAGGGGGACGCTCTGCCCTGCGCCGATGCCTCGTGCGATTTTGTCTCCATGGGTTATGCCCTGCGTCACGTCGAGGATCTTAACCTGCTGTTCAAAGAATTTCAACGGGTGCTGCGTCCCGGCGGCAAAGTATTGATTCTGGAGATAACCCGCCCGGCCAACCGGCTGGCGCTACCAGTCATGCGTTTCTACATGCAACAGGTGGTGCCGCGCCTCGGATGGTTGCGCCGGCGCAACCAGTCCACCGCGAAATTAATGCAGTATTACTGGACCACGATTGAAGAATGCGTGCCGCCGGCGACCATTCTGGCGGCTCTGGCTGGTAGCGGCCTGACCAACGTCCAGCGCACCACCACCGGCGGGGTGCTGAGTGAATATGTGGCCGAACGGTGAAGGGCGGATGCCGCCCGTAGCGCAGGTTTCCAAACCTGCTGTGTCGCGGGTTTCGAAACTCGCAGGTCATCCGACTACCTGAGGCGGTGCGCCTTGCCAATAACCTGCCGGTTTGTAATTCGGCGATACCACAGGCTGGAAAGTTGGCGCTAAGGGACAGTCCATCGCCCAGCGAAACCACCCGTGCAGATGGCTTGCCGCACGGGTGGGGTTTTGACACACTGAGGGACTGATGCGTGAAAAATTCCGGGTCTGGGCCGAAAGTCTTGAAACCTTCTTCCTCGAAGTCATTTTCGGGGACCGGCATGACTATAAAGCCCGGCTGACCCGCGCCACGCTGTTTGGCGGCTCCAAAGTCTTCGAAGTGGCAGTCAAAATCCGGCGCTGGCTGTATAATTTCCGCATTTTGCGCGACAAAACCCTCGGGGTGCAAGTCATTGCCATTGGCAACCTGACGGTCGGCGGCACCGGCAAAACCCCGGTGGTGGAAAAATTCGCCCGCGAATTGCGGGATGCCGGCCGCAATGTGGCTATTTTATCGCGCGGCTACCGTTCCAAACCCCGGCCGGTGCATCAAATGTTGCTCAACAAACTGCTGTTTCGCGAAGACCAGACGCCGCCCCGGGTCGTGTCCGACGGCCGGTCGCTGCTGCTCGATTCCGAAATGGCGGGCGACGAACCGTACATGCTGGCCTCGAACCTCAAGGACGTGGTGGTGCTGGTGGACAAGGACCGCGTGAAGAGCGGGCGGTATGCGATTGAAAAATTTGGCTGCGACACCTTGTTGCTGGACGACGGCTTCCAATACTGGAACCTGCGCGGCCGCCGCCATGACGTGGTGCTGATTGACCGGCAGCAGCCGTTCGGCAACGAGTTTTTGCTGCCGCGCGGAACCCTGCGGGAGCCGCCGTCGCACCTGGCGCGCGCCCACACGATTTTCATCACCAAAAGCGATGGCAACACCGCCGAACTGCGCCAGCGGATTGCCAAATTGAACAACACCGCCGCGGTGATTGAGTGCGTGCACAGTCCGCTCTACCTGGAGGATGTCTTCACCGGCGAGCGCAAGGATCTGTCCTTTCTCAAAGGGCACAAGGTGGCATCGCTCAGCGGCATTGCCCAGCCGGAAAGTTTTGAGCAGAGCCTGGTCAAGCTGGGGGCCGAGCTGGTGTATGCGAAACGGTTTGCCGATCATCACCGCTTCAGCCAGCAGGAGATTTTGAACACGATCAACCGCAGCAAGAAGCGCCAGGCGGACACGATCATCACCACCCAGAAAGACGCCGTGCGGTTCCCCAAAATCGACCGGCGCGACCTGCCGTTTTATTTCATGCGCGTGGAAATTAAAATCGTCAGTGGGGCGAACGATTTTCAGGATTGCGTGCGCAAAATTTGCTTTCGCTAATGATCAACACTTTGATTTACTGGCTGGGCAGCGCCCTGGTGGGCTTCATCAGCCTGCTCCCCCTGAAGTTCGTGGCCTGGGTGGGCCGCCGGGTGGGCGGCGTCTTTTACTTTGTGGACAAGCGCCACCGCCAGGTGGCGTTGAACAACCTGACCATGTGCTTCGGGCACGAAAAATCGCCGGCGGAAATCACCGCCATCGCCCGGGAAAACTTCCGCCGCCTGGGCGAAAATTATGCGTGCATGGTCAAAACCTACACCATGCCCTGGTCGAAGCTCAAAGCGAGCGTGGAACTGGATGGCATGGAGCACGTCCTGCCACGCGTAGCCGGACCGGAGGCACAAAACCGGGTGTTCGCCGTCGGCCATTTTGGGCTGTTTGAAATCCTGACGCGGTTCAACCAGTTTGTGCCGTCGTTCCACATCGCGTCCACCTACCGCGCGCTCAGCCAGCCGGGATTGAACCGGGTGATGGTGGAACTGCGCAACCGCTCGGGCTGCGAATTGTTCGAACGCCGCACCGAGGGGGACGAACTGGTGGCCATGCTTACCCGGCGGGGAGCGATGCTTGGATTGCTGGTGGATCAACACGCGGGCCCGAACGGCTTGCGCATGAAATTCATGGGCCATGAATGCTCGGTCACACCCGCCGCCGCGGTGTTCGCGCTCCGTTACCGCTGCCCGCTGCACGTGGCGATTTGCTACCGGATTGGCCTCGGCAAATGGCGCGTGGAAAACGCCCGGGAGATTCAGACCACCATCAACGGCCGCCGCCGGCCCATTGCCGACGTCACGCAGGAAATTAACGACGCCTTTGAGGTGGCGATCCGCCGCGACCCGGCCAACTGGTTCTGGGTCCATAAACGCTGGAAGCCGCCCGAGCCCAAGCATCCTCGCAAAACCGCCAGTGAACCCGATGTCTGACATTGCCCACGGACGGATTTTGGTGCGCGGCGTCAACTGGCTGGGCGACGCGGTCATGACCACGCCGGCGCTGCTGCGCCTGCGCGAGGCCTTTCCGGCCGCGCACATCACCCTGCTTACCGCGGAGAAACTGCAGGACCTTTGGCGCGCCCACCCGGCCGTGGATGATGTCCTTACATTCAAGCCCCATGCCTCGGTGCTCGCCGTTGGCTGGCGGTTGCGCGCCCGGCAGTTCACGCATGCCCTGGTGCTGCCCAATTCACCCCGCTCGGCCTTGGAAGTATTTCTCGCGGGCATCCCCTTCCGGCTGGGCTATGCCCGGCCCTGGCGCAACCGCCTGCTCACCGAAGCCGTCCCACCGCGCCCCGGCTTAGTGGCGATGCACAAACGGTCGGCCGGCGAAATCAAAGCGCTCATCGCCGGGGCCAGCGCCGGGGACGCGCCCCGTCCGCCGCTGCCGGGCACCGCGCATCACATCCATGCTTATTTAAACCTCGTGGCCGCGCTGGGAGCCGGGGCGCGCCCCCTGGCGCCCACGCTGCGGGCGGAACCCTTTGCCGACTCCGGGCTGGCCCGGTATTTTCCCGTGGACAGCCAGCGCACGGGCTGCGTGATTGGGCTGAATCCCGGGGCGGAATATGGGCCGGCCAAACGGTGGCCGCTGGAATCATTCGCCGAAGCCGCCAATGAACTGTACCGGCGGCTGGACTGCGAATTTTTAATTTTTGGCGGGCCCGGGGACGTCGCCCTGGCGGAGCAATTGCGCGTGCGCCTGGCCGCCCCGCTGGCGCATGGCCACGTGACCTCGCTGGCGGGCAAAACCCGGCTGGGGGAATTAATGTCCGCCCTCAAGCACTGCCGCGTCCTCATCACCAACGACACCGGGCCCATGCATGTGGCGGCGGCGTTGGGCACACCGGTGGTGGTGCCCTTCGGCAGCACTTCCCCCGAGTTGACGGGCCCCGGACTGCCGGGCGAACCCCGGCATCGCCTGCTCCAGGCCGCGCCACCCTGCGCCCCCTGTTTCCTGCGCAAATGCCCGATTGATTTGCGCTGTCTGACGGAGATCCCGCCGGACCAGGTCGTGGCGGCGGTCATGGCGGTGCTCGCCGCGCCCTGAAGGATTTAAACTTTGTCGCGGCCGGATTTTTGTGCTAAATCCCCATTGTGGAAACTGTCACCCAGCTCACCAACCAGCTTGTTGCCTCTTATGCCCGCCAGGGCGGCATCAACCATTTGGACGGCAAAAACCTGCCGTCCAAACGGGCCATCACGGCCATCACCCAGGACTTGCTGCGCCTGCTTTTCCCCGGATTTTTTGACGAAAAGCTGATTCATTCCTCGGAAATCAAAATGGAAACCGCCGCCCTCCTAGACAAAGTGCTGGGCAGCCTGGAGGATGAGATCCGCAAGAGCCTGGAATATCATCCGCCGGCGGACCTCGAAAAACCCCGGATTGCCGGGGCGGCGCATGACCTGACCGTGGAATTTCTGGGCCGGCTGCCGGCCATTCGCGAAGTGTTGCAAACCGATGTGCAGGCCGCCTTCGACGGCGACCCCGCCGCCCTGAGCCGGGACGAGGTGCTGGTGTCGTATCCGTTTGTGGAAGCCATCGCCGTGCAACGGCTGGCGCATGAACTGTATTTGAAGGATGTTCCGCTGATCCCCCGGATCATGACGGAGTGGGCGCACAGCCGTTCCGGGATGGAGATTCATCCGGGCGCGCATATCGGCACGCATTTTTTTGTGGATCATTGCACCGGCACAGTGGTGGGCGAGACCGCCACCATTGGCAATCATGTAAAGATGTATCATGGTGTGACGCTGGGGGCGAAATCCACGGCGGGCGGTCAGCAATTGCGCGGTAAAAAACGCCACCCCACCATTGAGGACAACGTCACGATTTATCCCGGGGCCACCATTCTGGGCGGAGACACCATCATCGGGGCGGGCAGCACCATCGGGGGCAATGTGTTCATCATGAACAGTGTGAATCCCAACTCCCTGGTGATTTACGACGGTCTGGACATGCGCGTGCTCAACAAGGCGGACAAGCAGACCGCGCTGGATTTCCAAATTTAACCCGCCGCGCCATGCCGGAAATCACCCCCGCCACCCTGGCTGAAGTGCCCCAGCTCGCCGGGCTGCTAACCATTCTCTTCACCCACGAAGTGGAACTGGCACCCGATCCCGCCAAGCAGGAAAGGGCCTTGCGAATGATCCTGACCCAGCCGGAAATAGGCCGGATCTTTTGCGCCCGGGAAGGCAATCAAGTGCTCGGGATGGTGAGCCTGCTCTTCACCATCAGCACGGCCGAAGGCGGCCGCGCGGCGTGGCTGGAGGACATGGTCATTCACCCGGCGCGGCGGAACTCGGGCCTGGGCCGCCAGCTCATCGACCATGCGCTGGACGCCGCGCAAACGCTGGGCTGCACGCGGGTGACCTTGCTCACGGATGGAGTCAACACCTCCGCCATGCGCTTCTACGAGCGCGCGGGGTTTGTGCGGTCGGAGATGGTGCCGTTTCGGCGCTATCTGACTATTTAGTCGCGGCCAGCGCGGGGGAGTTGCGCACCACCACGCCGCGCACGTCCGGCCCCATGACCGCCGCCGCCACGCCCTCGGCAACCTGCGGCTTGAAGTTGTCGATTTCCAAGCCATTGATATCGCCAAACCAGGCGGCCGGACGCAGTTCGTTCGTTTGAAAGTTGACGTTAATGTTCGCCAACTCCAGATCCTGCACGTGCCGCGCATAAACGGCGTAGGCCGGCAGCCGCCCCAGCTTGCCCGGCTCCGGATAGCCGGTGCCCAGTTCCTTGGGCACGATGGCCGCATCCGCCGCCGTGCCGCCACCGTTGCTGGTCAGCCGGATGTTTTCGAGGCGGACGCCGGTGATGGGCTGTTGCGGCAGGCCCATGATCTGGATGCCACTCATCTTGCTGACGCCATCGGCAATCACATTGGAAATGAGAATGTTGCGCCCACGGCTGTTGGTCGTGAGATTCGGGGTGCGATTCCGCTCGCCCGTGGTGATGTAGATGGCGTAATCGCGCAGGTCGATCATGCTGAGATTATTGATGGTGATATCCTCCAGAATGCCGCCATCCACTTCCTCCAACGCCAGGCCGTGGCAGCTCCGGAAGGTGCAGTTGGCCACCGTGCAATTGCGGAAACCGCCGCTGGATTCCGTGCCAAATTTGATCCGGCCCGTGCCCCCCTTCCATGCCTTCATGGTGCCGTCCAGCAGGGTGCCTTCCACAAACCCGGACACCTGGCAGTTAACGATGGTGAGGTTTTCCGTGATGCGCGCTTCACCGAGCGCATAGGTGCTCTTGGGGCAGATGCCGTCGTCGTTCGGGGAATTCACCCGGCAGTTGGAAACAATCGTATTCCGACAGCAGTCGAGGTCCATGCCGTCCCGGTTGGTGTCAATCGTGACGTTGTCGATGGTCAGGTTGTCACAACCGGTCACCAGAATGGCAAACCAACCCCCGTGGAAAATGGTGACATCGCGAATAAGGATGTTGCGGCAGAGTTTGAGGCAAATGGCTTTGTTGCCAATGCGCAGCTCGTCGGTGGAGGGGGTTTGGGCCAGGGCCGCGGCGTAGCCATTCAAGTGGTCGAGAAATTTGTCATTGCGCACGAGACCGCCGCCATTAATGGTGCCGCGCCCGCAGATGGTGACGTTGGTCAGACTCTCGCCCCAGATCAGGCTGTTGTGAAAATGCGTGTGCCCGCCGTCCTGGTAGGCCTGGCCAGGGAACGGTTCGGCGGGATCGTAGGCATTCAGGGATTGCGGCGCGCCGAGAATGGTGGCTCCGGCATCAATCAGGAGCTGGATGTTGCTGCGCAAATGAATGGAGCCGCTCAAATAAGTGCCGGCGGGCAATAGTACCGTGCCGCCACCAGCCTGGGCAGCGGCGTCAATCGCGGAGTTGATGGCCGGGCTGTCCAGGTTGGTACCGTCGCCGACGGCCCCGTAGTCGCGCACATTGTAGAAACTTTTGGCAGCAGGTTCGGCGGCCTGAAGAACCCCACCCAGGTTGAGCAGAAGAACAAAAACACCGGCGGCCGCAACGAACAGAGATTTCATAAGTTTAGTTTAAGGTATTGGCCGGATAGGACGCAAGTCAGGGACCGGGGGTTACTGGAAAAGTCCAAAGTCCTATCAGTCCACGCCTTTGATTTCGGCTTCCATTTTTTGCAGTCGCTCCCTCACGCGGGGGTTGTCGTGCTGGCGCAGATATTCCTGCATCTGGTCAATGCTGGCCTGGCGGTCCATCGCGCAAGCCAGCGGCTGCGCATCCTTAAACACCGGGTATGCTTGAAATAATGGCAGGGCCCAATTGAGATGGTCGGCCTTGCTGACTATATAGATGGGTCGGGGCGCAGGGACCATTGCCTGAACCATGGGGGCCGTGAATTCAGCATTCTGGCGGGTGGAATTCGCTTTTTTTTCCAAGCGGACCGAGGATTCCGCCACCCCTTGGGACTGGGCCAGGTGCCACATCATGGCGGCCTCCGAAACCTTGCCCGCCGTGGCACCGCCGGTGAAGAGCAGGAGCGTGCCGGGATGCTGTTGCTGGTACTTAACCGCCAGCGTCACCCGGGCGATCATGTCCACAGTGGGGGTTTGGTCATCCAAGGGTTCATTGCCCAAGACGATCAGCAAGGCGGGTGGGGTGGCCGGAGCGGCAGTTGGCCCGGCAGTGCCACCGCAGGTGGCAGCCAGAGTCAACAGTATTAGCAGCAGGGTGAGCGGAGTGCCTAAACTCATGATTTGACCGGCCGCAATAAAAAAGAACGACGGGTGCGACGGAGACACACGACAAACACCGCCACACCCGCCGAGGTGCCCAGTTCTCAATGGGCACGGACAACTTACCCCACCCGCCGCCGGTGACAAGAGGTTTTGGAAAAATATTTCAACCGGCCGGTTTGCCCCCTATGCTGGTGCCCAGCGTGCTCACACCTTCACTATGCGGATAAAACACTGGCTAACGCGCCTGGCCGGATGCTGGCTTTGTCTCCTGGCCGGCAGTTTGTGCCTGGCGGCGGCGGAATTGACGGACGCCCCCTTCACGGTCGAATCGTGGAGCAATGAAGAGGGCTTGCCGCAAAGCTCGGTCATCGCCCTGGTGCAAACCCGCGATGGTTACCTTTGGCTGGGAACCACCAAAGGCCTGGTTCGTTTTGACGGCACGGCCTTCACCATTTTCAACGAATTCACCACCCCCGGACTGAATAGCGACCAGATTGTCTTTTTGTACGAGGACAGTCACACCAATCTGTGGGTGGGCACCGATACCGCCGGAGTGGCGATGATACATGACGGGAAGGTGCAGACGGTGGCTTTCGGCGGCATGGGCCACGAGAGCCGGCTGATTTCGGCGGGCGAGGACACGAACGGGGCGGTTTGGCTCTACACCGCCGATGCGCAACTGGCGCGTTATGCAGGGGGCAAACTCGAAAAAATGACCCTTGTTCAAGGACCGGCCATTTCCCGGATGATGGCGGCGGATCAGGCGGGGGCCATTTGGGTTGGGGAATCGGAGTCGCTGGCGACGGGCAACAAGGCCGCCATCTTCGCCTTCCAAACCAAAAACTTCGAGCCGCCCAACCTGCCGGTGGCGCAAACCATCCCCGCCACCAAAGTGGATTATCTGCTGGCCAGCCGGACGGGCGGCATCTGGTGGTTGCTGGATGGCCGGATCGCAAAATGGCGGGGATCCAACACCAACGGCAAGGCGGTGGATCACGGGGTGTACCCGTGGGGCGCGGCCACCGTCACGGCCGCAACGGAGGACGCCGCGGGCAACCTGATCGTGGGCACCCAGGGCGACGGGGTCTATTGGTTTACCGCGGCGGGCGATTACCGGCATCTCTCCCTCGGACCGGACCGTTCCTCCGACATCGTCCTGTCGCTGGCCCTGGACCGTGAGGGGAACTTGTGGGTGGGCACCGATGGTGACGGCTTGAAGCGGGTGAAACGGAAACTGTTTCTCTCACCGGGCAACCTGAGCCCCCTGCCCGCCCAATCGGTTTCCCAGGATGGCACCGGCGGCCTGTGGATGGCCTTCAATGCCAATGGGCTCGCCTACTGGCGGACGAATGCGGCGCAACATTTCGGCGTGGGCATTGGTCAGAATGCCTGGTCGGTGCTGGTGGATCACCGGCAGACGGTCTGGGCGGGAACCCGCGGAGAGGGGCTGTTTGAATTCCAAAACGGCGCGTTTCAATCGCCCGCCGGCAGCACTCCGCTGGGCGCGCAAATTTTCGCCCTGTACGAAGATGTGTCGGGCCAGGTGTGGGCGGGCACGCAAAACGGGCTGGGGAGTTGGGATGGACAGACCTGGAAATTACGCACCACCCGTGACGGTCTGCCCGAGAACACGGTGCGGGCGCTGGCCGCCGACCCTGCGGGCAATTTATGGATCGGCACGGAAAGCCAGGGGCTGGCACGGCTGAAGGACGGCGCGTTCACGGCCTTTCCCCTGGCGGAAAACGGACCGCCGGGCAACGACATCTCCGCCCTGTTCGTGGACCGGGATGGAGTGCTGTGGGTGGGCACTTCAGGGCATGGTCTGGCGAAGTTGCAAAATGGCCAGTGGAAGCATTTCTCCACGAAAGACGGACTGGCCAGCAACAGTATTAGTTACATCATCGAGGACGATGCCGGGAATCTCTGGCTTGGCTCCAATGCCGGGTTGATGCGGATTCCCAAAACAGGTGGCACGCTCAACCTGGCGCTGAGCCGCACCTTCGGCCGCCCCGATGGCCTGCCCACGCGCGAATGTTCCATTGGCTCCCAACCGGCGGCCTGCCGCGCGGCGGACGGACGACTCTGGTTTCCCACCACGCGCGGAGTGGTGGCGGTGAATCCCGCCGAACTGCAACCGGACAACCACGCCCCGTTGGTGTTGATCGAGTCCGTGCGGGTGGATGATCAGGAGCAAAAGACCAACGCGCTCAGTTCGGCCTGGACCCAGGCGGTGATCGTGCCCGCCGGATCCGAGGAACTGGAGATTCATTATACCGGATTACATTTCTCCGCGCCCCGTGAAGTGCGGTTTCGTTACCAGCTCGAGGGTTATGAGAACAAGCCGACCGAGGCCGGCCGGGAACGGGTGGCCCGCTATCCCAATTTGTGGCCGGGGCATTATCAGTTCCATGTGACGGCCGCCAACGAGGACGGCGTTTGGAACGACACGGGCAGCACGCTGGACATTATGGTGTTGCCGGAGTTTTGGCAGACTCGAACCTTTGTGATCGGCGTAATCCTCGCCATCCTGGCCATGGTCGCCGGCATTGTACGGTACCTCTCCACCCAAAAATTGAAGCGCGAGGTTTCCCTGTTCAAACAGCAGGAGGCGTTGGAGAAAGAACGCTCGCGCATCGCCCGCGATCTGCACGATCAGCTCGGCGCAAACCTTACCCAAGTGGCATTGTTAAGTGAAATGGCCAAGTCGGACCGGGATTTGCCGGCGGAGGTGGAATCGCACGCGGACCAGATTCTGCAAACCGCCCGGGAGACCACCCATGCGCTGGACGAAATTGTCTGGGCGGTGAACCCCTCCAATGACACCTTGGAGGGCCTCGTGAATTATGCCGTGAAATACGCCCAGGATTACCTGGCACTGGCCGGACTGCGGTACCGGGCGGAGGTGCCGGCGCAATTGCCCGCGGCTGCCCTGGCTCCGGAGGTGCGGCACAATGTGTTTCTGGCCTTCAAGGAATCGGTGAACAATGTTGTCAAGCACGCCCAGGCCTCGGAGGTGTGGATCCGGCTGGAGTTTTCCGCCGGGCAATTCACCTTTGAAATCGCCGACAACGGCCGGGGCCTCGCCCATCTGGATCCACAGCGCGCCCGGACCCGCAACGGCCTGCGCAACATGCGCAAGCGGTTGGAGGAAATCGGCGGGGAATTTACCCTGACGCCCGGGCCCGCCGGCGGCATCATCGTCAGGCTCACGGCGCCGCTGGCCCCGGCCCCGGCAAACTAAACCATTTACCCCTTATTATTTTATGCCCATCACCGTAGCCATCGTGGAGGATAACGACAAGCTGCGCGCCACCCTGGCCCGCGTGCTCAACCGCGCCGAGGGTTTTCAATGCGTGGCCGACTACCAAAACGCGGAGGATGCCCTGCGGGAAATTCCCAAGGTGATCCCGAACGTCGTGCTGATGGACATCAACCTGCCGGGCATGAACGGGGTGGAATGTGTCCGCCAGTTGAAGGCTGCCGCACCACAGATTCAGGTGATGATGCTGACCGTGTACGAAGATACCGAAAACATTTTCGACGCCCTCGCAGCCGGGGCCAACGGTTACATGCTCAAACGCACGCCCACCCAGGAATTGCTGGAGGCCATCACCGAGGTGCATCGCGGCGGCTCACCCATGACCATGCACATCGCCCGCAAGGTGGTGCAATCCTTTCAAAAAGCCCCGGCCGCCCCCGTGCCGGCCACGGAAAACCTCTCGGAGCGCGAGCAACAGGTGCTGGACCTCCTAAGCCACGGGTTGATGTACAAGGAAATCGCCGAAAAACTGGGGCTCAGCTACGAAACCGTGCACACCTATATCCGCCGCATTTACGAAAAATTACAGGTGCGCACCCGGACGGAGGCGGTGGCGAAGTTTCTGCGGCGGTAAACCCGGCAACCGGCGGCCAGTTAAAAAGCTTGCGGCCCTCTTATCCGCATTTAACCTCGTTTCATCATGCATCCCCGAATTGTACTCATGGGCAGTCTGCTACTGCTGGCGGCTCGCCCCCTGTTGGCCGATGAAACCAACGCGGTTGCCACCGCCTCCCCGCTGACCATCGACTGGGCGCAGGACCGGTTTGTTTCCCGTTCGACCCCCACCTTGCAAGTGGTGGTGAATCCGCCCCTGCGGCGCGGGTCGGCGATTCACGACCCAGTGTATGCCTCGCTGCACGACCTGGGCGCGGAAATGGTGCGTTATGTGCCCTGGCTCCCCTACCCCCGGCTGGCCGTGGCCGAGTTGGAACCGCCCACCGCCACCAACACCTCGTGGGACTTCAGCCTCATCGACCCGTTGACCATTGATTTCCTGGAGGCCACCAGGGGCCACACCACCATTTTAAATTTCAGCACCATGCCCGCTTGGTTGTTCAAGACGCCCAAGCCCGTGACGTATCCGGCGGATCCCAACCAGGTGGAATGGCATTACACCCAGGGCACGGAATTGCGAGACCCGACCGGCCGGGAGCTGGGAGATTACTACGCGCGCCTGGTAAGCTGGTACGAACTGGGCGGTTTCACGGATGAACGAGGTGTGCGCCACGAATCAGGCTACCATTACCCCATCCCTTGGTGGGAAATCCTCAACGAAACCGAGGCCGAGCACTCCACCACGCCGAAGCAATATACGGAACGTTACGATGCCATCGCCAGTGCGATTCACGCGGTCTCGCCGCAGACCAAATTTGTGGGTCTGGCCATGGCCTACGCCAACCGGCTCAACTATTATGAATATTTCCTCAATCCCACCAATCACCGGCCCGGGATTACGCTCGACATGATTTCCTATCATTTCTACGCGGATCCCGCAAAAGGCGGCCACCCGGCCAGTCCCGACCTCTGGCATTTTTGCGAGCAGGCCGACAAATTCCTCGCGACCGTCCGTCAGATCGAGGCCATCCGGCAGCGGTTAAGCCCCGCGACGCAGACCACCATTGACGAACTCGGTGTCATCGCCCCGGATGTAAGCTGGAAAAACCAGCCGATTTATTGGAACGCCGCCGGCGCAATGTATGCTTATCTTTACCTCGAATTGAGCAGACTCGGAATCGAATATGTGGGCGAATCCCAATTGGTGGGCTATCCCACCCAGTTCCCCAGCGTAAGCATGGTGAATTGGGAAACCGGCAAACCCAACGCCCGGTTCCGGGTGCTGGAGCTGCTCAAACACAACTTCGGTCCGGGCGACACCCTGGTGGCGACCCAGTCACCCCGCCCCGAAGTCGCCGCCCAGGCCTATCGTACGGCCATGGGCCGTCGGTTGTTGTTGATCAACAAAGGCAATACCACCGTGGATGTTGATCTCCCGGCCGAAGCCTCCGGTGCGCGTTTGGAAGTGGTGGATCTTTCCACCGGCGAAAATCCTGCCGCAAGCCGCACCCTGACAACCAGCCGGGTGACCCTGGCCCCCTTCGCCGTGGCGGTGGTTTCCCCCGCCCCATAAACCCTTTGTACCCAGTACTGGTGACTGGCCGGACCCGCCAAAACTGTTAAGTTGATATTGTTGTTGTTATTGTGACGGTGGTTGAGCCGCACAAACAGAAAACAGTGCCCAGTTCTCGTTGGGAGGCCGGAAGGTGTCCGGCCTCCTTTTTATTTCCCCCTCAGTTTCCCGCCCCAATGCGCAGAACGGTCAGCGAATTCCCCGGAAAATCGTGCGTCAACGTGCCGCCCGTCAAATCCAGGGTGGCGGTGGTGGGCGAAACTTTCGTCGGGTTTTCCAGGGTGTTCTCGTCCGCGCCTTTCTCCGAGGTCAGCACGGTCGCCTTGGCCGTGGTGGCGGGGTTTTTAATGCCCTTTAAATCCACTTGGGCCGTCAGGATGGCAGCGGAACCATTAACAACTTTGACGATCACGTCGCCGGTCTTTTGATCCCGGCTGGCACTGGCAAAGAGGCGCTTGACCGGCGGACGTTCGATGTGATGGACGAGCTGCCCGTTGAGATAACAGGAGACCGCCTCGCCCTTGACCTCCACCTTGAGATCGTACCATTTGCCGGTCTCAATCGAACCCGGCTGGCCATCCAGCGTGCCACCCCATTCAACGGCATCCTGCGTGTTGCCCCAGCCGCCCAGATTCCACCAGATGCGGTCGTCATCATCATTGATGTGAAACAGAATCAAAAAGCCCTCCGCCCCGGCCAGCTTGCGCGCTTTCAGAGTCAAAGTGTAATCAGTCCAGGATTTGTCCCCCGCCAGCGCGCGAACAAATTCCTTTTGCGCCGTCTCTTGCAAAGCGCCGTCTTTTACGCCCCAAGTACCCTCCCCCAGTTGCTTCCAGCCATCCGCATTCTGCCTGAAATCCGAGCGGAACAAGACTTTGCCATCCGGCGCGGTCACCTGGATGTCCTTGAACTCCGCAGCCGTGTTCCACGTGCCCACCCCGATGCAACCGGGTACCGGCTGGTCGAGCGGTGCCTCGGTCTGCACCGTCACCGGCAGCGTGACATCGCCCCGGTTGGCGCTGAAGAGTTGCTGCACATAATAACTGGGGATGCCATACCAGTTCGCACTGTCGAAATTGATCATGTCCGGATTCCAGGCGCGGTGGTTGAGGTTGACCAACAGCGGCGCGTAGCTGGCCATGACGACAACGTCCGAATTACGCTCCATGCCGGTCATGAAAGCCGCTTCGCCGATGGCGGCGCGCAGGTTGCCTTTGCCGGCATTTTGGGTCACGGCATATTCGCCCACGAAGATTTTCGGACCGTTCCGGTCATACTTGTCATACTGGTCGGCGCGGCCCATGAAGGATTCCGGCGATTCGTAGTAATGCTCGTCCACAATGTCCGGCGCGGGGTTCGTGGGGAGCGGCCGGCCGCGCAGGTCAGTGTCGGAAATGAGCTGCATGTAAGGATATTTGGCCCGGATGGCATTGACCATCAGCGCGTAGCGCGGGTAGTA
>CAITTG010000123.1 GCA_903895255.1 uncultured Verrucomicrobia subdivision 3 bacterium
ATCGCCCCCAAATCCCTCCGTCCTGAAGGGACGTCGGAACCGCCCAATTCAATTTTGAAGATGGGCAACGATATGCAAAAATGAAGACCCCAAACGACTCGCGTAATATTGCATCGATACGCAGTGTAAATAGTGAGGACACTTGCCCGGACCGCGCGCTAGCGTCCTGGAGTGCGGCGGTCCTCCGCCGCTTTTGGTCAACCACCGTTCGCATAATCCACCGATCTTGCCGTCAATTCGTTTTGAAAATCGGACATTTTTCTGCCCCTTTTGAAATTTCCAATCTCCCACCGCCTCCCTTCCTCCCCCCCGTCCCGGAGGGACCCCGGAAATTAGCCCGGCACCCAGTGCCGGGTTCGCCGCCGCCAAATCCCTCCGTCCTGAAGGGACGTCGGAACCGCCCAATTCAATTTTTAACCATCGCTGCGTTTTAAAAACTATCTGGCTCGGCTGGCATCTGGTCGGCTCCCATAACGAGTTCGATAAATTATTTTCGTAAATCTTCAAAACCCCTGGCCCTTGGATGTTGAAGCTTGAAATGTGGAGCTTCATTGGAGCTTGGAGGTTGGTGCTTGGGGCTTTCTTCCCCGCCGCCATCCCTCAGCCCAGCCCACACGGGCTGGAAAAGCATCCCTGGTAAGTCCGTGCTAATGTCTAATGAAAAATTTTGAATTTATTAGGTTTTAAAATATTTTGCATTCATTGTGGACATTCGACTCTAAATTGTATAAGCTAAGATTGAACTAAGTAAATTAAAAGTGGTTGGCAATTCTAAATATTATGAAAAATAAATTTGCCCTTGCGATGTTTTCACTTTTGATTCTCATTCTGGGTGACGGTTGTTGTCATTTATTTCCATGGATCTCTCAATGCAAGGAAACTCCTACCACTGCGACAATTAATTGTGGCGCTGGTGGTGTTTATAAAACGCCTTTCGATGGTTACTTCAACCTCCCTCAAATCCCGTTTGCGGCAATATATTCCTTAAACACCAATAATCACTCCGCATTTAAGCTTGGGACCTTAAGCTACAATTCAAGCAATGATCTTGCTACTAATTCCTTTTCAGACGTGACCAACTCAATTGTAAAAGCATTCAACAATGGTTTTTCGCTTACGCTGGATGCCAATGTGCAGTCCATATCTAATTCTATAGCCGCAGCTGTGGCATCTGTTAGCGAAATCACCATGTCAAATTACATGTCTGTGGGTTTTTCAAATCCTCAGGAAATATTTAACTCTTCCAACAATTTTGCGACTTTAACAAACTTTTTATCTCAAGCAGGTACGTCTCATTCATTAATCATTGTTTCACGTGTCATTGCGGCTGATTATATCCAAATACAAGCAACTAACGGAACAAATGGAAAGATACAAGTTTCCGTGCCAAAGGTTGGGAATTTTGATGTAACTATTAATTATAATTGCTCTGACATTTATCAGCTATCTGGTAAGAATGCTGGTATAATTTACATTTCACCAATCAAACTCAATGATGGTCAAGTCGTAGTAGATACAGATAGTTCTGTCGACCTCACCGGTTATAATTTTTCTTTTGGTGTGTATTGACACATTTGGCGGCGGCAACCCCGGAAACTTTACAAATGGGCGCTCTAATTCTCGCCATATGGGTAAAAAAACCTAATTTTTCCCCATGACTATTTTTGACCTTTTCTGGACTCTTCGCGCAGAACCTCATTAGGTTCCCTCGTAGATTCCGCGCCACTCATGACTTGGTGCATGTATTCCGGGCACAGGTCAACTCCGCCCGGCCATTCCACGCAGCCAAAATCCGGGTTGATGATCACCGCGTTGAACACATCCAGATCCAGCAACTTTAGGAACACCCCGCCGCGCCGTGCCGGTTCGAACGGAAAAATGCCGTCCACCCCGTCGTTGAAAGCAACTTTCAATCGATAGTCGGCCAGCGGTGTCGCTGAAATAATCCAAATCATGACTGTAATCTAATCGTTAAGCACCCCTTCCACCACCCCCCAAACCCCCGCCGCCACCGCCTCCACTGTCCCCGACGCATCAATCACCTTTACCCGCCCCGGCTCCGCCGCTGCAATCGCCGCGAATCCCTTTTCCGCCCGTTTAAAAAACGCCCGGTCCGCCTCCTCAAACCGGTCCCGCACCGCCGGTTGACCCGCATACCGCGACTCCAGCCGCGCCGCACTGACTTCCGGCGGCACCTGCAACAGCAACGTCACATCCGGCCGCGTCTCGCCCACGGCCACCTCAATGATGGCCCGCACCATCGCCAAGTTTAGTTCCCGGCCATAGCCTTGGTACGCGATCGCGGAATGATAAAACCGGTCGCAGATGACAATCTCCCCGGCGGCCAGGGCGGGGCGGATGACTTCGCGGACAAGTTGGGCGCGGCTCGCGTTCATGAGCAGCAGCTCAGCCTCCGGCGTCATGGCCGCGTTATGCTCGCTGTGCTTGAGCGTGTGCCGGATCTCCTCGCCAATCGGCGTCCCCCCCGGCTCCCGCAGCACCCGCACCCGATGGCCCGCTTGCGTCAGCCGCTCCGCGAGCAGCTTGACCTGCGTGGATTTCCCGCAGCCCTCCAGCCCCTCAAACGTGATGAATCGTCCGCGCGGCATAATCAATTAGTTTCAATCCTGTTTGGATTTAGAATCAAACACCTAAACGCACCCACGCAGTTAAAACCGTTTTTAACCGCAGATGAACGCGGATGGACGCAGATGGGGCGGCGCGGAAGGGTCGCAAAGCACCCGGCCCAAAACTTGACTCGGGCAAAACAGTGCAGGACCTTCCCAGTCCCCTCGTTTTTATCTGCGTTCATCTGCGGTTGAAATGATTCGTTGGCCGCGCCTCACACCTTCTTAAGCCGCTGTCCCTTGGGCGAATCCTCAATCACCCAGCCCTGGGCCTTGAGCTGGTCGCGGATTTCATCCGACCGTTTAAAATCCTTGTTCTTGCGCGCGAGCTGCCGTTCCACCAGCAGCGCCTGCAATTCCGCCGGCGCCTCGGCTTCCGCTGCCAGGCCAATCCCGAGCACCGCATTAATCTTTTCCCAACCCGCCAGCGCGGACGCCGCACCCGCCACGCCAAGGGTATTATCCGCCAGCGCGCGGTTCGTCTTCCGCACCCATTCAAACACCGCACCCCAGGCCGCCGAGATGTTCAAATCCTCGTCCAATGCGGTCTGGAACGCTGTCACTAATTCAACATCCGGCACCGCCGCTGTGCCGCCCGCCAACTCACGCAGCTTGGCCACACACTCATCAATCCGCGCCAGCGCGGTCTTGGCCTCCGCCAAGCCATCCATAGTGAAGTTAAAGGTTTCGCGATAATGGGCTTTGAGCAGAAGATAACGCACCTCGCGGCCCGTATAACCCTTCGCCTGCAAATCCCGCAGCGTGAAATAATTCCCGAGCGACTTACTCATCTTCTTGCCCTCCACCAGCAAATGCGCGCCGTGCAGCCAGAATTTCACAAACGGCTGTCCCGTGGCGCCCTCACTCTGGGCGATTTCATCCTCATGATGCGGGAAAATCAAATCCTCCCCGCCCAGGTGCAGGTCAAAGGTGTTGCCGAGCAGAGCCGTGCTCATGGCGCTGCATTCGATGTGCCAGCCCGGCCGGCCCTCGCCGAAGGGACTGGGCCAGAACACTTCGCCATCCTCGGGCACGCGCGTCTTCCACAGCGCAAAGTCGGCGATGGACTCCTTCGCGTACTCGTCGCTCTTCACCCGTTCGCCCGCGCGCATCTCGTCGAAATTCAACTTGAGCAACTGCCCGTACTGGCAGCCGCAGCCGCGGTATTTATCAATGCTGAAATACACCGACCCATCCGGCGCGCGGTAGGCCACCCCCCGGGTGATCAATTTCTCAATCAGGGCGATGATCTGCGGAATATACTCCGTGGCGCGGGGTTTCTGGTGGGGTTCCTGGCAGCCGAGCGCCCGCAAATCCTCCAAAAACGCCGTCTCATAAGGGCCGGTGAAGCCCCGCAGAGTGGTTTTCTGCTCCCGGACGCGTTTGATGATCTTGTCCTCCACGTCCGTGATGTTCATGACGTGGTTGACCTGAAAGCCCTTGAATTCCAAGTGCCGGCGGACCAGGTCGGCGAACACGAACGTGCGCCAGTTGCCAATGTGGGCGTAGTCGTAAACCGTCGGCCCGCAGCAGTACATACCCACGTTGCGGCCATTGGGGTCAAGTGGCGCAAAGGTCTGGACCGAGCGCGACACGGTGTTGAACAGGTTAAGTGCCATTGTCAGCCGCTGAATTTAAGCCGGCGGGAGGAGAAATAAAAGGTTAAAGGCTGAAGGCTAAACCTTAGCTTGGCACCGGCTTTTTCAAATAGTTTTGCACATTCACCAGCACGCCCCGCAGGCTGTCCATGCGCAGCGGCTTGGCTAGAAAATCATCCATTTCCGCCTCCGCGCAGGCTTCCCGGTCCTTGTTCATGATGTTGGCCGTGAGCGCGCAAATATAAGGACGCGGTGCCTCCGGATTAAAGCGGCCCCGCCGGCGGACCTCGCGGGCGGCGGTGAAACCATCCATTTCGGGCATGTGCAGGTCCATCAGGATGAGGTCGTAATTTTTGTGCCGGAGCACTTCCAGGCATTCCCGGCCGTTGCCAACGGAGTCCGCGCTGCACCCCAGCACACCCAGCATGCGCAAGGTCAGCACGCGGTTGACCTCGATATCCTCCACCAGCAGGATGCGCAGCGGGTTGATGACCCCGGCCGCGTCCGCCATGGTCTCGATCGTCAACTGGGGCGCGAGATTGTTAATGACCTTGGGTGCGGGATGGGCCACGCTGACGGGCAGGGTGAAGGTGACCGTGGAACCCTGGCCCAACACGCTTTCCATCCAGATTTTTCCGCCCATCAGTTCCACAATGGTTTTGGAAATGGCCAGGCCCAGGCCGGTGCCGCCCCATTTGCGGGTGGTGGACGTGTCCACCTGGCTGAAGGGCTTGAATAGCAGGGGGATTTTTTCCGCGGGAATGCCAATGCCCGTGTCGCTGACTTTTACGCGCAGTTGGATTTTATCCGACCCTTGCAGCGTGCCGGAATCACGGCTCACTTGGATGCTGACGGTGCCAATGGAGGTGAATTTGACCCCGTTGCTGAGGAGATTGACAAAGACCTGGCGCAGCCGGGCGGCATCGCACTGGATGTACCGGGGAACATCGGGGTCGATCTCCCAGCGCAGCTTGATGGCTTTGTCCGGACCCGGGGTGCACATTTCCAGAGCGTCCTGCAGACAGGGCTGGAGTTCCATGGTTTGCACGTCCAACTTAAGTTTGCCGGATTCGATGCGGGAGAAATCGAGGATGTCGTTGATGATAACCAGCAGGGCATCGCCGCTCTTGGTGATCGTGTTGACATAATCACGCTGCTCACTGCTCAAGGGGGTTTCCTGCAGCAGGCTCGCGAAGCCCAGCACCCCGTTCATGGGCGTGCGGATCTCGTGGCTCATGACCGCCAGAAAATCACTCTTGGCCCGGTCGGCCGCCTCGGCGGCCTCCTTGGCCTGGCGAAGCTGGACTTCGGCCAGTTCGCGTTCCACGAGCAGCGCGGCCAGTTCATTGACCCGCTGTTCGAGTTTTTGATTGGCTTCCGTGAGATCCTGACGGGCTTGGCTCAAGCCGTCGCGGGCGCCTACGAGGCCTTCGGCGCTGCGAGCGATTTCCAACTGGAGCTTGTTAAAACTCCCGGCCATTTCCCCGAGTTCATCGCGGGAATGCACGGCCACCGGCTGGTAATCCACCCGGGCATGGGCGGTCTTCAGGTCGCCATGGCCAAGCGCCTGCATGGCCCGGGAAAAATCCGCCAGCGTGCCGCTGGCCAGGCGGTCGGCGGCCTTGGCGACTTCCACGGCCGAATGGGCGATCATCCCAGGCAGCACCAACCCCACGGTGATCGTCAGCATCGCCACCGCGACAAAGATATCGGCCAGCAGGGTGAGGAGGGCGGCGTCATGGGCGGGAATCGAGTTGAATGCCATCAAATAACCCGCGCCATCCAGGAACAACACCAGCAGCATGGCCCCGGTAAGTTTAATGTGCAGGGTGCGGGCGATGCCGGGCAGGCCCATTTTGCGGCGGTCGGAAAATTTGCGCCACGCATAGAGGGCAGCTCCCGAATAGGCGAACGCCAGCCCGATCAGCACGGTGGTCAGCCCAAATTGTTGAAAACCAAAAATGGCGGAAATGCCCCACATGATCGCGGCGGCCACGCCCAGCAGGATGGTTCCCCGCGGCGCGCGGTAGGGGCGGGGGTGGTCCGGTTCATTGCGGCGCAACAACCACACCGCGATATTGGGCATGCCAATGCCGATCAGATAGGTGAAATTGGCCGAGGCCACCAGCCAGATGGGGTCGCCAATCCACATGAACCAGATGGAAAAGCCCGCCGTCAGTAGCGTGGCCACCCACGGGGCATCCGTCTTGGAGCGCCAGGCGAGAAATTCCGGCACCAGTCCATCCTCCGCGAGTTGCGACAGCGTGCGCGACGCCCCGGCCAGCGGTTGCAGGGTGCCGTGGAACATGTTGAAGGTCATGAATCCCAGTGCGGCCGCCTTCGCCGCGCTCCCAAATACCGGCGCAAACGTGGGTCCGAGCACTTGGATCAGGTCTTTGCCCAATTCCACCGGGCCCAGCGCACCCAGCCAGACCAGGGGCAGAATGACAAAATAAACCGAAGCCATCAGGCCGCTGGCCAGCACGGCGCGGGGCACGTTTTTTTCTGGATTCATGGTTTCGCCCACATGACAGGTGGCGGCCTCAAATGCCGGGGCCGCAAAACCCACGAGATACAGTCCGGCCATGGCGCTGGAGAGGGCGCCAAACCAGCCGGGGAAGGGCAGGGTGAGGTGGAAATCGGTGGCCTGATGCCAGTCCACCTTGCCGGCCAGCACCGGCGCTAGACAGGAGATAAATGCCAGCGTGGCGGAAGTGAAGGCAAAAGGCAGGGCAAACCGGCCAGTCCATTTGACCCCGGAAAGGTTAATGAAGGTAAACAGGCAGACAATGGCCAGGGCAATCCATTTGACATCAATGGTGAGGTTCAGCCAGTCATGGATGGCGGCGGCGGAGAGTAGGGCGGTGAGCCCGCAGGTGGGCACCCAGCCCCACCAGTAACAAACGCCCGTTAGATTCGCCAAAACCGGGCTGTATGGTTTGAATGCCTCGGCGCAGGTCGCCGCAATGCCCCCCACCCGCTGGGGATACATGAGAATCAATTCCACCCAGCCCGGCGCGGCCGCCCAGCTTAACAGGAGCCCTAGAATCAACAGGGGCACGGCGGCGCTGCCCTGCCCCGGGATCGGGTCCTGGCCGATAAAGAGCGCGCCAATCAGGAACAAGCTTTGATTGCTGCCCCCCATGGCCATGGCGGTGGTGGTCAGCCAGCCCAGCGTGCGGGGGTGCTCCCGCGCCGGGGCGTTGGCGGCAAACGTGTTCATAACGGAGTCGGTTCTTGGGTGTTATTTTTGCCCGGCTTCAATTACTGCAAAGAGGTTTTCCAGACTGTTGAGCCGGGATTGTTGGGTTTCTTTTCTAATATTAAGCGTCTGGCGAAGATACTCGATGCCGTCGGCCACATTACGAACGGATTTGGGAAGCATGGCCCCGGCCGCGTTGGGATGACCGCCGCCTTGAAATTTCTCGGCCACCTTGATGGCCTCGCCATTCCGGCTCCGAAAACTGGCAAACACCGAGTTCACGCGCCGGAAGAGGGTCACCAACACGGGAAACTTGGTGGCACGCGCTTCGAGCAGTTGGTGCACCACCAGGTTGTTGTTCCCCACCACGGTGTCCACAAAACCCACCTGCGGACTAATCTCCTTCACGTTGCCCTTGCTCCATTCAAAGCCCAGGGGGTTTTCCACCCGCCGTTTGACCGCCATGACTTCCAGCAGCGGATGATCGATCATTTTTTCGATCTTCCCTTCCAGCAGGGTGTGCAGATTCCAGAACTGGTAATTTTTTACGAGGTTGGCGTAATCGCCCGCCAGTTCAAATTCCGGGTCCTCCTCCAAAAACAAATCGGCCACGTTGTTCAGATGCACCAGTCGTTCGAGTTCCGGCAACGCCAGACCGTGCTCCTGGCAAAGCGCATAACAAAGCGATCCGGCGGACCGGTTCAAATCATGCACCAGGCGCGCCTTTTTCGGGGTGCCCTCCGTGACGTGATGGTCAATGATGACCCAGTCTTCCCGGTCCAGCCGTGGTTCAAAGGTGAAATCCGCCACCCACGCGGACCGCTCCCGCAGTTCGCGTTGCTTCCAATAATTATAATGGTAGGCCTCCAACGGTGTCTCCGTGCCAAACAGGTGGCGGGCCAGTTGTTGCAACAGGCAGCCGGAGAGCAGCCCGTCAAGGTCGCTCTCATGGGTCAGAATCACATCCGGTTTGGGTAACGGCGTCATGCATCCTGAGGGTAATCCGGCGGCTTGCGAATGGCGAGCGGGGAATTGCCCCTCATTTGGGGGACAGGGTGCCGGACTAACGGAAAATAGCGGGGGGCGTGCCGGCATGCCCGGCCCGCCGATAAAATTTGACAATAATCCATACTTTGTGGTATTGTTAAGGTAGATCAGCAGCGATTAAATTACTATGCATAAATCTTTTAACAATCAAGATGTTTGGTCTGCTGTCGTTAACTGCGCTCGGCGTGGTGGGGGCGCAATCCCAAACCGTCATTTTTGACAGCCTTTCCAACACACCTTTTTCAGGCTCCGGTGCGTTGCAAGTTTCGCCGATTGCCGCTTCTTTCTCCACAACCTCCAGTGCTTTTGACCTGGTGGATGATAAAGTGCTGTTGAATGATGTGGGTACGCTGGGAACGGGCTCCACCACCGTAAGCCTTTTCAGCAATGTTCCCGGCGTCGGTGCCGCCGGTCCCACGCCCCGAAGCGCGCTCACCACGATTGGCACCATTCCTGACTCCAGCCTTACGACTGGCAATTCGGTTTTTGATTTCTCCCTGGGCACTCCCTATGTTCTTTCTGCCTCCTCGCGTTATTGGATTGAACTTTCCAGCACCGCCAGCAGTTCTGCCCATTAGCAGGCTGTTGAAAAACCAAGATATAATTGAATAAAGCCGCAGCTAAGCTGTCTGATTAGCATGCGTGGAAAACCACAAGCTCAGCCGGATTTTTTGACCGTCGTCAATCTCAACGCCGCCGTGC
>CAITTG010000124.1 GCA_903895255.1 uncultured Verrucomicrobia subdivision 3 bacterium
CGAAAAAATCAATCCCCGCAATCGCATCATTGCACGCCCTCCCCGCTTCCATTATTGTGACCCAATGTTGTTTTGGAACCGTTGGAACCACCGCCTGGGGGCGGTTTTTTTAGTCCTCCTGCTCGGGGGCTGCTCCCTGCCCGGTGACGGGCAGCCGGATGATGAGAAAGAGCCCCATTTTGTGCTCGGCAAAAGCCGCGTGAATGCCCTGGACTATACCGGGGCCGTGGAGGCCTTTAAAGAGGCCCTAGAGGTCAGCCCCCGCTCCGCCTCCGCCCACTACCAACTCGCCTGGCTCTACGAAAACAAACTCTCCGACCCGGCGGCGGCCATCTATCATTACCAGGAATTTCTCGATTTAAGCCCCAAGGCCGGGAACCGCGATGTCATCCGGCAGCATATCTATGCCTGCAAACAGCAACTGGTGATGGATGTCATGCAATTGCCCAGCACGCCCGCCGCCCAGCAGCAGATCGAGAAACTCGCCGAGCAAAACCACAAAATGCAGGATGAGCTGGACAAGTGGCATGCCTATTATAACGCCGAACTGGCCAACCGCGCCAATTCCGCTGCCGCCCAAGGCTACACACCGGGCCCCGGCCTGCCCGGCGCCGCGGCCACGCCGGATGATGTTTCCACGCCCACGGTGCCGCTGCCCGGCAAACGCACCACCAGCGCCACTCCGGCGGCCGCCACGCATTACCTGCCCGCTCCCATGCCGCACCAGCGCACCCATGTGGTGGCCTCCGGCGAAACTCTCGCCGCCATCGCGCGCCATGCCGGCGTCAGCGTGCCGGCCTTGGAAGCCGCCAACCCCGGTTTGAACCCCCGGCACCTGCACACTGGCCAGACGGTGTACCTGCCCCTGCCTTGAAATGCCATGGTCACGCGCTTGTCTTTATTCGTCCTGTTTGGCGTGTGCGTGGCCATGAACGTGCTCGTCTGGCAGGCGGAATATGGCGTGCAGGCCAGCGACTTTCCCGTGCCCGAGGGCCTGGTCTGGCGCAAAATCATGACCGCGCCGGAAGCCTCCTCCCTCAACGTTTTTCAGGATGGCAAACGCACGGGCTTCTGCGAATTCTCCACCAGTGTGGGCCAGGAAATGGCCCAGTTGGATGAAACCAAGCCGCCGCCCGAGGGTTTCATCAGCCACGCCGGTTATCAGATCCGCATCAATGGCAATGCCAGTCTGGGCGATTTCACCAATCGTTTAAAATTTGACGGCCACCTGGAATTTGCCCCCAACCGCGCCTGGCGCAGTCTGACGCTGCGCGTGTTAACGCGCGGACTGGTGGTGGAAATGCAGTCCCTGGCCACCAACCAAACCGTGCAGCTCAATCTCATCCATGACGGCGAAACGGCGCACCGCACGCTCGCCTTTGCCGACCTGCAGGATCCCAACCGGCTCCTGCGCCAACTGGCCGGGGACTGGGCCGGCGGCCTCGGCGGTTTCCTCGCCGGGATGGACCTGCCCCCGCTCCCCGCCGCCCCGGGCGGCCTCGCGGACGGGCTGCATTGGGACGCCGCCCGCACGCGGGTCCGCTTCGGCCACGAGTACGTGCCCGTTTACCGTCTGGAAACGCGCGTGCTCGATCATCCGGTCATCATCATCGCCAGCACCCTGGGCGAAATCCTGCGCGTGGAGTTGCCGGGCAATGTGGAGGCCAGCCTCGACGAATGGGGGCAGCAATGATCGAGCTCCGCCAAATCACCAAGCGCTTCGGCGACCTTGTGGCGGTGGATGGCATTAATCTTACCCTGGCCAAAGGCGAGTTTTTCGCCATGCTCGGCCCGAATGCCGCCGGCAAAACCACCACCATCAAAATGCTGGCCGGCCTGATCAAACCCACAAGCGGCCAGGCCCGCATCGCCGGCTATGACGTCCAGCTCCAACCGCTGGAGGCCCGCCGCCGCCTGGCCTACGTCCCGGATTTTCCGTTTCTCTACGACAAGCTGACCGCGTGGGAATTCCTGCGCTTTACCGGCCAGTTGTTTCATATGCCCGAGGAACAGATCGAAACCAACGCCCGCGAATTGATCGCCCGGTTCCATTTGCTGGAGCATGTCAACCGGCCGCTGGAAAGCCTCTCCCACGGCACCCGCCAGCGCGTCGCCATCGCCTCCGCCCTGCTGCACGATCCCGAGGTGTTCATCATTGATGAGCCAATGGTGGGCCTGGACCCGCAGCACGCGCGCATCATCAAGGACGTCCTCAAAGAACGGTCCCGCGCCGGCGTCACCGTCCTCGTCTCCACCCACCAGCTCAGCATCGCCGAGGAAATGGCCGACCGCATCGGCATCATCCATGGCGGCAAACTCATCGCCGTGGGCACCCGGGACGAATTGCGCCGCCAAAGCGGCGCCACCGGCCAGCTCGAGGAAATTTTCCTGTCCCTCACCGCCAGCGCCACGCCCGACCCCGAACCACCCCGGGTTTGATGCGAGCGCGAGTCGCGCTGCGGTCACGGCATGGAACAATACCCCTGGTCTTTCGCCCGCTTCGCCCCGCTGGCTTGCCGGCCCGCCGTGGCCGCGGCCTGGGCGGGGGCCACATCCTCGTCCGCCAGGGTGTCCATTTCGGGAATGCGCATGGCATAAAACGAGCGCCAGACAAACACCAGCGCCACCACAAACAACGCCCCGCCAATCAGGCTCTTGAGCAACTGGCTGGGCATCGTCACGGCGATTTCCACCGCGAGCAAGCCGAACAGCGTGGTGAATTTGATCACCGGGTTCAGCGCCACCGAGGAGGTGTCC
>CAITTG010000125.1 GCA_903895255.1 uncultured Verrucomicrobia subdivision 3 bacterium
CGGAGGTAAGCCGGGCTGGCCAGCGACTTGGCGTGGCAATGCGCGTGAATGGTCAGATGCTGATGCTCATGATTGAACTGGAGCGCCGCCGGTTCCGCGTCCAGCAAACTGGCCACAAACGTTTCAAATTGAAAACAGCGGCTGGCCACTTCCGCCGCGCCGGGCAGGTTGAGTTCCCGGTAATCCTGAACAAACATGGAGTAACAGGAAGGCTCCAGAAACAGGATGGGCAGGCTGGGATCGGTGGCTTGGAGCAAGGCCAGATTATGCGCCCCCAATCGCGCCGCCTCATCCAGATTTCCCAGGCTGAAGGCCGGCCGGCCACAACATTTGCGGTGATGCGGCAGGAGCACTTCATAACCCGCCGCCTGCAGCACTTTCACCGCCGCTCGGCCAATTTCCGGCTCATGATACCGCACGAACGTGTCGTCCCACAACAGCACCCGACCGCGCGCCGCATTCCGCACCTTCGGCTGGCGCGCAAACCAATGGTCAAAACGTTGGGTGGCATATTCCGGCAGCGGACGCTCCGCCGCCAGGCCCAGCACCCGGTTGATGAGGGAGCGCACCAGCGACAAGCGGGACACACCATTCACCAGCGATGGCAGAGCGCAGCCCAGTTTGCCCATCAGATCCAGCGAGGAGAGAAAACGTTCCCGCACATTCATGCCGCGCCGGCGAATGCGTGCATGCAGCAACTCGGCCTTGAGCAAGGCCATGTTCACATTGGAAGGACACTCCGTGGTGCAGGCTTTGCAGGCGAGGCAATTGCTGAGCGCCACCTCCAGTTCGGGCGCAAGCAAGGCGTCCGGCGTCGTCCCGCGCAATTCCAGGGCGGCGCGGATGAGGTTGGACCGGCCGCGGGTGGACATGCTCTCCTCGCCGGTGGCCTGATAGGTTGGGCACATGGTCGGCCCTTGTTTGAGACAACCGCCACAGCCATTGCACTGCTCGAGGTTGCCAGTAAACGAACCATCCCGGTCCGCAAAGGCCAGCCGGGGCGTAAACGGCAAGGGCAGCTTGTAATCCGCCCCGAACCGCAGATGCGTGTCGATTTTATAACGACCATCGCCAATGATTTTGCCGGGATTAAAGAGATTATCCGGATCGAACGACAGTTTGATCTGCCGCATTATGCTGTAGAGTTCCGACCCGACCTGCGCCTCCAAAAACTCCGTGCGCGCCATCCCCACGCCATGCTCGGCGGCGAGCGAGCCTTTAAACTGCGCGACCAGGGCGGAGACTTCATCGGCGATGAACCGATACTTCAGGAGATCCCCGGCGCTTTGCATATCCAGAACGGGGCGAACATGCAGCAACCCGGCGGCGGCGTGGCCGTAATACGAGGCGACCACCTGCTGGCGGGCCATCAATTTCTGCAAGCCAGCCACGTAAGCCGGCAAATCCTGGGGCCGCACGGCGGCATCCTCGATAAAACACGCGGGCTTGGCGTTACCCTTGCAACTGGTCAGCAGGGACAGCCCCGCTTTGCGCAGCGACCAGACCAGCGCCGCCTCCGAAGGAGTTTTCAGAATCCGGTGTCGCAGCCCCAGCTTGCGCTTCGCCAGCAGGTCCAGTTTCTCCTGCGACTCCGCAAAAAATTCCACCAGCAAAATGGCTTCGCAGGGGTGCGTGTCCAATTGCAACAAATCGCGCGCCGCCTTGAATTCCAACTGTCCGCGCGTTTGCTCAAACAAGGGCCGGTCAATGTGCTCCACGGCGGCGGGCGCCAAATCCTGGAGCTCCAGGGCAGCCTGCATGGCCTCGGTGACCGAGGCAAAAAAGACGAGCCCCACGCCACGCTCCTCCGGCAGGCGGACAATTTTCAAGTCCGCGCCCACGATGGCGGCCAGCGTGCCCTCGCTGCCCGTGATAATGGAGAGCAGGTTGGGCGGTTCTGCCGCCGCCCGGGCGAGCGCGTAACCCGGCCAGCGTTTCAGCAAACCGGGCGGAAAACGGTCGGTAATCGCCATGGAGTTGAGGGCCACCAAGTCCTCCACCAAATTCCGCTGCTTCTGAAGGGTGTGCCGGTTCTCCCGGTCGAGCTTCACGTAACTGCCATCGCTCAGTATGATTTCGAGGGCGGCCACATGCTGGCCGGTGGTGCCATAAACGGGCGTGTGCGAGCCGGAGGAATCGTTGGCCAGCATCCCGCCCAGCGTGGCCCGGGAGCTCGTGGCCACGTCGGGTCCGAAACCGTAACCGTGCGGCCGCAGGGCGTTGTTCAACTGGTCCAGCACCACACCCGGCCCCACGTGGACCGTCTCGCGTTCCGGATCGAATTTGGTGATGCGCCGGTTGTGCTTGGCAAAATCAATCACCAACCCTTCGCCAATGGCCCCCCCGGAAAGTCCCGTCCCCGCACCGCGCGGCGTGACGGGTAATCCCGCCTGGGCGGCGGCCTTGATAATGGCCGCGGCCTGGGTGGCTGATTTGGGGAAGGCCACCGCCAGCGGCTCCAGCTCATACGGCGAAGCGTCAGTGGCATAAAGCTGCCGGGTGAGGTTGTCAACGGCAACCTCGCATCCCGTCGCGGCCAGCAAGGACAGTTGTTGGGCAGGCAACATTTTCGTGCCCATAACCTATAGGCGTGACAGGGCGATGACAATTGCTTTAAATCAGTTTGATGAGCAACACCTCCCGGCTCCGTTCGGATGAATTTTTGAAGATCAGCGCCCAGTTCAAACTGGGATCGCTGGTCACGGAATCTTCGCACCCGGTTACCGCCAGCCTGAGCGAAACCGCCCGGGCGGACATCGCCGCCGCGCTCCAATTGCTCTTCCAGGTGGATGAGGATGTCCTGGTCACCTACCGCCAGTTTGTGGACTCGGGCCGGGCGGCGGCCATCGCGTCCGGGATTCTGACCTCGCTCCGCCAGGGCGGTCGCATTTTCTTCACCGGCTGCGGCTCCACCGGCCGCCTGAGCATTCTGCTGGATTCCGTCTGGCGCGATTTCTGGCAGTGCCAACCGGCGCACGCGGCGGAATTTGAGAACCGCACGTTCAGCGTCATGGCCGGGGGCGATTTTGCGCTCATCAAATCCGTGGAGGGTTTTGAGGATTTCACCGCCTTTGGCCGCCGGCAAATCAACGACCTGGGCGTGCAGGCAGGCGACGTGGTGCTTGCCATCACGGAGGGCGGAGAAACGTCGTTTGTCATCGGCACCGCATGGGCGGGTGTGGATGCGGGGGCCAAGGTCTATTTTGTTTACAACAACCCCGACGACGTCCTCAATGCCACAGTCGAACGCAGCCGCGAAGTGATTGCCGAGCCGCGCATTGAAAAAATTAATCTCACCACCGGCCCGATGGCCATTACTGGCTCCACCCGCATGCAGGCCACGTCCATCCAGCTCTGCGTGGTGCTCACGGTGTTGGAAATGGTGATTCGCGAGCTGCTGGGCGGGGAAGCCGACACCGTACCCGCAACGTTTCTAGGGAACTTGGAAAAATTGCTGGCGAACTTGCAATCCCCGGCCCTGCTCGCCGAACTGGGCCGGCTCGTGGCGTTGGAGGAAACCACGTACCGGTCCGGCCATAAAAATAATTATTTTGCCGACCATCTGGGCATCGACGTGCTGACCGACACCACCGAGCGCTCGCCCACGTACTGCACACCGCCCTTTCGCAAATTCGATGACACCACGGCCACGGAGTCCTGGGCCTTCCTGTTCCTGCCGTGCGCCACCACCCACACTGCCTGGCAGCACATCATCAAGCGCCAACCCCGGTGTGTGGAGTGGAGTGAATCAACCGTCCGCCAGTTGGTGACGGAAGACAAACTTCCCCGCACGCTTGAAACCATTCGTAAAATCAGCCAGCCGGAGCTGTTGCGCTTTAAGATTGGCCTTGATGGCGCTAGCGGCCGGTCTTTGGGCCCCGGCGACTGTGCCGTGGCTGTAATTGACCAGGCCGAATCAACGGCATTTTTTGAATCGCAACTGGCGGCGGCCCGCGCCGCGGGTGCGAGCACCGGCTGCCTGTATTTTGGCCAGGAACCCCTCGTCGCCGGGGGACCAGCCGCTCCGGTAACCGTGCCCGTGTTCGTTCCCGTCCCGGCAACCGGGCTGCTCCTGGATGGCATCACCCGCGTGGCCGTGAAGCTGGTGATGAACGCCCTTTCCACCTGCACCATGGTGCGGCTGGGCCGGGTCATGGGTAATTACATGATCTGGGTGGTGCCCTCGAACTTGAAACTGATCGACCGGGCCACGCGCTACATCACCCGTTTGACCGGACTCGATTACGAGGCGGCCAACCAATTACTTTTCGAAATAATCGAGTACGTGGAACCGCGCATGAAATCGGACCAGGCCTATCCGCCGGTGGTGGGCATGGCCGTCTTGCGCACGCGGGAGGGCCTGGGTAATGAGGCTGCCGAGAAAAAATTGCTGGGCGGACAGTTCACGTAACGCCCGCGAGCTTCCGCCGCCACTCGGCGCGGGAGATTTTGCCCCGGGCGTTGACCGCCAGGGCCGCCACAAAATGCCATTCCCGGGGCAACTGCCAGGCCGGCAGGGATTGCAACAAAAACTGTTTCAATTCCGCCTCGGTCGCACCAGAAACCAAGACGGCAAAGATCGTCTCCGTGCGTTCGGCGGCACGACTGGGCGCGCCGAAGACCAGGCATTCCCGCACGTCCGGATGCCGCAGCAAGGCGCGTTCGATGGTCTCCGGCGTGACCTTGCGCCCGGCGACGTTGATCTCATCGCTTTGACGTCCGCGTATGAAAACCTGGCCATCCACGATTTCCGCCAGGTCACTCGTTTGGAATTTACCTCCGCCTAGCGTGAGCGAGGGCTGGGGCCAATAGGTCTCCGCCACGGCGGCACTCTGGACGATCAAGGCACCGTATTCATTAGTCGACAAGCCTACCTTCTGCAAAGGCGAACCGGCGAGAGCGCCATCGGTTCGCGGTATGGCACTGGCATCGTAAGCCATGCCGCCACATTCCGAGGCGCCCAGGAAATTGTGCAGCTTGAGCCCGCTGGCGGCGAAAACCGATTGCTCCAGATTTAAGGGCAGCGCGGCCCCAGCGGAGATCGCCAGCCGCACCGCTGCCGGAATGGCCCGGGCTTCATGCCACGCCCGCCACATGGAGGGCACGGCGGGTAGTGTGAGTTGCGCCTCTCCTTCCGCCGCCCGGCGAATCATTTCCGGCAGGGGCGCGGGCACCAGTATCAGCGGGATGCCATGCAGCAGGAGCGGCGTGACCAGATTGGAAAAGCCGTAGGAATGCGCCAGGGAAATAACGCCGAGATTCGGCCAGTCCGGCCGCAGCCCCATGGTGGCCACGATGTTTTCCGCATCCGCCGCGAGTTGCGCGGCGGTGAGCGCCACCCAACGCGGCACGCCCGCCGTGCCCGAAGTTGATTTCAGATGCACTCCCGTCATGGGCGGACCGGACAGGTCTGGCGCCGCTTGTCCCAGTTCCAACGGGCACACCAAACGGCCCGCGCGCCAGGCCGCCAGCACGTCCAGAATAAACTCCGGAGTCTGCCCCGTGGGATGTACCAAACCATGCTCCGCTAGCGGGCGGGATTCGCCCTGCGCCGCCAATTCGGCGAAGGTCCAGCGGCGGCCGGAGGTGCCATCGCGCAGGGCGATTTCCCCGCCCCGCTCCGCCGCCACTTGCCGCCATCGTTCGTAAAGCATTGTCAGTTTGTTAAGGCACCCGTAACTTGCTGCGCAAGCGAATTGATGAAATTGCCTGAAAATAAATTCCCGGCCGCCGGCCCGCGACCGTTTGATTTTGCCCGCGACCGTTTCGCCTTTGCGAATGAACTGCTCTGGGAATA
Source organism: uncultured Verrucomicrobia subdivision 3 bacterium (assembly GCA_903895255.1). Taxonomy (GTDB): domain Bacteria; phylum Verrucomicrobiota; class Verrucomicrobiia; order Limisphaerales; family UBA11358; genus UBA11358. Next base: position 5,798 of record CAITTG010000125.1, read on the forward strand.
TCAGGTGGACGCGGCGACCGGCCGCACCCAATTCCAGCCGCGCGTGCCGAAGCCAGACTACGCTCTCCGTTGCTTTGTGCTGGCGCGCACGGCCCGGCAATTTCTTTACCATGCGCACTTCGCTCCCGAGCGGCCCGCCGTAGATGCGGCCACCTACCGCACCCTGATCCGCCAGGTGGTCGCGCGCAATCCGCGCAAGCCCTGCGCCACGGACCGCCAGATTATCATTCCCGGCTACGCGTGCCTGCGTGATTTCAGCGCGGACCGGGAGGCGTTACTGAAAGCCGCGTGTGGCGGTGCCTGGCAATCGTACGTGCTGCGGAGTCACTGGCGGATGGTCCTGCCGCTTTCCCGCGCCCATCAAATCCAAACCGCCGCCGGGCTGGTTGCCGCCCTGACCCAGCGCCGCTCCCCGATTATCCATTTGGTAAAATTCCCGGCCCTGACCATCAATCACGGTATGATTTTGTTCGATGTGACCACCACCTCGAAGGGCCAGACCTTCGCCGCCTACGATCCCAACCAACCTCAGGCTCCCACCACACTCACCTTTGACAGTCAGACCGGAATATTTTCCCTGCCGGCGAACGCCTACTGGGCGGGCGGTGCATTGAAGGTCATTGAGATTTTTAAGAACTGGTGGATGTAAGAAGAACCGAAACTCAGCCCGCTCGGCATTCGTTTTAGCCTCTGGCCCCTCGCGGCCGCCAGAAGATCGGCCCAATAAATATAATCCCGCAGATATTCACCCCGCAGATGTAGCCGATTTTATAAAGGCGTCCGCAGTTGTCAGGCGCGTAAATCGTCACGTCCCGGCCGAGGACAAGGCTGGGCAGGGACAGCGGCATCATGGCCCCGTGCAACATGCCATAGGCAAAACCCGCCGGCTGCCGGGAAGCATACGCCCAGGGCGAAGCCCAACTGTATAACCAGCCAAACACCACAGTGACGATGACCACCACGACTGCCTTGCGCAGAATGAGCTTGAGCAGGCTCGGACGGTTTCGAGCTGGATTATGGGTGGATTCCATGGTTGTCTGGTCCGGCATCATGAATTTTCACGAGCGTTCCACGCAAGCAGAATATTTCGATGAACTGGACCGGCCTGCCGCCGAGACGGATATTGCGTTTCGTGAGTTGGACCGCCTGAACCGTTTCTTCCGCTTCCATCACCCCTTCCTGAGCCGTTTGCCCGGCTGGTTGGGCCGCGAAAAATGCCGGCGGCTGAACATCCTGGATGTGGGTGCCGGGACCGGATTGCTCGGCCTGCAACTCGCCGACTGGGCACGGCGACAGGGCTGGGAATGGCGCTTCACGAATCTGGATGCGAATCCCCGCCCCCTGAACGCCCGCCCCGGCGAGACCAATGTGGTGGGGTCGGCGCTGGAACTGCCGTTTGCCGATGGCAGCTTTGACCTCGTGGTGGCCTCGCAAATGACCCACCACCTCACCAACGCAGAGATCGTCACCCACTGGCGCGAGGCCTGGCGCGTGTCGAATGATGCAGTGTTCATCTGCGACCTGCACCGCAACGCCGGCCTGTACACGCTGCTTTGGCTGACCACCCTGCTGCTGGGCACGGAGCGCACCGTGCGTGAAGATGCTTTGATCTCGGTACGGCGCGGCTTTCAACGGGGGGAGTGGCTGGACCTGGCTGCCCAGGCCGGCCTGCCCGGCGCGGAAGTGTGGCATTACTACGGCACCCGGCTGGTGCTGCAGGCGCGGAAGCAGGGTCACTGAGCCCGCCGCCACCGCAGCCAGCGCCAGGTATCGGTCACGGGATGAATATGGCTGATCTCGTTCTGGTAAATGGTCCGCACCGGGACAAACTCCACGCGAAACCCAGCCCGGCAAAAGGCCACCAGCATGGCCGATTCAATTTCAAAGCGGTTGGCCTGAATGGGCATTTCGAGGAGGGGTTCCAAGTGCGCGAGCCGGAACCCGCATTGCGAATCCGGCAATTCCATGCCGGTCAGGCGTGAAATGCGCCGGGACATCCAGCGGTTAACCTGCCGCCGCAGCCAGGGCATGGCGGCGGCGTGGTTCATGCGATTGCCAATCACGAGCCGGCAACCACTGGTTTCAGCCTGCGCAAAAAAGTGGGGGATATCCGCCGCCGCGTGCTGGCCGTCGCCATCCAGCAGGAGGACCCAGGTAAAACCGTGCTGCCGGGCGTGTCGCCAACCGGCTTGCAAGGCGGCGCCTTTGCCGGTATTGCACGGCAGGCGCAGCACCCCAGCCCCCGCCCGCCGGGCACAGTCCGCCGTGGCATCAGTGGAGCCGTCATCCACCACCATTACCCGGGGCAGGTGAAGCAGCACTCCGGCCACCACCGCGCCGATGCGCTCCGCCTCATTAAAACAGGGGATGACGGCAACGCAGTTTTGTTTCCAATCCATGGCCGGGGAAAATGGCCGTGCAATTATTCCACGCTATACGGGTGCAAATCCAACTTTACCAAGGAACCATCCGCCGCGGACAGGATCACCAGCCCGATGTCGGCATATTTGTTCTGGTCTTTTAAAGTCGCCGCCCAGAGTTTGACCCGCCATTGGGGTCCGAGATCGCCGTGCTCCAGCCAGAGCTGGGTGGCTTTTATGGTGAGATTCCGCAGGAGCGGCTGGCCGGTGGCGATTTTGATGGCCCGGTCGGAATCAATGACCAGTTTGCGGGCCTCCAGGGGCCGCTTGTCCTCGCCGAATAATTCCAGAAAACGGCCGGGGCGGGAGACATCCAGCTTTTCGCCCGCGCCGAATTTCACCTCGATGGCCTTGAACGTGGCATCGGGGTCATAAAAGACCACGTACCAAATATCCGGGGTCAGGCTGGCAACGGATTTTTCCGAGCGGATCTGCACCACCTTGTCCTTCGACTGAACGCCCACATATTGATCCGCCAGCTTAACCAGTTGATAGGCGGTGGGCTCGCTCGCCGAAGCCAGGGAGACCAAGCTGGCCAGCAAAACCGCGATTAAAGATTTTTTTATCATGCCCAAAGATAATCCAAACGGCGAGAACAGCCAACGGCAAAGGAATTTAGGGGACGAACCCGGATATTTGCTGCCCCGAATTACTGCTCTGAAGCCGCAAGAGTCGCTTGATGGGTTAGTTGGCAGGTTAGTCCGACCATTGGCCAGCAAGGCAAGGTGCTGGGGGGCACAGACCCGCTCGCCGGGAACGTCAGCGGGAGTTTGGGGGGTATTGCCGGTGGAACCGCCCGCAGCGGTGAACGACTGCGCTACCAACGCCAAAATGCGGACGAAAGGTGGCAAAAACAGACCGATGACAAAATATCGGCTTGCCTTTGTATTGCTTTGAATTTAAAGCTGAATCCATTAGGATTTGAGAAATTAGTTATTTTAACCATACAACCAAACATTAAAAATGGCCTACAAAGACGTGCAGCCGCCGGCGGGTGGCAAAATCTCAATCAGCAACGGCAAGCTCGCCGTGCCCAACAATCCCATCCTGCCGTTCATTCGCGGCGACGGCACGGGGCCGGACATCTGGGCGGCCAGCGTGCGCGTTTTTGACGCCGCTGTGGAAAAAGCTTATGGCGGCACCCGCAAAGTTTCCTGGTTTGAAGTGTTCGCCGGCGAGGAGAGCTTTAAGAAGTTCAACAACTGGCTGCCGGATGACACGGTCGAGGCTTTCAAGGATTACCTGGTGGGCATCAAGGGACCGCTGACCACGCCCGTGGGCGGCGGCATGCGCTCCCTCAACGTGGCGTTGCGCCAGATGCTGGACCTGTATGTGTGCCTGCGCCCGGTGCAATGGTTTACCGGCGTGCCCTCCCCCGTGAAGCATCCCGAGAAGGTGGACATGGTCATCTTCCGCGAAAACACCGAGGACATTTACACGGGCATCGATTTTGAAGCGGGCAAGGAACAAGCCTTGAAAACCCTGGAATTCCTGAAGACGAATTTCCCGAAGGAATTCAAAAAAATCCGTTTCGGCGATGCCCCCGAGCTGGTCGGCATCGGCATCAAGCCCGTCAGCAAGCCGGGCACGGAACGCCTGTTCCGCGCGGCGGTGCAATACGCCATCGACAACAAGAAGAAGAGCGTGACGATTGTCCACAAGGGCAACATCATGAAGTACACCGAGGGTGCTTTCCGCGACTGGGCCTATGGCCTGGCGAAGAGCGAATTCGGCGCGGTGGAAATCGATGGTGGTCCGTGGTGCAAAATCCCCGAGGGCAAACCCGGCGCGGGCATTGTCATCAAGGACGCCATTGCCGACATCGCCCTGCAACAGGTGCTGACCCGGCCGACCGATTTCGACGTGATTGCCACGCTGAACCTGAATGGTGATTATCTATCCGACGCCCTGGCGGCGCAGGTGGGCGGCATTGGCATCGCCCCCGGCGGCAATATCAATTACCTGTCCGGCCATGCCATCTTTGAAGCCACCCACGGCACCGCGCCCAAGTATGCCAACAAGGACGTGGTGAACCCCGGGTCGGTGGTGCTCTCCGGCGAAATGATGTTCCGTTACCTGGGCTGGACCGAGGCGGCGGACGCCATTCTCAAGGGCTTGAACGGCGCGATTGGCAGCAAGCGCGTGACCTACGATTTCGCCCGCCTGATGGAAGGCGGCACGGAAATCAAGTGCTCGGCGTTTGGCGACAATATCATCGCGCACATGTAACTGGCTTTAAACGCAAAGACGGGCGGGCCACCAGGCCCGCCCGTTTTTTGTTGCCGACCGGTTCAAAAGGCAACGGCCAGCGTGCGTGAAGCCAGGGCATTGGCGGAGGGGTCCAGACAGTGCCGGAGAAAATCCTCGGGGACCTGACCCGTCAGGACATACACCTTGTCCCCCACCCGCCAGCCGGCCGTGGCGTTTTGATTGAGGCGGGCAAAGACCGGTTGACCCGCAACCGGGGCGTCGGCAATGGCGGCCGCGGGGGTGACAAACAAATCCACATGATGGGAACCGGGCAGCACGAAGCAGAGCATGGAAACCGGCTGGCCATGCCAGTTCAGAATGCGACACCCCATTAAGCCGGGGGCGCGCTGAATGGCGGGAGGGAGGTCAATGTCGGCCAGGGCATGCCGGTCGGCGAGCCAGCTTTTGGCCTTGGTGAAATCGGTGCTCCTGACATCCACATGATGGGTGTCATCCGGCGCAGCGGCGACCATGGCGCGGGTAAAGTCGGCCAGGCGGTTATCCTTGGCGGCCGGACCGAAGGAACGGTAAGCGGCCAAACCGAGGAACAGCACCAGCGCGGCCGCCACCGCCCAGACCAGCGGATTGAACCAGGTGGACAAAGACGGACGGCGGTCAGGCAGGGGCAGCGGCACCACTTGGGGCCCCGCCAGCAGGCTCGCCTTCAAGTCAGCCGGCACGGGCACAGTCCGCAATTCGCGGCGCACGGCCGCATCCCAACGGCGCTCCTGGGCCAGCCAGGCGGCCAGTTCGGCATCGGCTTGCGCCAGGGCGAGCGCCGCAGCGAGCTGCGGGTCGGCGGCCGCCTCGTCGCCGGGGCGGGAGACTTCCAGAATTAATTTGGCTTCGTCACGGTTCATCCGACAACTTTCTGCAACACGGCGGCCCGCAGGAACGCTTTGCCCCGCGAAATACGGGACATCACGGTCCCGATGGGCACTTCCAAAATTTCGGCGATTTCGCGGTAGGAATGGTCTTCCAGGTAAAACAACGCGAGCGGCGCCCGGTAGGTTTCCTCCAGGCGCTGGAGGGCCGCCATCACGGTGACCCCATCCAGTTGGTTCTCCGGCGGGGCGGAAACGGCCGTCAATTCGCCCTCATCCACCAGCGAAATCTCCACCTTGGGAAATTTGTCCTCGTGCCGGCGGCGCCCGAGAAATTCACGATGCAGCGTGGTGAAAAGCCAGGACTTCACCTTCGTGCCATCCCGCAACTGGTCGCCTTTGGTGGCCCAGCGCAAAAGGGTTTGCTGGACGAGGTCGCACGCATCCGCCTCGGAACGAACGAGGCTGAGCGCAAAACGATAGAGCCCTTCGTAATGCACATTCACAACTTCATCAAAATTCGGTCCGGCCATAGATAGGAGCGACGAGACGGAGGTTTATTCCATCCGGAGTAAAAGGTCCAATTTATTCGTTTTGACCCACGACCGGGGAAACTTTAACCTGCCTGCGTGCTAAACGAACCAGTTCCCGCGCCGTCCACGCCCCGCGCCGACGGCCGGCAAGCCCATCAATTGCGGCCCATCACCTTTCAGAACCACATCGCGCCGTACGCGGCCGGTTCCACCTTGGTCGCGTGGGGCAACACCCGGGTGATTTGCGGGGTGACCATTGAGGAAAACGTGCCGCGCTGGATGAAGGAACAGGGCGTGACCGGCGGCTGGATCACGGCGGAATACTCGATGCTCCCCTACTCCACCCTGCAGCGCAAGCAGCGGGATATTTCGAAGGGCAAACTGGACGGGCGTTCGTCGGAAATTCAACGGCTGATCGGCCGTTCCATCCGGGCGGCGATTGATTTGGAAAAAATCGGGACGCGCACGATTTGTGTGGATTGCGACGTCTTGCAGGCGGACGGCGGCACGCGGACCGCAGCCATTACCGGGGCGTGCGTGGCGCTGGCGCTGGCGATTCAAAAGCTGCAGAACAGCGGCAAGCTCACCGTGAACCCGATGCTGAACGGCGTCGCGGCGGTGAGCGTGGGCATGGTGGGCGGCCGGGCCCTGCTGGATTTGTGCTACACGGAGGATGTGGCGGCGGCGGTGGACCTGAATCTGGTGATGAATGCCCGGGGAGAATTTATTGAGATCCAAGGCACCGGTGAGGAAGCCACGTTCACCGAGACGCAACTGGAGGAACTGCTGGCCTTGGGCAAGGCGGGGGTCCGCGAATTGCTGGCCGCGCAACAAGCCGCCATTCAACAAGGTTAAGCCCGCACTATTCCCGTGACGAAACCAACCAAGAAAAAGGGCGCGGCCGCGGCAAAACCATTGCCGGCGACCCGTTTATTACTCATCCGCCATGCCGAGGTGGAAGAGAAATACCACCGGGTTTTCGGCGGCCGCATTGACATGAACCTGTCGCCGCGCGGCAAGCGGATGGCGCGCACGCTGGCCGGCTATCTGAAAAATAAAACCATTGATGCGGTTTATGCCAGCCCGATGAAACGGGTGCAGCAAACGCTGGGCCCCTCCCTGCGCCAAGGCGCGCCTGCGCAGACCATCATGCCGGGCTTGCGGGAAATTGATTTTGGCGATTGGACCGGGTTGGGCTGGCAGGCGGTGAGCGACCGTTTCGGCTTTCAATCCCACGAATGGCTGGACCAAATTGAGCACCGGGGCGTGCCTAATGGCGAAAATGCGCGAGTTTTCCGCCAGCGGGTAGAACCATGTATCCGGGAGATCATCCAAAATCATCCCGGGCAAAATGTGGCCGTATTTTGTCATGGGGGCGTCATTCGCATGATCCTCTCCATTTTGGTGGAGTTGCCGCTGCCGAAAACCAATTCCTTTGAAATTGAGTATGCGAGCATCACCCAGGTGGCGATTCATCCGCACATGGCGGAGATTGAACTGATGAATTTCACCCCGTGGCGGGACTTGGTTGGATGAAAACGAAAACCCTTTGGCGAATTTCGGTGGCCACCACTCTGGAAGCGGAGGACGCGGTGGCGGCACTGCTGGAACGTTTGCTGGGCGAAGCCCCCTCCAGTTATTTTGATTTGGAACTGCAGGCCAGCCTGGTGAGCGTTTACCTTCAGCAACCGGGAGCGCCAACGCCGGCGGTGCGCCGCAGCCTTCGCGCGGGGATGGCGGAGATTCAGGCCTGCGGACTGGCCGTGGGATCGGGCCGGATCAGCATTGAGCGGGTCCGCAAGGAAGATTGGGCGGAATCGTGGAAACGTCATTTCAAGCCGCTGGAAATCGGGCGGTCGCTGTTGATCAAACCCAGTTGGAGCCGGCGGCGCCCGAAAAAAGATCAGGCGGTGGTGATTTTAGATCCGAGCTTGAGCTTTGGCACCGGCCAGCACGCCACCACTTCATTTTGCCTCAGTGAGGTCGCCCATTATGCGGGAAAAGGTGCAGTCCGGTCATTTTTGGACATCGGAACTGGTTCCGGGATACTCGCGATTGCCGCCGCCAAGCTCAATTATCAGCCCATTTTTGCGTTTGATTTCGACCCAGATTCCGTCCGCGTGGCCCGGGTGAACGCGCAAACGAACCACGTTTTTAAAAAAATCCAGCTCACCCAGGACGATGCCACAAGGCTCCCGTTGCGTCCAAAGAGGCGGTTTGATTTGGTATGCGCGAACTTAATTTCCAACCTGCTGGTGGCGGAACGAAAACGCATTGTGGCCCAATTAAATCAGGGTGGCACGCTGGTATTGGCCGGTATTTTAAAAACGGAATTTGCGATGGTGCAGGCGGCGTTTGCCGGGTTGGGCTGGGAGTTGATGAACACCGAAGTGCTCAACGAATGGCAGTCCGGATCGTTCCGGGCCCAAAAAAAAGATTGAACATTTTTAAATTTGGGCGAGTCTGATTTGTAACGAATCGGTTACAAACCCGAGACGAGTTGATGGCGGGTTGGCACGGTTTCCGCTATCAAGACAGTGCGAAAGGACGAAAGTAAACTTATGATTAAAACCATCGAAGCCATGAGTGAAGCCATCCGTAACCCGAAGCATCCGTTCCGCAAGACTGAAAACACCCCCAAGAAGGCGCTCAAAAACCGTCATGAACGCCGCAAAATCAAGGAATATCTCCATCTGGGAGACTGGATGTCTGAAGAAATGGCGTAAGCAACTGCGCCGCTATTTGGACGGTTCCAACTGAACATTTATAGAATTGGGAGGGAATCCCAATTCATCCTCCGCTCTGAGCCGTTAGCTGCGGACAGTATAAACGTTGGAAAAATTAAATCCCGCCGGCGGACCATTGAAGTCAGCCGGCGGGATCAAGGAAAAAGTCACTTACTTCATCAACAACATCTGGCGAGCGCGTTTTATGGCGGTCGTCATCCGGCGCTGGTAGTGGGCCGGGAGGCCGGTATATTTGCGGGGTAAAATGCGGCCCTGGTCGGTGACGAACTGGCGCAGCAAATTAATGTTTTTGAAGTCCAGCGCGTCCTCGGTAAAGTCGATTTTCGGCTTCTGACGGGGCGTGCGGGCTTCGGTGGTGCGGCCCTTACCGCCACGGCGGTCGGACTTCTCGGTATTGGTCTTGCGGGGCATAATTACTTGATTTCCTTGTGAACCGTGTGACGGCGCAGGGCGGGATTATACTTCTTAATCTCGAGCTTGTCCGTCTTCAATTTTTTGTTGCGGGTGGTGGTGTAGCGGGAAGGAGATTTGGCCTCCTTGCGGGCTTCCGTGCATTCAATGGTGATGATTTCGCGCGCCATAAATTATTCTTTTTCTTTCACTTTTTCCTCGGGTTCCTCTTCGTCGCCCTCGACTTCATTGGCCCCGGCATTGTCAATGGTTCCCAACTGACCCAACCGACGCTGGCGCAGCGCGCCATCTTTTTCCAACTGGGCCTGGGCTTCAACGGTAAAACGGGTCCAGGGAATCGCCTCAAGGCGGGCCTTGGGAATCGGCTTGTTGGTCAATTCACAAACACCGTAAACTTTTTTCTCAATGCGTTTGAGAGCCTCTTCAATTTCATAAACCGCGTCCTGGTCGGACGAGAGGAGGCTGAGGGCAAAATCACGGTCAAAATTATCGGTGCCGGAATCGGCCATGTGCAGGCTGTAACCCGGCATTTCCTGAGCGGATTCCTTGGCCAAACCGCTCATTTGATTGAGCAACTGATCGCGCAACTGCACGAGGTTGTCGTAATAACCCTGCCATTCGGGCTTGACCTTCTTGGTCTCAGCCACCGCATTGGTCCGGGCAATCGCTCGGCCCAGAATGGAATCAGCCGTTGCCATCGCCTGGGGGCGGGTGGGCTTGGTTTCTTTTTTCTTCGCGGTCACGTTATTAATCTTAAATTCAACTAAAATTGCCTAAAATCCGAAAAATCAGCCATAACTTTTCAGGGGACTCAATATCCCACCAGAGTTAAGGGCGTGCGAATGTAGCAAAATGCCGGGGTTTAGCCAGCAAAATCTTTTAAAATTTTGACTGGCACGGGCAATCCCGACGGCCAGGCGGGCGGACAGGCTCAGCCTTTTTCGATGCAGGCGTAGGCATTGTGGTTGTGGATGCTTTCGAAATTCTCGGCTTCCACTTTGTACCAGCTCAGGCGGCGGTCGGCGTTGAGCTTGAGGGCGACGTTGCGGACGAGGTCTTCGACGAAGACGGGGTTTTCGTAGGCGCGCTCGGTGACGGCTTTTTCGTCCTGGCGCTTGAGGAGGGCGTAGAGTTCGGAGCTGGCGGAGCTTTCGATGATGCCGATCAATTCCTCGATCCAGACGGATTTGGTGGAACGGACGGCCACGGTGACCAGGCCGCGCTGGTTGTGCGCGCCATAACGGGAGATGGCCTTGGAACAGGGGCAGAGGGTGGTGACGTGGGCTTTGACGGTGAGGACGAAGTCGATTTCATTGCCACAGGCGGCGGCATCGAAGCGGGCGACGTAGTCCATGAGGCTCTCGCGCCGGGAGACGGGCGAGGTTTTGGTCATGAAAAAGGGGAATTCGAGTTCCAGGTGGGAGGTGGCGGATTTGAGCTTTTCCTGGAGGGACATCAGGATTTCCGAGATATTTTCGACGTGGATGACGGCGCCATGGGCATTGAGGACTTCCACGAAGCGGCTCATGTGGGTGCCTTTGAACTCCTTGGGCAGATCCACGAACATGCCGATGGTGGCCACGGTGTTTTGAATGGTCCGGGCACGGTCCTGCACCTGAATGGGGAAGCGCAGTCCGCGCACGCCGACTTTGTCGATGCGCAGCTCGCGGTGGTCGCGCTCGCTCTGCTTGTCGTCCAGCTTGACCCGGACGGGCTTGGCGCGGCGGGCGGCAGCTTGGCGGCTGATTTTTAACATGGAGTTATATTAGCAGAACTTGGGATGTTTGCAAAAAGTTCTTTGACTTGGGGCGGTGGCTGGATTATTCCGGCAGCATGAAATGGTGGTGCCGGGGAGTTACCAGCTTGATGTTCATCTCGTTATGGACGGTGGCCATGACCAGCCATGCGGAAGTCTTTCGCGTGGCCACGTATAATGTGGAGAATTATCTGGATGTGCCCACTTATACCCGGCCGCGTATTAAATCGCCGGAGGCGCGGGCGAAGGTGCGGGAGTCCATCCACGCGATGCATCCGGACGTGCTGGCGCTGGAGGAGATGGGGACGACGAATGCGCTGCTGGAATTGCGGGCGGCGCTCAAGGCGGAGGGGCTGGATTATCCCTACTGGGAGCAGGTGAGCGGGTTCGACACGAACATCCATGTGGCGATTCTCAGCAAGCTGCCGATCGTGGCGCGGCGGCCACACACGAATGAGACGTTTGTGCTGGATGGCCGGAGTTTCGCGGTGAGCCGGGGGTTTGCGGAGGTGGATTTGCGGGTGGGGACTAATTTCACCTTTACGTTGATGGCGGCGCATTTGAAATCGCGACGGCCGGTGCCGGATGCGGATGAGGCGGAGGAACGGTTGGGGGAGGCGAAGGTGTTGCGGGGGATTATAGATGAGCGCTTGCACGCGGACCCGGATTTGCCGTTGATCGTGTTGGGGGACCTGAATGATGTGAAGGACGCGGCGTCCACGCGGGCGCTCATGGGCCGGGGCAAATACCGGCTGGTGGACACGCGTCCGGCGGAGCGCAACGGCGACACGGCGCCGGGCACGAGTGCGCGGGTGGAACCGCGGGATATTACGTGGACGGAGTATTTTGCGAAGGAGGACAGTTATTCCCGGATTGATTACATCTTGCTGAGCAGAGCGATGGCGGAGCATTGGGTGCCGCAGGAGACGTATGTGGTGGCGCTGCCGAATTGGGGGGTGGGGTCGGATCACCGGCCGATTGTGGCGGGATTTGAAACGAGAATGAGGTAGGAGAAGGCAGGCGCGGGGCGCGAGGCTCGGGGCGCGGGGCACAAGACGGATTTGCCACAAGGGAACGCCAAGTCGAAACCATTTATTTCAACCGCAGATGGACGCAGATGGACGCAGATAAAAACGGGAGGGACAGCATGGATAGCCGCCGCAAAAGCGAGAGGGAGGATTTTAAGCTCCAAGCACCAACCGCCAAGCTCCAATGAATCATCAAATTCCAAATTTCAATAGCCGGAACAATTCATTTCAACCGCAGATGGACGCAGATGGACGCAGATAAAAACGGGGGAGAGCAAGGGTTTGGTTCGTGTTTGATAGAGAACCAGTTGGGGTGCCTATTTTTTAACGTTTTCGCCCTTTCCCGATCTGCGGTTATCTGCGGTTATCTGAGGTTAAACTCTCTTTGTAACAGCATCGTTCCGGCTAGAGCATTTCCATAAATGCTGTAGCGCAGCGTTGGGAACCCTGCGGGAATCGTTCTTTTGGGTTTTTGGCTTCGCAGCGCTACATCATTTCTGTCAATGCTCTAAGTTCGCAATGGATGATGGGGAAGGGCGAAAGGGGCGAAAACGGGAAGCTTTTGAACTGGTTGGGTTAGCTGGGGCGGGCGAATTCGGTGAACCAGGGTTCGGGGGGGCAGGTGAATTCGCGGGGTTGGCCGCGCCAGTCGAAGCGGAGGGAGCGGGCGTGGAGGGCGTGGTGCTCGAAGATCAAGCGGGCGCGTTGTTCGGGGGTGAGCCGGCCTTGGACGAGGGCGAGATATAAATCCGGGTCGCCGCCGTAGAGTTTGTCGCCGACGAGGGGATGTCCGAGATGCGCGAGGTGAAGGCGAATCTGATGTTTGCGTCCGGTGAGGGGCACCACGCGCAACAAGGAGAAGGGCATGGGGTCGGCCGCCGGGCCGGTGGGGCGGGTGAAGCGGTGTTCGACGTAATAGTCAGTGCGGGCGAGGGCGCCATCGGGGCGGACGCAGTCTTTGATGGCGACGAGGCTGTGCAGATCCTTGCCCAGGGGGACTTCGACGGTCCCCTGCTCTGCCGTCACATGACCGTGCACGATGGCGAGGTATTCCTTGGTGACGGCGCGGGATTCGAGGATTTTGCCGAGTTCGCCAGCGGTGGCGGCGTTCTTGGCGGCGAGCACGACGCCGCTGGTCTCGCGATCGAGGCGGTTGATCAAATGGGCGGAGGAGTCCGGCCCCAGGTGCAGGCGGATGCGGCTGATGAGGCTGGAGTATTCATCGCCCTTGGTGGGATGGCAGACGAGGCCGGCGGGTTTGTTAATGACCAGCAGGTCGTCGTCTTCAAAAATAACTGCAAACAAGGGATTCAAAATGTTTATGGTCCGTGCCGGGGCAGCGGGAGGCGGGAGGATGGCAGATGGACGGGGGAAAGGCAGGGAGAAAGTTTGGAGTGCGGTTGGGAGGGAGGGAATGGAGGGGAGGGGAAACTTCAAACTTCAAATTTCAATATTCAGAGAAATTCCAATATTCAAGCTTCAAGGCTTGGCGGTGGGCCAGGGTTTGGCCGCCGTGACAGTGAGAGGGAGGATTTTAAGCTCCAAGCACCAACCGCCAAGCTCCAATGAATTTTCAAATTCCAAATTTCAATAGCCGGAACAATTCATTTCAACCGCAGATGGACGCAGATGGACGCAGATATTACAAATTGGAAATTCGAGATTTCAAAAGGGGCGGAGCGGGGATTTATTCAGAAACTTCTTAGCCGGAGCAAGGCAGTTGAAAAAGACTTTAACCGCGGATGAACGCAGATGGACGCAGATGGGGAAAGGCGGAAAACGAGAAAAAATGGCGCCCCAAATCGTTCTCGATCAATAGCGGGCCAAACCCTTGTCTACCTGATGGTTTCAGCTGCGTTCAGCTGCGGTTGAAATGAATAGTTCCGGCATAGAGCCTGTCTGAAAATTCAAAAGGGTCCGGTTTCAATTTTCAGACAGGCACTTGCAGCGTTTCCCATACGATCAGGATTTTGGCGGGATTATCGCGGCCGCACGGCGGTCAAGGGCAAGTAGATGCCAGCGGGATAATGGAAGAACAGGTCCCGGGCGCGGGCGGGATTTGCGGGCGGGCGTTCGCTGGTCGAGTCACAGGCTCGACGCGGTCAGGGAGCGGCAATGAAGGTCGCCGAGTAGGCGGTGTTTTCCCAGGAAACCGTCAGCCGGCCGCCGGGCGGGTTTTTGGCGATGGCGATGGTGAACTGGTTCACGGGCTGGCTGAGGTCGGTTTTGGTCAGGTCCACCCGGGCCAGGTCGCTGGCCGGGTCGTATTCCTCGCCCCATTGACCAACTTGTTTGCTGATGATTAATTTGGCCGTGCCGTCCGCTGCCGGGAGCAGGAACAGGGTATAAGCGCCGGCGGGGACGGTGGTGCCGCCCAGGATGATGGCTTTTTGGGTGATGAGGATGGTGGCTTCGTCGGCACCGAGGCGCCAGACTTTGTCGTAGGGAACGAGGCCACCCCAGATTTTGCGGGCGGCGGTGGTGCCGGGTTTGGTGGTGTAGGGGCGTCCGTAAACAATCATCACCCGGCCGCCGCTGACGACGGTGCTGATGGTTTCGTGGGGGCTCAGGCGCTTTTGCTGGGCCTGGGCGGAGAAAGGCAGAGTGCCGAGCAGAACCGTGGCCAGCACGGCGAGCAGACAGAGAGATTTTTTCATGGTTTTGGTGAGGGGAAGCTTGCGTCGGGCGGATGGGGGCGTCAAGCGTTATGGGTGGGGCGGATAATTAAAATTCCAAATGTGAAAACCCAGTTACTCCACTGACGAAATCCGACTTTTTTAGTATATGGCCGGAATTGATGATGATTACCGTTTGCTTATGCGGCGGATTTTTCAAGCAAATATCCAATCCCAAGCAAAACCTCGGCAACTCCAGCCGCGAGAAAATAGCGAATCAACATATTCAAGCGACCGAGGGTGCGGACGAGGGCAGATCTCGACGAGTTTCGGGTGCGGGGAAGTAAAATGATCAGGGAGGTGACGCAGACTACGCCATCGATAGTGGCATAATAATCCGCCAAGTTAGAGTGGTTTGCCTGGCGCAAATGGTTCATCCGCATAGTAGCCACATCACAAAAAGGAAGCGTTATGACACATGTCAGAATCAGTGCGACAGGAATATGCAAGCCGGGTGGAATGGTGAACGATGATTTTTTCATGGCAGTCAAGGCGCTTTGGAAATGAATCCATCCTCAAGGCCCGCAAAATCACTCAGGTTGTCGGTGATCAATTCTGCAACCTCGGCTTTTTTGGCGGCGCGCGCGTGCAGCCAGTCATGAACACGGCCGCCATGCACTCCCAGGCGCTGGGCTATTTCCATTGCCGCCAGCGTTTCGGCCGCATCCAATTCCACGAAGTTCATCGTTTGCGTCAGTTCGCGGTTCAGCGCCGAGGCATCCCAATAGCGTTTCATCGCGCATCCCGCTCCGCGCGGACGGCGGCGGCCACGGTCTGGCGGCCCAAAGTGACCTCAGCTCCGCGCAATCGTCCATCCACCCGGCGTGGTTTTACGACCGGAACCCGGGTTAATTCGACGAGCTGAATGCTGCCATCGGCTTGCCGCGTGGCTTCGAAGTCGGCTTGCGGTCGGAATAATTCGAGATTGCCCAGCCGCCCTTGACTGTCTGCCGTCAATTTCATAAGGGCTTTTATTCCACAGAACCCGGCACATTTCAAGTTTTACCGGAGCCACGCTCGATGCTGGGGGGGCGCCTGCGACCGCATCCGTAGCCCCGATTTTCAAATCGGCAGGCCGTCGAAATATTGAACGCCGCCGAACTGGCGGACGGCGCGCGGGTTGGTCCCGCCCATACCGGGCGGTGGAGAATTCTGTGAATGGTTTTCCCGGGGCTTCGCCCCGGGCTGGCACCTGCCGGGCCTACATCCCGGGAGACAGGGCGTGGACCTGAGCCTGCTTGCGTATTTTAATTCACGGTGTGGCGCAGGGCCTGGCCGGGGCGGGCGGGGGTGAATTCGCCGTCTTGCAGCACCAGCTGGCCATTGACCATGACGTCGGGGATGCCCAGGGGGTAGTGGTGGGGGTCGGTGTAGGTGGCTTGGTCAATCACTTTGGCGGGGTCGAAGACAACGATGTCGGCCCAGTTGCCGACGCGCAGTTCGCCGCGACCGGGGAACTGGAAGGTGTTGGCGGGCAGGCTGGTCATTTTGCGGATGGCGTCCTCGAGGCGCAGGACGTGGAGTTCCCGGACGTAGCGGCCCAGCACGCGGGCGTTGTTGCCGTAGCCGCGCGGGTGTGGCACACCCTGGCCGAAGACGCGGATGCCGCTGTCGCAGGCGATCATCGTATTCGGATGTTGCATGAACTTCTGAAGGTCCGGCTCATCCATGCCGTGAAACACGCCGCTGCCGCTACCGTTGGTTTCCATCTCAAAAATGGTTTCGATCTGCGCGTCCAGTGAAACGGAATGCTGGAGCTTTTGGGCGGCCTGCACGATGTCGAGGCCGTTCAGCGACGGATCGTGCGGGTAATCGGCAATGACAGCATAGGCGTAATCGGTCCGCTGGCGGTTTTGCAGGGAATCCTTCATCTCCTGGACGAGCCGGGCCCGGTGGCCGGGGTCGCTGAGGTATTTGAAAAAATTTGTCGCGCCGCCTTCAAAGGCCTCGTCGGGGATCAACTGGCGGAGGGTGGTGCTGGAGGCGGTGTAGGCGTACTGGTCCTGGGTGATGTCGAGGCCCTCGGCGCGGGCTTTCTCGATATAGGCGAGGACCTGGTCGGCCTGGTGCCAGGCGTTCTCGCCGGATAATTTGATGTGGGAGACCTCGGCGCGCACCCCCGCCGCGCGGGCGACTTGAAACACTTCATCCAGCGCCGAATAAATCCGGGCGTCCTCGTGGCGCATGTGGCTGGTATAGATGCCCTGGTAAGGAGCGATGACGCGGGCGAGGGCAACGATTTCGTCCGTTTTGGCATAAGTGCCGGGCAGGTAAATCAAGCCGGTGGAAAGGCCCACGGCGCCGTCCTGCATGGCGCGGTCCACGAGGGCCTGCATCTGCTTCATTTCAGCGTCGGTGGGCGGCCGGTCAAAATCCCCGCCCATGGCCGCCTCGCGGACGGTATTGTGGCCGATGAGCGAGGCGACATTCACGGTCACGCCCGTGGCCTCAATGCTCCGGAACAGGCCGCCGATGTCCAGTTTGGAGCCGCCGCAGTTGCCGACGACGATGGTGGTGACGCCCATGCGGATGAAGTTCTCGGCGAGCGGATGCTCGGCCACGTCATCGGCATGCGTGTGAACGTCGATAAAGCCCGGCGCGACAATCAGGTGGGTGGCATCAATGACCGTGCGGGCATCGCCCGTGAAATGACCGATTTTGACAATTTTGCCGTCCTGCACGGCCACATCGGCGAAGTAGGCCGGGTTGCCGGAGCCATCCACCACACGGCCGCCGCGAAAGATGGTGTCGTAGGTTTCGGCGCACGCCGGAAGGGCGAGAGCGAGACTGGCGGCCAGGGTCAGGAGTTCCTTCACGGAGGAACTGATAACAACGCGGAGGAGAAAATTCAAACTGCAAACTGCAAAATCCAAACTTCAGGGAATATTCAAATTTCAAAATTCAAACCGGAATGGCGAGCCCGCCACCTGGCAAGGCAATCAGGAATGGCGGTCGGTTGGACCTGAAACCACCAGCAAGTGAACCTCACGGGATGACCGCTCGGTAGAAGCGTCCGGGGTTGTTGGTGGCGGCGGGGTCGCGGAAGTTCAGCGTGCCGTTGGTGCCGGCGAAATTGGTGAGGGTGTTCCAAGCGTTGGAGACGGCCAGGTTGGTGGTGTATTGAATGTGGCCGTAGAGGTTGGTGCTGACCAGCACGCTGAAGTTGAAGCCATTCGTGGCCCAGGCCCCGGCGCTCAATTGCAGTTTGAAGGTGTTGCTGGAAAAGATGCTGAGGCTGCTCGTGGGGGAATAAAGTCCCCCGAGATTGAGCGCGTACGCGCTCAGGGTGTTGTTGCCGGCCGTCAATAGCACCGTGGTGTTCCAATTGCTCCAGCCATTGGCGGTGTTCGGGGCGTACCAGGCGCCGTTGTTCAACTGGAAGGCCACGCTGACCACACTCCAATTGTCCGTGGCGGTGCCCGTGACGGCGGGCAGGGCATTCGTCACGTGCAGTCCGGCGGTGGGCCAGGTGAAGTTGACCGCCGGCCGGCTGGTTTCGGTGTAGGTGGCTTGCAGGGTCAGATTGGAGGCCATGAGGAAGAGCACGGTGGCGTTATTGGTGGAACTACCGCCGGAGAAATTGGTGGCAATCGTCCAGTTAGCGAACACAAAGCCATTGGCCGGCGTGGCGGTCAGCGAGTAATTTTGCCCGACATTCAACCAGGCATTGCTGTCATTGGGAGAGATCGTGCCCAGGCCCACCGAGCGGATTTGCAATTGGTTGGTCACCACGAATTGAAAATTCACCACGTTGGTCACGGAGGCCAGGCCGTTGGGGTCCACCGCATACGCCGCAAACGTATTGGTCCCGGGGATTAGCGTCACCGGCGCGCCCCAGTTGGTCCAACCGTTGGCGGTGAGGGCGTTACTCCACCCCGCGTGGTTGAATGAATACAGCACATTGGCGACGCTCCAGTTGTCGCCGCTGGCCCCCCCGATGTTAAACTGGTTGCTTCTGACCTGCTGGCCGCTGACGGGATTGGTGATGGCCAGCGTGGGGGCCGTGGCATCGGCAAAGTTGGCGGTCAATGACAAATTGGTCGCCATGGTGAAGCTCAAGGCGGCTTTATTGGTATAGAGGCTGCCGCTCCAGTCCACAAACGTGAACCCGCTGGCCGGGGTGGCGGTGAGCACGTAGTTGGAGCCCAGCGGGAGCAGGTCGCCGTTCAGATTGGGGGAGATGCTGCCGAGGCCATTGGTGGTGAGCGCGAGGATATCGCCAGCCAGGTATTTCACCAGCACCTTGCTGGTGGGGGAGAGGTAGCCGAAATTATTAATGGCATAGGCCTGCAGAGTGTTGCTCACGCCGTTGGCTGGAGTGAAGCTGCCCGTCCAGTTGGTGGTGCCTGTCGCCGAGAGCCAGCCACCGCCATTGATTTGATAATAAACATTGGTGACGATGGCATTATTGGAAATCGTGCCGGTGAGGCTCACCAGGGCCGAATACAAATTAGTAATGAACGCGCCGTTGGTGGGCGAGGTAATGGTCAGGGTGGGCGCGACGGCCTGGAGGAAATTGGCGGTGAGCGACATTCCGGCGGTGAGGGTGAAGGTCAGGTTGGTGCCGGTGCCCAGCACAATCCCGTTGCCATCCGTCCAGCCGGAGAACAGCCAGAGCGGCGAAGGGGTGGCGGTGACGGAATAACTGGTGCCCACCACCAGGTTTGAATTGGCGTAGGCGGGCGACACCGTGCCCTGGCCGCTCACCTGCACGGTGAAGGCATTGGTGACGGGCGCGAGCGTGCTGGTCACATTGACGTAAGAAATCAGGGTGGCGCTCGCGCCCACGCTGCTTTGCACAGTCACATAAACCGGGTAACTCCCGCTATTCGTGTAGGTGTGCGAGCCGAGCACCGCCTTCAGGCCGGCGGCATTGCCGGTGGTGCTGACGAGGTTGGTGGTATTGTCCCCCCAGTTGATGACGGCCGAGAAATTGGTGGCCGGACTGCGGGGCACGCCGTTGGTAAAGGTGGCCAGCTCCAGGTTGTTGAACGCCGCGCCGGCCTGGACCAGCAGGGTGTTGGTGTGGCCGGTAATCGGCGTGTCGCCGACCACAAAGTTATATTCCTGCTGGGCGTAGGTGCTGAAAGAGGAACTGGAACTGGGGTAAAAGATCAGGTTGATCGGGCCCGCATAATTGGTGTTGGGCACCGCCAGCAATTCCAGCCCGCCGTTAACATTCGTGACGTTATAGGTCAGGGTTTTCAGGCTGCTATCATAGTTGTAAAACAGCGATTTGCTGGCGTTGGTCTGGGACTGGGTATCCACGAACGAGGCATCCCAGTATAGCTGGTCGCCATCCAGTTCGATGGCGTTGAGGTAATTGGTCAGGGTCCGGTTCAGGGGGCCCACCAGATTGGTGAGGGTGAGCGGATGGAAAAACGTCTTCCGGTTGCTGTTGGTGTCCGTCACCGTCACGGCGGTAAAGGTGTTGGTGGCGAAGCCGCCAGCGCCATCCGCGGCGATGACGGTGATCGTCCCGGTGACCCCGGAACGGTTGGTGGCGGTCAGGGTCAGCACCGTGTCCGTGGTGTTGGTGACGTAGGCGGCGGTTTGGATGATTTCGTCGGCTAACGGACGACTGTTGTTGTCCACCGCAGTGCTGTTGATATTGGTCAGCACCGGAAAGCCGCGCAGCATCTGGCCGAAGATGGTGTAAGTAAAATCGCCATAACGAAACGGTTCGATCGTGACGAAGAACTGGGAACCATCGGTGTTCGGCCCGGAATTGGCCAGGGCGAGCTGGCCGTTGCCGCTGAAGATGGCCTGGGGATCAAATTCGTCGTTGTACTTGAATACCAGGCCGCCCAGGCCGTTGGTCTGCGGGTCGCCACCCTGAATGACAAAGTTGGACACAACACGGTGAAAGATGGTGTTGCTGTTGTAAAAGCCGGCGGTGGTCAGCCCCTGAATCACATCAATGGTGTGCGGGGCATACTCGGGAAAGAGTTCAAAGGTCATGGTGCCGACATTGGTGACCGTCACCAACCCGCCGCGGTAAGGGGTCTGGTAGGCACCGGGCGCGGTGTTGGTGGCCGCCTGGGCCACGGTCAACTGCCAGAAAGGATTGTTGGTGTGCATGACCACGGCAAACGCGTTGGTGCTGCTCGTGATGGTGTACGTGAGCGGCCGTCCGGCGGGCGAGGTGGCCGTGATGGGCAATATCAATGATTTGCCGGCGGGGATGGCGACATTGGCAATTGGGTCGATCACCGGCGCGGTCAGGCCGGTGAGAGCCACGAATATGAGCGAAAACACCCCCCAGAGCGATGTGCGGCAATTCATGGAGATATGATAGCACAAAACCGCCCGCCCGGGTCAACCGGTTTTGCGGCCGCCACGAATCCCCGGGCGTCTCCGCGCATAGCGGTTGATTTTATTCCCCGCCCCAGTATGCTGGCGCAAAGGTTACATGTTCATTAATGAAAACACCGAAGCCGAAAGTCGCCAGTGATCCCGCATTAATTGCTAAAATCCAGGAACTCATCCAGCTCAAGGGCGGCGGCTACAACGAAGGCGAGGTGGCCGACATCATCGACAACGCCCTCAAGCTGCTGACTGATGTCCGCGACACCGGCGATGTGAAGGTGATTCAAACCGCCCTGCGCGAATTGCGCTACGCCTTCCGCCTCTTCGCGCCGTACAACGACAAACGCAAGGTCACCATTTTCGGCTCCGCCCGGACCAAGCCGGACAAGCAGGAATACCAGCAGGCGGTCGAGTTCGGCCGCAAGATTGTCAAGGCTGGCTACATGGTCATCACCGGCGCCGGCCCGGGCATCATGCAGGCCGGGCACGAGGGGGCCGGTTTGGAGCACAGTTTCGGCGCGAACATCCGGCTGCCCTGGGAGCAGGGGGCCAATCCCATCATCGCCGAGGACCCCAAGCTGGTGACCTTCAAATATTTTTTCACCCGCAAAATCACCTTCATCCGCCATTCGGATGCCATCGCCCTCTTTCCCGGCGGGTTTGGCACCATGGACGAGGGCTACGAGGCCATCACCCTCATGCAAACCGGCAAGTGTCAGTTGATGCCGCTGGTATTAATCGACCGCCCGGGCGGCACTTACTGGAAAACTTGGGACAAACACGTGCGCGAACATTTGCTGCGCGACCGGCTCATCTCCGTCGAGGACCTGAATTTTTACCAGATCACCGACAACACCGACGAGGCCGTGCGCCTCATCACGCGGTTTCATCGCAATTATCATTCCATGCGCTCCGTGCGGGACCGCCTGGTTATCCGCCTGAGACACACCCCTGCGGAATCCGCCATCACCGCCCTCAATGAGGACTTTTCCGAACTCTTGACCGACGGGCGGATCGAGGTGGTTCCCCCCACGCCGGAGGAAATCGAGGACGGCGATCATCTGGACCTCGCGCGCATTGGGTTGAATTTTGACCGCCGCAGCTACGGCCGGCTGCGGGCGATGGTGGATGCGTTGAACGGGTTGTGAATCCCTGAGGCCCATCCCCCGCTGGACACCTCCGCGCCAGATTGTTAGCGTATCCTCATGAATTTCCTGATCACCGGCGGGGCCGGCTTCATCGGCTCGCATGTCGGCGAGCGTCTGCTGCGCGACGGCCATGCCGTCTGGGCGTTTGACGACCTGAACGCCTTTTACGATCCGCAATTCAAGCGCCGCAATCTGCGCGATCTGCAGGCGCTGGCCAAACCTTTCGAATTCTGCCACGGCGACATCACGGACCGCGCCGCGCTGGACGAGGTGTTTGCCGCCGCGCGCTTTGACCAGGTCATCCATCTGGCGGCGCGCGCCGGGGTGCGGCCGAGCCTGGCGGACCCGGCGCTCTACCAACGCGTCAATGTCGAGGGCACCGTGAATGTCCTCGAGGCCGCCCGCCAGCACGGGGTCAAAAAAATCACCCTCGCCTCCTCCTCCTCGGTTTACGGGCTGAATTCGCGGACGCCGTTTGCCGAGTCGGATATCGTGACCACACCCATGTCGCCCTACGCCGCCAGCAAGCTGGCCGGCGAAGCCCTCGGGCATGTGTGGCATCACCTGTATGGCATGGACGTGGCCATGCTGCGGTTTTTCACCGTTTATGGTCCGCGCCAGCGGCCGGACCTGGCGATTTACAAATTTGCGAAGCTCATCCTTGCGGGCAAACCCATTCCCGTTTTTGGCGATGGCAGCGCGGCGCGCGATTACACCTTTGTCTCCGACACCGTGGACGGCATCCTCGCCTGCACCCAGCGGGAACTTGGCTATGAAATTTTCAACCTCGGCGAATCCCAGGTGGTGACCCTGAGCCGGATGATTGAATTGCTCGAAGGGGCGCTGGGGAAAAAAGCCATCATTGACCGCCAGCCCCTGCAACCCGGCGACGTGCCCATCACCTATGCCAACATTGACAAGGCCCGGGCGCGGCTGGGGTATGATCCCCAGGTGAAAATCGAGGCCGGCATCCAGCGCTTTGCCGAATGGATTTTGGGGAGCGAGTTTTAGTCGCGGCGACCAGCGCAGGGCTGGGCCCGGCTTTTCGCCACCCGATCTTGGGTGAGGTCCCAAGCTTGGCCGAGGCGCCTGGAATCGGTCATGCGGGAGAAAAATTCTTGTAATTATGCGGTGGCCAGCCAACCTTTTAGTCACCAGTCCATGCTGGCCGGGGACAAAAACCATATGCGATATTTTACGAACCAAATTAGTTTGAAGTTCATGCTGCCCGCCTTGGCGGTTCTGCTGGCGGCGGTGAACGTCACCCAGGCGCAAACGCTGTATGCCGGCAGTCTCGGGACGACCCCGGACAGCCAGGGCTGGATTTACGGGCTGCTGGGGGCCGCCACCAAGAGCGCCACCGCTGGCTCCACCTTGTTTGACACGACGTTGAACAACACCACCCAGGGCGGCTGGACGTATGATCCCACCCCGGATTTAAACCACACCAACGGGTTCAGTGTCAGCTTCACGCTGCGGGTGAATTCGGAGAGCCATTCCTCCACCAATCGGGGTGGCTTTGGGATCATTGTCATTGCGGATGACTTGCGCGGGGTGGAACTCGACTTCTGGAACAACACCATCTTCGCCCAGTCCGCCGGGTTCGTCCACGCCGAGGACACGGCGTTTGCCACCACGGGTGCGTTGGTGAATTACGCCCTGACTTTTCAAGCCACCAACTATGTGCTCGGTGCCAACGGCGCCGCCATCCTTTCGGGACCGTTGCGCATTTACGGCACTCCCGCGGGGCCGCTGGATCCGTACGCCATCCCCAATTTGATTTTTCTGGGCGACGACACCTCCTCCGCCGCGGCGTCCATCAACTTGCAACAAGTGGCCCTGATTTTCCCGCCCGCGTTGGCCATCAATCCTGCCGGGGTGGTTTCCTGGACCGGGGTGAGCAACCAAACTTACCGGGTGCTGGCCAGCACCAACCTGACTTCCTGGACGCCCGCCGGCACGGTGACTTCGCCGGCCAACGTTATCAAGTTTACCAACACCGTGCTCCAGCCGTACCAGTATTTACGGGTGGCCTATCCCTGACAGAGTGGTCTCAATAAAAAGCCTTGTCCATGGCCATTTCGACGCCTTGCGGGTCGCGGACCCAAGCTCCGGGTTTAATGCGCCACACTGTTGGTTTCACCGGCCTTTTTCTTGAAGGCCGAGCGCAGCAGCCAGTGGTGTTTGAGACCCTGGACCATGTCATCGGTGTCGTGGATGGTCTTGGCCATGCCGGGGATCAGGGTGGGGCTGGCCTCCACCTGGGCATTCAAATTACTGGTGATGTCCGCCACATGGAGGAGCGTGGGCAGCAAGCCTTGGACGAGCGCGTCCATGTTTGTGTCTGAGCTGGCCAGCAGCCGGTTGACCTTGTCCAGCGCCTCGGTGAGCTGGGCCGGTCCATTGGTGCCCAGGGCCATCGTCCCCACGCCGCCCGGCTGATGCAGCAGGGCCGTCAACTGCACAACATTGGTCATAGCCGGGCGCACATCCACCACCGTGGCATTCAGGTTGGAGGTCAGGTTCGCGGTGTTGCTCAGGATGCGGGCGAGCTGGTTGGTCAACGCGAAGAAACCGGGCAGCGCCGACTGCACCTGGGCCACCACCTGGGCCACCCGGTCGCCGACGCCGAGGGGTTCCACCGATTGCAGCCAGGCGGAATCCTTCGCGGGCGTGAAATTTATGTATTTATGCTGGCGGTCATGCCAGGAGGCCACAATCCGGTTGCGGTTGATGGTGTTGTTGTAAACGCAGAGGGTGTCGTCCGGCGGCGCCAAATCGGAGAGCTTCGCCAGGTTGGTGCCGCCCACCACGGTGTACAGCTCGGCCATGAGCGGCACGTTGGTGGCGTCCAGCATGGTGAACGCGTTATAAACAATATTCGAACTGGCATCCAGCACGTCCTGGGCGAGCTGCCAGTGGCCGGGATCCCCGGCCACCACTTTTTCAATTTCCGGGATGGATTTCTCGAAGACCGGCTGGGTGACGCAGATTTCGTAGCCGTTGGTGCCGCGGGTGACCTCCAGTTGCCGGGCGCCGATGAAGCCGGAAGAATTGATAATGACCACGGAGCCCCGCTGCCAGATGTAGCGAAAATAGTCGTCCCGGATCTCAAATTCCACCTCCACATTGTGGGGATTGCGCGGCGGCTCCGCCTTGATGCCGGTGATGTTGCCCACCGGGAAGCCCATCATCACCACGGTGTCGCCCACGGCCAGCCCGGCGGAGCTTTGCAGGTAGGTGTGAAATTTGGCCTTGATCACAAACCAGCCGCGTTGCTGCGCCGTCTGATAGATATAAAAGCCAAAACCAAAGAGCAGGAGTGCGACGGCGAGGAACACGAACCAGCCCACGGCGCGCTCGGCGTGGTTCAGGCGGGTGCGTAATTGCGGGGTTAAATCTTGCAATGCCATATCATTTCTTTCGGTTAAAGGGTTGGCTGCGGCGCCTGCGTCAGCAACTCGCCCAGCGTGGGATCGGCGGACTGGATGACTTCGCTCCACGCGCCCAAGGGCAAGAACTGCCCGTCCCGGAGCAGGGCGAACCGGCGGCCGGCATGCTGCCACGGGGCCAGTTCCGCCGTGGTCACCACCACGGTCATTGGCGTGCCGCCAAAATATTCATGGCCATGCCATAACTGGTCCAGAAACTGCAGCCACCACCGCCGGTGCCGGATGCCCAGGCCGCCGAGCGGGTGGTCACACAAGAGCACGCGCGGCCGCAGCACCAGGGCCCGGGCGAGCGCGGCGCGCTTGAGCCAGTCCCGGCTTAAACTCGCGGGCCAGGCGCCGGCAAAGGGCAGCAACTCCAGCATTTCGAGCAAACCGAGGATTTCGCGCACCGCCTCCTCAGCGTCCAGATTACGCTGGTAACGCAAGGGCAAGGCGATGTTCTCGGCAATGGTCAACTGGCTGAACATCTGGCCGTGGTCGGGCACGAAGGCCACCTGCAAACGCTCCGCCAGCCCGGCCTCGCCCAACTCCCGCAGGTCCCGCCCAAACAGCCGGTAACTGCCCGTCAGCGGCGGGACCAGCCCCCCGGCCAGCATGAGCAAATCGGTCTTGCCCGTCTGCGCCAGCCCGGCCACCACCCAAAATTCCCCCGATGCCACGCTCCAGTTGACCCCCGAAAGCACCGGGGGTCCCGCCGGCCGCAAGGACCCCACCTGCACTTCCTGCATGAGCATCGCCGGAGAGTTGGTGGGGGCCGCGGAGTTCATGCCAGCGCGAGCAGGTAAACCACAATGAACAGCAGGTCGATCAACACACACACCACGACCCCCTGCGTGACCGCCCGGATGGCCACCCGGGAAACGTCCTCGAGTCGCAACGGCTGGGCTAGTCCGTGGTAACAGGCGACAATCGCGATGAAAAATCCGAAAATCACCGTTTTGAGTCCCAGCAAAACAAAGTCCAGTCCGCTCAGCGCCCGGGCCAGTTCCTTGAAGTAATCGCCCGGGGTGAGCGGCACATCCTGGATGAAGGCGCACAAATAGCCGGCCAGCAGGGAGCCGATGATCAGGTACACCGTCAGGGAGAACATACCCGCCATCATCCCGATCACCCGCGGCACGATCAAGTAGTGCACCGGGTCAATCCCCATGGTCTCCAGCACCTCCACCTCGCCCAGCGCCCGGGCCGTGCCGAGTTCAATCACGTGGGCCGTGCCCACCCGCGCCAGCAGGAGCATTGCCGTCAGGAGCGGGCCCAGTTCGCGCACCACCACGATCACCATGGTGGAACCCAGGTAATTGATCGCCCCGACTTTCGCCAGCGCGGCCACGGTCTGGCCCACCACCAAAAATCCCAGTCCCAGCGCCATCAGAATAAACATCGGCAGCAGGTCCACCCCGGACCGGCGGATTTCCTGCCGAATGCGCGGTTGCATCACCTTCACCGCCACCTGCCGTTTGCGCAGCAGCACCCCCAGGGTGATCAAGGCAAACGCACCGATCCCCTGCAGGCTTAATAAAAACAAAAATAGCTTCCGGCCCAAATAATCGGTGAACGATTTGGGCTGGGGAATGCTGCGCAGAAAATCCACGTTCGCGTGCTCAAATAATTTGGCCAGATCCTTTTGCACTTCACCCATTCTAGACGCAATCGGCGCGCCGTCAAAACGGTTTTTAGCGGCAAGTTCCATCCCGCCGGGCCCCCTGGCGGTTATAAAAATTTTGCCGGATTTTAATCCGGGCTTAAGGAAGCTGTGGTATCTTATTTCCGACAACCGGTCTATGTTTGAAATTCGAAACGATGCTAAATACATGAGCTTAAGGCTGTTCTGGCGGCAAAACTTTTTGGCTCGTGAGGGGTTTAATTTTGGCATGTTAATCGATAACTATTTGCGCTGGGCGAGCCGGTTAAAACCCATCGGGCCGATGGTCTGGGTTTGTGCGTTGCTCTTGGGCGCGCTGTCCGCCGTCGCTGACACCCGAACTCTCCAAGGGCATGTGCCTGATGTCATTAGCCACCTGACCCCCTTGGGGAACCTGCCGTCCACCAACCAGTTGCAGCTCGCCTTGGGCGTGCCGCTCCGGGACGCTGCGGGGCTGGATGCCTTTCTCGCCCAAGTGTACAATCCCTCCAGCCCGCTGTATCATCAGTATCTGACACCCCGGCAATTTACGGATCAATTCGGCCCCACGGCGGAGGCTTACCAGTCGCTGATTGATTTTGCCCGGTCTAATCACCTCGTCATCACCGCCACCCACGACAACCGGATGCTGTTGGATGTCACGGGCACCGCCGCCGATGTCCAAGCGGCCTTCCATGTTCATCTGCGGGTGTACCAGCATCCCTCGGAGAGCCGCACTTTTTTCGCCCCGGACACCGAACCCACGGTGGATGTTGGTCTGCCACTGGCGGATATCAGTGGTTTGAACAACTATGCCCGGCCGCATCCCCATCTGCTGCAGCGCGATGCGACCGTCTCGGCCAGCGCCAGCCCCCGGTCTGGCTCCGGTTCCGGCGGCACCTATGGGGGCAACGATTTTCGCGCCGCCTACTTGCCCGGCGTCACCCTCACCGGCACCGGCCAAAGTTTGGGGATGGTGGAGTTTGATGGTTATTATGCCAGCGATATAACCACCTACGAATCCACCTTCGGCCTGCCGGCGGTGCCCTTGCAAACCGTCCTGCTCGATGGCTATGACGGCACCCCCACCACCGGCTCGAGCAGTGGCAATCCGGAAGTCTCCCTGGACATCGAAATGGCCATCGCCATGGCTCCCGGCCTGTCCAACATCGTGGTTTTTGAGGCGGGTCCCAACGGTTTGCAAAATGACATTTTGAGCTCCATGGTCGCCAACCCGCAAATTCATCAAATCAGCTGCTCCTGGGGCTGGTCGGGTGGCCCCAGCACGACCACCGACAATTACTTCAAACAAATGTCCGCCCAGGGCCAGTCCTTCTTCAATGCCTCCGGCGACAGCGATGCCTTTACCACCGGTGCCACTTCGGTCAATGGCGTGGACAATACTTCACTGGACAATTCTCCTTCCAGTTCCCCCTACATCACGGTGGTGGGTGGCACCACCCTCAGCACCACCGGTCCGGGCGGTGCTTGGTCCGGTGAAACCGTCTGGAACTGGGGCCTGACCAAAGGCTCCTACGTGGGCAGCAGCGGCGGGATTAGCTCCTACTATGGACTGCCCAGCTGGCAGTCCGGGATCAGCATGGCCGCCAACGGCGGTTCCACCACCTACCGCAACACCCCGGATGTGGCCCTCACGGCCGATAATATATTTGTGAACTACGGCAACGGCAGCAGCGGGACTTTTGGTGGGACCAGTTGTGCGGCCCCTTTATGGGCCGGCCTGACGGCCTTAATGAATGAGCAGGCGCAGGCCGGTGGCCGCGCGGTGGTGGGTTTTGTCAACCCCGCCATCTACGCCCTGGGCAAAGGTTCGAGTTATACCGCCACGTTCCATGATATCACCTCAGGCAATAACACCTCCGCGGACAGCCCCAGCCTTTTTTATGCCGCGACTGGCTACGACCTTTGCACCGGCTGGGGCACCCCGGCGGGTCAAAACCTGATTAATGCCCTCGCTGGCTCACCGGATGCCCTGCAAATCCTCTCGGGTGGCGGTTTTGCTTCCAGCGGACCACTTGGCGGGCCTTTCAGTGTCACCAGCACCACCTTCCTCCTGACCAATGCCGGCGCCACCTCCTTGTCCTGGACGGTTGGGTCCTCGGCCACCTGGCTCACCGCATCGCCCGCCTCGGGCTCGCTGGCCCCGGCGGGGACGGTTTCGGTTGCGCTCAACCTATCGGCGTCAGGCAGCAGCCTGCCGGTCGGGACTTACTCGGCCACGGTTACCTTCACCAATGTCGTGAGCGGTTTCACCCAAGGCTTTCCGTTCACGCTTCAAGTCACCGAACCGCTCACGATTCTTGCCGGCAGCGGCTTCTCGGCCAGCGGCGAGGTTGGGGGGCCCTTTTCCACCAACACCGCCAGCTTCACCCTGACCAATGCCCGCACCACTGCCGTGTCCTGGTCGGTCGCGCCATCCGCCGCCTGGCTGACGGCCAGCCCCGCCAGCGGCACGCTCGCGCACAATACCACCAGCGCCGTAACCGTGAGCCTGGATGCCGCCGCCAGCCGCCTGCCGGGCGGCATGTATACCAATACCCTCACGATTAATGACCAAACCACCGGCTTCGCCCAAAGTTACCTTTTCACCCTGCAAGTGGGCCAGAACTTGGTGGTCAACGGCGGTTTTGAAACGGGCGATTTTACCGGCTGGACCCTCGCGGGCGACACCGTGGTTGGGCGGGAAATTTATGATGAGGTGATTTCCTCCAATTCCACTTATCAGGCTGTCCACTCGGGCGTATACGGGGCATTTTTAGGGGACGATAAAGTCGCCACGCTCTCCCAACCCCTCGCCACCCAACCCGGCCATAGCTACTACCTCTCCCTGTGGCTGGATAATCCGCAGACCGGTTCCGGCCAGTCCTTCAGCGTGAATTGGAACACCAATACTGCCGTCGCCAGCCCGGTTTATGCCCTCAGCAGTCCGCCGGCTTTCACCTGGACCAACCTCACCTTCATCCTCAATGCCACCGCCAGCAACACCGTGCTGCAATTCGCCGTCCAAAATACCCCCAATTATTTTGGGATGGATGATGTCAGCGTGACGCCCCTGCCGGTCCCCTCCATCGAGGCGGCGGTGCATTCCAAAACCGCTTTCAGCCTGACTTGGTATGCCGTTTCCGGCATCAAATACCAAATCCAGACCACGACCAACCTGCTCAACGGCACTTGGACCGTAGTGAGCACCAATCAGGCCACCGGGTCCACGCTCGCCTTTACCAACCCGACCGCCACCGACCAGCGGCGCTACTATCGCATCCGCCGGTTGCCGTGACCGGCTTGCCCAGGGCGGAAAGAGTTCCTCCCCATTATTCTTGCGCGGGAAAGGTTCCCCGCGTGTTTCGCTGGCATCGGCTTATGCAAGTTTCATCAGCCTATTGCGCCATGATAATCCGCAAGCAATTTGCCGGCCCCAAACCATCCCCGGTTGTGGGTCGGGATTTGGCATTTTTATTCTACTTGCCGGCTCTCCTAACAAGTAATTACGCTTTCGCCATCACGATTTCCAGCGCCAGATAAATTTATGCGTACTGCCCTTGTCAGCCAAAGTCTCGCCGCCGTGGTCTTGCTGCTGCTTGGGGGCCGCATCCCCTTGCTGGCCGCCCCGCCCACGCGCGATCCGCATTCCCCCGGCTACGTTGCGGCCACTGATTTGCCCGACGGCACCCTCCCGCCCGCGACGGCCGAAGGCAATTTTATTCTCGGCCCAACGCATCGCCCTGCTCCGGAAATGCTGGTGAATACCAATGTGCCCCAAGGCACGGTTTACAACTTCACCATCCGTTCGGCGGACAGCAAGTTCTACCCCGGCATCGCCCGCGACCCCGGAACCTTTGGCACTCCCGATCCCACCGATCCCGCCAAGCTCCTCGTCACCACCAGCCATCCCGCGCCCTACACCCGCAAAGTGGCCGTGTATGTTCCCCAACAATACATTCCCGGCACCGCCGCGCCCTTCATCGTCGGTGCCGACGGGCCCGATCATGGCCTCTTTACCGCCCTGGATAATCTGATTGCGGAACATCGAGTGCCGCCGCTCATCGCCATCTCCATTGGCAATGGCAGCGGCGACGCCCAAGGCAGCGAGCGCGGCCTGGAATACGACACCCTGTCCGGGAAGTACGCTGAATTTGTGGAGCACGAAATCCTGCCCCTCGTCGAACAACGTTGCGGCGTGAAACTCACCACTGATCCCGACGGTCGCGCCAGCATGGGCGGCAGTTCCGGCGGTTCCTGCGCCCTCATCATGGCCTGGTATCATCCCGAGCTTTACCACCGCGTGCTGACCTATTCCGGCACCTACGTGAACCAGCAATGGCCCCCGGACCCCGCCACCCCGCACGGCGCCTGGGAATTTCACGAGCACCTCATCCCGGAAACCCCCGTCAAACCCATTCGCCTCTGGCTCGAAGTCGGCGACCGGGATAATTACAACCCCAACGTCATGCGCGACGGGTTTCACGATTGGGTGGTCGCCAACGAGCGCATGGCCGCCGTGCTGGCCGCCCGGGGCTACCATTATCAGTTCCTCTTTGCCCGCAACGCCGGCCACACCGACCGCGCGGTGAAACAGCAAACCCTGCCCGAAGCCCTCGAATGGCTCTGGCAGGGCTATTCCCCCGAAACAAAGTAATATGTCCAGCCTGCTTGCCAGGTTGCTCGGGGTTTCAGTTATGCTTGCCAAGACCGGCATTCCAGCGGAAAGTAAACCCATGCCTGCGCCGACACTCTTAACCCGTGTCGCCGGACATTAGCGCATGACGATTCAACCACTTGCCAGCCGGCCCCGGGAAATCAGCGTCACCGAGCCGCTCGGCGCGGCCTACCACCGGATGAAGCTCGTGCTGTTCTCGCCCTTCGACGCGGGCAAATGGCTGATCATCGGTTTTTGCGCCTGGCTGGCGCAATTGGGCGAGTCCGGCGGCGGCGGCGGGTACGGTTACAACAACCGCGCTTTCGGTGACAAGCATCAGCAATCGTGGGACGGGATCCGCCACGCGTATTCGGTGGCCCACGACTATGTCGTCGTGAATCTGGTCTGGCTGGTGCCCGTGGCCGCCTTTGCGTTCCTGTTATTGCTGGCACTGGGTCTGCTGTTTATCTGGCTGAGCAGTCATGGCAAATTCATGTTCGTGCATTGTATTGCCGAAAACCGGGCGGAAATCGAAATCCCCTGGCACCAATACGGGCCGGTGGCCAACCGCCTGTTCCTCTTGCGGTTGGTGCTCTGCGTGGCCGGCTTGATCCTCCTCCTGCCGCTGGTCGTCGTTTTGATTCTCTTAATTGTGCGGATGATCCAGGCCGGAGACTTTCATGTCATTCAAATATTCCTGCTGGCAGGCATCGCCTGCGGGGTGGCGGTGGTGGCCCTCGCCCTGGGCCTCGTGCAGAAAGTGGTGAATGATTTTGTGGTCCCCATCCTCTATCTCCGCGGCGGCACCTGCCGGGCGGCCGGGCGGGAATTCTTCCAGTTGCTCGGCGCCCACGCCGGCACGTTCGTCCTTTACCTGTTGTTCCAAATCTTGCTCGCCATCGTGCTGGGCCTGATGGTCTTGTGGCTGGTGCTGCTCACCTGTTGCACCGCCGGTTGCCTGCTGGCCATTCCCTACATTGGCACCGTCTGTTTGCTGCCCATCCTGGTTTTTCAGCGCGCCTATGCCCTCTGTTTCCTCGCGCAATTCGGCCCAGCCTATGATGTCTTTCCCCCCGCCGCCCCCCCGCCGCTCGCCCCTCCCTCCGGCTTGCGTCCGGTTTGAAAAACGGAGCGCCGGGTTACCGGCATCTCTCTGGTTTTGGACGGGTGCAACTTGCCCCGGTTCGAACCGAACTCCCCCCTCGGTCGCGCCAACTGTTTGCATTGCGCCCAACTCTGGCGCTACCTGCAACTTGGAATATTTATGGCTGTTCTCTAATCAGACGCTCCTGCCCCTGACAATCCAATCTTATGCGCACTTGCGTTTTTCTCCCGGCGGAGCGTATGCTTGGTTCGTGAAAGCGATCCAGATAGAATATCCGGAAGCGTGGACGGCGGCGGCAGGCTCAAGTTCCGAACGTTTTGAAAACGAGGCTCGCCTGGCCTTGGGCATGAAACTTTTTGAAATGGGACGGTTGACCAGTGGCCAGGCGTCCCAACTGGCGGGCATTTCCCGTCTCGCGTTTCTGTTTGCCTGCCCCCAATGGAATGTGCCCGCAGTGCATTGGGATGCCGATGAACTGGCCGCCGAATTTAAACCCATCCGCATGTGAAGCGGATTGTATGCAACTCCGGCCCGCTGATCGCGCTTGGGATTTTATCCCGGCTGGACATTCTAAAATCCCTTTTTGATGAGGTTCTGGTCCCCGAAGCGGTTCGCGATGAAATTGCGCGTGGCGGTATAAAATTATCTGGATTGGCTGATTTTCGGCAGGCGAGTTGGATCAAAATTGTGTCACTCCAGGCAAAAAGCGACGAGTTGCTCCTATCATTGCTTGATGCTGGCGAAGCCGCGGTCATCAGCCTTGCGCTTGAGCAGAAGGCCTCAATGGTGTTGATTGATGAACGCAAGGCTCGCAAAGTAGCCCGGGATATTTACGGGCTTCAGCCCATTGGTTCCGCGCGCATCCTGGTCGAGGCCAAAAAGCACAATTTGTTGCCCGAAATCTCCTCATTATTCCAAAAACTTCAGCGGGAGGGCTATTGGATTCACGCTTCGATTGTGGAAATTGCCTTGCAAGAATCCGGGGAGCGCTAGCGCATTTATGGGAATGTTCTAAAACCAAAGTTTGTTTCCAAATTTTCAGATGACCATAACGGTTGCCGGGCGTCACTTGGGAAAAATCCTGCTCATATGGCTTGCCAAGAACAAATACCAAAACTTGCTCCGTCCGACCGCCCCCATCATTTTACCACGTCTTTCCGGGCCTGAATCCAATTAGTATAAACCCGGTCACCAAAGTAAAGGTAACCCCCGCCCTCCCGCGCCGTGCCCGACACCATGGCCTGGATGAACCCGTTGCGCTCCACCTGCACCGTGTGGAGAATTTTATGCTCGGGATTTTCGTGGAGGATCAATTGGATCCGGCCGTTTAACGCCGTGTACGTTTCCAGGCTGCCATTCGTCTGGCTCGTGAAGGCAAACGGTTCCCCCAAATCCGCCAGCAGCGCATGGCTGCGTCCCCAGGTCCCGCCCGCCTCGCTCACAAACGGCTTGCCGTTGAGCCGGGCCAGCGAGTCGTGGTACGCCAGCACGCTCAAATAATGATTGGTGTCAGCCGCCAGCCACCGCGATAGCTTGGCCAGATGCTCCGCGCGGAGATACCCGTAGTCACTGTCCAGAAACGCCAACCGCACCACGTTCTCCGGAATCTCCGGCACCGCGCCCAGCCAGTCGAACACCCAAGCCCCGCCGCCGCTGTGACTCGCCAGCACCACCTCAAGGCCGTTGGTCGGGAACCGCCCCGCCAGTTCCGCCACCATCCCCGGTGCCGCCGTTGCGTGACCCGGCGCCCGCCGCCAGGCCGGCCAGGACAACCCCGGCGCTTCCAGATAAGCGATCACCACGGTGCGATTCGTCAACGCCGCCCGCAGCCACCGCGTCTGGGCTCCAATATGTTGAATGTCAAAATGCCAGTCATCGCCCGGGGCCATTTGCCGGCCGATGGTTTGCTCAATCGTGTTGCCATCGGGCAGGGCATACAGGATCAACCGCACCGGATTCGTGCGCGCGATCGTTTCCGGCGCCGGCGCGTTGAACAGCACCCGGCCATTCGTGCCCCCGTCCAACAACCGCGTCATTTCCCCAAAATACGGACTCGCCGTGAACCCTTGCCACCAGGGCAGGTTCGTTTTTACCGTCACCAGCGGCGGAATGGGATTCGTCGGGTACCCCGCATTTGTCACCACCCCCTCATTGGAAAGCAGCCCGCACCGTTGCGGATCCGCCAGCACCTCGGGAACCGTGGCCGGCCGGCCATTGAATGTCAGGTCGCGCGCCACCAGCCGGATGCCATGGCTGTAATCCACCCACGCCGCGGTGTGGCCTGTGAAGAGCGGTTGAATCGGCAGTCCATTCGTCTGGTGCCACCCGTAGATCGCCACCTTGTGCGGTGCTTTCGCCAGCCGGATGCTCAGCACCACATCCTTCTTGTCCCCTGCCACGAGCGCGCCCGGTGGAAAGTCCGCCTCCCGCGTCGCGCGCTCTTCCCGAATGGTTTTATTGTATTGTACGAACACCCCCACCGTGGTCATCGCCGCCGTGGGTGGAATTGGCATGGGGGCGAGTTTCACCGCCGCCGCCGCGTAAATGGCGTCCACCATTCGGGGCGTCGGCAGCACGCAGCCGAGTTGCTCCGCGATGAATTGCGCCGTGTTGGGCGAAACGGGGATCAGCAGATAATCCGCCGCCGAACCCACCGCCAGATAATCCGGCGCGGCGTAAAACGTGGCGGTGTTGGTGTGGCCGGCGAACACATTCGTCACGCTCACCGGACAAAACTGCCGGTACCATTCCGGCACATTCCCGCTGAGGATTTCCCGCCGGATGATTTCCTCCCGCTCGGCCAGGGTCAGCGGGGCGAGTTGCCCGGCCAAAACGCTGCCGCCCGGCGCTTCCGGCGCGCGGGGCGGCAGGTAAAGGGTTTGGGCAAACGTGGAGGTGGCCAGCCAAATCAGCAGGATTTGCAGCCACGTTTTCACCGGTTCATGCGTCCCGGCGCGGGAACAGCGGCGCCGGCTCGCCAATCGCATGCCCGGCCGTCAAGCCGCCCCAAGCCGCGGCGGAGAGCTGGCCGGGCGTCGCACCCAGTCCCAACTGGGCGTAAATCTTCCGCGCCGTCCCCGGCAGGAACGGGTCCAGCAGCACCGCCAGAATCCGGCAGGCCTCCGCCAGATTATACAGCACCTCGTCCAGCCGCTGCGCCTTCGCCGGGTCCTTCGCCAGCTTGAAGGGCGCCGTCTGGTCCACATACTGGTTTGCCCGGTTGACCAGGCCCCAGATGCTTTGCAGCGCGGCCTGCAACTGGTTTTGCTTGAGCAACGCCCGGGTCTCGTCCGCCGCCTTCGCGGCATCGGCGGCCAGCTCATCATGCCGCGCGGGCACGATGCCCTGGCGGTAGCGCTTGAGCATCGAGAGCGAGCGGTTCACCAGATTGCCCAGCCCGTTGGCCAGCTCGGCGGAATAACGCGACTGAAAGCCCGCGTCCGTCCAGTTCCCATCCGGTCCAATGTCCAGCTCCCGCAGCACGTAAAAACGAAACGCATCCAGCCCCCAGTCGTTGATCACCGCAATCGGATCAATCGTGTTGCCGGTGCTCTTGCTGATTTTCGCGCCGTCCTTCTGCCACCAGCCGTGCGCCAGAATTTGCTTGGGCAGCGGCAGGCCCATGGCTTTGAGCATGATCGGCCAGTAAACCGCGTGAAACTTCAAGATGTCCTTGCCGATCACATGAATGTCCGCCGGCCACAGGGCGACGGGCGCCTGTGTCAGCGCCGGCTCCCTGCCAATCGCGGCGCAAACGGTCGGGTCCCCGTGCGCATACGCCACGCTGATGTAATTTACCAGCGCGTCAAACCACACATAAGTCACAAACTCAGGGTCAAAGGGCAGCGGAATGCCCCAGTTCAAACGGGCTGCCGGCCGGGAGATGCACAGATCCTCCAGTGTCTGGCTGTTTAGAAATCCCAGCACCTCATTGCGCCGGTAATCCGGGGCGATGAAGGACGGATTGGCCTCAATATACTGGATGAGCCACTGCTGGTGCGCCTTGAGTTTGAAATAATAGTTCTCCTCCTGCAACTCCACCACCTCGCCATAGCTCGGATCAAACGTGCCGTCGGCCCGGCGGTCTTTCTCCGTCAGAAACGTCTCTTCCTTGGCGGAATAAAACCCGAGGTAACTCGACTTGTAAAAATCCCCGCTGGCGAACAGTTTTGCCAGCACCGCTTGAACGAATTCCTGGTGGCGCGGGTCGGTGGTGCGGATGAAATCATCATTGGTCAGTTCGAGTTTGCGGGCAAAGGCCTGCCAGTCCGCCGCCAGCGCGTCGCAATATTCCTGCGGGCTGCGTTTCTCCGCCAGCGCGGCCTGCTGCACTTTCTGCCCGTGCTCATCCAGGCCGGTCAGGAAGAAGGTTTCCAGCCCCAGACTGCGCCGGGACCGCGCAATGACGTCGGTGATGATCTTTTCGTAGGCATGGCCGATGTGGGCCTGCCCGTTGACATAATCAATCGCCGTCGTGATGTAAAAACGTTTGCTCATCCAAGCATAATAGTGGTCGAGAATTCAACCGAAGGCAAACGGGAACGCGGAGAAACCTCCACCGGGGTGGCTTCCCGGGGGTGCGCCGCGTTGCCCCCGCCCCAATGCATCCGGGTTTGACCAAGGGCGCATTTTTAACTTGAAATCTGCCAGCCACTTACCTATTATAGCGAAGGTAACCGGGTAGTTGGATCAAGTTGACGCATTTCCATGAATTTAATGAAACATTCTCCTTTGACCGGTTTGCTGGGCTTGTCCCTGCTGGCAGTTGCCCCCCTCGTCGCGCACGCCGACCTGATTTATAGCGTCGTCGATGGCACTGGCCTCATCCACGACACCACCGACAACACCACTTGGACGCAAAACGCCAATATTTCCGGTTCCACGTTTACCTACCAGGGAGCCAAGACTTGGGCCGCTGGCTTGACCGTTACCGGGGTGAATTCCAAGTGGGTGCTGCCCACGGGCGCGGAATTTCGCAATCTCTTCCTGCAGTTGGAAGGTAATGGCGGCAACTCCAGCAATCCCTACACGCTGGGTGGCGGCGATGAATATGGCACGAAGGTTTTGTTCGGGTCTGGCGCCAATGATTACGCCAGCAACGTTGTTCCCGAATACTGGACGGCCCAATCAGGTATCGATTTTAACTTCTATTACGGTTATCCGGGCGGCAAGCCCGACACCGCCGTGTATGCCGCTTGGGCTGTGGAAGCGACCCCGGAACCCTCCTCCGCCATCATGGGTCTGCTTACGCTCGGCTTGTTGGCTGGTGGCTTGGTTGCGCAACGCCGCGCCGCCCGCGCCTAAATTTCCCCTTCCCGATTGCAAACGTTTGCCTGACTTTGTCACGCAACCGTTTTTCTTTCTCTGGACGTTGGAGCCTCGCGCCTGGGGCTTTGCTTTGGGCATTGCCGCAAACGATGCCCCGGCAAAGTTTTTCGATTAACGCTTCCGGCGACCGGGTGTTACTGTGCAGGCATGAATGAGAATGAATTGAACGATGCGGGCACGGTTCCCCAGTCCACCCGCGGCTTTTGGGCGCTCTTCATCACCCAGTTTCAGGGTGCTTTCAGCGACAATGTGCTCAAATGGCTCGCGATCTTTCTCATCACCGGCCTGGGCCTGGCCCAGGCCGACCGGGACAAACTGATTGGCATCGTCGGGGCGCTTTTTGCCCTTCCCTTCATTCTGTTTTCCATGGCGGGGGGCTTCCTGGCCGACCGATACAGCAAGCGCACGGTGACCATGGGAGTGAAGGTGTTCGAGCTTTTCGTCATGTTGCTGGCCACCCTCGGGCTGGCGACCAACTTCCTTTATCTCACGATGGGCTGCGTTTTTTTAATGGCGGTGCACAGCTCGTTTTTCGGCCCCTCCAAATATGGTTTGCTCCCGGAATTGCTGCCGGAGAAAAAACTCTCCTGGGGCAATGGCGTGCTGGAACTGGGCACGTTTGTCGCCATCATTGGCGGCACCGTGGCCGGCGGCCTCTTATGCACCGCCTTTACCGGGCGCCAGGTCTGGTCCGGTTTGATTCTGCTGGCCCTGGCGGGGCTGGGGTTTCTGACCAGCCTCGGCATCACCAAAGTCCCCGCCGCCGATCCCGCCAAAAAATTCAACCCCAACTTTATCCGCGAACTCTGGGTGCAAATCCGCATCATTCGCCAGGACCGCGTGCTGTGGCTGGCCACTCTGGGCAATGCCTATTTCTTCGCCTTCGCCGCCCTGGTGCAACTGGTGATTGTCAGTTACACGCTGGATGCCCTGGGGATTGATGATCCGCAAAAGTCCAGTTATCTCCAGGCCGCCACCGCCATCGGCATTGGGTTGGGCAGCTTTGCGGCGGGTTATTTGTCCGGCGGGAAAATCGAATACGGCCTGATTCCCCTGGGGGCGGTCGGCCTGACGGTTTGCTCGGCGTTGCTGGCGCACACCGGCCTGAGCTACACCCAGGCGGCGGTGGACCTTTCGCTGCTGGGCTTTTTTGGCGGCTTTTTTATCGTGCCCATCTCGGCCCTGTTGCAGCACCGGCCGGCCCGTGACAACAAGGGCGGCGTCCTGGCGGCGAACAACCTGCTGTCCTTCGTGGGCATTCTGCTGTCCTCGGCCGTGTACTACCTGCTCTCGGGGGTTCTGCACCTGACCCCGGCCCACATTTTTCTCGTTCTGGCCGGCGGCACGCTGGCCGCCACGATCTATCTGCTCATCCTCCTGCCGGATGCATTGTTGCGCTTTGTGCTATGGTGCGTCACGCATTCACTCTACCGCATTCGCATCGACGGCCGGGACAACATTCCCGCCAAGGGCGGCGCGCTCTTCGTTTGTAATCACGTTTCCTGGGTGGACGCCGTGCTCCTGATCGCCTCCACGGACCGGCCGGTGCGGTTCCTCATGTTCAAGGACATTTATGACCAGGCCTGGATCAATCCCTTCGTGAAAATTTTGGGGGTCATTCCCATTTCCTCCGAGCAGCGCCCCCGCGAATTAATTGAATCCCTGCATGAGGCCAGCGCCGCCATCCGGGCGGGCGAGGTGGTCTGCATCTTCGCCGAGGGGGAAATCACCCGGATCGGCCAGTTGCTGCCGTTCCGGCGCGGCCTGGAACGCATCATGAAGGGCGTGGATGCGCCCGTCATCCCGGTGGCGCTGGATGGCCTGTCCGGCAGCCCCTCCAGTTTTCAACAAGGCCGTTTCGTCTGGCGGCTGCCTGCCCGCATTCCGTATCCCGTCACGGTTGCTTTTGGCAAGCCCCTGCCGTCCGCGACCACCGCGTTTGCCGCCCGCCAGGCCGTGCAGGATCTCCTGGCCGCCGCCTGGTCGCACCGGCGCGACCGGATGCAAACCCTCCCGCGCCAGTTCGTCCGCACCGCCCGCCGATTCCCGTTCCGGCAGGCCATGGCGGACGCCCAAACCCCGCGCCTCCGCTTTGGTGCCGCCCTCACCCGCTCGGTGTTTCTGGCGCAGCGCCTCAAAAAAACCTGGTCCGGCCAGACCATGGTGGGCCTGTTGCTGCCGCCCAGCGTGCCGGGAGCGCTCGTAAACTGGGCGGCCATGCTGTCCGGCAAAGTGCCGGTCAATCTCAATTATACGCTTTCCGCCCCGGCGCTGGCCGCCTGTGCGCAGCAGTGCGGGCTCAAAACCGTCATCACCTCGCGGGCCTTTTTGGAAAAAGTGAAGTTGACCGTGCCCGGCGAGGTGCTCTATCTCGAAGATCTGGCGGCCCAACCCGGCGCCCGGGAAAAAATCCGCGCCCTCCTCCACGCCTGGCTGCTGCCGGTTGCCTGGCTGGAGGCCGCGTTGCGCACGGCGAAGCCGGTCCCGGGAACCCATCCCCTGGACGCGCTGGCCACGGTCATCTTTTCCAGCGGCAGCACTGGCGAGCCCAAGGGCGTGATGCTCTCGCATTATAACATCGGCTCCAATATCGCGCAGTTGGAGCAGGTCTTTGCCCTGACGGCCAAAGACCAGTTGCTCGGCATGCTGCCCTTTTTCCATTCGTTCGGTTTCATGGGCGCGCTCGCGCTGCCGGCCACGCTGGGGGTGGGGGTGGTGTACCATCCCAATCCGTTGGACTCCAAATCCATCGGTCACCTCGTGCAACACCACAACCTGACCGTGCTGCTGGCCACGCCCACCTTTTTGCAAATCTATATGCGCGGTTGCAGCCCGGAGCAATTCGGCAGCCTCCGCATCGTCGCCGTGGCCGCCGAGAAACTGCCCGAACGCATCGCCCAGGCGTTCGAGGATCGCTTTGGCATCCGGCCCCTGGAGGCCTATGGCTGCACCGAATGCTCGCCGGCCGTCACCGTGAACACCTTCGACTTTCGCGCCGCCGGCGTGCATCAGATCGGCGCCAAGCGCGGCAAAATCGGGCATCCGTTGCCGGGTGAATCCGTGCGCGTGGTGGACATCAATAATCCCTTCGGCGAAACTTCGTTGCCGCTCGGCGAAGCCGGACTGCTCCTCGTGCGCGGACCGAATGTCATGCTCGGTTACCTCGGCCGCCCGGACAAAACCGCCGAGGTGCTGCGCGACGGCTGGTATGTCACCGGCGACGTCGCCACGCTGGACGAGGACGGCTTTTTGCAAATCACCGACCGCCTGAGCCGCTTCAGCAAAATCGGCGGCGAGATGGTCCCGCAGATCAAAGTGGAGGAAACGTTGCACGAACTGGCCGGCGTGACCGAGCAAACCTTCGTCGTGTCGGCCGTGCCCGACGACAAAAAAGGCGAGCGCCTCGTGGTCCTGCATAAGCTCCCCGCCGACCAGTTGCCCGCGCTCTTTGAGAAACTGGCCGCCGGCGATTTGCCGAACCTCTGGAAGCCCCGGCCGGACCAGTTTTTCGCCGTGGACGCCTTCCCCCTCCTCGGCACCGGCAAACTGGACCTGCGCCAGGTAAAAGTCCTCGCCCAGACGCTGGATGCGAAAAAAGCGGAAACCGCGAAAGCCTGAAAACGCGGGCTTATCTGGCCCGCGTTCCCGACGCGCGGGTCCGTGACCCGCAGCACACCCGCTCGCCGGGGGACGAAAGGTAGTAATGGCTCTCCCCATTCTGGGCGGCCCATTCCACCCGCCAATTGACTCAACTTTCCAACGGCACCATCTCCGTCCGGATTTCCTTCCCCTCGCAATGCAGGATCGCCACGCTCCGCGCCGTGGCGTGATTCGGTTTGCCCGCGTAGCCCGGATTAAAAAAGCGCACCCCGTTAATCACCTCGTTAAACGCCTTGTGCGTGTGGCCAAAAACCACCACATCCGGCCGCGTTCGCGCCAGCCGCAGCTGCAATTTCTCCTCCAAGGCATGCGGATTCACGATGTGCTGCACCAGGAATTTCAAATCCCCCAGCGTCACGGTTTCCGTAAGCTTCAGCGGATTGCCCATGTCCGTATTGCCCAGCACCGCCGTCGTCGGCGCGATTTGCTCCAGCTCAAAAATAATGATCTGCATCCCCACGTCACCCGCATGGATAATATGATCCACGCCCTTGAATAACTCGAGGATGCGCGGGTCCAGATAGTCGTGCGTGTCCGAGATGACGCCAATTTTCACGCGCCCGCCTCCTCGGCTTGGGGTTCCTCTTCCGACTCTTTCGCGCGGACCCCCGCCTCCTTCTCCGCCGGCGATTCCGCCCCGCTGAGCTTCATGGCCCCCACAAACAATCCCGTGAACAGCCCGCCGCTGAGCAGGGTGTTGCGGAAGAACTCCCACGTCTGCGGCCAGCCATTCGTCCCTTTCACCAGCGCAATCAGCCAGCCCGACAAAGTTTTCGTGTACTCCGGATTTTGAAAGGGATTCAACAGCCACGAGGCCGTGTTCGTGATGAGATAGAAGAGCAGCGCGCCCAGCACGCCACCGCTGAGCAGCGTCACGAACTTCGATTGCGGCTTTAACCGCCGTCCCAAGCCCAGGATCACAGCGTAGCCCGCGTAATTCACCAGTTGATATTTGAGCACCGACCAGGTCCAGACATCATAGCCCCGGGCCTGGTAATAAAAATTGAGCGCCGCGTCCGTCACCACCAGCGTGCCCAGCGGCAGCCACCAGGCCATGGCGGCGGGAAAGTACACCCCGGCGCAAAACACCAGGGCATACACCACGCTGAAGCTGGGCGGCAGCAAGCCCGGCCAGCGGCTCAACGCCACCAGCACCAGGAAACCCACCACCAGCCAGGGATGCGACTTCGCTTTCAATCCCCACAGGATAATTCACGGCGCGGCGGGAACAAGCTTTTCAGGAGGCTCGTGATACGCCTGATGCGACTGATACAAGGCCAGCAACACTTGATTCCGCGCCAACAACGCCGTCTCCCCCCGGGCCGTCGCATTGGCACACGCCTTTTGCGCCGTGGCAATGGCCTCCGCAAACCGCCCCGCCTCCGCATACGCCGCCCCCAGCGTCCCCAGAAACACCGTCTTTTGATACTGGGTCAGCGCGCAGGCCCGTTCGGCGTGCTGCACGGCCTCCGCCCCGTTTCGGAGCCGCGCATCACCGCTGGTCGCCAGCAACCACGCCAAATTGTTCAGGCACACCACCTGGTCGGGTTCCAGCCGCAACGCCGCTTCATAATGTTCCCGGGCCGCCGCCGACTGGCCTTGCCGGCTCAAAATGTCCGCCAGACTCGCGTGCGTCGCCGCATCGTCCGGATGTGCCCGCAAAATCGCCTCGTCACTCGCCACCGTCAGCGGGTCATCCGCCTGGACGCCGTTTTCCGCCGATGTCTCCGGCGGTTGGCTGAACTGGAACGGCCGGGTGACGCGATAAACATAATACTTCTCCGCCGGCACCGGCGCCGCCACGAACGGCAGGCAGCCGCCCGCCCCATAAAATCCCGCGCCCAATTCCGCCCGCACCGTGCCCAGCCAGGGGCAGACCGCGAATTCCGGCGTCGCCAGCAGACTCACCGCGTCCGCCGGTGGATTGAGCAAATTACTGTTATTATCCGGCACCACCAGCACCTCGCCCGGTTGCAAGGTGGACGTGTCATAGTCCACCGCCCGCCCGCCCTGCCGCTCCAGGTAATATTGAAAAGCACAATGTCCCTCAAACCACACGCGCTGCTGCGCGGGCGGATAATCCGCCGCGATCCGCCCGGCTGCCGCCCGCCCCGCATCCGCCAGTCCCGCATCCGCCCAGGCCAATGTCAGACTAAACAGTCCCGCCAGCCCGAGCGGGATCGCCCACCTCGGAAGCTGGCCCGCCTGCCCCTTGAATCCCTCCAGCCGCCGCACCACCAAAATCGCCACCGGGGCCACCAGCGGCAGCAAACTCCGCGCACTCACCGTCCAGTTCAGCACTGCCGCAAAGAGAAAACCCGAGGCGATCCACGCCGCCGCCGTAAACGTCACGGCATCGCGTTCTCGCCGCAGCGCCACCACCGTGAACCACAAAATATGGCATCCGCCGGCCAGCATCAGGCCCATTTCCACCAGGATCAACCAGCGATATTCCCCCGTGGCCGGCAGTCCCGG
The DNA here is from genome assembly GCA_903895255.1 of uncultured Verrucomicrobia subdivision 3 bacterium. Taxonomy (GTDB): domain Bacteria; phylum Verrucomicrobiota; class Verrucomicrobiia; order Limisphaerales; family UBA11358; genus UBA11358. Next base: position 50,197 of record CAITTG010000125.1, read on the forward strand.
CAGCCCCCCGGCTTGCAAGGCGTAAATCGTTAGTGCCGAAATCCCCCCAATCACCCAGCCGCCCATCACCCCGTGCGCCCGCCGCCATAACCACGGCGCCAGCAAACCCACCGGCAACAGACCGCCCCCCAGATAAATCAAACCGATGACCGTCTTGTTCAGCCGCCCGCCCTCCAGGGCGAAACGATGCTGCGCCGCGTAACCGGCCGCGGCGGCGATCAGGCCTTGACCGTACATCCGGCCCGTCACCCATTCATACCCCGCAATCATCCCCACCGGCACCACCAGCCACAGCACCCACGCGCCCAGCTTGCGGCGACGCAACAGTCCCAGCAACGGCAGCAATGGCAGGAGGGTCAGCGCGCTATACTTGGTCAGCACCGCCAGCCCGGCCAGCCCCACCGCCGGCAGCAAATGCGCCGCCCGGCCACTCTTCAGCCCCCGTTCCCAGAGCACCAGACTCCACAACCACGCCGCCACCATCGGCACATCGCACATCAAAGTCGTCGCCGATACCACGCTCACCGGCATCGCCAGCGCCAGCAAGGTCGCCAGCAACGGACGCCCGCACCACATCCGGGCCAGCTCATACATCCCCGCCGCCGCCGCCAGCGCCGTCAGTCCCAGAATCAGATGCATCCCCCATTCCCCCGGGCCCAGCAGCCACAACCCGCCCGCCAGCAGATACGACGTCACCGGCGGATTGCATGTCACCACCGGCATCGCCATCACCGCGCCATACCAATTCACTGTGAAACTGTAAAAATGTAACGGATCCTGCCGCAAATGCTCCGCCGTCCAGACAAACAACGGATCATCAATATGCACCGCCTTGCCCCCCAACGGCCCCAGCACCGTTAGGAGCAGGAAGCCAATCACCCAATACGGGTGCCGGGCCGCCCAGTCCACCCACGCCTGGACGCCCGCCGCGCCGTCTTGCACATTGATCGAGTTTGTCTGTCCGGATTCAGTCATTGCGAACCCCGGCAGCTTGGCGGAATCCCGCCAACTTTCAAGCGGAGACTCCCGCCCTGGGCGCATTCGGGCGCATCCTGAAACTGCCCTGGCGTGCTGCCCCAACCCCGGAGCGCGGCCCCGGGCTGCGGGGCCGCCTCAACGTGAAAACCCGAGCAACCTGATATTAGCCGGAACCATTCATTTCAACCGCAGATGGACGCAGATGGACGCAGATAAAAACGGGAGGCGCAGTAGGGGGCCGGTCCGCTTTTGATCGGAAACCGTTTGGTGTGCCAGTTGGCCACGTTTTCCCCCTTTTCCTGATCTGCGTTCATCTGCGTTTATCCGCGGTTAAAGTGTTTTTCAACTGCATGGTTCCGGATTAGAGCATTGACAGAAATGATGTCGCGCTGCGAAGCGAGGATTTTGGGTTTATTGGCGAGGCTTTGGCGAAGGCGCATACCCACTGCGGTCTGTGCCTGAGCCAAAACGAAGCCAAAAACCCAAAAGACCGCTTGCGGCATGCCCCCCCCGTATTTGGAATCAAGGCAAAGCGCCAGCCCCAATTAATCCTTCGTTTTGCTTTGCGTTCTTTGCGTTCTTTTGTGGCTGAAAAAATCTAACTCTTTTTCGACCCTGGACAGCCGGTGTCCAGGGTCCCCCGCGACCCTGGGCTCATCCACCCAGCTTGTGGTTAATCGCCGCCAAATCATTCCCCTTGGGCATGATGAACAACCCCTTGCCCCCGCTCCGGCTTTCCCAGACCGCGCCCACCAATCGCTTATCCTCGGCATCGGCATACAAGTGATCGCCTTTGTATTCCACGACCAGCACTCGACCGTCGTGGAGGAGGCAGACGAAGTCGGGATAAAACCAGTCGGTCGCAGTTTGCAGGCGGAAGGAAGAGCTTTTGCGCGCCAGATTGCGCACCCAGAACTTCACTTCCGGCAAGCCGTCGAGGTATTGCGCACATTTAAATTCCTCCGTTGGCTTGCCACTGGCCGTCTTTTCGTACAGTTCACCGGGTTTGGTTCCGAAATAATGCTTTTCAAACTTAAAGCCGCCCTCGTAAACCCGGCTCGGCTCGTAGCTCATCGTCTTGAAATTGAGCACCCGTTCCTCACTCACCGTCAACGGGGAGCCAGGGAGTAAAAATTCCTGGAAGGCGGTTTTGATTTCCGCATTCCGGTGGGCCTGGATGCGCTGCTCCACCTCATCCCGCAGCCGGAACCGGTCCAGCCCGAGCAACCCCACGTCGGTAATGCCATGTTTCGCCTGGAGTCCCCGGATGACCTTGGCCAGAAATTCCGCCGATTCCCCAGCGGGAATGTCCTGATGATCAATCTGCCGGTCCAGCCACGCCACCAGGCTTTCCAGCGTCCAATCGGTGGTGCCGCTCAGGGCAAAAACCTGCTGGTGCAGGGTGGTGATGAAGTCATGCGCCGCCGTTTCCTCCAACAGTTTCGATTCCACCTGTCCGCGCGTGCCCACATTCAGTTCCCCGGCTTTGCCCAGGGGACGTTTCAAGGGATTGTAGTCGGCGTTGAGGGTCGCGTCTTTGGCCCCCAATTTCCACGGATGTTCCAGCAAAAACGTGCGCTCGAATTCAAACAGCAGCCCGTCCTCCCGCACGCAGAGCAGCGGGACCATGAAATCCAACTGCCGTTCATAAGGCGAAGGTTCCCGGGTTTGACCACTCCCGCCAAAGGCCTTCTCCGCCGCGCGCACCAACTCCACCGTGGCCTGCACTTTCGCCCGGGCCTCGGGCGTCTTCACGCAACTGGCCAGCTTTTCCGACTCCTGTTTGTCCAAGGGCACCAGCACGGTGATTTCCCCCTTGGCGGTGTCAATGCGCGCCTTGCCCGCCAGCGCCAGTTCCTGCACCTGGGCCACCGCCCCATCAATCTCCGCCGGCGCCACCTGCACCGTCCGGGGTTGCGCCCCCAGCGGCAGCGCGCCTTGGGAAATGGGAATGATAATCCGCTCCGCCTCGGCTGCCGTAAACCCATTGCTTTCCAGCGCCTCCCGCAACTCGGCCAGCACCTCCGTGATCGAGTCCGAAACCGAGAAGGCATAGGCGCAATTCAGGTCCGGATGCTGCTTCTCCCGGGCATTGGGCAGGCGCAGAATGCGGCCAACAATTTGCTCGATGGCCGTGGCCGACCGCGTTTCCTTCAAGCTGCACAACACATAGGCAAAGGGACAATCCCAGCCCTCCCGCAATTTTTGCACCGTGATGATAATCCGCACCGCCGGTTCTTTGGCCGACCGGATGTCTTCCGCACTCGGGAGTTCATCCTGCGCCCCCACGGATATTTTAATCTGTTCCCGGGCAATGCCGAATTCGGCCACCAACCGTTCGCGCAAGGGTTCGCAGTCACTCACCCGTTCGGCCTGGAGCAAAATAATGGGCCGGATGTACTCACCGGTTTGTTGAGTTTCAGCCAATGCCAGCTTTTCCAAATCGGCGCGCAGAGTGATGGCTTCCGCCAGTAATTGCTGCTTTTGGCTGGGATGCCGGGTAATCACGCGCAAAGGCAGTTTGACCATTTGCGCCGCCTTCAATTCCGCCGCCGAAACGTGGTGCAGCACATTGGACGGATTTTTCGTCCGGGCCGGGGTGGCCGTGAATTCCACAATGCAGGACGGCAGCACATTCCCCAGCGTGGCAAAGCTCAAATCCGTCCGGGCGTTATGGGCCTCGTCCACAATCACCACCGGCCGGCGCAGCCGGAGCATGTTCACCAGGGAGGGCTTGGGCTTGCCATCCGCCCCCGGCAGCAATTCCGCCAGCCGGTCTGCCGGCACATTCAACAAATGCTCGGCAAACGCGCCATTCTGGTCATAGACCTTGCGCCCGGTGGTGTCCTCCACCCGGAACGCCTGGATCGTGGCCACAATGACCACGGTTTGCCCCTCCACCGTCGCCCGCGACAGCCGCAAGGCCTCTTCAATCGTCACCACCTCCACCGCCCCGCACGCCAGTTCCAGCGCCCGCCGGTAGGCATGGCGGGGATCGCGCAAGGCGTCCGCCGTCTGGTCGAGAATCGTGTTGCTCGGCACCAACCAGAGCACCACCGCCCGGTCCGCCCGCAGCAATTCCGTGATCGCCAGCCCCGCCGTGTAACAGGCGAGCAGGGTTTTCCCCCCGCCCGTCGGCACCCGCAAACACACGTAGGGCATGCCCGGGGTGAGGCCCGTCGCCACCACCGGCAAATAGGGCACGGCGGGCAGGGAATTACCGGCCAGCACCGCCCGGTAGGCCTCCTCCGGCCGGCCATCCCGGGACGTTTGCCGGAAAAAATCCCGCAGCGAATCCAGCACCCGCTCTTGATAGTTTTTAAGTGCGATCATTCGGGGTTGGGGTTAAAACCCTTGATGCGGCGGCGTGGCTCCAGGAGCGGTTCGGGTGCCGGTGCCAGCAGCGGTTGCAGTTTTTTCCAGATCATGCTCAAGGCCGCGTCCTGTTGCAGTAGCGTCTTGTCAATCTCCGCCAGTCGTTTGAGGATGGCCGAGTTGGCCGCCAGATGCTCGCGCATTTGCAGGAATGCCCGCACCACAAACACACTCATGGCCACCGCTTCCGGACTGTTCAAAACCGTCGCCGCCATGATCGCGCCGTGCTCGGTGAAGGCATGGGGCAACTTGCGACGGCCACCGTGGGAATTGCTTGCGGCCACACTTGAAGTCACAATTTGTGACTTCAAGTTTTCCCACTCCACCGCCGTGAGTTGTATGTGGAAATCCGCCGGGAAACGCTCAGCGTTGCGTTTGATGGCTTGGTTAAATACCTTCGTCGGCACGCCATAAAGTTCTGCCAGATCGGCATCCAAAATAACCTTCTGCTGGCGCAGGTTGAATATTAACGACTCAATTGGCTTTTTCGGTTTCATGTGGTTTTATGGCTTTGGATAGGCAAATCCGATGGCCCGCGCCTCACGACCTTCCCGCTCTGCCGCCTGCCAGTCCAGCGCATCCAAAACCGACTCTGGCAGGGATGAATCCGTTTCCAGCAAACGTCGAAGTTCCCGTTTGTGCTGGTAAAGGCGCCACACCGCCTCATTTTCATTGTTTCGGCGCGCCAGTTCCTGGGGATCCATCATCGCTTTCATGACACTTTGATTTCGTAGGGGGTTTGCCGCACAACAATCCGCTCCGCCTGCAACCGGTCCTTGCCCAGCAGGCAGCCCGCGCAATAAATGACCTTTTGCCCGTCAAAGGCCGGCAATTGCGCCAGCACCGCCCGGGTGAGGATGTTGCCGCCACTGGCGCTTTTATCGCCCAAAATGCCGTTGAACAACAGATAAATCCCCACCCCGCGACACACCCCCAACAAAGGAGACCATTTCTTGGTAGCAGCCGACGTGAGGAGGCTCTGATTGTCTGTTCCGCCCGGATTTGAAGTGAACCTCCTCACGTCGACTGCTACGAGATCCGGCAGGGGTTCGCCGGTTTCCGTGAAATAAACGTGCCGGGCCAGGTCCGCAAATCGCACGGTTGCCTTGATTTGTCCATGCTCGTCAAACAACGGCTCGCCCAGTTCGCAAAAGCGGAAACCGCCGCCCAAGCCTTCAACTTTCTCGCCTTTAGCGTTGGTGTAACCCTGCGCGACGCGCTTGACGCGCTCAGCGGTGATGTCACGGGCAATTTTTGGCTCCATTTCCACGAGGATGAAACGGCGGTTACCGCTATCTTCTGCGTTTTGCTTAAGAACCGCATGGGCAGTCGTGCCACTACCAGCAAAAGAGTCGAGAACAATTGCCCCTGGAGGAGCACAGTAATCAATGACCCGTTGAATAACGGAAACGGGTTTTGGAAATGCAAAAACTCGCTCCACAAGAATATCGTCAAGATCACGAGCCCCCGACAATGTTTTGAATTCATCCCAAAACGAGGACGCTGGCATTCTTACTTTAGCCTCTGATAAAAAACGCTTTTTGCGCGGTTTTCCGCTCTTTGGGCTTTGTGGCCACCAAATTCGATTTTCTTCCAAAAGCTTTTTGTATCCTGTTTCATCCGTGATCCATCCATATGCAGGGTCTGGTCCCCACACTTTATTTGTCTCGGGCTGAATCATACTGTAAGCATGAAGATTAGGGCGCGCGTCAGCCGTGGCCTTACCTGTGAGAGGATCTGTAACGTAAGGGCCGCGTGGATCATTGTCAGGATTTTTAAAATCGCTCCGGTCAATAACTCGCCCTTCGATCCGTGAGTTGGCTGATTTGCCGTAAACCAGGATGTACTCGTGGTCTGGCGACAGATGAGTTTTAATCCGGTTATCCGTGTTTCGTGTATTCCAGACTATGGTTCCTAATGCATTTGCTTTGCCGAATATCTCATCAAGCATGAGCTTTAAGAAACCAAGCTCGACCTCGTCAAGTGAAACGAGAATCACCCCATCATCACTGAGAAATTGCCGAAGCAAAGCCAGCCGTGGATACATCATGCAAAGCCATTTATCATGGCGGGAGAGGTCTTCGGCCTCCTTGCCCACGGCTTTGCCCAGCCATTCCTTGATGAGTGGGCTGTTCACGTTATCGTTGTAAACCCAGCCCTCGTTGCCCGTGTTGTACGGGGGATCAATATAGATGCATTTGACCTGGCCGGCGTAATAGGGGAGCAGGGCCTTGAGCGCCACCAGATTGTCCCCCTGCACGATCAAATTGCCGCTGCCGGGGTCGCCCACGGCCAGTTCCGGCACGTCCTTGAGCAGCCGGAACGGCACGGCATGGTGATGGTTCACCACGGTTTCCTTCCCTATCCAGTTCAGTGTCGGCATGTAATGTGTCGTCCATCGTAGGCCAACCCCGGCCCGCAATCAAACCAAAGCCGGCCAGGGCGCCTACATTTTAGTGGTAAGGGACTTCAAGCAAGCCTCTTAAAAAAAATTTAACTCTTTTTGGACCCTGGACAGCCGTTGTCCAGGGTCCCCCGCTACACTCGTCCCCGATGATCGTGCCCCTGCCATCATGTCGCCGCCGCCCGGCCCGCCGCCGGACGTCCAAACCCGCCTGCCCAAAGGCCGCCGGCCAAAACCCCAGACCTCAGTCAACCTCACATCAGACTACATCCGGGTACATCCGGCCACATCCGGCCAATAAAAAAATTCCACCCCATTCAGGTCAGGCGGGTGATTCGTGGGCAAAAGTTATGAATGCCGCCCCCCAAGGCCAAATCTTGAAGATTCGCGAACATTTATCCCCCGCCCGAAATCAAATTTGCCCTTTATCCTTAAAAACGGCATAATCACCCCGAATTTTATGGAGCAACCCATCCCATCAAAAGCATCGTTCGGACAGCGGCTGGCCACCGGGCTGGCCTGTTTTACGCGCGCCCTCGGCAGTCCGGAGTTCTGCCGCCAGGCCGCCGCCCTGCTGCAACCCGCTCCCGCCCCGGCCGCCCCTGTGGCAGCCAAACCCGTTGAACTCCCCCCGGAACGCCGCCACGCCGCCGGCCTGGCCGTCCTCGCCCTCCTCCAGCGCGAGGGCCGGCTCATTGATTTTCTGCAAGAAGACATGGCCGCCTACTCCGATGCCGAAATCGGCGGCGCCGCCCGCGTCGTCCACGCCGGCTGCCGCAAAGTCCTCGCCGACCAGCTCACCCTCGAACCCGTGCTCAAGGAAGCCGAGGGCGCCGCCATCACAGTGCCCGCCGGCTTCGACGCCCAGCGCATCCGCCTCACCGGCAACCTCGCCGGCCAGCCGCCCTTCAGCGGCACCCTCAAGCACCACGGCTGGCTCGCGACTTCCGTCCGCCTGCCCACCGTCTCCGAAACCCTCGACCCACGCGTCCTTGCCCCCGCCGAAGTCGAGTTGTAATCCCATATTAAAGCCCTGCCTCATGTCCACCTATTCCATCGGGATTGACCTCGGCACCACGAACAGCGCGGTCTCGTATTTCAAACTCGCCGACGCCACCGCGCGCGGCCAGGCCCAGACCATGCTGGCCATTCCGCAAGTAACGGCCGTGGGCACCGTCGGGGAAAAGCTGTTGCTGCCTTCGTTCCTTTATTTGCCCAACGCCGCCGAATTCCCCGCCGGCTCGCTCGCGCTGCCGTGGGATAAAAACCCGGCCAGCGTGGTCGGCGAATTCGCCCGCGCCCACGGCAGCAAAGTCCCCATGCGCCTCGTCGCCTCCGCCAAAAGCTGGCTCTGCCACGCCGGCGTGGACCGCCAGGCCGCCATCCTGCCCTGGCAGGCGCCCGAGGATGTGCAACGCATTTCCCCGCTGGCCGCCGCGGCGCAGTACCTGGGCCATTTGCGCGCCGCTTGGGATCACCAATTCCCGAATGATCCGCTCGCTCAACAAGACGTGGTGCTCACTGTGCCCGCGTCCTTTGACGCCGCCGCGCGCGACCTTACCTTGAAAGCCGCGCAAGACGCCGGCCTGCCCAACGTCACCCTCATCGAAGAGCCCCAGGCTGCCTTCTATGCCTGGCTGGAACAAATGGGCGAAGGCTTTCGCAAAGTCGTCAAACCCGGCGACGTCGTGCTGGTCGTGGATGTCGGCGGCGGCACCACGGATTTTTCGCTCATCGCGGTGACGGCCAAGGACGGCGACGTGGCCCTCACCCGCGTGGCCGTGGGTGATCACATTTTATTGGGGGGCGACAACATGGACCTCGCGCTCGCGCACACAGTGAACCAGCGCCTCACCGCCGCCGGCAAAAAACTGGATGCCTGGCAGTTCAACGCCCTCACCCACGCCTGCCGTCAGGCCAAGGAAACGCTCTTTGCCGATCCCGCGCTCAATCAATGTCCGCTCGTGGTCCCCGGTCGCGGTTCCTCGCTCATCGGCGGCACGATCAAGGCCGAGCTGAGCCGCGAAGAGTTGACCCGCGTCCTCACCGATGGCTTTTTCCCCAAAGTCGCCGTGACCGATCTGCCCCAGAGCACCCGCCGCACCGGTCTGGCACAAATGGCCCTGCCCTACGCCCAGGACGCCGGCGTCACGCGGCACCTCGCCGCCTTCCTCACCCGTCAAGCCCGCGCCATGGCCGCCGCCCACGATGCCCCGGTGCCGGTGACCGGGCGCACCTTCGTCCACCCCACGGCGGTTTTGTTCAACGGCGGCGCCTTCAAAGCCAGCCCGCTCAAGGAACGCGTGCTGGAAGTGTTAAACACCTGGCTCGCCGCCGATGGCGGCCAGCCCGTCAAGGAATTGGAAGGCGCGGAACTGGACCTCGCCGTCGCGCGCGGCGCGGCTTACTACGGCTGGGTGCGCCACGGCCACGGCCTGCGCATCCGGGGCGGCACCGCCCGCGCTTATTATGTGGGCATTGAAACGGCAATGCCCGCCGTGCCCGGCATGGAACCGCCCGTGAAAGCCCTGTGCGTTGCGCCCTTCGGCATGGAGGAAGGCACCCAGGCCGACGTGCCGCCGCAGGAATTTGGCCTGGTGGTCGGCGAGCCCACGAGCTTTCGCTTCTTCGCCAGCTCCGTGCGCCGCGACGACCGCGTCGGCACCATGCTGGACGACGTGGCCGGCAACGATGAACTCGAGGAAGTCGCGCCCATCGAAACCACCCTCATTGCCCAGGTGGTCCAGGAAGGCAAACTCATCCCGGTGAATTTGCAGGCCCTGGTCACGGAAATCGGCACCCTGGAATTGCGCTGCCTGGAAAAAGGCGGCCCCGGCCAGTGGAAGCTGGAGCTCAACGTGCGGATGAAAGAGTAGCGCGGCCGCCGCGCCTGAGCATGTCCCTCCCCGCCTACATAATCGGCATCGACCTGGGCACGACGAATTGCGCGGTCGCCTATGTGGATCCGGCGCAGGGGGTGGACGCGCCGATTCGGGATTTCCCCATTCCCCAACTCCAGCAACCGGGCCAGGTCGCGGCGCTGCCCTTGCTGCCCTCCTGCCTCTACCTGCCCGGCGAGCACGAACTGCCCCCCGGCTCCACGAAATTGCCCTGGGGCGAATCACCCGGCTCCATCGTGGGCGCCTTTGCCCGCTGGCAGGGTGCGCGGGTGCCCGGGCGCCTGGTGGCCTCCGCCAAAAGCTGGCTGTGTCACCCGGGCGTGGACCGTTCCGCGCCCATCCTGCCGTGGGGCGCCCCGTCCGAAATCGCCAAAATCTCCCCGGTCGAAGCCTCCGCCCGGTTGCTGGGCCATCTGGCCGCCGCGTGGAACGCCGCGCATCCCGAGGCCCCGCTCGCCCAACAGGAAGTGGTGGTCACTGTGCCCGCCTCATTCGACGAAGTCGCCCGCGCGCTCACGGTGCAGGCGGCCAAGACCGCCGGGCTGGAAAAACTCACCCTCGTCGAGGAACCGCAGGCCGCGTTCTACGATTTCACCGCGCACCACCGCCATGACCTGGCCGAGGTGCTGCAAGAAATTCGGCTGGTGCTGGTGGTGGATGTGGGCGGCGGCACCACTGATTTCACGCTCATACAAACGGGCGTCACCGCCGGCGGCCCGGTCCTGCGGCGCATCGCGGTGGGCGACCACCTGATGCTCGGCGGCGACAACATGGACGCCGCGCTCGCCCGGCATCTGGAGGAACGGTTGCTCGCCGATGGCCGCAAACTCAGCGCCACGCAATGGAACCAGCTCGTGCAGGCCGCGCGCGCTGCCAAGGAAGCGCTGCTCGGCCCGGACGCTCCCGAACGTCAGGGCATCTCCATCCTGGCTGAAGGCAGCCGGTTAATGCGCGGCACCCTCTCCGCCGACCTGTCCCGCGCGGAGGCCGTGCGGTTGATTCTCGACGGTTTCTTTCCCGCGTGCTCACCCGGGGAAACCCCGCGCCGCGCCGCCCGCACCGCCTTGCAGGAACTCGGCCTGCCCTACGCCCAGGACCCGGGGATCACCCGGCATCTGGCCGCCTTTTTGCGCCAGCACGCGGCCGCCGCCTTTGCCGCGCTCCAGCAGGAAGCCCGCCCGCCCGCCCTGCCCCGCCCCGACGCGATCTTGTTCAACGGCGGCGTGTTTAATTCGCCCCAAATCACCGAACGCCTGCTCGCCCTCGTTTCCACCTGGTGGCCGGACGCGCCGACCCTCCAGGTGCTACCCCATGACTCACTCGAAGCCGCCGTCGCGCGCGGCGCGGCGGGTTACGGCCTGGCCCGGCGCGGCTTGGCCCGGCGCATCAGTGGCGGCGCGGCGCACGCCTTGTATGTGGGTTTGGCCGCGGACAAGGACACCGCCGCCCCCCGCGCCATCTGCTTGATCCCGCGCGGTCACGAAGAAGGCCAGCCGGTGGAACTCCGGAGCCAGCCATTCGCACTAGTGCTGGGCCGGCCAGTGCAATTCCCGCTCCACTCCACCAACGCCGACCGCCCCGACCGCCCCGGCGACATCGTGGAACTTCCGGCCGATGGCGAGGAATTTCGCGCGCTGCCGCCGATTCATACGGTATTCAAAGCCACCGGCCACCGCACCGGCAGCGTGCCGGTTTACCTGAGCGCCAGCCTGACGGAATTGGGCACGCTGGAATTATGGTGCGTGGCGGCCAGCCACGACGAGCGCTGGCGGCTGGAATTTGAACTGCGCGGCACGGCTGTTTCCAGCACCACCACCGTCACCGAATCCATGCCCGCCCGGTTCGACGAAGTGCGCGCGCTGGTACAGCGGGTCTTTGGCAACCAGCCCTTGCCCGTGGAGGCGCGCGAAGTGCGGCAGCTTCCGCGCACGCTGGAAAAATCCCTCGGACCGCGCGCGACCTGGCGGCTGCCCTGGCTGCGTGAACTCTGGAGCATCCTGCACGCCGGGGCCACCCGCCGTTTGCGCTCGCCGGATCATGAACGCGTGTTCTTTCAGCTTACCGGCTACAGTTTGCGCCCGGGCTTTGGCTATCCGCTGGACGAATGGCGTTGCGAGCAGAGTTTCCGTCTGCTTCGCGACTTGGTTAAACACCACCCGGAACAACCCCTCTGGAGCGAGTTCTGGGTGATGTGGCGGCGGCTCGCGGGCGGTTTGGATGAGGCCCGGCAAAAAGAACTCTGGGAGTATCTCAAGCCGCACCTGGCCCGCCGGATTCCCTTGGAAGGCCCCAAAGACATCGTCCGCCCCAAAGGCATCCAGCCGGAGGGCTTGGACGAAATGGTCCGCGTGGCCGCGTCCCTCGAACATCTGGAGGTGGCGGATAAAATCCTGCTGGGCCAGTGGCTGGGCTCACGCTTAAAAACCCTGGAAACCGCCGCCGGACCGTGGGTCTGGGCGCTGGGCCGGCTGGGGGCGCGCGTGCCGGTGTATGGCAGCAGCCATAAAACCGTGCCGCCCGAAACCGCAGCAGCCTGGCTGGCCGGCCTGCTCGATGCGGGGTTGCTGCGGTTGGATGGCGCGACCTTTGCCATCGTGCAACTCGCCCGCCTGACCGGCGACCGCACGCGTGATCTGGATGAGCCCACGCGCATCCGCGCTGTCGCCGCGCTGACCGAGGCGGGCGCACCGGCCAAATGGGTGCGCCTGCTCCAGGAAGTCGTGGCCCTGGAGACCGAGGACGAAGCGCGCGCGCTGGGCGACACCCTGCCGATCGGCCTACGGTTGAAATGATGATTTGTCCGCCAGTCGCCGCAGCCGTCACAAAAAAAACGGCGGCGGAACGAGTCCACCGCCGTTCGGGAAAAAAACCGCCGGTTATTTCAAACCCGTCAGATAACCAAACCGGGCGCGGAATTGTTCCGGCGTCATGCTGACCACGGCGGCCAGCTTGGCGAGCTGTTTGGCATCCTCAAAGTCATCGCGCTCGAGACGGATCATATAGGCGCAGGCACATTCATAGGCTTCGCCGTCCACGTTGACCTTGCGGTTTTGCATGCGGCCCGTCTTCGGATCCAGCATGTCGGCAAACGGCAGGGGATTCATTTTGCCATCCACAAAACTGATGATGGCGCCATATTTCTCGGCTTCCGGCGAGCGCAGAAACTTCACGGCCGCGTAGCCCAGATCACGGGTGTATTCGGCGTCAAACGGAATCGGGTCGGCGCAGCGCAGTTCATAACCCAGATCCTTGTCGATGAAGGTCATCTTGATGCCGAGTTTTTCCAGGCGCTGGGTCAGTAATTCTTTCATCAGGCGGCCAAATTCAATCTCGCCCAGGCGCAAATGGCCGTGGTCGTCGCGCACCACCTTGCCGAAGTGTTGCAATTCTCCTTCCGGCAGGGCCTTGAGCAACCCCTGCTCGCCCATGGATTCAATCAGCCCCTCGGCCAGCACTGCGATGCCGTAATGACCACCCTCGGCCCGGCGCTTGATGATGGAGCCAATGATGAGGTCGCACACCTCGTCGGCCGTCACCTGCCGGCCGCGAAACTCCTCGGAGATAATGGCCAGCGTGGCCGCCGCCGCCTTGGCAATGCCCAGCGCCAGATGCCCGGCCGCCCGGCCCATGCTCACAATCAGATACCAGCGGGAGGTCGTGCGCGCGTCCTCCATCAGATTGCGCACGAGGAACACGCCGTAGTGGCGGGCGGTTTCGTAACCGAAGGTCGGCGTGGAACCCGGCAGCGGCAAATCGTTGTCAATCGTCTTGGGCACGTGGGCCACCTTGATTTCGCCCCGGCTGCGGCGCGCGACCTCGCTGGCGGTAAAGGCGGTGTCATCGCCACCAATCGTGACCAGCGCGGTGATGCCGAGTTTTTCGAACACCGTGAAAACGTTCCGCATTTGCTCCTCGGACTTCGTCGGGTTCGTCCGCGCCGTGCCCAGAATCGAGCCGCCGCGCAGATGAATATCCTTCACATCACGAATGGAGAGGGGACGGCACTGCTGCACATCGCCGGCGGCCAGCCATTTGAAGCCATCGCGAATGCCGATGACCTCGTAACCCTGGTTGATGCCTTCAATCGTGGCCGCCGCGATGACGCCATTCAAGCCGGGGGCGGGACCGCCGCCGACCAGTATTCCCAATCTGCCTTTGCTCATGTGTGTAGACGTAGTTGTTGGTTGAATATTTTATCTCGCAAACCGTGCGAGGAATTTAAGATTCCTTAATTCTGCACAAGCGCCCGGAAAATTCAATTCCATTCTTGCCAATTTCCAACCAGAATATCCGCCATGCATCGCGCTGTGTTTCTGGACCGGGACGGCACCCTGATTGCCGAAAAAAATTATTTAAGCCGGGTGGAGGACGTCGAGGTCTTCCCCGGCACCGGCCCGGCCTTGCACCAATTGCAAACCGCCGGTTTCCGCCTGATCATGGTGACCAACCAGTCCGGCATCGGCCGCGGTTACTTCACCCTGGCCGACGCCGAGCGCGTGAACGCGCACCTTTGCGCGGAACTGGCCCGGGATGGCGTGCGTTTTGAGAAAATTTACCTCGCCCCCGAGTCGCCCGACCAGCCCAGCCGCGGCCGCAAGCCCTCGCCCCAATTTCTCTTCGATGCCCGCGATGAATTTCACATTGACCTCGCGGAAAGTTACATGATCGGCGACAAGCTCATCGACCTCGAATGCGGCTGGAATGCCGGGGTGAAAAAAAGTATTTTGCTCCGCACCGGTTATGGTGCATCCTTACCGCAAGCGGAGGTGGACAAACTGACCCGGGCACTGGTGTTTCATAATCTGACGGATGCGGCCGGGTGGATCACCCGCACGGTGGCTTCCCGGTAAGTTTCACCCCGTTTAACTTTAACAAATCATGTGCGGCATTATTGGCTATATCGGTAAGAAAAACGCGTCCCCCATTTTGCTGGAGGGACTGCGGCGGCTGGAATATCGCGGCTACGACAGCGCCGGCGTGGCGATCGCGGACAACGGTGAACTGGTCCTGCGCAAAAAGCTGGGCAAAATCGATGAGGGCATCGCCCATTTGCTCAAGGAACAACCCGTGGCGGGCACCTATGGCATCGGCCACACCCGCTGGGCCACCCACGGCGTGCCGGCGGACAAAAATTCCCACCCCCATCTCGACGAGACCGGCCGCATCGCCGTCGTGCACAACGGGGTGATTGAGAATTATGACGCCATCAAGCAAAAACTCCTCCGCGCCGGCTACACCTTCAAATCGGACACGGACACCGAGGTGCTGGCCCAATTAATCGGCGATTATTTTAAAAAGCAGGCGGGCAAAAACGGGCACACCCTCACGGACGCCGTGCGCGCCGCCTTGGGCGATGTCATCGGCACCTACGGCATTGCCGTCATCAGCGCCGATCAACCGGGGATCATGGTCGGGGCGCGGCGCGGCTCACCGCTGATCATCGGGATTGGCGAGGCGGAAAATTTTCTGACGAGCGATGCCAACGCCATCGTGGCCCACACCCGGCAAGTCGTCTATCTCAACGATTACGACGTGGCCACCATCACGCAGGACGGCTTTGATGTCGAGAACCTCGGCACCGAGACCGCCAGCGTGCAAATCAGCAAGCTGGAATTTGACGCCGAGGACGCGCAGCGCGGGGTGCATGCGCACTTCATGCTCAAGGAAATCCACGAGCAGCCCCAAACCGTGCTCAACGCCCTGCGCGGTCGTCTGGATTTCGAGGCCGCCACGGCCAAGTTTGGCGGGCTCAACATGACCGCCGCGGAATTGCGCGGTGTGGACCGCATCGTCATCGCCGCCAGCGGCACGAGCTGGCACGCCGCCCTCGTGGGGGAATATCTCATCGAGGAATTCGCGCAAATCCCCGTGGAAGTCGAGTACGCGCATGAATTTTGCTACCGGAATTGTCCGCTCGAAAAGAACACCATTCTGCTGGTCCTCTCGCAATCCGGCGAGACCGCCGACACCCTGGCCGCGATCCGCGAGGCCAAGCGCCGGGGGCACCGCGCGCTGGCCATCGTCAATGTGGTGGGCAGCACGATTGCCCGCGAGGTGGACGGCGGCATTTACATGCACGCCGGCCCGGAAATCGGCGTGGCCTCCACCAAGGCCTTTGTCTCGACCCTGACCGTCCTCACCCTGCTCGCCGTCCATTTGGGCCGCATGCGCATGCTCTCCGCCAAACGCGCCCTGGAGGTGCTCCACGCCCTGGCCGCGCTGCCCAAACAACTGGAAATCGTGCTCCAGCAGACCGGGCCCCTGAAGGAACTGGCGGCGAAATATGCGTCGGCCAAGGACTTCTTCTTTTTGGGCCGGGGGTACACCTTCCCGATCGCCCTCGAAGGCGCGCTCAAGCTCAAGGAAATCTCCTACATTCACGCGGAAGGCTATTCGGCCGCTGAAATGAAACACGGCCCCATCGCCCTCATCGACAAGGATACCCCCACCGTGTTCCTCGTGCCGCAGGATGCCATGTACGAGAAGACCCTGGCCAACCTCGCCATGATCCGTGCCCGCAAAGGCCCGGTCATCGCCCTGGCGACCGAAGGGGACGAAGGCATCCGGCGCGTGGCCGACGACGTCATTTACATGCCCAAAACCCTGGAAGCGCTGTATCCCATCCTGGCCACCGTGCCCCTCCAGCTATTTGCCTATTACATCGCCCTGGCGCGCGGCTGCGACGTGGACAAGCCACGCAACCTTGCCAAGAGCGTGACGGTGGAGTAAACCGGGGCGGGGACAGCCTGTCCCCGCAATCAATCACTCTAAAAATCTCCACTAAACCACCTCAGCGCCGCAACAAATCGCTGACACTGACCACCGCATCCGGAAAGGCTTGAGGGGCGGCTTGATCGCCGGCTCCCAGGATGGCTTTGGAGCCATACCCATTGAAATACGGGTCGCGGTAAATTTCCAGGGCAGGTTCGTTGAGATTCACAATCCACACCTCGCTGACTCCCGCAAGACCATAGGCGGGAAGTTTTCCCTCCCGGTCATAATCAAGCGTGGAGCCCGAAACTTGCTTTATCACAGCCCGCTTTGCCGGCACCGTTCCGTCTCGGCGCCGGCGCGTTAAGCCCGGCCGCGAGGCCGGAAATCCAGTTGACGCCCGTCGCCGGCGCGGCTAGATTCCTCCCATGAATCGCAACCTGAACCTGCTGCTTACCAGCGCGCTGCTGAACGGCGCGGCGGTAGGGTTTTGATTTGGTTGCCACAATTTTCAACCCCACTGCCCAACCGGCGGTGGGGTTTTTTGTTGAAATCAATAAAAAGCGCCGCCGCCACAACTCCTAAAAGCCATGCTCAAAGATACTGTCAAAAAATACCGCCCGTTTCCCCCGGTGGCGCTGCCCGACCGCCAGTGGCCCAACCGCGTGCTCACCGCCCCGCCCCGCTGGTGCAGCGTGGATTTGCGCGACGGCAACCAGGCGCTTGCCGTGCCCATGAACGTCAGCCAGAAACTCGAGCTGTTCCAGGCGCTGGTCAAAACCGGCTTCAAGGAGATCGAAGTCGGCTTTCCCTCGGCGTCGAACACCGAGTTCACCTTTAACCGCCGGTTGATTGAGGAAAAGCGCGCGCCCGATGACGTGTGGTTGCAGGTGCTCGTCCAGGCGCGGGAGGATTTGATCGAGCGCACGGTGGCATCGCTCATTG
Organism: uncultured Verrucomicrobia subdivision 3 bacterium; assembly: GCA_903895255.1. Taxonomy (GTDB): domain Bacteria; phylum Verrucomicrobiota; class Verrucomicrobiia; order Limisphaerales; family UBA11358; genus UBA11358. The sequence goes on from CAITTG010000125.1 coordinate 67,510, forward strand.
GCGCCAAGCGCGTGATCATTCACATGTACAATTCCACCTCGCCCGCCCAGCGCCGGGTGGTTTTTGGCAAATCGAAGGACGAAATCAAGGCCATTGCCGTGAAAGGCGCGCGGATGATCTACGAGCGCTTGCATCGCTTGAAAGGCACGGAAATCGCCCTGCAATATTCGCCGGAAAGTTTTAGCGGCACGGAAGTGGAATTTGCCCGGGAAATTTCCGAGGCGGTAATGGATGTCTGGCAGCCCAGGCCGGACCGGAAAATGATCCTGAACCTCCCCGACACCGTCGAGGTGGCCATGCCGAACGTGTACGCCGACCAAATCGAATGGATGTGCCGGAACATCAAAAACCGTGACGCCCTGGCCATCAGCCTGCACACGCACAACGACCGCTGCACCGGCGTGGCGGCGACCGAACTGGGCCTGCTCGCGGGCGCGGACCGGGTGGAAGGCACCCTCTTCGGCAACGGCGAACGCACCGGCAACCTGGACATCGTGACGGTGGCGTTGAATCTCTACATGCACGGCATCGACCCCGGCCTGGACTTTTCCAATTTGAGCCAGCTCGTGACCGTTTACGAACGGTGCACGGGGATGACTGTGCCCCCGCGCCATCCCTATGCCGGCGAACTGGTGTTCACCGCCTTCAGCGGGTCCCACCAGGACGCCATCAAAAAGGGCCTGGCCGAATGGGAAGGCGGCGGGCGCACGCACTGGGATGTGCCGTATTTGACCATAGATCCCGCGGACATTGGCCGGGAATACCGCGAGGTGATCCGCGTGAATTCGCAGTCCGGCAAGGGCGGCGTGGCGTACCTGTTGGAGAGCGAGTTCGGCATCGAACTGCCCAAGGATTTGCAGCGCGAATTCGGGCCCATCGCCAATGACGCCGTCGACCAGTTGGGCCGCGAAGTCAGCGGCGCGGAATTGAAGGCCATGTTCTGGAAGGAGTATATAGAAAGGACGGTGCCGTGGGCGATTGCGGGATTTGCCACCGAAAGCCGCAATGGGCAGGTGCGCTGCACGGCCCAGTTGTTGCACCAGGGAACTCCCGTGACCATGACCGGGGAGGGCAATGGCCCGCTGGCGGCGCTGGTGAATGCATTTGTGGCGCAGGGCCAGCCGCGGTTTGAGATCACGAATTACAGCGAGCACGCCCTGAGCTCGGGCGAGGCGGCCAGCGCGATTTCCTACATTCAAATCAAACACGCCGGGGGCAAAACCATCTGGGGCGCGGGGGTGGACACCAACATTGAGCTGGCCTCGGTGCGGGCGGTGCTGAGCGCCTTGAACCGGTCGTGAGCCTGGGCGGGTGATTTTCAACTCGTCAAACCGAAACGCATCGTTTAGCGTAAAATAACGTCATGAAATTGCGTACTTATTTTCTGTGGTCGGCGGCCCTGGCGGTTTGCCTGGCCACGGCTTGTGCCAGCCACAAACCCGTTGCTGCCAGCCAACCGGCCACCCCGGTGGCGGCCGTGGCCCCCACGCCGCCCATCGCCCCGGTGGCCCCGCCCGTGCCCATGGACGTTCTGACGCCAATGATCGCCAGCCCGGCGGTCGCAGTGCCGCCCCCCGCATATAACGGACCACTGCCCAACACGGTGCTGGCGTGGGATTCCGAGCTGAAATCCATTGACGTGCATGAAGGGGATGCCCAAGGGCATTTGTCCTTCAGCTTCACCAACGTCTCCGCTGCCGATGTGGTGATCAGCAATGTGCATCCGGGTTGTGGTTGCACCGCGGCCGAGCTGCCCAGCATGCCGTGGACGGTGACGCCCGGCACCAATGGCACCATCCCGGTGACCATCAACCTGCACGGCAAAACTGGAACGCTCTTTAAAAACCTCACGGTCACGACCGACAAGGGCATCAAGATGCTGAATTTTCGCGTCAATATTCTGCCGGTGGCCCTGCCGACCATGACCGAGGCGGACCGGACCAACAATCTTAAAATCGCCCTGGCGGACCGGCAGGCGGTCTTCAGCGGCGATTGCGCCATCTGCCATGTGAAAATGGGCGAGGGCAAATACGGCAAGCTGCTATATGACGCCGACTGCGCCATTTGTCATGAAGGCGAGCACCGAGCCACAATGGTGCCGGATTTGCACAATCTGAAAGTCCCCACCAACAACGAGTTTTGGAAAACCTGGATTTCCCACGGCAAGGCCTTCAGCCTGATGCCTGCCTTTGCCCAGAGCGAGGGCGGCCCGCTGTCCGAGATGCAAATCAACTCGCTGGCGGTGTATTTGAACTTCACCATTCCCTCCAAGGCCACGCCCTGAGCCGGCGGCATTTTTGGCACAGGACCGTTTACGAGATTGGCTTTGGGAGGTTTGCACCACGGTGGCAAACCCGCTTGCCAAAATTTCCGGTTGGTTTATGCTGTCAACCATGATGGCAACCCCAGTTGACGCAACCACGCACGACCGCATCGCCTGTTTGGGCCAGCAGGTCCTCAACGGCGGCCGGATCACCCGCGCCGACGCCACGTGGCTTTTCGAACTCGAAACCTCCGCCGACATCTTCGATTTGCTGTCCTGGGCCAACCGCATCCGGGAACAGTTCAAGGGCAACAAAATCCATCTCTGCTCCATCGTCAATGCCAAGGCCGGCGCCTGCTCGGAAAACTGCAGCTTCTGCGCCCAATCCTCCCATTACCAGACCGGCTCCCCCAAATATGGTTTTGTGGATCCGGAACCCGTGGCCGCCGCCGCCACCGAGGCCAGTCAGAACCACGTGACCGCCGTGGGCCTGGTGGCCGCCTGGAAAGGCCTGAACGAAGGCCCCATGCTGGATGAGGTGTGCGACCGCATTGCCGAACTCAAGGCCGGGGGCAAAACCCGGCCCGACGCCTCCCTGGGCATCATCAAAAGCCAGAAGGTGGCCGACCGCCTCAAGGCCGCCGGCCTGGAATGCTACGGCCACAATCTCGAAAGCTCCCGCCGCTTTTTCCCGAACACCTGCACCACCCACACTTACGAGGACCGCGTGGAAACGATCGGTTATTTGAAAAAAGCCGGCCTCAAAATTTGCTCCGGCGGCATCATCGGCATGGGCGAAACCCGCGAGGATCGCTGCGACCTCGCGTTCTCCCTGCGCGAAATCGGGGCGAATGTGGTTCCCATCAACATTCTCAATCCCATCAAGGGGACTCCGTTTGAGAAAAACGAGCCGCTGCCCGTCCTGGAAATTCTCAAAACCATCGCCTGCTTCCGTTTCATCCTGCCCCGGCAGGAAATCATGATCGCCGGGGGCCGTACCATCAACCTGCGGGAGTCCCAGAGCATGGTCTTCATGGCGGGTGCCAGTGCCCTGATGGTGGGCAACTATCTCACGACCTTGAATCAACCCGTGGAAAAAGACCTCCAAATGCTCAAGGATCTCGGCCTGGACCCCAGTTGGGACAGTCACGATTTCAGCGATCAAGAGGAAGCCGGTTCCGGCTGCGGCTGCGGCACGAACGCCTGCGCCACCACCGGGGCGACGGCCTGACGCAACCACCGGACCGACGGCTCCTGGTCAGAGGCCGACCTTGGGCCGGCCATTTCAGCTCGCGGCGAAATTTCCGACTTTTTGGAAACTTTTCCCGCGACCATCGCGTCTGGCTCACTAGAATTCACCCAGTAAACCCGCGATGTTAACCTCTCTAATGCCAACGGCTCAAAAGCCTGCCACGCCCAAACTCACCGTGCTGTTCCTTGGCTTGTTCCTGGCCAGCCTTCCGATTTTCGCCGCGGATCCCCCGGCGGACCGGCAAGCTGCCGAGCCACCGTTGAGCTGGATCGACCCCGATACCGGCCATCGCGTGATTCGCCTCACGCGCGAGCCCGGCTCGGACAGTTTTTATTTCAACGAAAACGCCTTCACCCCGGATGGCAAATGGATGGCCTATACCACCCCCAAGGGCATCTCGGTGCTGAATTTGGCCACGCTCGAGGCCAAGCCGCTGGTCACCGGTCGCACCCATACCATTGTGGTGGCCCGGCGCACCCCCAATCTCTACTACACCCAAACTTCGGACAATCCCCAGTTCTCGAGCCTTTGGCGGGTCAACCTCGAGACGGACGAGAAGGTAAAGCTGGCCGACCTGCCGCGCCGCGCCGGCATTTCCGCCATCAATGCCGATGAAACGCTCGGCGGCGGGACCTTCATCGAAGGCGAGGCCAGTGTGGGCGGGGCATATGACGGCACCAAGGCTTCGGGACGAATGTCCGACACCAATCTGGGCGAACCGGCCAACAAAGGTGAGATGATGGCCCGCCGGCTCGCGGCGAAGTTACCCATGACCCTGTTCACCATTGATTTGCGCACTGGCAAGATCAAGCCCCTCATCGAGCACAGCACCGACTGGCTGAATCACCTGCAATTTTCGCCGACCGATCCCACCCTGCTGCTGTATTGCCACGAAGGCGCCTGGCAATTGGTGGACCGCATCTGGACCATCCGCACGGATGGCACGCAAAATCAATTGATCCATCAGCGCATCATGGATATGGAAATCGCCGGCCACGAATGGTGGGGGGCGGATGGCAACACGGTATTTTACCAGCTCCATTTTCCCCGCGGCGGGCGGGTGTCCTTCATCGCCAGCTACAACGTGGTGACGCATGAGCGCGTCTGGCTGCAATACGGACCGGACGCCTCATCCATCCACGACAACTCCTCGCCGGATGCGAAACTATATTGTGGCGATGGCGATGACAGCGCCCCCTGGATCTTCCTGCTCCGCCCTGTGTTCGTTCATGACCGGAATACTCTGGGGACGAATCTCATCAAGGGTGGTTATCTGGAGCCAGAGAAGTTGGTGAACATGTCCAAACAAAATTATCGCCTCGAACCGAATCCCTGCTTCACCCCGGACCAGAAATACATTGTCTTCCGCTCGAATATGTTCGGCCCCGACTACGCCTTCGCGGTGGAAGTGGCAAAAGCCAGTTCCGCGAAGTAGCCAGTCGTTATTCCCTCACCGGGCCGACACCCACGCCAGCCCGTCCGCGCCTTTGCCCGCCGCGATCAACGCGCTGACCTGCCACGTTTTCAGGTCAATCACGGCCACCTGCTGGCTCGTAATGCAGGACACATAAGCCACCGTGCCATCCGGCCGCACCAATACTTCCTGCGGTTCTGGCGGCACGGGAATGGTGCGCACGCAGGTCATCGTGGACAAATCCACCACGCCCGCCTGGTTGGTGCCTGGCAGCGCGGCGATCAGATACCGGCCATCCGGCGTCACATCCGTGCCATAGGCGCTCGCCGGCAGCTCAATCCGCCGCGCCACCGCCTGCTTCGCCGTGTCAATCACCACCAGTTGCGGCTTCGTTTGGTCCGCCGTGAAGACCCAGCGATCATCGCGCGAAATGGAAATGCGCTGGGTGTTTTTCGAGATCGGAATGATTTTGAGTAATTTGTTCAGTTCCAAGTCTAAAACCGACACCGTGCCCGGGCCCACGTTCGCGGTAAAACCCCGGCGGCCATCGCTGCTGATAATCAGCATATGCGATTCCGGCTGGCCAGTGGGCACCGTGCCCAGAATCTTCAAAGTGCCGGGATCGATGATGGTCACGCACTGGTCCAACTCGGTGGTGACATACAGCAAGCCATTGCGCGGTCCGATGCGCGGGCAATGCGGCCGCACCCCCCGGCCAAAATCGACCGTGCCCACGATGGCCAGCTTTTCGAGATCGATTACCCGAATCAACCGCCCGTCCGTCCCCGGCTTGCCCACACCGGAATTGCCGTAGATCGGGACAAAGGCACGCCGCCCGTCCGGCGACGCCACCACTTCATGCCCGGTCACCCCGTTTTCTGGAATGGCGGCGATTTGCTGGTTGGAAACAGGGTCGATAATACTCATGGTGCGATCGCCCTTGTTATCCACGAGCAACCGCGCCGCAACGGGCTCCGCCGCGCGAATGAGCGCTGGCCAGCCCAGAAGCAAACCCGCACAACAGACTGCCAGAGACTGGAAACAGGCCATGGTTTTACGGGCAGGGGTTGAGGTTCGACGCGTGATCATGAGGGAATGGTCATTGGGTATGCGGCAGAATTCAAGCGAGATTTGCAACCGCCGGAGCGATGGTTGACAGCCGTTGAAGACGCTGGTGACGGGTTAAGGCTGGTTGCGCTCAACTCAACTGACCGTAATAAACCGTGGTGTCGTAGTCAAAGGTCACGGTGCCGTTGGTTTGATACGCAGCAAACAAGGTTTGCAGCGCGGCCAGCATGGGGGCATGGCGCGGATCGCCCGTCTCCGGAGCGTACGAGGAGGAAAGGAGGCGGCCGGTCAAACCCATGAGGTCAAAGGTCTGGTCGTTGGGATAGGAGGCCTCGCCATAACCCGCTGGGCCGAAAAACTCGCCGAGCAGTTTTTCATCCACATTCTTATGGTTGACCTGGGCGTAATCGGTGCCGTAAGTGAGTAGCAATTCTTCGTACGCCCGGAAAAAAGGACGGTCGGTCGTGTTGCGGTCGTTCCAGAGCAAAACCACCCAACCACCCGGCTGAAGGATGCGCTGGAATTCGCGCCGCGCAGGCAGACGGTCAAACCAGTGAAAAGCCTGGCCGGCAGTGATAATTTGAATGCTTCCGGCCGGCAGGGTGGTGGCCTCGGCGGCGCCAGCCACGCTGGTGAAGTTGGGGTGCCCGGCCAGGAGGCGTTCCCCGGCTGCGCGCATTTCGTGATTGGGTTCGACGCCGTAAACCCGGCTGGCCGCCCCGAGGAGCATGCGCGTTAAAATACCCGTGCCGGAGCCCACATCCGCGACGGTGGCGGCAGCCGTCAGGCCGCACTTGGCGGCGAGCAAATCGAGGATGGCCAACGGATATCCCGGCCGGTATTTGACGTAGTTTTCCACCCGGTTGGAAAAGCGCTGGGTTGGAGCAAGCATGGTCCCACCTTCGAAGTTCCACCATGGGAAGTCGAGGAAAATGACGGTCCCATCAACAACTTGCCAGCCCGGCCGGATGACGCCATAATTGTGGTCCATGAAAGGTATTTCCAATGCGTTAGGCATCCTGCTGGCGACCCTGCCCGGCACTGGATTCACCGGCAGTCTCCTGGCTGACACCAACACCAACGCCGCCAACCCGACAAGCCTGCCCCAGATTAAGACGGTGTTCGTGATCGCATTGGAAAACCATGACTGGACGCAACGCAATCCGGAAGGGCATCCACAGCAGGTTTTCCATAATCCCGCCGCACCCTATGTGAACAGCCTGGTCACCCCGGGTGATCCCAACGCCGCGCAGGTGGCCTATGCCACCCGTTACTACCATGTCGGCCGGGGCGTGCATCCTTCCGAACCCAATTACATCTGGTCGGAGGCCGGGACGGATTTTGGCGTGGACACCGACAACGATCCGAGTGATGCCGCGCACAATCTCTTTCATCACGTCCAGCACCTCTCGGGCCAGTTAACGGCCGCGGGTATCCCTTGGCGCATCTATCAGGAAGATGTGGAATACAGCCCAGCCTCGACCGTGAGCGCCTCCGGTTCTGGCGTGCCGGCCAATCGATACAATGGCACCACCGAATATAACTACGCCGTGAAACACAACCCCATGGCGTTCTTCGACGACACGCAAAACAAAAACGTTTATCCCCTGACCAATTTCTGGTCCGATCTGGCCAGCAATAATATTGGTCGATACAACTGGATTACCCCTGACCAGTACAATGAAATGCACAGTTCCCTGCCCGAGGGTTATCGCTATCACGGAGTGCTTTACACGGGCAATCAGGCGGCCATTGCCGAGGGTGATCATTGCCTTTCCATCATCGTTCCCAAAATCATGGCGGCCAACGCCTATCAGGATCATGGCGTGATTCTGATTTGGATGGATGAGACCGTCAGTACGGATGACACCAACACCACGCTCCCCTTCATCGTGATCTCGCCGCTGGCCAAGGGAAATGCCTATGCCAGCACCCTGCCCTACAGCCACTCGTCGGTACTCAAAACCATGGATGAAATCTTCGGCCTGGCGTGGCAAACCAACACCATCCCGGCCGCGCGCCGGGATGCCTTCGGCACCGGCTACAATTACGTGGATGGCCGGAGTGCCACGGTTCCGGACTTAAGCGACTTTTTCAATCGGTGATTTTCAAGGTTAAGATACCGTCTAAACCGAATTTCCGCAGATTTTCAGACTGAATTCTCACTCCACAAACCCCCAATCCGTAACCAGAACGTAACATTTTTGTAACATATTTGTTGCATTTGGCAAAATTGTGCTAATTTAAGTCAATGAATGCTATAATATTCGTTGTCGTTTTGGGAGTGGCCACCTTTTTCATGGCCCTGACGTTGCGCAGCCAGTTAAAGCGGTGATCGGCCAAATAATTGTTGGGCTCCAACAATTTGCCAGAGTACTTCGCCTCATTTTACCAACAAAATGGGTGCATTTCCAGTCGGGAACATCGCATTGTTCTTCATCCCCTCAGCCGGAACCATGCAATAGAAACGCAGTGTTTGCTTGGTCTTTTTGCGTAAGGACTGCGTCGTGAGGCGCTTCCAGATGCATAAAGGATATGCTACGCGCCTCACTCCTTGCCTTACCCAAAAATCCGCTGCGCAACCACTTGCATTTCTATTGCATGGATCCGGCTCAGGGCTTTTGCCGGGCTGAAATCGAAACCGGAGCATTGGTTTTCCAGAAATTCATCACTTCCTGCCACCACTCGGGAGATTGGTGAATGGTATCCCCATGCCCGGCCCCGGGAATGATTTGAAGAGATTTCGGACCACGATAGCCATCAAACAAGGCCTGCCCCCGGGCGATGGGGATGACTTGGTCGGCCCCGGCCAGGACGATTTTGACCGGACCGTGGTAACCGGCCAGCCAGTCAACCGGGGCAAAACGGTCCTGCAAAAGGAGATAAGCGGGCAAGAAGGGATAATGATTTTGGGCCACCGAAGCCAGCCGGTCATAGGGCACAAACAGCAGCAGACCGGCCACTTGGGAAGGATATTTTTGCGCCAGATGCGCGGCTACGCCGGTGCCCAGCGATTCGCTGACAACATAAGCCGGATAGTTGGTGGGCAAGGTTTCCCAGCCCTCATCGGCCGCCGCCAGCAGGCTGGTTTCCGACGGCGTGCCGCCACGCTGTCCATAGCCGGGGTACTCCAGCAAATAGGCATCCAGATTGAGGGCATCGTGGATGGAAGCGGCCAGATCCGACAGGCGCAAGGCGGTGCCGCCGTTGCCGTGCACAATCATGATACTGCCATTGGCAGGTGGCCGGGCGGGCATCCGCCAGCCGATGATTTCACCGTGCGAATTCAGCCAGGGCACCACCCCGCGCTGGACCGCCAATTGCCGGGCGGTGTCCATGGAGATGATGGTGGGCACGTAGACCAAGTGGCGTTGGAAAACCGCCACCAGCAGGACGAGCAGCAGATAACTACCGGCCCCCAGCAACAAAAAACCCTTCAGCCGCTGGCGCAGCCGAAGGGACAGAATTCGCTTATTATTAAAGATCACAATTATGTTTGCCCAGCCGGACAAACATCCATTAAATCATTAATAAATCAAGCCCCAGAACCAATTTTCCAATTTTACTGGGGGGTGGTTCCTGGAGCCGGGGGGGTGGGCATACCAGCAGGTTTGGGAACTTTAAGTTCAATGTGCAAATCGCGCAGTTGCTTGGCGGAAACCGTCGCGGGCGAATCGGTCATCAAATCCGTGCCCTTGGCGGTCTTCGGGAAAGCAATAACGTCGCGGATGCTGGGCGTGCCGCAGAGAATCGCGATCAAGCGGTCAAAGCCCAGGGCGATGCCGCCGTGCGGCGGGGCGCCGTAGCGGAAGGCGTCGAGCATGTAGCCGAAGCGTAGTTTGGTTTCCTCCGGCGGAATTTGCAGCACTTCCTCGAACACGGTTTTCTGCACGTCAGGCTGATGAATCCGGATGGACCCGCCGCCGAGTTCCACGCCGTTCACGACCACGTCGTAATGCTGGCCGCGCACCTTCTTGGGGTCGGTTTTGAGCAGCGGAATGTCCTGGGTCACCGGGGCGGTGAACGGATGATGGCTGGAGTACCAGCGGTTTTGCTCGCGGTCGAAACCGAGGAGCGGGAATTCGATGACCCAGAGGAAATTAAACTGGTCGGCGGGGATGACCAGCCGGCCCTGGGTTTTCAGGACGTCAGCACAGTACAGGCGGATCTTGCCGAGAATTTCGCAGGCGGTCAGCCATTGATCGGCGGCAAACAGAATCAAGTCACCTTCTTCAATCGCCAGTTTGGCGATCAAGGCTGCTTTTTCCGTGGCACTGAAGAATTTGACGATGGGGGACTTCCATTCGCCGTTTTCGACTTTGATATAGGCCAGGCCCTTGGCGCCAAAGCTCTTGGCGTATTCGGTCATGGTCTCAATCTGACCTTGCGTGGCGCCGGCCAGGCCCTTGGCATTGAGCGCTTTCACTACGCCACCCGCCGCGATGGCCCCGCTAAATACTTTGAAGGTGCTGGTGCGGAACTCAGCTGTAAAGTCCACCAATTCCATGCCGAACCGGGTGTCCGGCTTGTCGATGCCGAAGCGGTTGAGGGCCTCCTCGAAACTGATGCGCTTGAACGGCGTGGGAATATCCATGTTCAGCGCGGTTTTCCAGACGCGCTTGAGCAGGCCTTCGATGAGGGCGTAAATATCCTCGCGCTCGATAAAGGACATTTCAATGTCCACCTGGGTAAATTCCGGCTGGCGGTCAGCGCGCAAATCCTCGTCGCGATAGCAGCGGGCCAGTTGGAAATAGCGCTCCACGCCAGCCACCATCAGAATTTGTTTAAACTGCTGCGGGGACTGCGGCAGGGCGTAAAACGTGCCGGGTTCACGGCGGTTGGGCACGAGAAATTCGCGCGCGCCCTCGGGGGTGGATTTGAACAGCGTGGGCGTTTCCACTTCCAGAAAACCCTGTTCATCCATGTAACTGCGGGTGGCGATGGCCACTTTGCTGCGCACCTTCAAATTGCGGGCCATTTCCGGACGGCGTAAATCCAGGTAACGGTATTGCAACCGCAATTCCTCATTCACCTTGCTGGCGATTTCCGGGTCATCCACCGGGAAGGGCAAGACTTCCGCCATATTGAGCACTTCCAGCGCGGTCACGGCCACCTCCACCTCGCCGGTGGGAATTTTGGCGTTATTCGTGCCGACGGGACGCTGCCGCACCGCGCCGGTGATACTCACCACGCATTCGCTGCGCAAGGCCGCTGCCTGTTCGAACAGGGCAGCGGGCAGGTCTGAGGGATCAAACACCGTTTGGGTGCGGCCTTCACGGTCGCGGATATCGATAAAAATGAGGCCGCCGAGGTCGCGGCGGGAATGAACCCAGCCGGAGAGGGTGACGGTTTGCCCGATGTGAGCCGGGCGCAATTCGTTGCAATGATGTGTGCGTTTCATTTAATAGGGGAACTCCCTGGAGGGAATCCCAAAGCGAACAAACATAGTGGCCAAGCGGCCGCCGGATTTCAATTTTTTTTGGCGGGGAATATATTCCCTGGCACCCGTGCCAAAACGAGATTATCCAATGCACCGCGGTTTCCAAGGTTGGGCGGGTGGGAAGGCCAAAAAAAAGGCTGCCAGGGTTGCTGGCAGCCAGAGAGACGATAAGAGAGTCTTTAGTTCAGTACGGTCTTGCGGCGAATCAGAACGCAGCCAGCCAAGGCACTTAAACCGAGCAACGCCATGCTGGACGGCTCCGGGACGGCGCTTACCTGCATATAGAAAGGTCCAGTGGGGTTGTTGGGGTAGGTGCCACCGGAAGCGGAACTGTAAAAGTACTCAGAAGCCACGCCGGTACCAGCACTGCTGCTGGTGTACGCCTAACAGGCCGTTGAAAAACGGCTGAATTCTCAGCACCGCTGCATTTTGTGGGTTTAATGTTCAAATTTCGGCTTGTTGGCGTTGGTAAACGCTCCTGCAGGTCGGGCCGGTGAGCTGGTCGACGGCTCGCGGCGAGTGCTGCGC
>CAITTG010000126.1 GCA_903895255.1 uncultured Verrucomicrobia subdivision 3 bacterium
AGCAGGGCCACCGACAGCGGCTTTTGAATGGTCAGCCATTTGGGCGCCAGCTCGCCGGCGGTGATGTGTAGAAACGTCAGCGCGGTAAAGCCAAAAGCGAACGAGATGGAATGGATCCACACGTGCGAGCGCAAGCCCACCGCCTCCAGCAACGGCATGAGCAGGGCGGCAAACACCGGCTCGCCCAGCCAGCCGAGGCCCAGGCTCGCCATGGTGATGCCCAGTTGCGTGGCGCTCAGGTAGGTGTTGAGATTGCGCACGATGTGCCGGGCCATGCGCGCGCCCGCGCGGTTCTGCGCCACCAGTTCGTCCAGTTGCGTTTCGCGAATGCGCACCAGCGCGAACTCGGCGGCCACAAAAAAGCCGTTGAGCAGCACCAGCGCCAGCACGGCGAGGAACTTGAGCGCGATCAACATGGTGGCGTCCCAGTTCATGTCACAATTTCATCTCCCCAAACATGACCTGCAAAATGTCCTCGATGGTGATGATGCCCGTCTCGCGGCCGTCATGGCCCAGGATGATGCCCATGCGCTGCCCGCCCCGTTGCATGCGCCGCAGCGCGACCTCCAGCCGCGTGGTGTCATCCAGAAACAACGCCGGCTCCATGTACGCCGCGGCCGGCCGCCGCAACTCCAGGTCCTCCCGGAACAGGAGCGGCGCCACGTAGAGCAAGCCCGCGATGCGACGGCGGTCCGGCTGGGTTTCCCACACGGGAAAGCGCGACAACTGCTTCGCCCGCGCCAGCGCCAGGACGTCCGCCAGCGGCAGCGTCGTCTCCACGCCCGTGGCGCGGGCGATCGGCACCAGCACCTGCGCCACCGTGAGGTTTTGCAAATCAAGAATCCGGTTGATCATCGCGTGCTCGTCGCGCGTGAAGGTCTGCGCCGCCTCCTGCATCACCGCCCGCATTTCCTCGCGGTTGCCGAAGAGCCGCGCCGTGCGCGCCCGGCCCTTGGTAAACCGCAGCAGCAGGCGCGAGCTCTCCTCCACCAGCGAAACAAAGGGCCGCAGCGCCACGGCAATCACCCGGAACACCCCGGCCACCGCCAGACAAAATGAATTCGGATGCGCCCGGAACAGCATCTTGGGCAGCAGATCAAAAAAGGCGTAAAACAAAAAGACCACCACCACAAACAGCGCGATGACCAGCGCGCGCTCCCCCATGAACCACGCGTGCAATTGCGCGAGGGTCCAGCCAAGAATGACGAAATTCACCAGCGTGTTGCCGATCAAAATCGTCCACAGAAACCGCTCCGGTTTTTCCAGCAGCCGGTGCAGCAATTCCGCCCGGTGATTCCCCGCCCGCGCCAGCCGCCGGATGCGCAGCCGGTTCAGCGCAAACACCCCCGCCTCCATGCCGGACAGCAGAAAGGACAGCGCCAGGCACAGCAGCAAGAGCGACCAGTTGAAGAGTGACCAGTACATTTATTTGAGCCGCTGAATCATTAATTCCCGCACGCACCGCTCATCCGCCACGTGCGCCGACAGCTTGAGCCCGGAAAATTCCGCCGATTCCCCCGTGACCGGCACGATGCCCAGCAGATGCGTCAGCAAGCCCCCCAGCGTTTCCACCTCGTCCACCTGCCCCAGCGCGGGATATTCCCGGCGAAAATCATCCAGGCGCATCGTGCCATTCACCCGCCAGCGCCCGGGCCCGAGCTTCTCCATCACAAAACCGCCCGGCTGCACCGCCGGCCGGATCGTCCCCACCAGCAGCCCGAGAATATCCGACATCGTCACCAACCCCGCCACGCCGCCAAATTCATCCAGCACCATCGCCAGCCCGCGCCGCTGGGTTTGCAAACTCTTAAACAATTGCAGCAAATTCATCGTCTCCGGCACGAACGACGGAAACTCAATCACCTCCGAGAGGTCAATGTCCGGGTTCAGCAACAGGGCGCGGGTGTTCAATATCCCCACGATGGTGTCGGGCGTTTCGTCGTAGATCGGCAGGCGCTGATAGCGGAATTTTTTCGCCGCCACGATCATTTCCGCCACCGTGGCGTCGTCCGAGAGGCAGGCCATGCCCGCCCGGGGACGCATCACGTCGCGCGCGGCGCGCTGATCCAGGCTGATGATCTGGAGAATGATTTCCTTTTCCGACTCCGCCAGCGTGCCCTGATCGTAGGCCATCTCGAGCAATTCACCGTACTCCACATCCGTAAGGCCACCTGCGCGGGGCGCGCCCGTCTGCGCCGCGGCTTTTTTCAACATCGCGGCGTTCAGCCATTGCGCCCCGCGAAACAGCGGGCGGGCGAGCCTTTGAAACCAAGCCAGCGGCCAGGCCACGCGCAAGGCCCACAACTCCGGCTCGCGCACCGCCAGCGTTTTGGGGAACACCTCGCCCACCACCAGCGTGAGAATGAGCAGCACCAGCATCGTCCACGCCAGCACCCAATGGGCGTCGAACACCATGCGCAAGGCCACGGCCAGCATGGCGGCATTGGCGAAGGTGTTCCCGAGGGCGAGCGTGGCCAGCAAATCCTGCGGCTGGGCCAGTAATTCCTGAATGACCCGGCCGGAGCGGTGGGGTCCGGCGGCCAGTTGTTGCGCCTGCCATTTGCCGAGGGAAAAAAGCGCGGTTTCGGCGAGCGCGAAGAAGAAACTCGCACCGGCAAAAAACATGATCGCGGCAATGGCCAAACCCATCACGAGAATAGTGCCCCAACCACCCCGCCAAAAAAAGCAGAAAAGCCGGGGCGGCCGACCGTTTCGCCACAAAAGAACGCAAAGCGCGCAAAAAGGGAACCCACTTTTTTGCGACTTTTCGCGCCTTTTGGCGGCCATAAAATCCGTCTGCACCACTGCCTCTTGGCGTTAAACCCTCATTTCCGTGGCCTCCGTGCCCTCCGTGGTTTAAATCCATTTTTGCGTTCTTTGCGTTGCTTGGCGGTTAACCAATTCCCCGTCTTTTCGGGGAGACCTAAAAGCGTTTTACAGGGCGCAGGCTTTGACTAACGCGGCTTTGACTTTTTTTAAATCGCTTTCGGGCACCAAACCGAGCCTTTTTTCAAAGCGCACGGAAGGTAGCGAGCCGATGGCCTGCACATTGGCAACGGATTCCGCGTCGAGAAATGGCAGATGGCCGAGCGGCACTTCAAGTTCGCTCCCGCGATTTTGTCGCGTAATGGGAATGTGGATGATGAGTGACCGTGGGGCGTCGAGTTGATCGGCAATGAGCACCACTGCCGGACGGGTTTTGGCGGCCATGCCCATGTCAACCAGCCAGACTTCACCGTGGCGTGGGTTCATTTTCCGTCCAGAACATCCAGTCTCTCCTGCTCCACTTCGCGCGCGGGCAAAACATCGGCCCATTCTTCCTGGGCGCGCTGGCGTTCGATGAATTTCAAATAATGCAGGACTTCGCGCAGCACCGGTTCGGGCTGGTGTTTGATTTCTTCCATCAAGAGTTCCTGTGCGCTCACCAGATGATTATCTGGTAAGATTTGCGTTTTTCAAGCCTAACCTCGGTAACTGGATCAACTTGAACCTTATCGCCCCGGGCCATCCAGGTGGTTTTCCGGCTTAGCACCTCCGCGCCTTTGCGTTAAAACCCCGTTTCCGTGCCCTCCGTGTCCTCCGTGGTTCAAATCCACTTTTTGCGTTCTTTGCGGTTAAAATCGGTTGCTCTGCGTTAAATCGTCGGCGGTCTACAGCCATGCCTTGACAATAACCCGATTTACTTTAGCCTCAACACCATGCATGTACGGTCCAAGGCGGTGCAGCGTTTGCATGGGTGGCCAATGAAGCTCCCGATTATACCCCGGTTAATCATGTTACTGGCCGCCCTGGGCCTCGCCGGACTCAATGTTCCGCATGCCAGCGCCGCCCCCGCGCAAGCCATCGCCCACTCCCTGCCCGCCCCCATCAGCCATTTGACCCCGCTGGGCCCGCTGGCCGCCACCAACCGCCTGAACCTCGCCATCAGCCTGCCCCTGCGCAATCAGGCCGCGCTCACCCTCCTGCTCCAGCACCTGTACGACCGGAAAAGCCCCCAGTTTCACCATTTCCTCACCCCGGCCCAATTCACCGCGCAATTCGGTCCCAGCGTGGCGGATTACAACGCCGTCCAGCAGTTCGCCCGCGCCCAGGGGCTGCAAGTCACCGCCACTCATTCCAACCGCCTGCTCCTCGATGTCAGGGGCACCGTGCCGCAGGTGGAAAAGGCGCTGCATATTAAAATGCACTCCTTCCAGCACCCGACAGAGAACCGGACCTTTTACGCGCCCAGCACCACGCCCACCCTGGCCTTGACCACGCCCGTCCTACAAATCAGCGGCCTGGACAACTACGCCCTGCCCCACCCGCATTATATTGCCCAACCCCTTTACAACTCGCCCTTTGCCCAAGCCAATGCCGGGTCCGGTCCCAATGGCACCTATTCCGGCTACGATTTCCGCGCCGCCTACCTCCCCGACTCCACCCTCACCGGCGCCGGCCAGAGCGTCGGCTTGCTGCAATTTGACGGCTACACCCCCGCCGACATCACCTACTACCTCGGCCAGGCCGGCCTCCCGGCGGTGCCCTTGAAAAACGTCCTGCTCGATGGGTTTAACGGCCTCCCCACCCACACCGGCGGCGAGGTGGAAGTCTCCCTCGACATTGAAATGGCCAATGCCATGGCCCCGGGCCTCGCCCAAATCATCGTTTACATGGCCGGACCCGGCGGCAACTGGCACGACATCCTCAACCGCATGGCCAATGACAACCTCGCCAAACAGCTCAGTTGCTCCTGGTACATTCCCGGCGGCTCCGCCGACCCCACCGCCGACGCCATTTTTCAGCAAATGGCCGCCCAAGGCCAAAGCTTCCTTAACGCCTCCGGCGATGAGGATGCCTACACCGGCCTCATCAGTTTCCCCGGCGACAGCCCCTACATCACCCAGGTCGGCGGGACCACCCTCACCACCACCGGCCCCCAGGGCGCCTACGTTTCCGAGACCGCCTGGAACTGGGGCAACGGCATCGGCACGGCGGGCGGCATCAGCACCCAGTACCCCATCCCCGCCTGGCAGACCAATATCAACATGACCCTCAACCAGGGTTCCACCACCAAACGCAACACCCCGGATGTGGCGCTCACGGCGGATAATGTCTATGTCCGCGCCGATGGCATTAATTACCACGTGGGCGGCACCAGTTGCGCCGCCCCCCTGTGGGCGGGCTTCATGGCCCTCGTCAACCAGCAAGCCACCGCCAGCAGCCGCCCCCCGCTGGGTTTCCTCAATCCCGCGCTGGACACCATCGGCACCGGGACGACCTACCCCGCCACCTTTCATGACATCACCGCGGGCAATAATCAAAGCCCGGCCAGCCCCTACCGTTTCTCCGCCACCCCCGGCTACGACCTCTGCACCGGCTGGGGCACCCCCGCCGGGCAGCTTTTGATCAATGCCCTGGCCAACCCCGAACCGCTGGTCATCACGCCCGCCGCCGGCTTCACCGCCGCCGGCCGGGTCGGCGGCCCGTTCACGGCGAGCTCCCAAACCCTGACCCTCACCAACACCGGCACCAACACCCTGACCTGGTCCCTGGTCAACACCTCCGCCTGGCTCACTGCCTCCCCCAGTGGCGGCAGCCTCGTCCCGCACGGGACGGCCACCACCGTGACCGCCAGCCTGACCGCCGCCGCCAGCCACTTGGCCCTGGGCAACTACAGCACGACCCTGTGGTTTACCAACCTGACGGACCAGTCCGGCCAGAGCCGGGTGTTCACCCTCTCCATCATCAGTCCGCCCAACCTTACCCAGGAACCCGTCAACGTCTCCGCCCTGGAGGGCCAGCCCGCCGCCTTTACCGTCACCGCCACCGGCGGCTCGCCCCTCGCCTATCAATGGCTGGACAATGGCACCGTGGTCACCAATAGCAGCACCGTGAGCGGTGCCGGCACCAGCAACCTCGTCATCAGCAGCGTCGTGGCCGCCCAGGCCGGCACCTATCAGGTGGTCGTCACCAATGCCGCTGGCGCCGTCACCAGCAGCCCCGCCGTGCTGACCGTCCCCCTGTCCGCGCCCGTGTTCACCCTGCAACCCACCAACCAAACCTGCTACCAGGGTCAAAGCGCCGCCTTCACCGTGGCCGTGGTGGGCACCGAGCCGTACACGTACCGCTGGACTTTGAATGCCACGAACCTGCCCGGGGCCACGAATGCCACCCTCAGCCTGGTCAATCTGCAAACCAACCAGACCGGCAACTACGCGGCAGTCGTGGCCAATTCCCAAGGCAGCACCACCAGTGCCACGGCCGTGCTAACCGTCAACCCCCCGCCACCCTGCGCGCCGGTGGACACCGGCATGGTCGCCTGGTGGGCGGGCGAGGGTAATGCGAATGACAGCATCGGGCTGAATAATGGCACCCTGGTGGGCGGGGTGAGCTATGTTCCCGGGGAGGTGGGGCAGGCGTTTTTGCTGGATGGCGTCAGCGGCTATGTATCCATCCCCGATTCTCCCTTCTTAGACGTCTTCTCAACTAATATCACCATTGAATTGTGGCTACAGGTAAATCAGACGACGCCCAATTCAGACTGGACGGGGATTGTAACCAAGGGCAACACTTCATGGCGTTTGCAGGGCACCTCGTTGACAAACACCATTAATTTTGCCGCCAATGGGCTTAGCACTGACTTGTCTAGCAGCCGAAATGTTAACGACGGCCTTTGGCATCACGTGGCTGCAGTTTACGATGGCACAAATATTTATCTCTACGTGGACGGCACATTGGATGCCTCTAAACCAGCAACTGGTTCAATTGTTCAGAACAGTTTTCCGGTGTGCCTTGGCGCAAACCCGGATGCACCACTTCTGTACTACTTTAACGGCATGTTGGACGAAGTTTCATTGTATAATCGCGCATTATCAGCCAACGAGATCGAATTGATATATTTAACCGGAGTCGGTGGAAAATGCCCGGTACCGATTACCATAAACACCCAACCCACGAACCAAACCGTATACGCCGGCGCCAATGTGACCTTTATGGCGGCGGCGACAGGCTCACAGCCGTTTAGCTATCAATGGTCATTGAATGGAAATGCAATCAGTGGAGCCACAAGCAACGTTTTCACCTTGGACAATGTTCAGCCTACGGATGCAGGCGTCTATACGCTCACAGTAGCAAACCCCAACAATTCTGTCACAAGTTCAAACGCCGTGTTAACAATCCTTACCACGCCACCATTCATTAGCGTTCAGCCGGTCAGTCAGACAAATTATGTGGGTGGCACAGTTGCCTTTAACGTCGTAGCGGGAGGCACATCGCCATTAAGTTACCAGTGGAGTTTCAATTCCACTCCTATTTTAGGCGCAACCAGTTCAAATTTGACATTGAATGTATTACAGTCTTCCCAAGCCGGAGCCTATTCCGTCGAGGTATCCAATCAATATGGCAACACCAACAGCGCCATCGCTGTGCTTACGGTCAATGCGTCTGCGCCTTGCGCTCCAGTGTCCATCGGCATGGCCGATTGGTGGCAGGGTGAAGGCAACGCCAACGACAGTGAAGGTGTTAACAATGGAGCGCTGGTAGGCGGAGTCAGTTTTATACCCGGTGAAGTGGGTCAGGCGTTCCTGTTCGATGGATCAAGCGGTTATGTCTCCATTCCTGATTCTCCCTCATTGGATTCCTTTGTGACAAATATCACAATTGAATTGTGGCTCCAGGTCAACCAGACAACGCCAAATTCTGATTGGCAAGGAATCGTCACCAAAGGAAATACCTCATGGAGACTACAGGGAATTCCAGGTAGCGGAACTATTGATTTTGCCGCCAATGGTCTCAGCACTGATTTGCAAGGCACACGGAACGTAAATGATGGCCAATGGCATCATGTGGCCGCCGTTTACGATGGGACAAATATTTATCTGTACGTTGACGGCACACTGGACACCTCAACTCCGGCGACTGGTTTAATTATTCAGAATAGTTTTCCGGTGTGCCTGGGTGAAAATCCTGATGCTCCATTACCATATTACTTTAACGGGGCCGAGGACGAGGTGGCTCTGTATAACCGAGCGCTTTCGTCTCAGGAAATTCAATCAATTTACCAGGCAGGCAGCGCCGGGAAATGCCCGGTGACACTAAGTTTTTACCTAGAGCCTACTAACCAGACTGCGCACGCGGGGGATGAGGTAAATTTTATTGCAGGGGCGACGGGAATCCAGCCTCTCGGCTACCAATGGATGTTTAACGGCAACAAAATTGATGGAGCCACAAACGCATTGCTGAGCCTAAGCAATGTTCAGCCAATCGACGCAGGCATTTACTCGGTCTCCGCTTCAAACGCGGAGGGCACAATAAACAGCTCAAATGCCTTACTGACTGTTATCGCGTTACCGCCTTTCATTACGACGCAGCCAGCAAACCAAACAAATAAGGTGGGCGGATCGGCAACCTTCATGGTGGCAGCGGGCGGGACGCAGCCCTTGAGCTATCAGTGGAGCTACGACCTTTTTAATATTGCTGGGGCAACGAATTCAACGCTAACACTAACCAATGTACAACTTGCCCAAGCCGGTAGCTATGCGGTACAGGTTTCTAATGCTTATGGCACCAACAACAGCTTGCCGGCAATACTAAGTGTCCTGCCTCCTCCCCCCTGTGCTCAAGTATCCACAGGCATGGTGGGTTGGTGGGCGGGCGAAGGCAATACATCTGATAATGTGAGCACAAATGATGGAAAAATAGTGGGTGGGGTAAGCTATATCCCTGGAGAGGTGGGGCAAGCATTCTTGTTCGATGGTACAAGCGGGTATTTAACCATCTCTAACACTCCTGTGTTTAATTCTTTTACGACCAATATCACGATTGAGTTGTGGCTTCAGGTCAATCAGACGACACCAAATTCCGATTGGCGCGGGATCGTTACCAAGGGAAATTCGTCTTGGCGGTTGCAAGGCACTTCAGGAGCCTCTACGGTCACCTTCAGTGCCAGTCCGAATAATGATTTGAGTGGCACCGTAACTGTAAATGACGGCGGGTGGCATCATGTTGCAGCGGTTTATGACGGAACGAACATGTATCTATATGTAGATGGCAATCTCGATGTATCGCAACCGGCCAGCCTACCAATGGCCACAAACAGTTTCCCACTTTGTCTGGGCACAAACCCAGATAAGCCGGTGCCTTATGCTAATTATTTCTTCAACGGTGCGATTGATGAGGTTTCAATTTTTAACCGTGCGCTTATGGCAGAAGAAATTCAATCAATTTATGATGCAGGCAAGACTGGTAAATGCCCTCTGCCAATTGTCATTTACTCCCAACCAACTAATCAGACGTTAAGGGTTGGCAATACTGCTAAGCTTTCGGTGACTGCAACCGGAATGCGTCCGCTTTCATATCAATGGTATTTTGACGGAACCAATCTGCCCGGAGCCACCAATGGCACGATAATATTAACAAATGTACAATTGGCAAATAGCGGAGTATATTCAGTAACTATTGCCAACCCGTATCAATCGGTAACCAGTACAAACGCACTGCTAATGGTAGTTAGTCAGCCGATTATCACCACACAACCAGCGAGCCTGACAAATTTGACAGCCACAAGTGCAACTTTTAGTGTTTCAGCAACAGGAACGACTCCCCTATTCTATCAATGGCTTTACAACGCCACAAATATTATTGGGGCAACCAACACCTCATTGACTCTTTCCAATCTTGTTATTCCAGAGGCGGGAACCTATGCCGTTCGGGTGACCAACCAGTATGGCTCGGTGAGTAGTTCCAATGCTTTTCTAGTGGTCAACCCTGCCTTGCACTTCGTGTGGAACCTGGTACCCTCACCACGTTTTGTGAACACACCGTTCACTGTGGTAGTACAAGCACAAACCCTCAATAATAGCACAGCCACAAATTTCAATGGCACACTAAGCTTGGAATCTACCAACGGAATTACGATTTCACCGCTGGTATCTGGAAACTTAATTCAAGGAATTTGGACCGGGGCAGTGACCGTTGCCCAGAGCGCCACCAATTTGGTATTGAAAGCAACAGACACAGCTGGTGAATCAGGGCTGGCAAATCCAATCAATGTTATTAACCTGCCATTCCTCACGACAATTAAATCCGGAGACTCCTTGTTGCTTTACTGGCCAATAAGCCCGTCTGGTTTTTCACTACAAACAACGCCAACACTAGCCCCAGCCAAATGGACTTATTTAAACACAGCACCTTTCCAAATTGGCAATCAATACGTGGTGCAAATCACCTTAGGCTCGTCAAACTCATTTTATCGGCTGCTCTTTCCAGGGCCGTGAAATTCTAAATCTAATCATGTATTTTTTAAATTGGTAAATATTATATCATCATGTTAAATCACAGCCCTAAAATTACGAATTTTAAACAGAGATTGTTTTTAAAATATTTCGGTATAATTTCTATTTTAACAATCATTATTTTAAATTTACCGGCGGCAGCCCAATGTTCGGCTGAGTCCAGTGGAATAGTGAGTTGGTGGTCAGGCGAAGATAATGCAAACGACATAGTTGGAACAAATAATGGAGTGCTCATCGGGGGTGCAAGTTATGCACCAGGACAAGTCGGCCAAGCCTTCCTATTTGACGGGTCAAGTGGTTACGTGTCGATTCCAGACTCACAATCATTGGACTCTTTTGTGACAAATATAACGATTGAATTATGGATTATGGTGAACCAAACAACTCCTAATGGTGATTGGCGAGGAATTGTAACCAAAGGGAACTCTTCTTGGAGGTTACAAGGTAAAAATGGTTCAGGCACAGTAAATTTTGCGGCAAACGGCGTCAGCACCGACCTTTCTTGCAACAAAAATATTAATGATAATAATTGGCACCATATAGCCGCCGTGTATGATGGAACAAATATTAATATCTACGTAGACGGCTTGCTTGATGCAACAAAACCAGCCACTGGACTGATATTTCAGAATAATGATCCAGTTTATTTAGGAGCTAATCCCGAAGCTCCATACCCCTACTTTTTTAACGGTCTTCTGGACGAAGTAACACTATACAACAGAGCTCTCTCCTCTGAAGAAATTCAAAATATATATATAGCCGGAACCAACGGAAAATGCCAATTTTCCCTAGCAGGCCGTTGAAAAACGGCTGAATTCTCAGCACCGCTGCATTTTGTGGGTTTAATGTTCAAATTTCGGCTTGTTGGCGTTGGTAAACGCTCCTGCAGGTCGGGCCGGTGAGCTGGTCGACGGCTCGCGGCGAGTGCTGCGC
>CAITTG010000127.1 GCA_903895255.1 uncultured Verrucomicrobia subdivision 3 bacterium
CGCAAAAAGAAAGGCGCTGGCGGTCGACGGCTTTGGCCGCGCACGGCTACCTTGCCTGGGGAGGTTGGAAAAATGGGGATTGGGATTCGGCGATGGGTTTTGATTCCTGCATCCCCCGGCGGGCGTACGTGCTGCGGGTCACGGACCCGCGCGCCGGGGATCGGGCTCCCCTGCCCGTCCGTTTTTTATGGCCGCGAAAGAACACAAGGAGCGCAAAAAACCGATTTTTACAGAAGGTAACGAAGGGAACCAAGGGGGATTGCATTAAGAGATTGACGGTTAATTCCGGCCTCCCATGGCAGGCGCACGTGCTGCGGGTCACGGACCCGCGCGCCGGGGGAGCAGCGAGCCATGGTGGTCTTAGCCGGAACAATTCATTTCAACCGCAGATCAACGCAGATGAACGCAGATAAAAACGATGAGGTTCCCAAAGGTTTGCCCCGCGATGGATCGAAAACCATTTGGTGCGCCATTCTTTTTCGTTTTCCGCCTTTGCCCATCTGCGTTGATCTGCGGTTAAAGCCTTTTTCAATTGAATGGCTCCGGCTTAGTTGATTATCGGGAGCCCACGCGCTGGCCGGGCACAAACTTTTTGAAACTTTTGTGGTGGCTTAAGGGTCTGTTTCCGTTATAAATCCTGAAATCCAAGCAACTAACTAATTTAAAAAGCCGCTGAAATAATATGAATCGCCGTAAATTTATCGCCCGGACCACGGCCGCCATGGTGCTGCCCATGATTGTTCCGGGCTGCGTGGTGGGCCGGGGCCGGGCCTCGCGTCCGTCCAACCGCATTAACATCGGGGTGGTGGGCTGGGGCATGCAGGGCCCGAGCAATACCCAGAATTTTCTGACACTGGATGACTGCCGGGTGGTGGCGGCGTGTGATTTGGATAAGAACGCGCTCCAAGCGGCGGTGAACACGGTTAACAAGGCGTATGGCAACCAGGATTGCGCCGCCTACCATGATTACAAGGAGATGATGGCGCGGGATGACATTGACGCGGTGATGCTGGCGGTGCCGGACAACTGGCATGAACTGGTGGCCACGCACGCGGCCAGCCGGGGGCTGGATATTTACGGGGAAAAGCCGCTGGCCAAGACGATTGTGGAGCAGCAGCGGATCGTGCACGCGGTGGAGCGGAACAAGGTGATCTGGCAGACGGGGTCCTGGCAGCGCTCGGGGGCGACGTTTCGCAAGGCGGCGGAAATCGTGCGGAACGGGCTGATCGGCAAGGTCACGCATGTGGAGGTGGGGCTGCCCTCCGGCCACACGGATTTCAAGCATACCGGTCCGGAGTTGAAGGCCAAACTGGCGGCGTACCCGGAATACGCGAATGATTTTACGAAGATTGTGCCGGGCACGCCGGCGTGGGACATCGCGGTGACGGCACCGCCGCCGGAGCTGGATTATGAAACGTGGATCGGGCCGGCCCGGATGGAACCGTACATCAAGCAACGGGTGCACATGGACTGGCGCTGGAATTACAACACGGGTGGCGGGCAGTTGCTGGACTGGGTGGGGCATCACCTGGACATCGCCCATTGGGGCCTGGGCTTTGACCGCTCCGGCCCCTCGGAAATCGAAGGGCACGGCGAGTTTCCGGCGCCGGACGCGTTGTGGAACACCTGCACCAAATACCGCGTGGAAATGCAATATCCGGAGGACATCACGGTGACGATGGCCGGGGGGCATGAGGATATCAAGAGCGGCACGAAATGGATTGGCACCGAGGGCTGGGTGTGGGTGGATCGCAGCGGTTTTGCAGCGTCCAATCCGGAATGGAAGAAGTATAAAAACCTGCCGGACGAGCTGGCCAAAATCCGGATTTACAATTATCCGAACAACCAGGGCACGACCCATTGGAAAAACTTCCTGGACTGCGTCAAGTCCCGCCAGGAAACGGTGGCCCCGGTGCAAACCGCCCATCACTCGGCGACGCCCGGGCACCTCGGATTAATCTCCATGCTCACGGGCCGGAAGATTCACTGGGACGTGAAGCACGAGAAAATCCTCGACGATCCCGAGGCGTCCAAGCTGATGAGCCGGGAGTATCGCGCCCCGTATAAAATGAGTTAGAGCATTTCCATAAATGCTGTAGCGCAGCGTTGGGAACCCTGCGGGAAGCGGTCTTTTGGGTTTTTGGCTTCGTTTTGGCTCAGGCACAGACCGCAGTGGGTATGCGCCTTC
>CAITTG010000128.1 GCA_903895255.1 uncultured Verrucomicrobia subdivision 3 bacterium
CGTCGGCTGTCGCTACGCTCCAGCCTCCTCCAAGCCCGCAGGGCAGGCGGTGTTCGCCTTTGCTCGCACACCCGTCCGGGTTTGCTCGCACACTGTTCGCCTTTGCTTGCCGCGCGACACCACGTTCTTACATTTTACAGGATTGGTTTGGGGGCTGGCTCGAGTCGGCCCAAGTCCAAAACCGGCTCCCGGACCGCGGCCACAATCCCCCGCATTGCCTCCCGGCCTTTTTGTGGTAGCTTGGCGGCGTATGGCATTTGAATCATTCCGGGATTTCGTCAATCAACTCGACCGCGCCGGCGAACTCAAACGCATTTCCCAGCCCGTCGCCACCGAACTGGAAATCACCGAGATCGCCGACCGCGAAATGAAGCTGCCCGGCGGTGGCAAGGCGCTGCTCTTTGAAAAGCCGACCATTAATGGCGTGGTCTCCCCCTTTCCCGTGGCCATCAACACCCTCGGCTCCCACAAACGCATGGCTTTCAGCATGGGCGCCGAGTCCGTGGATGCCGTGGCCGCCGAACTGGGGGCGCTCATGAAAGCCAAACCCCCCACGAGTTTCAAGGAAGCCATTAAACTGCTCTCCCTCGCCCTCGACCTGCGTCATGCCAAGCCCAAAACCGTGAAGTCCGGACCCTGCAAGGATGTGATTCACAAATTCGACGCGCCGGTCCCCGCCACGAACTGGCCGCCCGCGCCGGATTGGAAAAAGGGCACGGAACCCCATCCCGCCACGTTGCTCAACCTCCCCATCCTGAAATGCTGGCCCCTGGACGGCGGCCGTTTCATCACCCTCCCGTGCGTGGTCACCAAGGACCCCGACACCGGCGAACGCAACCTGGGCATGTATCGCATCCAGATTTACGATGAAAAAAGCACCGGCGTGCACTGGCAGTTGCAGAAAGTCGCCGCCCGCCATGGCCGCCGCTACTACGAAACCGGCCAGCGCATGCCCGTCGCCATCTTCATCGGCGGCGACCCCATGTTCCCCTTCGCCGCCACGGCACCCATGCCGGACGGTCTCGATGAATTCCTGCTGGCCGGTTACCTGCGCAAAAAATCGGTGGAACTCATCAAGTGTGAGACCAACGATCTGGAGGTGCCCGCCAATGCCGATTTCGTGATTGAAGGTTACGTGGACCCCACCGAACCGCTGCGCATGGAGGGGCCGTTTGGCGATCACACCGGCTATTATACCCTGCCCGAGCCGTACCCGGTCCTGCACATCACTGCCATCACCCACCGCAAGGACGCGGTGTACCCGGCCACCATTGTGGGCATTCCGCCGATGGAGGATTTTTATATCGGCGGTGCCAGCGTGAAATTGTTCCTGCCCATCTTCAAGATGAACTTCCCGGAAATCGTGGACATCGCGCTGCCGGCCGAGGGGGTGTTTCACAACCTTGTCTTCGTTAGTATCAAGAAGACCTATCCCATGCAGGCCTACAAAATCATGCACGGCCTCTGGGGCATGGGGCAGATGATGTTCACGAAATACATCGTCGTGGTGGATCACGATGTGGACGTGCACAACACCAGCCAGGTGCTCTTCCACCTCACCGCCGACACCGACCCCCAGCGCGACAGCCTCTTCACCAAGGGTCCGTCCGACGTGCTCGACCACGCCACCAGCGAAATCGCCAGCGGCAGCAAGCTCGGCATCGACGCCACCCGCAAAATCCCCGGCGAAGGTTTTAACCGGCCGTGGCCGCCGATCATCAAGATGGATGAGGCGGTGAAGGCGAAGGTGGAGAAGATATTGGCTATGGGGCGCTGAAGACTTGGCGGGGTGTGAGACAAACTTGCTTCTTCGCCTTTGCTTTGCCCCGGAGGGGCTTTGGAAATTAGCCGGGGGCAAGCTTTGCGCCGCCCCCGGAGGCCCCAGAGAGTAACCGCGCCCCGGCGGGGCGCGGGAAACTTCGACTTGATATGGGTGGCCACCTGCGCGAATATGGGTAGCCATATTATGAAGACAACCATTGAAATTGCCGACGATCTTTTTGAGCGCGTCCAGCGGACCGCGCGCCAGGAGAAGACGACCTTTCGCGCCCTGACCGAGCAGGGCTTGCGGCTGGTGCTCAAGGAAACGCACGCCAAGCCCGCCCCTTGGAAATGGAAACCGCTGGTGGTGAGTGGAGGTGGTTTGACGGATGAATTCAAGGATGCCTCGTGGGAAAAAATCCGTGACGAAATTTATCGGGGACATGGCGCATGATCGCCATTGACACCAACCTGCTGGTGTTTGCCCATCGTGGCAATTCCCCGCAGCATCAGGCGGCACTGGCCGTCTTGCAGCCGGTTTTTGAGGGCACCTCCGCCTGGGCTCTTCCCTGGCCCTGTGTTCATGAGTTCATCAGTGTGGCGACCAATCCAAGTATTTACAAACCGGCTTCAACGCTGCCTGAAGCCCTGGGTTTTCTGGAACAGTTGTTTGGCTCGCCCCAATTGCATTTGCTCGCGGAAAGCCCGGGTTATTTTGAAAAATTAAGCAAGCTGGCGCTTGCGGCAAAATTGACGGGCGCGCGCATTCACGATGCCCGCATCGCGGCCCTTTGCCTCCATCATGGCGTCAGCGAACTGTGGACGGCAGACCGTGACTTCTCCCGTTTTCCCCAGCTTAAGACTCGCAATCCGCTGGTTAAAAAATGATGGCGTTCCACGCCCGCTTGCAAAATAATGGGACAGTCATAGATTGTAAGCGATGAAGCCAAGATTGGACCTGCTGGAGCAGCTGGCCGACTAGGACATTCTGGAAGTAGTTCTGTGAACAATCACCGCTACAAACCCGAGCCGCTTTTCTCAAAAACCGGAGTTGGGAGCTTGTCATCAGCCTCAACCGAGGAGCGTGCGCAAGCAGTGGCGCGCAGCACGGCCAGAATTCAGAGAGCTATGGATCGCTTGAAGCAGAATGGCGAAACCGGCAAGGAGTCGTCTCCACCCTCGACGAGGCCTTAGATTTTTTACGGCGTTGCCATCACCGCGCCCCATTTCTCTTTTTCAACGGCAATACTTTTGCCGATGTCGGCCGAACCATGGTTGACTTCGTTTTTGCCGAACTGCCCGATGGACGCTTCCTGGTGAAAGCGGATTCCGGTCCCGAACTCATGGCGCTGCCCGAAAGTTTGATTCGGGAATGATTATCTCCCTGTTGGATATTATCCAAACGTGGGTTCCCCGACGGTTGTATTGGGTATCGCCGCGTGCAAAAGAAACCAAGGTGCGCTGACCAGGTTTGGTCGTCCCGCAGGGACCACCTGAAAGTAGCCAGCCACAAATTGGCTGGAAAAGGCGGGCTTAAATTTCCGCATCCCGCAAGGGACGCCGGAAAGCTCACCACAAATATTTTTCGTCATAGGGCACATTATGCTTCTTGAGGAAGGTTACATACTCCTCTTGAAACGATTTTGTCCGGTGGTGTTCTAGTTGACTGGCAATGTACGCCCGAACCGCCTCGCAATTGGAAACGCTCACCGTAAAGGCCCCATAACCCTGCTGCCAGGCAAACGGTTTGACTCCTATGGTTTCGTGAATCCACCGCGAAGAGGTCTGTTTGATGTCTTGCACGAAAGTCGCGAGGGAATGCGTAGCCCGTAATCCGGCCAGCAAATGCACATGGTCCGCCGTGCCACCAATGGCCTCCGGAACTCCCTCGGCAGCACGAACCAACCCTCCCAGGTATTCATGCAATCGATTGCGCCACGGATCGGCAATAAATGGCTGCCGGTCCTTCGTGCCAAACACGATATGAAAATGCAGGCTCGTATGGGTTGCAGGCATTTTTTCCCGCGTCCCTTGCGGGACGTATTGTTTTTTCCACTTTCACCAGCCACCCTGTGGCTGGCTAATCTCCGTCGGTCCCTATGGGACAAAAACAGAGCAAAGCACCCCTGGCTTTCTCGTCGCGAAGCGACAACCGGAACGTAGCCAGCCACAAGGTGGCTGGTACGCGCACCCGCAATCATCCCGTCCCGCAAGGGACGACGGAAATCTTGCCTGTCACACAATGCCAAACAACTCGGCATTTTCCGGCGGTCCCTGCGGGACAAAATCACGTGGCGATTTACACCTTAAACGGCTTCACCGCCTCCACACACCGGCCGCACAGGGTCGGATGCTCGGCGTTTTGGCCGATGTCCGTTTCCCAATGCCAGCAGCGCTCGCATTTTTGGCCGTCGGCCTTGGCAACATTCACCCCGGCCGATTCGCCAACCGTAATATTCAAAGCTGATACATTAACCAGTTCACGCAGTAACTCCTTGGCTGAAACTTGGGCCTCGCTTTTCGGAATCACAATTTCAACTTTGGCATCCAGCGACTTGCCAATGAATTTTGCCTGCCGCGCTTTTTCCAATTCCGGCAGAATCTTTTCCCGCCATTCCTTTAACCAAACCCATTGGTTGCTTCCTTCCGCTGCCTGGGGAAGGCCCAACCGCTGGTACTCACTCCCATGCACCGACCCCGTCACTTTCCCTGGCACAAACTCCCACGCCTCATCCGTGGTGAACGCCAGTATCGGCGACAGCAACTGGCACAGGCCCGTCACCAAACGGTGCAGCGCGGTCTGCGTGGAGCGGCGGCGTTGCGAATTCGCCGGGTCCGTGTACATCCGGTCCTTAATCACATCGTGGTAGATGGAGGACAGTTCCACGGCGATGAACTGGCTGACTTTTTGATACACGACGTGAAACTCGTAATTGTCGTAGGCGGCAATCACATCCGTTTCAAGTTTGGAAAACTCGCCCAGCACCCAGCGGTCCAGGCCGGTCAGTTCGTCCTCCCGCACCGTTTGGGTGGCCGGATCAAAGTCATACAGGTTCGAGAGTTGGTAGCGCAGGGCGTTGCGGATGCCCCGGTAGGTTTCACTCACCTTGTTGATGCGCTCCTCGCTCACCACGATGTCGTTGCGGTAATCCTGCGAGGCCACCCAGAGGCGCACCACGTCGGCCCCGTATTTTTTCACATAGGCCTCGGCCGTCTGCGGCTTTTCGTAGGAGCCCTGCTTGCTCTTGGAAATTTTCTCCCGGTCGGCATCCACCATGAAGCCATGCGTGAGCACGGTCTTGAATGGCGCGGCCCCGTTGCCGGCCAGTGACAACAGCAGCGAGGATTGGAACCAGCCGCGATGCTGGTCGCTGCCTTCCAGATAGACATCCGCCTGCCAGGCACCCGCGCCGGTCTGGGCTGGATGATTTAACTCCGGACGTTGTTGCAGCACGGCGCGCGAGGAGGAACCCGAATCAATCCACACATCCAGCGTGTCATTCGATTTCGCCACCGCTTCCGCTCCGGTCCAGCCGGCGGGCTTGACCAGCGCCCAGAGTTCGGCCGCGGATTTTTCAAACCACACGTTCGAGCCATGCTGCTGGATCAACGCCGCCGCATTGCGCACGATGCCCGCGTCGAGCATCGGCTCGCCTTTGGCGTCGTAAAATGCCGGGATCGGCACGCCCCAGGTGCGCTGCCGCGAGATGCACCAGTCCGGACGCGATTGCACCGCGCCCTTGATACGGTTGACGCCCCATTCGGGAATCCACTTCACGCGGTCGATCTCGGCGAGCGCTGCCGCGCGAAACGTTTCCGCGCCGGTCGCCTGATCAATTTTGATAAACCACTGGTCCATCGCGCGGAAGATCACTGGCGTCTTGCTGCGCCAGCAGTGCGGGTAACTGTGGTGATAGTTTTCTTGATGGAGCAGCGCGTGCCGAACGCGCAATTCATGCAGCACGGCTTCGTTGGCATCGCTCTTGCCATGCTTTTCGAGAATGGATTTGCCCAGCATTTCGGCGGGCATCTGCTGTTCCACCGGCAATTCACTGCTGTGCGCCAGCGCGCCGTCATCATTGACGGGGGAATAAATCGGCAGGCCGTTCTGCCGGCCCAAATTATAGTCATCCAGACCGTGCCCGGGTGCGATATGGACAAAACCCGTGCCCGTGTCGCTCGTCACAAAATCCGCCGCCAGCAACTTGCCCGTGCGGTGGCAAAACGGATGCTGGTATTGCAGCATGGCCAGTTGCTCGGTGGGGTAGGCTTCCTGCGCGTATTCCGTCCAGCCGCATTTCTGCGCCACCACCGGCAGCAAGCCCGAGAATACGAGATAATGTTCGGCGCCCACGGTGACCTTGAGGTACGGAAATTTGTCATTGTACGCCACGGCGAGATTCGCGGGGAGCGTCCAGGGCGTGGTCGTCCAGATCACCACGAAGGTGCCGGGCTGGCCCACGACGGGAAACTTCACAAACACACTTTGCGAAACATGGTCCGCATACTCCACCTCGGCCTCAGCTAAAGCCGTGCGGCAGGGGATGCTCCAGTACACCGGCTTTTTGCCCCGGTAAACAAAGCCCTTCGCCACGATATCCGCGAAGAGGCGCAGTTCGTCCGCCTCGTATTCTTTGTTCAGCGTCAGGTAGGGGTTTTCCCAATCGCCCAGGATGCCCAGGCGTTTGAATTGGGCGCGCTGCAAATCAATATATTTGCGGGCGTGGGCTTCGCAGGCGCTGCGGATGGTGGCGGCGTCGGAACTGGTGTCGCCGGCCTTGCGCATGTCCTGGCTGACCTTGAA
>CAITTG010000129.1 GCA_903895255.1 uncultured Verrucomicrobia subdivision 3 bacterium
GGGGGAAACGTGGCCAACTGGCACACCAAATGGTTTCCGATCAAAAGCGGACCGGCCCCTTACTACGCCTCCCGTTTTTATCTGCGTCCATCTGCGTCCATCTGCGGTTGAAATGAATTGTTCCGGCTTAGCCGGAGTCATTGAATTGAAAAAGGCTTTAACCGCAGATCAACGCAGATGAACGCAGATGGGCAAAGGCGGAAAACGAAAAAGAATGGCGCACCAAATGGTTTTCGATCCATCGCGGGCCAAACCTTTGGGAACCTTATCGTTTTTATCTGCGTTGATCTGCGGTTGAAATGAATTGTTCCGGCTTAGAGCCTGTCTGAAAATTGAAAAGGGCCCTGCGGCAAAAGACCTGCCGCCCGGAGGGTTTTCGCGGCAAGGCCGGTCTGGCGGCGTTGCTCCTCGCTTACAGACCCATAAAGGGTATGCGCGCTCGTCGCGCCTTGCCAGACCGGCCTTTCCTCGAAAACAGGACCCTTTTGAATTTTCAGACAGGCTCTTACTTTTTCAACCCCTCAATCGCCTCTTTCATCTCCACAAAATGCGTCGCCGGGCTCATGGCGTTGGTCACATGAACGATTTTGCCGTCCAGCCCGATCAGAAAACTCACCCGCTTGGACATCCCCAGGAGCGGCATTTTGGTGTCATAAGCCGCCACAATTTTTCCATCCGGATCGGCCACCAGAGTGAAATTCAATTTGTACTCGTCGGCAAACTTCCGATGCTCCGCCACCGTGTCCCGGCTGACCCCGACGACCACCACGTTGTTCGTCTGCAATTCCCCGGTGCGATCACGAAATCCGCACGCTTCCTTCGTACAGCCCCCCGTGAAATCCTTGGGATAAAAATACAGCAACACCACTTTTTTACCGACCAGATCGGCTAGGTTAAAATCTTTGCCATCCTGATCCTGGCCCGTGAACAACGGCGCGGTGTCGCCCGCCTTGGGCATGTCGGCAAATCCAGTCCAGGTAAACATAAGTAACAGGGCGAACAGACTTTTAAATTTCATAAGGTTGTTGACGAAAAACGTCACAGCTTGATCTTCGCTCATAATTTAGAAATGCCAAATTATTTTTATCCCTCAACGAATCCGCTTCCCCGATGGTTAACAATTCGCCGGCCCAACAAAAATCTTCGCGCCCCGCCCATTTATCAGTTACTGTCTCCCCGTGATTCGCAACATCATTTTTGACTGGTCGGGTACCTTGGTCGACGATCTGCCCGCCGTCCTGCAGGCCTCCAATTATGTCCTGACCCAGGCGGGCCGGCCGCCGATGAGTCTCGAGCAGTTCCGCGCTGAATTCACGCTGCCCTTTAAAAAATTCTACGACCGCCATCTGCCTGACGTTGCCATGCCCCAGCTCGAAGAATGGTTCCACGGGGAGTTCAAGCGCGCCCAGAGTTCCGTGGTGGAACTGCCCTACGCCCGCGAGTTTCTCGAGTTCTGCCGCCGCCAGAAAATCCGCACTTTCCTCCTCAGCGCCGCCCATCCCACGCATTATGCCGCCCACTGCCTCGTCACCGGGTTTGATGCTTATATTGACATCGCCTACACCGGGGTGGGGGATAAACGCCAGAAAATCCACGAGATCCTTGCGACCAACCATCTCGACCCCGCCGAAACCCTCTTCATTGGCGACATGGAGCACGACATCGAAACCGCCAAACACGGCGGCGTGCATTCCGTGGCCGTGCTAACGGGTTATAACACCTTGAACCAGCTCCGCCGTGCCAGCCCCGATCTGATTGTCGAACACCTGGGTGAATTGCGCCGCACGCTCGAAGCCAACGGGCTGGACCTGCATCCGGCCGTCGAGAAATTTGAGTCCACCCATCCGCCCCTGGCCACCGTGGGCGCCCTGATCTTCAACCACGCCGGCGACGTCCTCATGATTCGCACGGACAAATGGTCCGGCCTTTGGGGCATTCCCGGCGGGAAAATCAAATGGGGCGAAACCTCTGAGGCCGCCCTGCGCCGGGAAATCAAGGAGGAAACCGCCCTGACGATTGACCGCATCCAGTTCGTGCTCGTGCAGGATTGCATTCATTCGCCGGAGTTTTATCGCGAGGCGCATTTTGTGCTCTTAAATTACACCTGTGTTTGCGTGGACCAGCAGCCCCGCGTCAAACTCAACGAGGAGGCCCGCGAGTTCCGCTGGCTCGCGCCCGCCGCCGCGCTGGATTTGGCGCTGAACACCCCCACGCGCATCCTCTTGGAAGCGGTGCTAACCAATCTCCCCGGAGTCAAATAACCACCCACTACCATGGCCAAAATCACCGTCGTCGATCTCGAAGTCTTCTACCGAGTGGGCGTGCCCGATGAGGAACGCGCCCAACCCCAGCGCCTGCTGCTGACGGTCGAAATGACCGCCGACTTCACCGCCGCCGCCCGCACCGACAGTATTGCCGACACCGTGGATTATTTCGCCGTCAGCCAGCGGCTGTTAACCTACGGTGAGGGACGCAGTTGGAAGCTCATCGAGAAACTCGCCGCCGACCTGGCCGACCTTATCCTTGCCGAATTCAAGCCTGCCGCCGTCACCATCGAAGTCAAAAAATTTCCCATCCCCCAATCCCGCCTCGTCTCCGTCAGCCTGACCCGCACCCAACCGTAACGCACCGGAGCTGAAGGCGGAGTGCGACCGTCGCGGCCGCGCGAATTAAAGCAAGCCCCCCGGGCGCAGCCATGACCAAAGTCTCGCTCCGTCCACATCGAGCCCAAACCACCATTGACGCTTATAAATATCCCCATCCATACTTATCGGGGGATGCACCCGCGCTTCACCCTCAGATGTTCATACGAGGCAGCCAATCCGCCTTTTTTCTGGTGATTTCCCATTTTTTGGCAACAATGCGGGCAACCAATCACATGCAACCGCCATCCCTTTGCTCCATTTCGCCGGTGCGCTTTCCCTTTACCCGCCCGATGCTTTGCCTGGCCGCACTCCTCGCGCTGCCGCTCGGCTGGCTGTCCCCGGCCTGCGCTCAATCCGCCACCGAACCCGCCGGTCTCCTCACCTGGCCCGCGCCCACCCGCGACAACCATCCCTGGACCCGCTGGTGGTGGATGGGCAGTGCCGTCGATAAAACCAATCTCACCCACCAGCTCGAACTCTTCCAAGCCGCCGGCATCGGTGGCGTCGAAATTTGCCCCATTTACGGCGCGCATGGTTACGAGAACCAATTCATCCAATACCTCTCTCCCCCCTGGATGGACATGCTGGCCCACACCACCAGCGAAGCCAGCCGCCTCGGCCTGGGCGTGGACCTCACCACCGGCACCGGCTGGCCCTTCGGCGGCGAGCGTGTCACCCCCGCCATGGCCTCCAGTGGGGCCAATAAACGCCAGTTCACCGTCGCCGGCGGAGCCACGCTCACGGAGTCTTTTCCCAAAGGCCGCCTGCAAGTCCTCATGGCCTATGGCGCCGATGGCACCCAGCTTGATCTCACCGCCAAAGTCACCGACGGCCACCTCGATTGGACCGCTCCCCCCGGCACCTGGCAACTCTACGGAATTTGGGAAACCGGCCCGGTCCAAAAGGTCAAACGCGCCGCGCCCGGGGCGGTGGGCAATGTCCTGGATCCCTTTTCCCCGTCCGCCATGGATGCCTACCTGGCCGATTTTGATGTTCATTTCGAAGCCTACCACGGCGCCATGCCCCGCTCGGAATTTCATGATTCCTACGAATATTACAACGCCGACTGGACGCCGGCCTTCCTGACCGAATTCGCCCAGCGCCGGGGTTATGACCTCCGCACTCAATTGCCCGCCTTCTTCGGTGAAGGGCCGGCCGACACCGTCACGCGCGTCCGCAGCGATTACCGCGAGACCCTCGCCGACTTGCACCTCGCCTATATTGAACATTGGACCGCCTGGTCCCATGGCCACGGCAGCCTGAGCCGCGACCAGGCCCACGGCTCGCCCGCCAACCTGATCGACGTCTATGCCGCATCCGACATTCCTGAAACCGAAATGATGCCCTTCGGTGGCCAGGGGCCCACCAACTATCCCCTGAACAAATTTTCCTCGTCGGCCGCGCGCGTCAAAGGCACGACACTTGCCTCCTCCGAATCCTTCACCTGGCTGACCGAGCATTTTCAAGCCCCGCTCTCGCTGGTCAAATCCGCCGCTGACTATCTCTTCCTCACCGGCGTGAACCACATCTTCTTCCATGGCATTCCCTATTCGCCTGTGGCTGCCCCCTGGCCAGGCTGGCAATTTTACGCTGCCGTCAATTTCGGTCCCTACGGCGGGCTCTGGCATGACCTGCCGGACTTCAACGCCTACGTCACCCGCTGTCAGTCCGTCTTGCAGTCTGGGCATCCGGCTAATGACGTGCTGGTTTACTACAATATTTTCGACACCCTGGACCAGCCGGGCAAAACTTCCGATGACGCGCTCATTCAGAGTCCTTTGCCCGCCAGTCTCAACGAAACCGCCGAACTGCTGCTCAAACGCGGCTACGGGTTTGACTACATCTCAGATCGTTTCCTGCAAACCGCCGATGCCGTGGGCGGCAAAATCAGCGTCGGCGGCCTGCCGGCCCGGGTCGTCCTTGTGCCGCCGTGCCGCTTGATGCCGGTGGCGACTCTGGAAAAACTGCTCTCGCTGGCGGGGCAGGGAGCGACCATTCTGTTTGTTAAGCAACTTCCCAGTGACGTTCCTGGCCTGGGTGACCTGGTTGCCCGGCAGGCAAAATTCAGGGCTTTGCTCGCGAAAATAAATCTTACCCCCACCAGCACCCCAGGCGTTCAAGTGGCGTCGGCGGGAGCGGGCACCATCCTCGTCGGACCGGACGCCGATGTGCTGCTGAACCAAGCGGGCGTGCTCCGCGAACCCATGGTGGACCAGGGCATCTGGTTCGTGCGCCGTACCAGCCCCGTGGGCTTGAACTATTTCATCGCCAATCGGGGTGACCAACCCGTGGACCAATGGGTCACCCTCGGTTGCTCCGCCAAATCCGCCGTGTTGCTCGACCCGCGATTTGCCGATCATGCCGGCCTGGCCACCCTGCGCCAGGTCCCGGAACTGGGCACCCAAATCTACCTGCAACTCCTCCCCGGCGAATCCCGCATCCTGCGCACGGCTTACAATGATGCCGTGACCGGGCCCGCGTGGTCCAACACCGCCGCCGCCGGTCCCGCCCAACCCCTCACCGGCACCTGGGATGTCCACTTTGTGGACGGCGGACCCGTCCTGCCCGCCGCCTTCACCACCAGCACCCTCGGCTCCTGGACCGACCAGGCCGACCCCGAGGCCAAACGCTTTGCCGGCACCGCCCTTTACACGTTCGACTTTGACCAACCCGCCGGCGACGCCGCCGACTGGATCCTCAACCTCGGCCGCGTTGCCGAAGCCGCCCGGGTGATCATTAATGGCCAGGACGTCGGCCACCTTTTCGCCGGCCCCTGGCAGGTCGCCATCGGCAAATACCTGCACCCCGGCAAAAACCGGCTTGAAATCGAAGTCACCAATCTCGGCGCCAACCGCGTGCACGACCTCGACGTCCGGAAAGTGAACTGGAAATACTTCTACGACGCCAACATGGCCACCCGCGGTCGCGGCCGCATCCTCGACGCCACCGACTGGCCCCTCCGCGACTCCGGCCTCCTTGGCCCCGTCACCCTCCAACCCGTCAAACCCCTGGCGCTGCCTTAAGCTTGCCCAGGGGTGGCGGGCGTGGCGCCATCGAGCCGGTTGCCAGGAGCATCCCCTGCACATGAGGAGCGGTCCGCCGGGTTGCGGCCGACTGGCTGCGGCTGCGTCGCGGAAGCTGCATTGAATTGCTTGCTACGGAGGGGGAAAGTTGCATATTATATTCCGACGTTTCGCCGGTTGACGGGTTCCATAGGCGGGAACCCCAGCTTCGGCGGGGCGAAGCTTTGGTGATGCCAGTGTAGCTCAGGGGTAGAGCAGAGGACTCATAAGCCTTTGGTCGGAGGTTCAATTCCTCCCACTGGCACCAAATTTGATGCATAAATTCAATCATCGCTTGACATTATCCGGCCAGCGGCTTAACTGGTCGCGTTAGGTATATTCATGTTTGCGCAATTCAAAAGCCTGTTCTCCAACGATATTGGGATAGACCTGGGCACAGCCAATTCCCTTGTTTATGTGCGGGACCGTGGAATCGTCCTGCGCGAACCTTCCGTGGTGGCCATTCAAGCGGGCACGACCAATGTGTTGGCCGTGGGTGACGAAGCAAAACGCATGCTGGGCCGCACGCCCGGCAACATCGTGGCGATCCGCCCGATGAAGGACGGCGTGATCGCCGACTTCGAAATCACCGAAGCCATGCTGCGCCACTTCATCCAGAAGGTTCATCATCGGAAATTAATCGCCCCCCGGGTGGTGGTGGCGGTGCCATCAGGCATCACTGAGGTGGAGAAACGGGCCGTCAAGGATTCAGCAACGCATGCCGGGGCGCGGGAAGTCTATTTAATTGAGCAACCGATGGCCTCGGCCATTGGCGTGGGACTTCCAGTGCATGAGCCGGCCGGCAACATGATCGTGGACATCGGCGGGGGGACTTGCGAGATCGCAATCATCTCGCTCGCCGGCATCGTCTTCAGCCGCAGCCTGAGGGTGGGCGGGGACGAATTTGACGACACGATCGTTGCGCACATGAAACGTGCCTACAACATGATGATAGGTGAACGCACTGCGGAAGAAATCAAGATACGCATTGGCTCCGCCTCTCCGCTCGAACAGGAAATGACCATGGATGTGAAGGGCCGCGATTTAAGCAGCGGTCTGCCCAAAACCCAGACCATTCGTTCCGAGGAGATCCGTGAGGCTTTGCAGGAACCGCTTTCGAGCATTCTGGAATCGATTCGACTGACCTTGGAACGTTGTCCCCCCGAACTGGCCTCTGATCTGGTTGATCGCGGGCTGGTGATGGCGGGTGGCGGCTCCTTGATCCGTGGAATTGACCGGCTGGTGGCCGCGGAGACCGAACTCCCGGTCCATTTGGCCGACGACCCGATGAGCGCCGTGGCTGAAGGCACCGGCCGAGTGTTGCAGGAAATAGAATTCCTCAAACGGGTGGCCACGAATGCCAAATATTAATTGATTTCTTGCCTGGGTTCGCCTGCACGTCGGCGGGAGTAATGTCCCCCGCGACGGTCGCAGGATGTTTAAACAAAAACATTTTCTCGCGCTTGGCGCAGTCACGCTGGCGGCATTGCTTTTATTAAGCCTGCCCCCGCGCGTTACCGCGCGTCTGAAACTGGCCTTGGGCAGCCTCTTCCTGCCGTTCTCCAGCCTGGCCGCGACCGCCGAACAACTTCCCGCCGACGTGGCCGACAACGTCCTGCCGCGCCGGGAGTTATTGCAGGAACTGGCCCGTTTGCAGCGGGAGAATCAGGAATTGAAAGTGCGAGCCTTGCAGGAGGCGACCATGGGGCTGGAGAACGAGCAATTGCGCTATCAGCTACGCTGGCAGCGGCAGGTGGCGTGGAAGATTAAACTGGCGAATGTGGTCATGCGCGACCCGGCGAACTGGTGGCGGACGGTGGAGATCGATTTGGGCAGCCAGCAGGGGGTGACGAACAATCTGCCGGTGTTGACCCCGGAGGGGTTGGTGGGGCGGATTGCGGCGGTCTGGCCAACGCATTCCCAAGTGGTATTGATTGGGGACCCGAACTGCCGGGTGTCAGCGCTGATCGATAATCCGGCGCATGATGTGGGGGTGGTTAATGCCGCGGGCGCTCTTGACAATACCCTGGCCGACCTGACCTATCTTTCCGGCACGGCGGTGTTGAAGCCGGGCGAGGACGTGGTGACGAGTGGGTTGGGCGGTATTTTTCCCAAGGGCATTCCCATCGGTCGGATTGTGGATTCGCGGCAGGTGGAATTTGGGCTTTA
Source organism: uncultured Verrucomicrobia subdivision 3 bacterium (assembly GCA_903895255.1). Classification (GTDB taxonomy): domain Bacteria; phylum Verrucomicrobiota; class Verrucomicrobiia; order Limisphaerales; family UBA11358; genus UBA11358. Next base: position 7,877 of record CAITTG010000129.1, read on the forward strand.
CACCGAGGCGCGCGTTAAATTGGCGGCCAATCTGGGCACGCTGGAACAAGTGTGGGTGTTATTCCGATGAGCACGCAAAACACCCTCATGATTTATGTGGCGGCGTTTCTGGCGGTGTTTGGCCAGGCGACGTTGCCGGGGCTGCGCGACTGGGTGGGGGCGCAGGTGGATTTGCTGCCGGCTCTGATGGTGTACACGGCGATGTACGCGAGCCTGGTGAATGTTGGGTTGCTGGCCGTGCTGGGCGGGATGTGGTTTGACTGCCTTTCCGCCAACCCGCTGGGTATCAGCATCCTGCCGCTGTTTTTGACGGGCTGGCTGATTTTCACGCAGCGGGAGTTGATCTTGCGGGATTTGCCGTTTGCGCAAATTGTGCTGGGGGCTGCGGCCAGCGCGGTGGTCCCTTTGGGAACGGTGTTGATGCTTTTAAGCGCGGGGAAAGGGTTGTTGCTCGACTGGGGTTCGCTGTGGCAGTGGATGGTGATGGTGGCGGGCGGGGCGGCGGCCACGCCGGTGGTGTTTGCCGTGTTCAACTGGTTCGACCGGGTGTTTGGCTATCAAGTACGCACGGAAACCAGTTTTCGCGCCGACCGGGAAATCCGGCGCAGTCGTTTATAGGCACTCAAGAACATGCTGTTTTTTGACCAGTTTAAAAAGAATGACCCGCAACTCCGGCTGCTGGCGGTCCTGCTGACGGCCGGTTTGCTCGTTTTGCTCGGCGGACTGTGGTGGGTGCAGGTGGTTTCAGGCCGCACTTTTCAAAACCACTTGGAAGTGCAGTCCTACCGTAGCATCCGGATGCCGGCGGTGCGCGGGAAAATCCTGGACCGCACGGGAAACAATGTGCTGGCGGAGAACCGGCCGCGGTTTAATTTGTGCCTGAATTGGGACGCCTTGCGGGGGCAGTTTGACAGTGCGTTTGGGCGCGCCCGCAAAGAAGCGGTGGCGGTGCAGAAGGAGCGGATTGCGAGCGCGGAGAAAGCACTGGGCCGGTCGCTGACAAAGGCGGAGCGGAAACAGTATGTGATCAATGCGCAGCAAACGGAGTGGTTGCGCGCGCAGGCCCGCTGGCAGGTGGCCACCCAGGTGGTGGCGGAGGTGAGCCAGCGGATGGGCGCGGTCATTGTCGTGGATCCGGTCAAGCTGCAGCGGGCGTATGCGACGCGGCTGGCGATGCCGTACCCGATTTTAGCGGACCTGACGCCGGAGCAAATCGCGCGTTTTGAGGAGAGTTTTACGAATGGCTTGGGGGCGGATTTGGATTTGCAATCAGAACGTTTTTATCCTTTGGGAACCACGGCGGCCCATGTGCTGGGGTATGTCCGGCGGGACGACAGTTCGGAGGAGGGTGAGGAATCGTTCTTCTCCTATCGCCTGCCCGATTATGGCGGCATTTCCGGGGTGGAAGGGCGCTTTAATGACGTGCTGCGCGGCACGGCGGGGATGGAATCGGTGCTGGTCAATAATCTGGGCTACCGCCAGTCGGAAACGGTTTGGAGCCAGCCGGAGCCCGGGCATAATGTGGTGCTGACGCTGGACTTGGACATTCAGCGCGCGGCCGAGGCCGCGCTGCTGGCGCATCAGGGGGCCAACGCGCGCGGGGCGGCGGTGGTGATGGACGTGCGCACGGGGGATATTCTGGCCATGGCCTCCTCGCCAACCTTCAACCCGGATTATTCGCAGAACGATCCGGCGCGCATGGCGGATTTGATCTTGAAACCGGAAAGCAACCGGGCGATGCAGGAGAATCTCGCCCCGGGTTCCATTTTCAAAACCGTGGTGGCCATTGCGGCGCTGGAAAACGGGTTGAATCCCAATGAAGTTTACCGGGTGCAGGCGAATCCGGAGGATCCGGACAAAGGGTGCATCTTTGTGGGCCGGCGCAAGATCCGGGACACCGCGCCGCCCGGGGAGTATGATTTCAAGAAGGCATTTATTCATTCGAGCAACTCGTATTTCGTGAACTACGGATTGCGGGCCGGGGTGGAGAACATCGTCCGGGTGGGCCGGGAGTTTCATCTGGGCGAGCGGACGAGTTTGTTTCCCGGGCATGAGACCGGGGGGAACTTCCCCACGCTGGCCGGCGTGCAGGACGGGGACTGGCGGGACGGGGACACCGCGAACCTGTGCATCGGACAGGGAGACATTGCGGTGACCCCGCTGCAAATGACCGTGCTGGTGGCGGCGATTGCCAATGGAGGCTATGTGCTGTGGCCCCGGCTGGTGCAACGCGTGGAACCGATGGAGCCCGGCACCGGCCAGGGCGGCACCAATTACCCGTCGGGCCAGGTGCGGGACCGGGTCATCGTACATCAACGAACCCTAAATATTTTGCGCGACGCGATGCGGGCGGATGTGGCGGACAAAAACGGGGGCACGGGGACGGCGGCGGCGGTGCCGGGCTTGAATATTTGCGGTAAAACGGGCACGGCGCAGGTGCAGGACGGGGCCAATCACCTGGTGGGCTATAATTTTTGGTTTTCATCCTACGCCCCCTACGAGAATCCGCGCTACGCCGTGGTGGTGATGGTGCAATCCACCGGCAAGGGGTCCGGCGGGACAGTTTGCGCCCCGATCGCGCACGATATTTACGAGGCCATCCAGCGCCGGGACACGGCGCCGCTGGCCCGGTCACTGGCCGTCCGGGATTAACCCATGAATTTATCCTACCATGACTCATCCGTCCGGCTGGACCGCCTGCAATTGCTGGCGCTGGCGGGGCTGATGTTCATTGGCACGGCCTTTGTGTACAGCGCCACGATGGCGAATGCCAGCGCGGCCCTGCTGCCGTGGTACGACCAGAGCTGGGTGCGGCAGATCCTTTGGTATGCGATGGGGCTGGCGGCCGGCGGGGTGCTCTGCCTGGTGGACTACATGATCCTGTTGCGCTGGTCTTACGTGGTGTACTGGCTGACCATCCTGAGCCTGGTGGCGGTGCTGATCCCCAAGATTGGGAGCACGCATGGCTGGGGGGCGCGGCGGTGGATAGACCTGGGCTTTTTCCAGTTTCAACCGAGCGAATTTGGCAAGCTGGCCTTTATTTTGGCGGCGGCGAATTTCCTGAGCCGGCCGCTGGATGAGCTGCGGCAGCCGGCGATTTTCTGGAAGGGCATGGGCCTGCTGTTTCTGCCCTTTGTTTTGATATTGAAAGAGCCGGACCTGGGGTCCGCGCTGGTGTTGCTGCCCACGGGGCTGGTGATGATGCTGGTGGCGGGGACGCCGCGGCGCTATTTGATCCGCCTGGTGGGCATTGTCAGCCTGCTGGCCACCTTGTTTGTGGTGGACGTGTTCTACCTGCCCAAGGGCTGGTGGCAGCTGCCGATGCAGGAATACCAGCGCGACCGGCTGGCCATTTATTTTGGCTGTGAATACACCCATTTTGCTCCGTCGAATGCCACACCGGCGGAGTTGCAGCGTCTGCGGCAAAAAGAACTGGACGATGCCTACAACGTCCGGCAGGCACTGATTTCCGTCGGCTCGGGGGGGCTGGCGGGCAAGGGCTGGCGGCAGGGAACCCAGAATGCTTTGGGGTATCTGCCGCGGGCCGTGGCGCACAACGATTTCATCTTCTCTGTCATTGCCGAGGAGGAGGGGTTCGTTGGCAGCGTGATTGTCATCGCGCTGTATTCGGTGGTTCTCTTCACGGGATTGAGAACCGCCGGCCAGGCACGTGATCGCCTGGGTAAATTAGTGGCGGTGGGGGTGGTGACACTCCTGTTCAGCCATGTGTTTATCAATATCGGCATGAATATTCGCATCATGCCCGTGACGGGTGTGCCACTGCCGCTGTTGTCATACGGCGGATCTTCAGTGCTCGTCTCGTTGATCGCACTGGGTTTGATGCAAAACATATACATCCATCGAAAGGGATACTGATTATGAGTGACCAAAAATTCTCGCGGCGCCGCCGCGGAATGCGTTTCCGTCCGAAGGGCGGCCTCGCGCCCGCCGTGCAAAAAGCCGACCGCGAGGCCGTGCAGGCCCGCGCCGAGGTGGTGAGCGAGCAGGGCGGCAACGAGCGTTTGTTTGAAAAACGCCACCAGCAGGAAATTGAGCGGGCGGAAAATATTGCCGCCGGCGTGCCGGAAAACACTGAGAGCACCGAGGGGGCGCCGGAGACGGACGCCCGGGAATTCCGGGAACCCAACCTGGAAACCCCGGCCGAGGTGGTGGAGGAAAAACCCTTCGCCCCGGTGACGGTGCCCGAGCAGCCCAAAGGCATCATCGAGACCATCAAGTCGGCCGCCACCAATTTGGTGCGCAAAGTGCAGCGGTTGATCCGACCGGAAAAGCGCGTCCACAAGGAAGTGGTCATCAACGCCGAGACGCTCGAAACCCGCGTGGCGGTGACCGAGGACGGCAAGCTCGAGGAATTTAATATTGAGCGGACCACCGAGGAGCGCCTGGTGGGCAGCATTTTCAAGGGTAAAGTACGCAACCTCGAGGACGGCCTGAAGGCGGCCTTCGTGGACATCGGCTTCGAGAAGAACGCCTTTCTGCATTACTGGGACATCGTGCCCAACCAGTTCGACAGCGGCGTGGAAATCGTCGAGCGCGAGGGCGTGCGGAAACGGGACAAGCCCAAAATCACCCAAAAAGACATTCCCCGGCTCTATCCGCCCGGCAGTGAAATCATCGTGCAGGTCACCAAAGGACCGATCAGCACGAAGGGACCGCGCGTCACCACCAACCTGGTGCTGCCGGGACGGTACCTGGTGTTGCTCCCAAACTCGGACCAGTCCGGCATTTCCCGGAAAATCGAGAATCCCGAGGAACGCAAGCGTTTGAAGAAAATCCTGCGCGAGCTGGCGATTCCGGACGGCATGGGCGTGATCATGCGCACGGCCGGCGAAGGCCAGCAGAAGCGGTATTTCGTCCGCGATCTGGCACTGCTGCTCGAAGAGTGGCACAGCGTGGAAGAACACATCAAGAAGCAGCCGATGGCCACCTGCGTGTTCCAGGAGCCGGATTTGATCGAGCGCACGGTACGCGACTTCCTCACGGAGGATGTCGAGCGCATCGTGGTGGACAGTGCCAAGGCGTACGACAACATGCGCACCATGATTTCCAAAATCTCGAAGCGCTCGGCCGGCAAAATCAAATTGTACTCGGATGCCCAGCCGATCTTTGATCGGTTCAACATCAGCAAACAGTTGGAGAATACGTTCTCCCGGCAGGTGCATTTGCGCAGCGGCGGTTACATCGTAATCGACGAAACCGAGGCGCTGGTGGCGATTGACGTGAACACCGGGCGCCACAAGGGCAGCAAAGACCAGGAAGCGACGATTCTCAAGGTCAACTTGGAGGCGGCTGAGGAAATCACCCGGCAGCTTCGCTTGCGAAACATGGGCGGGCTGATCGTGCTGGACTTCATTGATATGAAATCCGGCCGCGACCGGCAGTCGGTTTACCAGCGGGTCAAGGACGGTCTGCGCCGGGACAAGGCGAAGACGCACATCCTGCCCATCTCCCAGCTTGGCCTGATGGAAATGACGCGGCAGCGGCACACGGAGAGTGTGCGCGCGGCGGTGTACGATGACTGTCCCTATTGCAAAGGCCGCGGCAAGGTGAAGAGCACCGTGACCATGAGCGTGGAAATCCAGCGCAAGCTCCAGGAAATCCTCAAGAAACGCACCCGCGACGAGTCGGATTTCCAACTCCGCATCGTGGTGCATCCCACCGTGCTGGAACGGCTGCGCACGGAGGACGAGAAGCATCTCATTGAGATGGAAAAGCGGTACTTCGGCAAGCTGTCCTTCCGGGCGGACACCGGCATGCACGCGGAGCAGTTCAAGATTGTGAACGTGGAAAACAACGAGGAACTGGCCAGCGTGGGCCACTAAACTCGCAGTGAATCAACGACGCCCGGCGGGAAACCGCCGGGCGTTTTTTGTATCGTGTCCCTGCCCGTGCCCCATTCTTCAGTGAATATTGGCCAGGCAGTTGATTGTGCGCTTCCCGGAAATCACCCGTATCGCGCGCCATTCTTGCGTTGCAAATGAGTGCTGAACAAATTGAGGCCATCGGTTGCAATATCTGCTTTGAGCTGAATCGCTCGACTGTGAAAGGGGCATCGAATGGGGGCAATTCTTGTTTCGCCCCTCGTCAGAATTGTTCCGGTGCCGGGACACAAGTTGCTCAACTGCGGCGAGATCGGCGGACCTGGATTGGACGACGGCGAAAAACTTTTATTCAACCGGCTAGAGTTTGCCCTTGGTACTGGGCAACTGGCCGGCGATGCGGGGATCGCGCTGGCAGGCGGCGTCAGTGGCGCGGGCAAAGGCTTTGAACAGGGCCTCGACGATGTGGTGCGGCTCGTCGCCGTAGAGTAATTCGAGGTGGAGGTTGCAGCGGGCTTCATTGGCGAAGCCTTGGAAGAATTCACGCGCCAGGCCAAACCGGAAGGCGCTGGAGACATCCTGGGCTTTTTCGGCGGCGGTGATTTGTTTCTGGGCGAAAGTATTCAGGCCCTTCCAAACAAGATAGGAGCGACCGCTGAAATCGATGACGCAGCGGGCCAGGCATTCGTCCATGGGCACGTAAGCCTCGCCCGTGAAGGGGTTTTGAGGGTGAAAGCCGGTGCCGTAACGGCGGAGGCCACGCTTGTCGCCCAAGGCTTGCAGGATGGCCTGGCCGAGGGCGATGCCGCAATCTTCAACGGTGTGATGGGCATCGACTTCGAGGTCGCCCTTGCAGGTGAGCTGGAGGTCCATCGTGGCATGCTTGGCGAAGAGCGTGAGCATGTGATCGAAGAAGGGGATGCCGGTTTTGATGCGGGATTTGCCGGAGCCATCAAGGTTGAGCTGGATGGCGATGCGGGTTTCCTTGGTCTCGCGTTTGATTTTGGCCTGCCGGGGGTTCATGGCGGGGGGAATGATGAGGGTTGGAAAAGTCAAAGAGCAATTGCATGGATCACGCAATTGCTCCCTGAATGATCCGGTGAAAATTATTGGTTCGCGGGCACGCCGCTGGTGGATGCAGCCGCGTGGACGGAGCAGGTGGCGCGGGTGGTGGTGTTGTTACTGGTGTAGGTGCCGCCGCTGGGGCAGGTGGGGAAGGCGTTGTTCTTGAGGTGGACTTTCAAGTCGTCCTCGGTGGCGGTGTCGTTGTCGCCTTTCTTGGCTTCAAGCATCCACATCTGCTTGGCACCCTCGATGGCCTCGATATTCATGTTGCAGGTCTGGGCCTTGGCGGTTTTGATGGCATGATTGATGCCCACCGTGGCCACGCTCATGAGCAGGCCGATGATGGCCACGACCACCATGATTTCCACCAGGGTAAAGCCGCCGCGGCGGAGTTTGTTCGATATATTCATAATTTTTGCTGTTTTAAACCGTCAATATTTGTCTAGCCGCGCCCCGCTCGGGCGGCTCAAGTTCCCGTTTCAACGCGGGAAAGCCATGCAATGACCGAGCTTAGCAGCCACGGGCGCAAAGTCCAATGCGTTTCCGGAGCGGCCGGGCATCCCGTACTAAGTGTAAAACAAGCCAGCTGGGGAAAAGTTGCGCGGCTGGGCAAATGAAATCCTTGGCCTGATGAGGCGGAAGGTTAATCGCGAAGCTTATCTGCCGGGCAACGCGCTGCGGGTCACAGACCCGCGCGCCGGGAACGAACAGCGACATTTTTGATGCAAAATTGGAGGGGTGTTGTAGCGTCGTGAGGTGGTTATGGCAAAAATCTATCGATTTGTACTGTTCTGGCTGGCCCGCCTGGCGGGGATCATTGGGCTGTTGGCCGGGGGGAAGTCGCTGGGCAAATACGCGGTGGCGCGGTTCAAGGATCCGTATTTTGACTCGTTCTCGTATAATGACCTGGTGTTTTCCGGCGGGGTGATTTTTCTGCTGTCGCTGCTGGTGCTGATTTTTGTGGAGGTGGCGCGGAATGGGGGGCGGAGCGTAGAGGCCGGGGTGGTAACACCAACAGAAGCCAAACCCATGCGAAAGGAGTCACCCGTGGTGGCGCCGGGCGCGTTGCCGGTGGCGGAACCGGTGGAGACCGTGGAATCACCGGATGAAAAGCTGGCGCGGTTGGTGAAGCAGCGAGGGGATTGAGCAGGCCAATGGTTGCGGTCGGCAAAGAAAAAACCCCGGCGGCGATCAACCCTGCTTTAACAATTCCTCCGCATGCCGCCTGGCGGCTTCGCTTTGGCCGCCGAGCATGCGGGCGAGTTCGGTGACGCGGGCGGGGCGGGCGAGGAGGGCGATTTCGGAGATGGTGCGGCCCTCTTTAACTTGCTTGGTCACGACGTAATGGGCGTCGGCGGGAGCGGCGACTTGGGGGAGGTGGGTGATGCAGAGGACCTGGCGGTTGTGGCCGATCTGGCGCATTTTCTTGCCGACGGTGTGGGCGGTTTCGCCGCCAACGTTGGCATCGACTTCATCGAAGACCAAGACGGGGATTTCATCCTCGGCGGCGAGGACGGTTTTGAGGGCCAGCATCACGCGGGCCATTTCACCAGAGGAGGCGATGGCGCGTAGGGGCTTCGCCGGTTCGCCAGGGTTCGGCGCAAATTGAAATTCGATTTCGTCCCAGCCGGTGGCGAGGGGCTGCGCGGCGGCGGTGAGAGTGATTTCAAATTTGCTTTGCTTGAAACCGAGGTCCTCGAGTTGCTGGCTGGCCGAGCGGGCGAGTTGGGGGATGATTTTGCGGCGTTTGGCGGTGAGGTCGCGGCCGGTGCGGACAAGATCGGCGTCTAATTTGGCAAGGGCGGCGTTCAGGCGTTCCAATTCCACGTCGCGGGATTCCAGCGCGGACAACTGGCGTTTGGCTTCGGCGCCGAAAGCGATGACATCGGCGAGAGTGGCGCCGTATTTGCGTTTGAGAGTGTGGAGGAGGTTCAGGCGTTCCTCCACCTCGGCGAGGCGGGCGGGATCCACGTCCACTTTGTCGGCGTAGTGGGAGAGTTCGGACTGGAGGTCGCGGTAGGTGGCAAGGGCACTGGCGTGCAGCTCCAATAACGGAGCTGCGACGGGATCCACGCGCACGAGTTCGTGCAAGGCTTTGCCGATCAGGCCAGCCTGGGTGAGCAGGGGGTTGTCGCCTTCGCTGAGGCCATCGAGGACGCTCTGGCTGAGTTGGAGGAGGCGGGCGGCGTTGCTGGCGCGGTTGAACTCGGCTTCGACGGTGGCTTCCTCATCGGGCGTCAGTCGGGCGGTTTCGATTTCCTTGACCTGGAAGCGGAGGAGGTCGAGCTGTTGCGCGTAGGTTTTTTCATCCACGACCAGCGCGGCCTTTTCGGATTCGATGGCCGCGCGCTGGCGAAGCAGTTCGGCGAAGGCGGCGCGCTCGACGGCCAGGTTGCCATAGGCATCGAGGATGGCGAGCTGGCGGGCGGGGTGGAGCAGCGACTGGTGATCATGCGGGCCGTGCATGTCCACGAGCCATTTGCCGAGTTCGGCGAGGGTGGCGAGCGTGGTGGGGGAACCATTCACGAACTGGCGGTTGGTGCCGGCGGTGGTAAACGTGCGCTTGAGGACAAGTTGGTGGTCCTCGCAGGGTTCCAGGCCATTCGCCTCGAGAAAACCGGGCAGGGGGGCGCGCAAGCCCTTGACGTTCAGGACGGCCTCCACGGAGCAACTGTCGCTGCCATTGCGGATGAGCGCCCGGTCGGCGCGCTCGCCGAGGACGAGGTTGAGGGCGCCGATGATGATGGACTTGCCAGCGCCGGTCTCGCCGGTGATGACATTGCACCCCGGCTGGAGCTCAAGCGTGAGGTCCGCGACCAGGGCAAGGTTTTTAATGCGCAACGTGGTTAACATCGGTAAAATCCGGTTGCCTGAATTTGACGGTTACAACCGCATTCGGCAAAAGAAAATTTCAACCATGTCGCTAACGCTTACGTTTTTGGGTTCGGGCACGTCGCAGGGGGTGCCGTTGATCGGGGTGGAGTATCCGCCGGAATTCCTGGCGAATCCGAAGAACTGGCGCACCCGGCCGTCCATCCATGTGGCTACGGAGGCGGTGCAGTTCGTGGTGGACACGCCGCCGGATTTCCGGATGCAATGCCTGCGGGAGAACCTGCGGTCGCTGGACGCGGTGATTTTCACGCATTCCCACGCGGACCACATCATGGGGTTGGACGATTGCCGGCGGTTTTGCGATTTGCGGGGCGAAAAAGCCCTGCCGGTTTACGCCAACGAGGCCACCATGAACGACTTGCGGCGCGTGTTCATTTACGCGTTTCACAACGGTCCGTGGCCGAAGGGCTATTTTATTCCCGAACCGCACATTGTGACCGGGCCGTTCACGCTGGGGGATTTGACGGTGACCCCGCTGACCCTGCCGCATGGCCGGATTAATGTGAACGGGTATTTGTTTGAGCAAGGCGGGCGGAAGCGGCTGGCGTATTTGAGTGATTGCAAGGAGGTTCCCGAAGCGGCGCTGGCGGCGGTGCGGGGGGTGGAGATCGCCGTGCTGGATGCGCTGCGGTACAAGCCGCATCCAACGCACATGTGCCTGGATGAGGCGCTGACGGCGGCGCGGCGGATCGGTGCGGGGCAGACGTTTTTCACCCATCTGACGCATGATTATGATCATGACAAGGCCCAGGCGGAGCTGCCGGAGGGGGTGCGGTTCGCGTGGGATGGGTTGAAGATCAGGCTTGGGGCTTGAGGCGCGGGGCGTGGGGCGTCAGGAAAGCGGATGGTTTTTACGGGTAACCCTTTCGCGGGACTTGACATCCCGGGTTTATTTTCCACCATCAGGTGCTGGTGCACGCCAGTCAAAAAATGAGTTTCACGAAGTTTAACATTAAAAACGAGTTCCGCTACGAAATCGTCCGCAAGATTTTCGAGGGCGGCATGGGCATTGTTTACGAAGGTGAGCAGCACGGCGCTCGTGACTTCGTCAAACGCGTGGCGATCAAGGTGATTCGCCCGAGTTTTGCGAGCCAGAAAATGTTCATCGAGAACTTCATCGGCGAGGCGAAACTCGTGGCGGACTTGATCCACACGAACATCGTGCAAACGTATCACCTGGGCGAGGACAACGGCATCTGTTTCATCGCCATGGAGCTGATCCGGGGCGTTAATCTGGAACAGTTTACCCATCAATTGACCGAAAAGCACAAGGTGCTGCCCAAGGAACTGGCCGTCTTCATCACCAGCCGCGTGGCGCGCGGGCTGGCCTACGCGCACGGGAAAACCGACCGCGATGGCAAGCCGCTGGGCATTGTGCATCGCGATGTAAGTTTCAAAAACATCATGATCGCGTTTGAGGGCGATGTGAAACTGACGGATTTTGGCATCGCCAAGGCCCGGGGATTTCTGACCGACCAGGAGGGCGAGGTCGTGGCGGGGAAAGCGGATTCCATGAGCCCCGAGCAGGCGGACTTTCAAATCACGGACAAGCGCTCCGACCTGTTTTCCACCGGGGTGGTCCTGTCGAGTCTGCTGCTGGGACGCAATATTTTCAAAGGCGAAACGGCCGAGGAATCCCGCCAGCGCATTCTGAACCAGCCGATCCCGGATTTTCGGGCAATGGATAACCGGATTGACGACAAATTAAACGATATCCTTCATCACTGTCTCGCCCGTGACCTTTCCCGGCGCTACGCCACGGCAGAACAATTGATGTTTGATTTGGAGTACTACATCTACCACGACGGTTATGGTCCCACCAACGAGACCCTGGGTAAATTCATCCGCGAACTCTTTGGCCAGGACGTGGGTCGCGTCAAGTCGAACCAGACCGTGGAGAAGACAATGCTCTTGGAATCCTCGGCGGTGTTGAAAAATCGCAAACCTTGATTATAGTCTGAGGCATGAAAGCTTTTGATTCCGGGGCGGTCAAACTGGGCCTGATTCAATCCTCCTGCGCGGCTGAGCCCGGGGAGAATTTGCGCAAAACCGTGGCCTTGGTGGAAAAAGCCGCGCGGCAGGGCGCGCAAATCATTTGTACCCAGGAATTATTTCGGTCCCAATACTTTTGCCAGAGTGAGGATCATGCCCATTTCAAACTGGCGGAGACCATCCCGGGGCCCAGCACGGAGGCCTTCCAAAAAATTGCCAAAAAGCACGGGGTGGTGATTGTGGCTTCGTTGTTCGAGAAACGCGCCGCCGGGTTGTATCACAACACGGCGGTGGTGATCGATGCGGACGGCACGCTGCTCGGGCGGTATCGCAAGATGCACATTCCGGACGATCCGTTGTTCTACGAGAAATTTTATTTTACCCCGGGCGACCTGGGGTTCAAGGCGTGGGACACGCGTTTTGGCCGGATTGGTGTTTTGGTTTGCTGGGACCAGTGGTATCCCGAGGCGGCCCGGCTCACCGCGCTGCAGGGCGCGCAAATTTTGTTTTATCCCACGGCCATCGGCTGGCATCCGTCGGAAAAAGCCAAATACGGCGAACGGCAGCACGACGCCTGGGAGGTTATCCAGCGCAGTCATGCGGTTGCAAACGGCTGTTACGTGGCGTCCGTGAACCGAATTGGGCATGAGACGATTGCGGGGGTGGGCGGGGACGGCTTGGAATTTTGGGGCCAGAGCTTTGTGGCGGGCACCTCCGGGGAAATCCTGGCGCGGGCCTCGGTGGACCGGGAAGAAATACTGATTGTGCCGATTGATCTTGCCAACGTGGACACCTCCCGGACTCATTGGCCGTTCCTGCGCGACCGGCGGATTGATGCCTACGATAATTTGACGAAGCGGTTTGTGGATTGAGCCGCTTGACGCCGCGGTTATCGTTTCAGCAAGTCCGTCACGACCACCTCGGCATCGGGAAATGCTTGCGGAGCAGCCGCGCCCATTCGCACCAAGGTTTTACTGGCATAGCCGGTGAAATGAGGGTCACGGTAAATCTCAAGGCAGTCCTCGTTAAGGTTTACAATCCAAACTTCACAAACACCCGCCCGGCCGTAGGCGGGCAGTTTCTCCACACGATCGGCTTCCAACGTGGAATCCGCGACCTCAACCAATAAGAAAACATCCTCTGGGCGGGGATGGTTGCGGGTGTATTCGTGAGCCGCGGGTTTGAGCAACATCACATCTGGTTGGGGCTGGGGATAATCATCCAAATGCAGCGGATTCTGCGGCCAGACGAGCCATCGCTGCTGGGATAATGCATTGAATATACGCATCAAACGGCTGACAACGCCTCCGTGAAATGGACCAATGGGGGACATATCAACGATTTCTCCATTCAACAACTCCACCCGGGCATCTTCCCGCAGCACACCTGTCCCCGCCATGCGGTGATATTCCCTCACGCTAAAGCGATGTTTAGTCTGGGCGACCATGGAGGTGAATCTACCCCCTCCAGCCATTTATGGCAAACGTCTTTCCTTGGCTGGAATTCTTTTGGCAAAAAACCATGGACCGCTCTACTATTCGGGTAAATGAGAGCAACCGACATCATTGCGAAAATAATGACGCTGCCAGCGGTTCAGCGGGCAAAAGTCTTGCGATTTGTGAACGAGGTAATCCGTCGCATTGAGGATCTGGTGGACAATCGCACGGCGGAAAAAGCTCTCAAGGAACCGGGAGAAAATAATCCCTGGCAAGTTGCCCGTAAAAAACTGGGCTGGGCATGAGTTTGGATTGTTTCGATAATCCCACATGACCACAGCCTCCGAAACCAAACCCCTTGCTTGGATCACCGGTGCCGGTGGTTTGCTGGGGAGCTACCTCCTGCAAACCGCGGCGGAGTTCGCGCCGGGCTGGCGGTTGCGGGGCCTGACCCGCGCGCAGTTTGACTTGCTGGATTTTGCCGCGCTCGAACGGGAATTTTTAAAGGATGCTCCCGGTTTGGTCATCCATTGCGCTGCCGTGAGCACGGTGGCCGAGGCCAAGGCCAATCCCACCCTGGCCCAACAAGTGAATGTGGAACTCACCCGGATGCTGGCCGGGCTGGCGGCGACGGTTCCTTTCGTGTTTTTTTCCACGGACCTGATTTTTGACGGCCGGCGCGGAAATTATCGGGAAACCGACCCGGCGAACCCGTTGCATCTGTACGGGGAGACGAAGGCGGCGGGCGAACAGCTCGTGTTGCGCAACCCCCGGCATTTGGTGTTGCGCACCTCGATTAATGGCGGGACTTCCCGCACCGGCAACCGGGGGTTCAACGAACAACTGCGTCAGGCCTTGCAAAAAGGGCAGGGGATGACGTTGTTTACCGATGAGTTTCGCTCGCCCATCGCGGCGCGGGAAACCATCCGGGTGCTGTGGGAGCTGGTCCATAAAAACAGCGGCGGGTTGTTCAATGTGGCCGGGGCCGACCGGTTGTCACGCTGGCAGATTGGGCAGTTGTTGATTCAGCGCTGGCCGGAATTGCTGGCCAAAATCAACGACATCAAGCCGGGATCGGCCAAAGATTTTCCCGGTCCACCCCGCGCTTTGGACACCTCGCTGGATTTGGCCAAGCTGCAAGCCGTGTTGACCACCCCCATCCCGGGTCTGGCGGCCTGGCTGGCAGCGCATCCGCATGAACCCTTCTGAGGGCAGCTATCGCGGCCGGCTGGCGCCTTCGCCGACGGGTTATTTGCATCTGGGCCATGCGCGGACTTTTTGGACGGCCCAACAGCGGGCCCGGGCGAACCAGGGCACTTTGATCTTGCGGAACGATGACCTCGACGGGGCGCGCTGCCGGCCGGAATTTGTCGCGGCCATGTTGGAGGATATGCGTTGGTTTGGGCTGGCTTGGGAGGAAGGGCCGGATTGCGGCGGTCCGCATGGTCCGTATGCGCAAAGCGCACGGCACGAGATTTACCGCCACGCCCTGGAGCAGTTGCGCGCCGGCAATTTTATTTACCCCTGCACCTGCTCGCGCAAAGACATCCAGGCTGCCAGCCGGGCGCCGCATGCCGCCGAGGATGATGAGCCCATTTATCCCGGGACCTGCCGACACCGGACCATGGCGGTGGCTGGCCAGCGCTACTCCTGGCGGTTCCGGGTGCCGGATGGCGAGGTCATTGGCTTTAAGGATGTTAATTTGGGTCCGCAGCAATTCGTGGCGGGCCGGGATTTCGGTGATTTCATAGTGTGGCGGCACGATGATGTGCCGGCCTACCAACTGGCCTGCGCAGTGGATGACGCGGCCATGGGCATCACGGAGGTGGTGCGCGGGGCGGATTTGTTAATGAGCACGGCCCGGCAATTACTGCTCTACCGGGCATTGGGTCTGAATCCGCCAGGCTTTTATCACTGCAAGTTGCTGCTGGATGAGACGGGTAAACGTCTGGCTAAGCGCCACGATGCCTTGAGCTTGCGAGCCTTGCGTCAGGCGGGTAAAAGCCCGGAATTACTTCGCTGAAAGTAAGCTAATCCCGGGCGGTTTAAATTAGCCCGGCTTAATCAAAAAAAAGTTAAAAAAGGCTTGTGAAAAATTTCACGATGGGGCAAATTTTCCGCTCTTTGACACTGCTCGGTTTAACTACCGTGGCCATTCGTGTCGCTTGGAATCGAAACTTGTGAATAAATTTGGTAAAATGTCGATGTGCATTGCGTTGTTGCTGGCCCTGTTTACCTTGGGTTCAGCGGCGGTGGCGGCTGCGCCGGCCGGTGCGGCGCCCGCGGCGGAGGCGGCTTCGCAAATTTCCCAAAGTTCGGAAACGGTTTTTAATCTTGGCCCGCTGCCCGTGACCAACGCCATGATTGCCACTTGGATTGTGGTGGCCATTATCATTCTGGTGGTGCGGCTCACCACGTGGAAGGTGACGGAGATCCCTTCCCGGGGTCAAAATCTGATGGAGGCTATTTTTGAGGGCTGGGAAGGTTTGATGGCGAATGTGCTGGAGCCCAAGGTGGTTCGCTGGGTGTTTCCGTTCGGCACCACGTTCTTTTTGTTTATTGTGGTCGCCAATCTCATGGATTTGGTGCCCGGGGTGGGCAGTATTGGCTGGGGTGTATCCGATCCTGACAGCTCGCTTCCTCACGCGATCAAGGACGCCAGTATTCCCATGCTGCGCCCACCGACAACCGACGCCAACTTGACCGTGGCGATGTCCCTGATCTTTTTCGTGATGAGTCTTTATTGGGCGGTGAAATACAACGGTTTTGTCGGCCTCTTCAAACATGTGTTTGGCGTGAAGGTGGAAACTAACAAATGGGGTTATCTGCCCCTCCTGTTGTTGTTTCTGTTCATTGGCGTCATGGAATCATTCTCGATTCTCTTCATTCGTCCGGTGGCGCTCGCCTTGCGTCTTTACGGCAATATTTTTGGCGGTGAGAGCATGCTCACCATGGCCATGTCGCAGAAGTCGGTTTTCATGGCGGTGCTGCTGGCGCTGCCGGGTTACTTTTTTGAAGTGGTGGTCTGTCTGTTGCAGGCCTTTGTGTTTGCCATGTTGTCCGTGGCGTTTGTGGGCACCCTGTGCACCCACGCGGATGAGGAACACGGCCACTGATTTAATAAATTTTGCCGGCCGGACGACCCTTGGGTGCTGGTGGCGATAAACTGAAACCATAAATAAAGATAAAGCGTATGATGCTCGGAGAAATCACAGGTAATATTCACATCGGTCTGGCCTTCGGTGGCGCGGCCATCGGCATCGGCATCGCCGCGGCCGGCGGTGTCATGGCCATCGGCCGTAATCCTGGTGCGTTCGGCAAAGTCTTCACGACGATGTTGATCGGCATGGCGCTGGCCGAAGGGCTCGCGATTCTGGCCTGGATCGTTGTTCACTAAGCCACGTTTATGATCCAGGTGCTTGGCATTGAGTGGGTAAAATTGATCGCCCAACTGGTCAATTTCTCCCTGGTGCTTTTGGTGTTGTGGAAGCTGGCTTACAAGCCGGTTTTCGCCATGCTCGAAGCGCGTCGGCAGAAAATCGTGGAAGGTCTGGCCAACGCGGAGAAAATCAAGGCGGACCTGGCCCGAACCGAGCTCGAACGCCAGAAAACCCTGGCGGACGCGGGGGAACTGGCCAACAAGATTATTGCGGACGCCCGGGCGGCCGCGGTGCGGGTGACCGAGCAGGAATCCCAAAAAGCCATTGCCGCCGCCGAGCATATTATTGCCAAGGCGCGGGAGGCCGCGGCCCAGGAACGCGCGCAAATGCTCGCGGACCTGAAGCGCGAAGTGGTCCGGCTCGTGGTGCAAACCACCACGACCGTCACTGGCAAGATCTTGACGCCCGAGGATCAGCGCCGGCTGGCCGAGGAATCCCAGAAGCAACTGGCGTGAACGCCTGCGCCGCTCCATCCAACCGCATTTAACCGGAAATGAAAATCTCCAAGAAAAGTCAGCGCGAGGCCCGGCAGTTGTTTCGCAACTGCCAGTCCAACGGTCTGCTGGATGAAAACCGCGTGCGGCAGACGGTCGCGTTGCTGGTGGAGAAAAAGCCGCGCGGTTATGCCGGCATTTTGTCCCGGATGCACCGCCTGGTGAAGCTGGACCTGGAACAGCATGCCGCGCGGGTGGAGAGCGCCACGCCGCTCGCGGAGGATGTCCAGGCTGAGTTGCAAAAGCGCCTGGAAGGGGTTTATGGCACCGGTCTGACCATTGCCTTTTCGGTCAATCCCGCCCTCCTGGGCGGCTTGCGCATCCGGGTGGGCAGTGACCTGTATGATGGCAGCGTGAAAAACCGTTTGGAGAAATTAGAGCAAAATTTTTAATCGGATACTATGAGTAATTTGTTGCAAGAAATTGAAGCCCAGATTGCGGGCGCCAAGACCACCACCTCAAAGCAAAACGTGGGCATCGTCCGGGAAATCGGCGACGGCGTGGCCAAGATTGAAGGCCTGACCGACACCATGCTCAACGAAATGTTGGATTTTGGTGACGGCGTGGTCGGACTGGCGCTGAACTTGGAAGAAACCGAAGTGGGCGCGGTGATCCTCGGTGACTACACCAAGATCAAGGAAGGCTCCGAAGTGCGCACCACCGGCAAGCTGCTCCAGGTGCCCGTCGGCAAAGGCCTCCTGGGCCGTGTCGTCAACGTGCTGGGCCAGCCCTTGGACGGCAAAGGCCCCATCAAGGAATCCGCTTTTTATCCGGTGGAAAAAATCGCCCCGGGCATCGTCCGCCGCAAATCCGTCAGCCAGCCCGTGCAAACCGGCATCATGGCCATCGACGCGATGATCCCGATCGGCCGCGGCCAGCGCGAATTGATCATTGGCGACCGCTCGACGGGCAAGACCACGATTGGCGTGGACACGATGATCAATCAGGCGCGCATCAACCAGGCCGCCGAGGCCGCGGGTGATAAAAATTTCCGTCCCATCTACAGCATTTACGTGGCCGTGGGCCAGAAGCAGTCCAACATCGCCCGCGTGATTGGCGTGCTGGAAGAAGCCGGCGCGCTGCCGTACACGATCATCGTGGTGGCCTCCGCTTCCGATTCCGCCTGTAACCAATACCTTGTGCCCTTCACCGGTGCGGCCATCGGCGAATGGTTCATGGATAACGGCATGGATGCCCTCATCATTTATGATGATCTCTCCAAGCACGCCGTGGCCTACCGCCAGGTGTCCCTGATTTTGAAACGCCCCTCCGGTCGTGAAGCCTATCCCGGTGACGTGTTTTATCTCCACAGCCGTTTGCTGGAACGCAGCGCGCGCGTGGGCGAAAAATACGGCAACGGCTCGCTGACGGCGCTGCCCATCATTGAAACCCAGGCGGGCGACGTTTCGGCCTACATTCCCACGAACGTGATTTCGATCACGGACGGCCAGATTTATCTCGAAACCGACTTGTTCTACCAGGGCGTGCGCCCGGCCATTTCCGTCGGTCTTTCCGTCTCCCGCGTCGGTTCCGCCGCCCAGATCAAGGCGATGAAGCAGGTTTCCGGCCGCATCAAGGGTGATCTCGCCCAGTTCCGCGAACTGGCGGCCTTTGCCCAGTTCGGTTCCGATCTCGATGCCAAGACCCAGGCGTTGCTGGAACGCGGCAAACGCATTGTGGAATTGTTCAAGCAGAACCAGTACAACCCGCTGGCCGTGGAAGTCCAGGTGCTGGTGCTCTGGTCCATGCAAAACAATTTCCTCGACGACGTCGCGGTGGACAAGGTCAAGGATTTTCAAGCCAAGCTGGTGGATTTTGTGCTCACCCGCAAAGCCGATTTGCTCGCCAAGATTCGCAACGAAAAAGTCATCAGCGACGCCCTCGGGGCCGAGCTCAAGGCGGCCGTTGGGGAATTCAAGCAGTCTTACCGTTAATTTTATTCCATGCCCAGCACGCGCGACATACGCCGGCGGATCAAGTCGGTCAAGAACACCGCCCAGATTACCAAGGCCATGCAGATGGTGGCCGCGGCCAAGATGCGCAAGGCGCAGCTCGCCGCCGTGGTGGGGCGGCCGTACGCCGAATTGATGAACGAAGTGCTGGCCCAGGCCTCGGTGGGCACGGCCGCTTTCGAACACCCCTTGATGGCGGTCCGTCCGGTTAAAAAGCGCGCCATCATCCTGGTCAGCAGCGACCGCGGCTTGTGCGGCGGTCTGAATAGCAACTTGTTTCGCGAAGTGGTGAAGTTCGACAAAAACACCACGTTGTACATCACGGCCGGCCGGAAAGCCGCGCAGTTTGTCGCCCGCACCAAGCGGCCGCTGGCGGCGGAATTCACCTACAAGGACACCCCGCCGTTTGCCGAGGGGCGCGCCATTTCCAAATTTGCCCAGGAATTGTTCCTGAGCGGCGAAGTGGATGCCGTGGACATCCTGTTTTCCAAATTTGTTTCCACCCTGGTCCAGCAGCCGAAGGTGATCCCCTTCCTGCCGGTGGGTAAGATCGCCCCGGTCACGGCCGGCATTAACGCCCCCGCCACCCAAGCACCGGCAAGCGCCGCCGGTTCGGACACGTTTGAATTTGAGCCCGATGAGCAGACGGTGCTCGGCGAGCTGCTGCCGCACAGTTTGAATTTTCAAATGCACCAGATTCTGCTGGAGGCCAAGGCCAGCGAGCAGAGCGCGCGCATGGTGGCGATGAAGAATGCGACGGACAATGCGAAGCAGATCATCAAGGATCTGACCCTCGAATACAACAAGCTGCGGCAGGCAAACATCACGAAGGAACTGTTGGAGATCACGACCGCGCAAATGGCGGTGGGTTGAACATCGAATTAATTATTTTAAGCACATGAGCAAAGGCAAAATCGTACAAATTATCGGCCCCGTGGTGGACGTGGAGTTCCCCGGCGCGCTTCCCGCGATTTACAACGCGTTGACCGTCGAATATGACCTGCCCGGCCAGGGCCGCACCAAGTTGACCCTCGAAGTGCAGCAGCACCTCGGTGACAACTGGGTCCGCGCCGTCGCCATGAGCACCACCGAGGGGCTCAAGCGCGGTTACGAAGTCACCGACTCCGGCAACCCCATCTCCATGCCCGTGGGCGAGGCGGTCATGGGCCGCGTCTTCAACGTCACCGGCGATGCCGTGGATGAACAGGGCCCCGTCAAGGCCGACAAGTACTGCCCCATTCACCGTTCCGCCCCGGCGCTCGTGGACCAGTCCACCAGCCCCCAGATTCTCACCACCGGCATCAAGGTCATCGACCTGATTTGCCCCTTCCTCAAGGGCGGCAAGGTCGGCGCGTTCGGCGGCGCCGGCGTCGGCAAGACCGTCGTGATCATGGAATTGATCAACAACATCGCCAAACTGCACGGCGGTATTTCAATGTTCGCCGGCGTCGGTGAACGCACCCGCGAAGGCAACGATCTCTACAACGAAATGATCGAGGCCGGCGTGATCAAGGTGGAGAAGGACGAAAAGGGCCATCCCAAAATTGGCGACAACGGCCTGCCCATCATCGCGACGGGTTCCAAAATCGGCCTGGTTTACGGCCAGATGAACGAACCCCCGGGAGCCCGTCTCCGCGTCGCCCTCTCGGCGCTCGCCGTGACCGAGTATTTCCGCGACGAAAAGAACCAGGACGTGCTCCTGTTCGTCGACAACATTTTCCGTTTCTCGCAGGCCGGCTCCGAAGTGTCCGCGCTCTTGGGCCGCACGCCCAGCGCCGTGGGTTACCAACCCACGCTGGCGGCCGAAATGGGTGACCTCCAGGAACGCATCACCTCCACGAAGAAAGGTTCCATCACCTCCTTCCAGGCCGTGTACGTGCCCGCCGACGACTTGACCGACCCCGCGCCGGCCACGACGTTTGCGCACTTGGACGCGACCATCGTGCTGGAACGTTCCATCGCCGAGCTGGGCATCTTCCCGGCCGTCGATCCGCTCGCCTCCAACTCCCGCGCCCTGGCGCCGGAAATTGTCGGCCAGGAACATTACGAAGTCGCCCGCGGCGTGCAGAAAGTGCTGCAACGCTACAAAGACTTGCAGGACATCATCGCGATTTTGGGCATGGACGAACTCTCCCCCGAGGACAAGACGACCGTCTTCCGCGCCCGCAAAATTCAACGTTTCCTCAGCCAGCCGTTCACCGTGGCCCAGGTCTTCACCGGCCGCGAGGGCAAGCAGGTGCCGGTGGCGGAAACCGTCCGCAGCTTCAAGGAAATTCTTGAGGGCAAATACGACGACGTGCCCGAGCAGAACTTCTACATGAAGGGTGGCATCGACGAAATCAAAGAAAGCTAAGAGCGCGCCATGGCTGCCACGCTTAAAATTGAGGTTGTCACGCCGGAAGCCCGGGCCTTTTCCAGTGACGTTGACATGGTCACGCTCACCGGCGTGGAAGGTGACATGGGCATCCTGCCCGGGCACATGCCGCTGATGACCCAATTGGTGGCCGGCGAGATCGTGATGCGCCGCGGCTCCGAGACCATTTATTATGCCGTGGGTGACGGCTTCGTTCAGGTCACGGCCCAGAAGGTTGCCATCCTGACGGACATGGCGGTGGCCGCCGAAAACATCGATGAAACCAAGGCGCAGGAAGCCTTGGACCGCGCCCAAGCCCGGCTGGCGCAGAAACTGAGTGAGGAAGAAACCGCCGCCGTCGAGGCGAGCATCGCCCACGCGACCGCCCAGTTGAAGGTCAAACGCATCAGCCGCAAGTAAGTCCAGTTATCATTTATAAGCCGTTGAATCTTTTCGAAGATTCAACGGTTTTTTTATGGGCACCCGGTGCGGCTTTGCACCAGGACCTTGAACGACCGGCCCAAATGTTGGGGATGGGTGAGCGTCTGAAACTGGCGGGTGCGCCGGGTGGTCCACTCCCCGAAACTGGCATCCTTCACTGCCTCGCCCAAAATACCGGTTAAAAATTGGGGCTGCGTCAGGTAAGCGTCCGTTTGCAACCCCGCGCTTTCCCCGGTCGCCTGGATGGCCGAGAAATTGACATGCGCCGTCAGGTCTTGCTCCCCGGGATGGGCCAGCACATTGTCGCTGTACTGGTGCTGGTGATAACCGCGCAACGTGCCCTTGGTGCGGGCCGGACTGATCATTTCCTCCTGGGTAAATCCATAATCAATCGCCAGCAATTTGCCTTGCTGCAAAATGCCCGCCGCCTCCCGCCACCAGGCTTCGGCCGCCGGACTGACTTCAATGGTATAACCCGCCGGCAACACCGCCAGCAACTCCGCGGGCAGTGCCGGCACCGGCAGACTGTTTTGGGGGGTGGAGGCAAGTTTGGTCCACATGAATTGGTGGTCCTCCCAGCTCACGCCCCATTCAAACCAAGCCTGACGACTGGCATCCCAGCCCAGGCGGCGCACCGGCAGCGCATCGAGCAGTTCATTGGAGAAGATAACGCCCTGGATGCCGGGTGGGGCAGGGTGGGGGGGCGAAGCCGTCCGGTCTCCGACCTCGGCCAGCCGGTCGAACCAGCGCACCCGGTCGGCGAATTCACCGAGTTTTTCCCGCTGCCAGGCCTGGCGTTCGCGTGAGGGGTCCACGATCCCATAGTGCAGCCGCGCATACAGCTCCGGGCGTTGCACGCGCAGCCAGGTCAAAATGTCCTGGGCCAGCCGGCCATCATGCGCGCCCGCCTCCACCAGCCAGAGGGGGGCGCTGGCAACGGGCAGCGCTTCCAGCCAGCGGGCAAAGCGAAACGCGAGCAACTGCCCGAACAATTCCCCGGTGCTGACACTAGTGTAAAAATCCCCCTGAAACCCCACGCGGTTCCGGCCGGTTTCATAGTACCCCAGCCCGGGATGATACAGCGCCAGCTCCATAAACCGGGCAAAAGACATCGGCCCGCTGGCCGTGATTTCGGCCTGAATGATCAGGGACAGTTCGGACACCCCGGCATTTTCCGCATTGCTGGCCGGATGGCAAACCTTTTGG
Source organism: uncultured Verrucomicrobia subdivision 3 bacterium (assembly GCA_903895255.1). Classification (GTDB taxonomy): domain Bacteria; phylum Verrucomicrobiota; class Verrucomicrobiia; order Limisphaerales; family UBA11358; genus UBA11358. Next base: position 30,988 of record CAITTG010000129.1, read on the forward strand.
CTGGTCAGCCATGGATTTGCCCGCCAAATGCGTCCGGCCCGCGGATCCGCCCGCACCGCCTGCCTGCGCAAATTGGCTAATTTAATACGCATTGTGGGGATGGGTTCGCGGGGTTATTATGATATTTAATCTTCGTTCCTGATATTAACCGTGAAATGTTTTCCGGGCGGTCGCCCGGGGGGCGATTTCGCAACAAACTATTTTATGAGCATAACACTTGGCATCATCGTTGGTAACCGCGGCTTTTTTCCCGCCCACCTGTGCGACACCGGCCGCAAGGAAATCCTCAAAACCCTCGCCGGACTCGGCATCAACGCCGTCATCCTCCCGGACACCGCCACCAAATACGGCGCCGTCGAAAGCATGGACGACGCCCAGAAGTGCGCCGACTTGTTCAAGGCGAACGCCGACAAAATTGACGGTCTCCTCGTGACGCTGCCGAACTTCGGCGATGAGCGCGGCGTGGCCAATGCCATCCGCTGGTCCGGCCTCCAGGTGCCCGTGCTGGTGCATGCCTTCAATGATGATCCCGTCAACATGACCATCAAGGACCGGCGCGATTCCTTCTGCGGCAAGATGTCCGTCTGCAACAATCTCCGCCAGTACAAGGTGCCGTTCACCCTCACCCGCCTGCACACCGTCGCGCCGGACAACCAGAGCTTCCTCCAGGATCTCGCCGATTTCGTCGTGACCTGCCGGGTGACCAAGGGCCTCAAGAACCTCCGCATCGGCGCCCTCGGCGCGCGTCCCACGGCCTTCAACACCGTGCGCTACAGTGAAAAATTGCTGGAAAACTCCGGCATCAGCATCGAGACCCTCGACCTGTATGAGCTGTTCGGCTGGGTCAACAAAATGAGCGCCGGCGACGAGGCCGTCAACGCCAAGCTCAACGCCATCAACCAGTACGTCTCCACCAAAAACATCCCGCCGGTGGCCCTGCTCAAAATGGCCAAGTTTGGCGTGGCCGTGGACAAATGGATGAAGGAAACCAAGCTCAACGCCACCGCCATCCAGTGCTGGACGGCCATGGAGGAATTCTTCGGCGTGGTGCCCTGCACCCTGATGAGCATGATGAGCAACATGGGCATCAGCAGCGCCTGTGAAGTGGATATCGTCGGCACCGTGGCCATGTACACCATGGCCCGCGCCAGCGGCAAGCCCAGCGCCCTGGTGGACTGGAACAACAACTACGGCGAGGATCCGGACAAGGGTGTGGTGTTCCATTGCTCGAACCTGCCCAAGGATCTCTTCGAAAAATCCGGCGACGGCAGCCCCGTCATGGATTACCAGGAAATCATCGCGGGCACGGTCGGCAAGGAAAACACCTACGGCACCGTGGTCGGCCGCGTCGCCGCCTCGCCCTTCACCTACCTCCGCGTGAGCACGGATGATTACGCCGGCAAAATCCGCGCCTACCTGGGCGAGGGCGATCTCACGAATGATCCGCTCAAGACCTTCGGCGGTTTCGGTGTCGTCCGCATTCCGAACTTCCAGAAGCTGCTCACCTACATCTGCGAAAACGGCTTCGAACATCACGTGGCCATCAACCCCACGCGCGTCGCCACCGGGGTGCAGGAAGCCCTGACCAAATATTTGGGCTGGGAAGTGTACCGCCACCAATAAGCCGGTACCATCCCATGAGACGGGTGTTGCAACGTTACCTGGCGGCGGCGCTGTTGCTGGCCGGTGGCAGCTTCGGCTGCCTGACGCAGACCGCCGCCGCCGAGTCCGTGTCCGTCGGCGCCCCCGTGCCTCCCGTGGTCGCCGGACCGGCGCAGCCCTTCGCCCTGGATGAGGTGCGTTTGCTCGCCGGTCCGTTTGACGACGCCATGCGGCGGGATCAGCAATACCTGCTGTATCTCGAGCCCGACCGGTTGCTCCGCAATTTTCGCACGAACGTCGGTCTGCCCGTCACCGCCAAACCGTACGGCGGCTGGGAGGCGCCCGATTGCGAATTGCGCGGGCATGCCCTCGGGCATTATCTCTCCGCCCTCGCGCTGATGTACGCCAGCACCGGCGATCCCCAGTACAAACAGCGGGTGGATTATATCGTCGCCCAACTGGCCCTTTGCCAGGCCGCTTCGCCGGCGGCCGGTTTTCATCCCGGCTATCTCTCCGCGTTCCCAGAGTCCTTCATTGACCGGGTGGAAACGCGCCAGCGGGTCTGGGCCCCGTGGTACACCCTCCATAAAATTCTCGCCGGCCTGTACGACGCCTCGCAGCTTTGTGGGAATCAACAAGCTCTGACCGTGGCGGAAAACATGTCGGGTTGGGTGGCCTTCCGCGTGAGTCGGCTCACGCCGGAGCAAATGCAGGCGTCCTTGCAGGAAGAGCAGGGGGGCATGACCGAGGTGCTGGCCAACCTTTACGCGGCCACCGGCAACACCAATGATTTGGCCACCGCGCTCGCCTTCAATCATCAGCGCGTGATTCAGCCACTGGCGGCCCACGAGGACCGCCTGGACCACCTGCACGCGAACACGCAAATCCCCAAGATCATCGGCGCCGCCCGCGAATATGAAATGACGGGCAATCCGGAGTTCGCCGAGGTGGCCCGCTTCTTCTGGGATCGCGTGGCCTTGCACCGCTCCTATGTCATTGGCGACCATAGCGACCGTGAGCATTTCTTCCCGGTAAATGATTTTGTCAAACACCTGTCCGCCGAGACCTGTGAAACATGCAACGAGTACAACCTGCTCAAGCTCACCCGGCACTTGTTCGCCTGGTCGCCGGACGCGGTCACCATGGATTTTTACGAGCGCGCGCTTTACAATGACATTCTCGCTTCGCAGGACCCGGAGCAGGGGATGTTTGTGTATCTCATGTCGCTGAAGCCGGGCCATTTTAAGAATTACTCCACACCCGACGATTCCTTCTGGTGCTGCGTCGGCACGGGCATGGAGAATCATGCCAAATATGGCGACACGATTTTCTTTCACGACGACCACGCGCTGTATTTGAATTTGTTCATCGCCGCGGAACTTCACTGGCGGGAGAAGAACCTGACCGTCCGCCAGGACACCCAATTTCCGGAAAAGGACAGCACGCGCCTGACTTTCCAATGCCCGCAGCCGCTGGCCCTCGCGCTCAAGGTGCGCTGGCCGGCCTGGGCGCAATCCGGCATCACCATCCGGTTGAATGGCCATAAACAAACCATCACCGGCGCCCCGGGCTCCTATGTCACCGTGGACCGCACCTGGCAGAATGGCGACCGCGTGGATGTCCGGCTGCCCATGAGCCTGCACACCGAGCCGCTGCCGGGCACCACCAATATCGTCGCCTTCTTGTACGGGCCCATCGTGCTGGCGGGTGACCTCGGCACCAACAATCTGCCGAGCGTGTATAATCCGGACCAGACCGCCTCGGCCAAATTGACCGATCCCCCGGTGCCCGTTTTTCTCGCCGGGCCGGAGGATGTCCTTAAACACGTGCGCGCCACGCGCGAACCGCTGGTGTTTCACACCCACGACCTGGGCCAGCCCAACGAGGTGCGCTTAATCCCCTTCTACCAGGCCAACCACATTCGCTACAGCGTTTACTGGACCCTGGTGGATCCGGTGGAATGGCATAAGCACCATGCCCGGGCGGAAACCGCCTCCCTGCTGCCTGCGAACTTGAATTAATTTACCATGAGCAATCAATATACTATTGGGCTGGACTATGGCACGAATTCCGTGCGCGCCCTGATCGTCAATGTGGCCAACGGCGCGGAAGTCGCCGCCGCCGTCTGGACCTATGCCCACGGCACCGAGGGCGTCATCCTCGCCCGCGACCCCAACCTGGCCCGACAGCACCCCGCCGATTATCTGACTGGCGCGGAAACCACCATCCGCGCGGCCCTCGCCGCCGCCGCCCGGAACGTGCGTGGCTTTTCACCCTCCCAGGTCATCGGCATCGGGGTGGATACCACCGGTAGCACGCCCCTTCCCGTTGATAAACATGGCCAGCCGCTCGCCTTCGCGAAGAAATTCGCCGCCAATCCCGCCGCCATGGCCTGGCTGTGGAAGGATCATACCGGCGTGAATGAGGCCTCCGAAATCACCGCGCTCGCCAGAAAGATGCGGCCGCAATATCTCGCCAAATGTGGCGGCACTTACTCCAGCGAATGGTTCTGGAGCAAAATTCTGCGTTGCTTGCGCGTGGCGCCGGCGGTGTTCAACGCCGCTTACGCCTGGGTGGAACTCGCCGATTTCGTCCCGGCGGCCCTGACTGGCACCGAGCATCCGGATAAATTTGTCGCGGGTGTCTGTGCCGCCGGGCACAAGGCCATGTGGAACACCACCTGGGGTGGTTATCCCGACGCGAAATTCCTCGCCAAGCTGGATCCCAAGCTCGCCGCCCTGCGCGAACGGCTGACCACCCGCGTGTGGTCGATCGACCGCTCGGTCGGCGGCTTGACGCCCGATTGGGCGCGGCGCACCGGTCTGACCGCTGGCATTCCCGTGGCGGTGGGTGCCTTTGACGCGCACCTCGGCGCGGTGGGATCGGGTGTGGCCCCGGGCACGCTCGTCAAAATCATTGGCACCAGCACCTGCGACATCGCCATCGCACCGACCACCAAAAAGCTCGCCGATGTCCCCGGCCTCTGCGGCATCGTGGATGGCAGTGTGCTCCCAGGTCATTTTGGCCTGGAAGCCGGCCAGTCCGCCGTGGGCGATATCTTCAACTGGTGGGTCAATTACATCCAGCCGGGCGGTAAAAACCCGCTCACCCATCGCGATCTCGACGCGGCGGCGGCCAAACTCCAGCCCGGTGAATCCGGCCTCATCGCCCTGGACTGGAACAACGGCAACCGCACCATCCTCGTGGATCAGCGCCTCACTGGCCTGCTGGTGGGACAAACGCTCTACACCACGCCGGTGGAAATTTACCGCGCCTTGGTCGAGGCCACGGCCTTCGGCGCGCTGACCATCATCAATCGCTTCGAGGAGTATGGCGTCAAAATCAACCAGGTGGTGAATTGCGGTGGCATCGCGGAAAAGAGTCCGCTCACCATGCAGATTTATGCCGATGTCACCGGCCGCCCCATGCGGGTGTCCCGCTCGGCCCAGACCTGCGCGCTCGGCTCGGCCATTGCCGGCGCGGTGGTTGCGGGCGTGTATCCGGGCTATGCTCCGGCGCAGAAGGCCATGACCGGTTTGAAGCCCGTCATTTACCGGCCCAATGCCCGGGCCCACGCCACCTATCGCGAGCTTTACCAAGTCTATCGCAAGCTGCACGACGCCTTTGGCACCCCGGACGGGCAGGGCAGTCTTTTCGATGTGATGAAGCATCTCATTGACATTCGCACTCGGGTTAGAAAATAATCATCCCCGTTGCCCATGCTCGAAGACATTAAAAAACAGGTTTGCGAAGCCAACCTGCAATTGGTTGCGGCTGGTTTGGTTATTCAAACCTGGGGCAATGCCAGCGCCGTCATCCGCGACCAGGGCGTCATGGTCATCAAACCCTCCGGCGTTCCCTACGCGGGCATGAAGCCCGGACACATGGTGGTGGTCTCCCTGGAAACGGGCAAACCCGTGGCGGGCAGCCTCAAGCCCAGTTCGGACACCCCCACGCATCTGGAGTTGTATCGGGCTTTTCCCACGGTCGGCGGCGTGGTGCATACCCACAGTCTTTATGCCACCGCCTGGGCGCAGGCCTGCCGCAAGATTCCGTCCTACGGCACCACCCAGGCGGATTACTGGTATGGCGAGGTGCCCTGCACCCGGGCCATGACCCCGGCGGAAATTCAAACCGATTACGAAAAGAATACCGGCGGCGTCATCATTGAAACGTTCGCCAAACTAAATCCGCTCGAACACCCCGCCGTGTTGGTGGCCAGTCACGGTCCTTTCACCTGGGGGCCCGATCTCGCCACCGCCGTGCAGAACGCCGAAATTTTGGAATTCGTCGCCCGCCTGGCCAGCGAAACCCTGCGCCTGAATCCCGCCACCCCGCCCATGGCGTCGGCCCTCCTGGACAAACATTTTCTGCGCAAACACGGACCGCAGGCTTATTACGGACAAAAATAGCACACCCTACCATGAAAAAAATCATTCAACTATTACTGGTCGCCACGGCGGGACTGGCCACCGCCAGCTTTGTCGGCTGCGCCTCTCACTCTATGTCTAAATCCACCACCAATTCCATCACCAGCGCCCCGTTTGGCACCATGCCGGATGGCACGGCCGTGCAAATTTACACGCTCCGCAATACTCACGGCCTCGAGGCGCGCATCCTGACCTATGGCGGCATTCTCCAGTCGCTCTTGGTGCCCGACCGCACCGGCAAGCTCGGGGACGTGGTCCTGGGTTACGATCATTTGCAGGGTTACCTGGATAAAACCCCCTATTTCGGCGCGCTCATCGGCCGCTATGGCAACCGCATCGGCGGCGCCAAGTTCACGCTCGAAGGCCAGACCTACACCCTGGCGACCAACAACGGCCCCAACTCCCTGCACGGCGGCATCAAGGGCTTCGACAAGGTGGTCTGGTCCGCGAAGACGTTTGTGAGCCCCGAGGGTCCGGAACTCATACTGGCTTATTACAGTCGCGATGGGGAGGAAGGTTTCCCTGGCAACCTGATGGTCACTGCCATTTATACGCTCACGGATGACAACGAACTGAAGCTTCAGTACAGCGCCACCACCGACAAGCCCACGGTCGTCAACCTCACGCATCATTCCTACTTCAACCTCACCGGCCAGCCAAACACCGACATTCTCGGTCATATCGTTTACATCAATTCCGACGAAACCACCCCGGTGGACGCCGGCTTGATCACCACCGGCGAATTCAAATCCGTCGCCGGCACGCCGTTTGATTTCCGCACGCCCACGGCCATCGGCGCCCGCATCAACGATCCCGATGTCGTCCTGCAATACGGCCCTGGCTATGACCACAACTGGGTGATCAACAAGCCCTTCGGCCAGTACGGTCTCATGGCCCGCGTCACCGACCCCAGCAGCGGCCGCGTGATGGAAGTGTGGAGCGACGAACCCGGCCTGCAATTCTACGCCGGCAACTTCCTGGACGGCACCATCACCGGCAAATATGGGGCAGTGTACAAGATTCATGACGCGTTCTGCATGGAACCCCAGCATTATCCCGACTCCCCCAACAAGCCCAACTTCCCCACCACGGAACTCAAGCCGGGCGAGAAGTATCACAACACGATTGTTTACAAGTTTAGCGCGGAATAATCCGCCCGGAAGCTGATCGGAATCCTATGAATGAAATAACCAACACCCTGGCGAATGCCACCAATGCCGTGGCCGCCTCGGCGGTGGCGGTCGCCAAAGAATCCGTGTTCAATGGCTTGGACTGGGCGGTCATCGCCCTCTTCGCCATCGGCATGGTCGCCGTCGTTCTGTTCTCCATGCGGAAGAAAAACGAGTCCGGCAAGGATTACTTCCTGTCCGGCCGCGATGCCAACTGGCTCCAAATCGGCTCCTCCATTTTCTCGTCCAATATCGGCTCCGAGCATCTGGTCGGTCTTGCCGGCGCCGGCTTCATCACCGGCATGGCCATGGCGCACTGGGAAATGCACGCCTACTGGATTCTGATCCTCGGCTGGGCTTTCGTGCCGTTGTATGACCGCATGAAAGTCTTCACCATGCCCGAGTTTCTGGAACTGCGCTTCAGCCGGGGGTCGCGCAATGTGTTAAGCCTCCTCACCATCGCGAGCCTCGTGCTCACCAAGATCGCCGCCACCATTTACGCCGGCGACGTGGTGATTCGCACGCTGCTCGGGGTGGAATCGGTCAGCCTCTTTGGGCATCAAATCGACATCTTCTGGGTGATCGCCTTGGGGCTCGCGTTTACCACGGGCGTCTACACCGTGTTCGGCGGCATGCGCGTCATTATGTACACCGCTGTGTTGCAGGCCCCGGTGTTGATCTTCGGCTCGCTGTTCATTCTGTACATCGGCTTGGAAAAGCTGGGTCATGGCAGTTTGATTGAAGGCTGGAACGCCACCAAGGCCGCCGTCGGTCCGAACATCCACTTGATTCGTTCCCTGAAAGATCCCGAATGGCCCTGGCTCGCCGTGCTGCCCGGTTCCGCCATCATTGGTTTCTGGTACTGGTGTACCGACCAGTACATCGTCCAGCGCGTGCTGGCCGGCAAAAACCAGCAGGAATCCCGCCGGGGCACGATTCTGGCCGGTTACTTCAAACTCACGCCGGTGTTCATCTTCCTCGTTCCCGGCATGGTGGCCTTTGCGCTCACCCAGACCCCCGGCAGTGGTTTCACGACCCCGGCCTCCGGCGATGCCGCCTACACCTCATTGGTGGCGGAGATTCTGCCCCATGGTGTCAAGGGCATCGTGGCCTGCGGGATGATCGTGGCCCTCATGGCCTCGCTGGCCTCCAAGTTCAACGCCTCGGCCACGCTCTTCACGATGGACTTCTATCGTGAATGGTATCCGAACGCCTCCGGCAAAACCGAGGTGCTCGTCGGGCGCGTGGCCACGGCGGTCATTGTGTTTGCGGGTATTTGCTGGGTGCTGGTCATCAAGAGCATGCACTTGAGCCTCTACCTGTATCTGCAAAACGTGCAGGCCTATCTCTCGCCCGCCATCGCCGTGCTCTTCGGGGTCGGCGTGTTCTGGAAACGCGCCACCGCCCCGGCGGCGCTCATCTCTTTCTCCGTGGGCGTGTTCTTCGGCTTCGCCCGCCTTGCGGCGGACATCATCATGGGTGATTCCAGCAAAATTGTGGGCGATCTCAAGCAGCAGCTTTATCACGGGGCCATCACCGCGGACCAATATGCCGCTGGCATCGCGCCCATCGCCGCCAAGTACGGCCTGCTGTTCACCTTCTGGAATATTCACTGGCTGTACTTCTGCCAGGGCTTGTTCCTGCTCACCCTGGTTCTCATCGTGGGCATCAGCTTGATCACCGCACCGCCTGACCCGAAGACCATCAAATACACGTTCTACGGCGCCACCCCGGCGGAAAAAGCCGCCACCCGCGCCAGTTGGGGCTTCTGGGACGTGGCCTTCAGCTTGGTCGTCGTGGCCTGCGTGGTCATCTTCTACGTCAAGTTCTTCTAACTTGGGTTCAATCATTCAAGGCGGGTGGCGAGTCATCGCCACCCGCCTTTTTTATTGGGTAAATTGCCAAGTTCAAAGCCTGATACCACTTCCTCATCCAAATCGGTAAAAATCTCCCCCACCCCGAACCGTCCCATGTGGTTGGGCGTCAAACACTGCCCTTAGCCGGAACAATGCAATAGAAACGCAGTGGTTGCGCAGCGGATTTTTGGGTAAGGCAAGGAGTGAGGCGCGTAGCATATCCTTTATGGATCTGGAAGCGCCTCACGACGCAGTCCTTAC
>CAITTG010000130.1 GCA_903895255.1 uncultured Verrucomicrobia subdivision 3 bacterium
CCCCCATGCAAACATCCCTGCGAAAGTCCGGCTGCATCCCTCGCGCCCCCCGCCCAAGGAGTGCGGCCGTCTCGGCCGCAACCCGCCGTCCGACCACTGCCCGCGCACAGCCCCCCAGCCACCAAGAGCGCGCCCTTCCCCGCGCGCCGGCCCCACCCACCGCAATGTTGTTTTTTAGCCAACGAACCACCCAGACCTCCCGTCATGGTGCCTTCTAACGACCAATGCCGACATTTCCGCCCTAGGCCCAAAGGGCCGTGATTCCTCAGCCCAGCCCAGCGGGCTGGCAAGTGAGGACGGACACTTGCATGTCGCCCAGTTCCAAAATCTTGCCACATATCTCGCCCCGCCAACCCGGAGGGTTGCCAGAAATTAGCCGGGGGTCGAGCGTAGCGAACACCCCCGGTAACCGCCTCCAAATCCGCTCGCACCCCGGCGGGGTGCCAGAAACATTACTCGCCCCCTTAGGCCTTTTTCTTTAGCCTTTGCAATCACAGATCGCCGTCCGGAAAGGACCGGAAACATCCTTGCCGGGCGCGGCCTTGGCCGACCGGTGCGGGCCGTGGGTGTTTTCTTGCTGCGGTTGTAATACATTCGTTTACAACCGCTTCATTTGCTTTGGGGTTGCTAATGCCGGGCGAGTGGTGATACCTATGAGAAATGGATTGCCGTGCACTGGCCCATGAGCGCGACCGGCTAGATCAGCCGCCAGTGAAAAAGCCAAAATCCATGATACCACGAAAACGAACTAAGCTAAGGGTTGACCCCTTCACGGAAAGTTGCCGCCACCGCCCGCCAGTAAGGGCTCTAATTCGTGTCGCTAAATTGAGCGGCAGCGGGGAGATTCATCCGACAGTATATTGTCAACTATTAATTATTGACATCATCAGTATTTTTCAGGTAACATAAACATGCTTTCACTTCGAGGCGCAATACAGAAGGCGGATGGTGGCGGGATAAATGAAATGATTGTTTAAAAACTGGTCCATCAGCAAATTCTTTCAATTTGGTCATGCATATCTATGCTGTTAAACATCAGTGGTTTATGTGTCGTCGAAAATTGTGCTGGTTGATTAAGTCTGGGGGGGTGGCCCTGCTCTTGGCGGTGGCGCTGGGATGGGCCAATGCCGAGGCCCAGATCACTGACATCTATTCCCAGAACGTTCAGAACGATATTAACAGTCCGCAAGACACGGGGTGGGTGGATGGTCCGAGCGGCTGGACATACACCGTTTTAGACACGGACGGGGATCCTAACGACCCGGATGAGGCTTCTGAAGGCGAGGGATACACAGTGGGTCCGTTTTCCACGCCGGATTCGGCGGCGGCCGGCATTATTCCGCAATCAGGTGACTTCGGAGCGGCGGATGCACAGCCATTTAACACCGCAGCCGACCCCACCTCGGGGGGGCCAGTTGATTTAGCCACCGGATCGGAGACCGTCAATCAAACGGTGCTGGCCCTTTCCGGCGCCCGAGAATTGGATTTCACGATTTCTTACAATTCGCAGCTCACGGCGGGCAATATGTATGTGAGCAATCCCAGCGGGGGAGCCAGCCCTTATTGGACGCTTTATACTCCGGGAGACTTGGGACATTGGACGCATAATTATGACGGTCAAGCCGCCTACTTTCCGGGAACCGGGGGCGCAGCCAGTCTGGTGATCATTCAGATTTCGCACCGGCGCTGGACTTTTGTTCAACACGGAACTTCCTACCAGACTTTTGACCAGTCCTCGGCTTACGATTCACTGGTCAAAACCGCCGGGGGCGGCTACATTCTCACGACTCGGGATCAGTCCACCTACACTTTTAGCGGTTCCGGGCTTTACCTGACCAAAACCACCAACCGGCATGGCCAGGCCATCAACATAGCGCGCAACGCCTCCGGCCAGATCACCACGATCACAGAACCCGTCTCGGGCAAGTACTTTGCTTTGACTTATGGCACGGCAGGCAACTCTGCCGGAAGGGTCACCACCATCACCGATTCGGCGGGGCGGAGCGTTTCCCTAAATTACGACAGCAACAGCCTTTTGACGCAGATCACCGAGGCCAACGGCGGCACGACCTCCTTCACCTACGATTCCTTGAGGCATTTGCTGACCGAAGCCGACGCGCAGGGCAACGTTTTGACCAGTAACAGCTACGACCTCGGCACAGCGGATACAACTGGAGGCTTGGGATACGTCACGGCGCAGCAGGATGCCCGCGGCAACATTTACGGCTATGGTTATGCGACCGCCGGGGATTATTACTCAACCGGCAGCACCACCACCTACGTCACCAACCGGGATGGTACGCTGGCCACCTACGTTTTTGATCAGAACCACAATTTGACCTCATTTATATCTCCCAATAATGAGACAACTACGTATTCCTACGATACGAATGGCAACCTGCTGGCGAAGTCCGATCCCCTTGGCAACACGACGCTCTACGGGTACGACAATAACGGGAATTGCATCCTGATCACCGATCCCCTTTACCAATACACGGTGATGACCTATGACAACCGCCACAACCTCCTGACGGTGGTCAATCCGGACAACGACACCAGCACCTTCACCTACGACGCGAACAATAACCTGTTGACCGCCACCGACAGCCTGGGGCATAAAGTCACGCGCACGTACGACGCAAATTCCCTGCTGCTTACCCAGACCAATCCCAACGGTGGGGTCAGCGTTAATACCTACACAAACGGACTCCTGGTCAGGCGCAAGGACGCGGCTGGCAACACGGAGAGCATGACTTATGATGCGGTGGGAAATCTCGCCACTTTGAGGGACCCGACGGGGGCCACCACCACCTATCACTACGGCCCGCTGCGCGAGTTGCTGGAAGTGGATGACGCCGCTGGCAACAAAGTTGTCAATACGTATGACTGGCGGCTCCGCAAAACCACTGTGACCGACCCCTCCGGGGCGGTAACCGCCTTTGCCTATGATGGCAATAATAATATTGTGGCCACCACCAACGCGCTCCAGCAAGTGACCATCTTTGCCTATGACTTGGAGGACCGCCCCATTGCGGTCACCGATCCGCTGGGCAACACCTCCAGCCGGTATTACGATGCGGATGGACGGCTGACCAATTCGGTGGACGCGGCGGGCGACAGCATTAGCTACACGTACGATGGCGCCAATAATTTGCTTTCGGTGGTGGACGGTCTGGGTAACCAAGTGGTGCTCAACACCTACGATGCCCGCAATCAACTCATTGCCTCCACCGACGCGCTCGGGCGCACCTCCAATCTCACTTATGACAATGCCCGGTTGCTGGCGTCCCGGCAGGATCCGCTGGGCCTGGTTAACTCTTTTGTCCATGACGCCCTCGGACGCACCACCACGGTCAACGCCCCCCTGTCCACGGCCACCGGCCAGACCTTTGATGCTGATGGCAATCGCATCGCGATCACGAATGCCAATGATAAAGCGACCTCCTTCACATTTGACACCGCCGATCGGCTCGCCAAAACCACCACCGCCACCGGCAAGGCAACCACCTACGGGTACAACACCCGCAGCCTCCCCTCAGCGATCTCCCTCCCCTCCGGCAGCAGCACCACCCTGACCTACGATTCCCTCGGGCGGGTCAGCACCGCTGTTGATCCCGTTGGCACGATCACGTACACCTATGATAATAACGGGCGGGTCATCAGCACCGCACAAACGATCTCCGGCACCACGAAAACCATCAGCCGCCAGTATGATCTCCTGGGCCGCCTGACCCAGTTCACGGACGCGGCGGGTAATGTCCTCAAATATACTTATGATGCGGCGGGCAACCTCACCACCCTCACATACCCCGATGGCAAACAAGTCGCCTACGGTTATGACGCCGCGCGCCGACTGACCTCCGTGACCGACTGGGCCGGCCGGGGCACCCAGTACGCTTACGATAACGATGGCCGCGTGACGACCATCAGCCGACCCGATCAGAGCACGGAGACCTTCACCTACGATGCCGCCGGGGAAATTCTCCAAAGTTACGACACGACCACCAGCCAGAATATCATCCACCAAATTAATTACGCCTATGATGGTGATGGCGAGACCACCAATGAGGACATCACGCCGGCGCCAGGCATTTATCATCCAGCGAATCTCGCCTTCACCCTGGATGCCGACAACCGTCTGGCCACCATCAACCAGCAGCCCGCCGTCTACGACAGCAACGGCAACCTCACCGGCGCGATCATTCCCGGCAGCCCCATTTCCAGGCTTACCTACGATGCCCGCAACCGTTTGCTCACCGCCGGCGGCCTGAGTTACACCTATGACGCGGAAAACCGCCGAATCTCGGTCACGTCCCCGGCGGGTGTCACCAGCTATGTCATAGACCCGAATGCCGGCCTCAATCAAATCCTCGTCAAAACCGCCCCCAACGGCACCGTGACCCGCTATGTTTATGGCCTCGGTCTGATCGGGGAGGAAACGGGCACGAATTTCACGACGTATCACTACGACCATCGCGGTTCCACCACCGCGCTCACGGACATCAACGGAAACATCCTCAACACCTTCAGCTATGGCCCGAACGGCGAGCCGGTTGGCTTTAATCCCGCCACCGCGCCCACGCAATTTCTCTATGGGGGCCGCTATGGCGTTGTCACCGACACCAATGGCCTCTGCTTCATGCGGGCGCGCTATTACCTGCCGGTTTTGAGCCGGTTTATCAACCAGGACGTCACTTTGGGCAGCATTGAATCGGGCCTGTCGCTGAACCGATATGCCTATGCGAATGGAGACCCAATTGATAAAAATGATCCTTTTGGGCTGGCGGCGCAGCCATTGGATTACGGCCAGGCAGCAAGCCAGTTTGGTCAAGGGTTATGGGACTCGCTCAAAAATGCCGCCATTGGTACTTTCGACCTCGGAGTAAACGTCTTGGGAACTGATGCCTATGGATTAACATCATTGTTCGATCAGAGCGTTGCCGACCAGTATTTTGGTGCCCAGGTCCAGGGATTGGAGAACACTGTAAATGGAATAGGAACTTTGGGTTCACAAATTGCAAATGGGGATTTTGCAGATGTTGCGACTGAATTAACCGGTGGTGCTGGACAAAGTGGCGCATACCGTCTGGGCTCGGCTGCCGGAAGTGTTGGCTTAATTTTGGGCGGCGGGATTTTAGGAGAAGTTGGAACTGTTGGAGATGCCGGCGCAGTGGGCGAAGCCGGAGCCGCAGCTGAAACAGCAAGCTTTTTCGATGGCGCTGCTTATTCAAGCAAAGTTTTGCAACAAATGGAAGGGGGGGTTGGAGAATTTCATTCCTTCCCGGAGGCGGTGGTGGCATTTGAGGATTCTGGAACTGTCAAGACAATTACCGGAGGCGACGGTCAAACCTATCAAATGCTTGAAATTCCTGGTTCCTATCAAAGTGCTGGCGGTACTTGGTACAGCGGTTCTTTTCAATTTATAAAAGATTCAAACGGAGTAATAAATCACAGGTTGTTTGTCCCTTCACAATAGCTATGAGTACTTGTAAAGAATTTCAAAAGCTGCTGGCTTTAAATGGAATAGTTCTTAATGATTTGGGGCTTTCAGATATTGCACTTTTACGCTCCCATGCGCTTCGCGGGATTGAAATACTTCGCGACAACTCAATTCCCGTTTTGGGAGGGGATGTCTATTACCGCAAGGATGGAAAGACATTTGTTGCATTTGCTAATTGGCACTGTGAGCCTAATAAATTTGAAGATATTAATTCCTTTGCGGTTAGGAGTTATAATTCGGCGTTTGAATATATTAGCAAATATCCTAATAGTGAAGATAAAGAAACTGTTTTTGTTTTAATTGCGATGAACGGCCATTCTAGACACTCGACTTGACATGAGCACAACCAGCAAAAGATTTCTCAAAATAAGCCTAAGTGCCATCCTGCTCGCAGCAGAGATGGTATTGGTGGTGGGAATCTCCCGGAACGTCTCTGCCGCCTCGATCGCCTATACCTATGACTCCTTGAACCGTCTGAGCCAGGCGGCGTATGCCGACGGCACCGTCATCACCTACACGTACGACGCGGCGGGCAACCGGCTCACGCAAGCGACCACGGGCGGCCCGCAAACCGCTCCCGCCTTCACCAGTGCCGCCGGGACCACCTTCGCCGTGGGCTTGCCCGGGAGCTTTATGGTTATGGCCAGCGGCGCTCCGGCCCCGGTGTTCAGCGCCACCGGCCTGCCCGCGTGGGCCACGCTGAATGCCGCGAGCGGATTGCTCAGCGGCACGCCCACCAGCGCGACCGGCTCGCCGTTCACCCTCCATTTGACCGCCAACAATGGCGTCACCCCGAATGCCACGCAAGTCTTCACTTTGGCGGTGGTCAACCCGAATCCGTTGCTGGCCATCACCAATGTGCGAACGGGGCTGAGCGTGAGCAACGCCGTTTTCTCCGTGGCCGGCACGGCGGGGGACAATGTGCCGCTCACCGGCGTGTTTTACTCGCTGAATGGGTCCGCCTGGACGCCGGGTTCCCTGGCCAATAACGGTAGCAATTGGACGGCGCAGGTAACGCTGCTGCCGGGCACCAACGCTTTCCAGGCCTTCGCTGTGGACGCGTACGGCAAAACTTCCGCCACCAACCGAGTGATCCTTAATTATTTGGTGACCGCGCCCTTGCAGCTTCAATTGACCGGGCTGGGCACTATTTCACCCAATGACAGCAATGCCGTGCTTGAGCTTGGACAGACGTACAGCCTCACGGCCACCCCGGCCACGGGTTTTGTCTTTACGAACTGGAGCGTTTCCACCAACTGGCTGGGCGGCACGGTGACGAACAAGCCCACGGTGGCA
>CAITTG010000131.1 GCA_903895255.1 uncultured Verrucomicrobia subdivision 3 bacterium
ATACGGCCACATTATTGGTCAGGCCATTCTTCTGGAGATAATCCAAAATCGTCCCGATGTCCGCATCCAACCGGGCGATCATGGCGGCTTTGCTCTTTTCCGCGGCGGGCCAGGGCGATTCAGAATAGGGCGCGTCGGTGGGCACTTGGAGACCATTGCCCGTGCGTTGCGCCTCGGCCAGATTCGGGCGCGGGGTGGGATAGCTCAGCCACAGGAAAAACGGCGTATAATGATTGGCCGGGGTGGGGGTGTTGATGCGGATGTACTTGATGGCTGCCCGGGTGTAAAGATCGGGAATATAAATCCCCTTGGCCCCGCCCACGTTGCCCAGCAGGGTTTCCCGGCCGATGTAGGTTTCAAACTGATGGTTGTTGGTGTTGAGGATGCTGTGCGGGGCGTAGCGCCACATGTAGTCCGCGTAATAATTTTCCGCCTCTGCATCGGTGAAATATCCGGCGAACTCGTCAAAACCCTTTTCCCACGGCGCGCTGCCGGATCCCAGCCCGCCCAAGTGCCATTGCCCGATCAACCCGGTATGGTAACCGCTGGCCTTGAGCACTTGCGCGAGCGAACGGTCGTCAGGTGTTAAGGCCGTCGTCTGGGCGGGATCACGGCTGTACAACAAGGCGGCCTGGGCATCGCGGCGGCCGGCGCCGCTGGCGTCGTAATTGGTGAACAACATGCCGCCGGCGGCCAGGCGGTCGAAATTGGGGGTGAGGAAATTGGTCTGGCCGTAGCAGCTCAAATCCAGGTAGCCGAGGCTGTCGCACTGGATGAAGAGGATGCTGGTGCGCCGGGGCTTGGCCACGGATTTGGCACCGTTGAGATTCGTGAAGAGGGAGGCCAGATCGGCGCTGGCCGACAAGGTCAGGCAAACCCCGAGCAGCACCAGGCCCCGGCGGACACCCTGATAAAACGTTGCGTTCATGAGTCTTGGATTCTGGTAAGGCCGGGGTGTTCAATGCAATTCAATTCGCACCGGGGGCCGGGGGAAAACTGCGCGAAACTTGAAGATTTGGTTAAAGGGTTAAGGTGTTAATTTGTTAAATAACTGTCTGACAGCATGTTACCAATTCCCATGCGCGGTTGGTTCCGGTGGGGGAACCGATGTCAAAGAGCCAGAGTCGGCCGTTCCGGCCGGGCCCAACAGCCTATACTACTCACTTATGGTAGCATCATTCGTTGAGTTTTCAAAGGGAAATTTTGAGAAAATGGGAGGGAAAGGACGAAAGGGGCTTAAGGTTTATCCCGGGCCCGGGGGAAGCGTTTGCGGAGGCCGCCAGCTGGGGTGAAGACGGTTAAAACGGAAGCATGCGATGGCAGCCCAAACCGTTAAATGGAAAAAAGCCAAAACGCTTCAGCCCTCGTCAAAGCTGGCCTAGCCCGTCCGGCGGCCAAACTCAGGATCGAGCGGCAGGCGGGCCACGACGAGGAAGCTGGGGATGGTCGCCAGCACGACCCAGAGGAAAAAGTGCGGGTAGCCCAGGTGCTCCTGCAACCAGCCACTCCAGGATCCCGGCAGCATCATGCCGAGGGCCATAAAACCGGTGCAGAGGGCGTAGTGCGCGGTGGGATGCGGCCCGCGGGCCAGATAAATCATGTAGAGCATGAAGGCGGTGAACCCAAAGCCATAGCCGAATTGTTCGAGCATCAACCCCACGGCGATGACCGGGACATTGGCGGGCTGGGCATAGGCCAGCCAGATGAACACGGCATCGGGCAGATGGATGGCCAGCAGCATGGGCCAGAGCCAAAATTTCAGGCCGCGCCGGGACACCACAAAGCCGCCGAGTAATCCGCCGGCCAGCAGGGACAGCACGCCGAGCGTGCCGTAAATCAGGCCCACCTGCCGGTTGTCGAGCCCGAGGCCGCCCGCGGCCCGGGGATCCAGCAGGAATGGCTGCACCATCCGCACCAGTTGCGCCTCGCCCAAACGGTACAGGAGCAGGAACAGCAGCAGGGTGAGAATTTTGGGTTTCTGGAAGAAGGTGCGAAACGTGATAAAAAATTCCGTCAGGAAGCCCGGGGAGGCGGACGCATCGCCGGCGGACGCGGCGTGCCCCGGCTGATCCCCGGACGGCCGGGGTAAAATGCATAAATGATACAAACCGAAGCCTGCGAGCAGCGCGGCCATCAAGCCAAAGACCGCCGTCCAGGCCGTCACATAGCTGCCGGTGCGGGCCTGAATGACGCCGGCCAGCACCACCAAGCCGCCTTGGGCGGTGATGGTGGCCACGCGGTAACAGGTGTTGCGAATGCCGCTAAAAAAGGCCTGCTCCTGCTCGGTGTTGGCCAGGATGTAGAAGCCATCCGCCGCGATGTCATGCGTGGCGGAACTAAACGCCACCAGCCAGAAAAAGCCCAGGCTGAGCTGCAAAAAATGGGTGGTGGGCAGGGAGCAGGCCACGCCCGCCAGGGCGGCGCCGATGACCAATTGCAGGGACCAGATCCAGTGCCGGCGGGTTTTCAGGCGGTCCACGACCGGGCCCCAGAGGGGTTTGATCACCCACGGCAGATAGAGCCAGCCGGTGTAAAAGGCAATGTCGCGGTTGGAGAGGCCGAGATTTTTGTAGAGCACCACGGCCACGGACATGGTGAGGGCATAGGGCAGGCCCTCCGCGAAATAGAGGGTGGGGATCCAGGCCCAGGGGCGGCTGACCATTGGCTTGCCGTCAGACATTCGGGGTACTTTACAGGCTTTGGGTGGGAGGGCAAAAAATTTCCGCAAGAGTCAAGCTGGAGCGTGCTGAGTGCCGGGGCCGGATGCGGGGCAGGTTAATCGCGACGCTGGCTGGCGAGTCAACGTGCTGCGGGTCACGGACCCGCGCGCCGGGGACTGCCCTCCGGCGCGGGCTATAACATGGCGGGCTTGCAGCCCTAAGCCAGAACAAACGCGTCAGCAAGTTTGGAGGTTATTTTGACAGAGAGACGAGGAGGGCATTATTTCACGTTAATGCGGACTGAAGTCCGCGCTCCGAGGCCTAAGCAGGGCGGAAAATTAGCCGGCAAACCATTTCCGGCTTGCGCTTTGGCCGCCGTACCCTTGAAGTCAGGGGATGAACGGCGCTTTTCTCAATGCCCTGGCGATTTTGCTGGGCAGCTTGTGCGGGCTGGTACGGCGCACGCCGCTGCCGGCGCGCGCGCAAGCGGGGTTGCGCACAGTTTTAGGCGCGGCCACGATGATCACCGGGATCGGCCTGGTGGCCGGGAATTGGGGGGGAAGCTTTTTGGTGGCGGTGAAAAGGCTGTTGATTACTTTCCTGGCGGTGGTGCTGGGTTATTGGGTGGGGAAGCTGTTGCGACTGCAGGATGTTTCCAACCAACTCGGACGCCTGGCGGGCCAGCGCATCAATACGGCGCGAAGCCAGCCGCCCGGGAAGCCGGTCGCCGGGCTGACGGCCTGCGTGCTGCTGCTGGGCGCGGCGCCGCTGGGGTGGCTGGGGGCGGTGGAGGAGGGTTTCACGGGGAGCTTTTATTTGTTTGCCATCAAGGCCCTGATGGATGCCCTGGCGATGATGGGGTTTGTACAATTGTTCGGCTGGCCGGCGGCGCTGACGGCGTTTCCCATTTTGGCGTTATTTGGCGGGGTCACCCTGCTCTGCCAGCACGCGGCCGCACCCTGGTGCGCCGTCCATCAGGTGGCGGATGCGGTGAACTCGGCCACGGGCCTGGTGGCCTGCGCGGTGAGTCTGGTGATCTTCGAAGTGCGCCGGGTGGAGTTAACCAGTTTCCTGCCGGCCGTGGTGGTCGCGCCGTTACTGGAATGGCTGTGGCGTTGATTTTTTCCGAAAGTCCTTGCCGGCCGGCTGACACGTTGCTAAGATATATTGATGGAGCACAAGGTGCGTCGACGCAGAACAACGTCGACTTATCAAAGAGAAATCCGGATGCTGACCATGCTCGGCTTGATTGCCGTGGTGATGATCGCGTTCGGCATCTTTTGGAAGATCAACCACTAGTGGCGTCATTGCAACAATCCGCGTTTGCGGAGGAGGGCTTCCATGGCGCGATCCATCAGTAATTCGGCCAGCGGCTTGGTGGCTTCGTCGAGCGCCGCGATCGCCCCTTGCAGCCGTTTTAAATCACCCGCCTCATTACTGGCCTCGGTGGTCAAGGCGGCTTCCACTTCCTGCACCGCAATGGCAATTTTCGCCTGGTAAGCCGCGTCCACCTCGTCGGCGCAGGCGGTGAGGGCGGAGCGGGTGGCGGTGAGCACTTCATTGGCCTTGAGTTTGGCCTCGATCCAGCGGCGCGCGGCGAGGTCGGTGAAGGCGTGCTCCACGGATTCCTCCACCATTTGCTGCACCGCCTCATCCGCCACGTCCACGGCGGATTTCATTTCCACCACGCGCTCGCGGCCGGTCTGGATGTCCCGGGCCAGGGCGTGCAGGATGCCGTTGGCATCAATCTCGAACTGCACCCCCACCCGCGCCAGACCGCGCGGCAAGGGCGCGAATTCGAGCGTGAATTTGCCGAGGCTCCAGTTGTCGCGGGCGCGCTCACGCTCGCCCTGCAGGACATGAATGAGCATGGACCGCTGCTGGTCCACGGCGGTGGTGAACATCTCGCCCGCCTTCACGGGAATGGTGGAGTTGCGCGGGATGAGCACATTCATCAAGCCACCAAAAGTTTCAATGCCCAGCGATAGCGGAGTGACATCCAGCAGCAGCACATTTTTGAAGCCACCGGATAAAATTTCCGCCTGGATGGCCGCGCCGAGGGCCACGGCCTCGTCGGGATTTTGCGAGGTGTTCAATTGCGGGCCGGCGGCCTGATGGTAGTCACTGCCCAGGCGCAGGCTGCCCCGGGTTTCGGTGAAATCCACGCAGCCAAATAATTCGCTGACGAACTGCCGAACCAGCGGCATGCGGGTCTGACCGCCCACGAGGATGACCTGGTCGAGCGTAGCGGCCTCGATTTTGGCATCGGCAAGGGCGCGCAAACAGTGGGCGCGGGTGCGCCCGATGATGTCGCGCGTGAGTTGCTCCAGTTCGGCCCGGGTGAGCGTCAGATGAAAACTGAACTCGGGCGTGAGAAATGGCAGGGCAATGTCCACCGAGGTTTCACTGGAAAGCCGAATCTTGGCTTGCTCGGCTGACTCGCGGACCCGGGAGAGGAGCGCGAGGACATTCGCCGGGGCGGTCGGCACGTCCACCGCCAGGCGGGGACCACCGGCGGCGGCAATTTTTTCGACCAGAAATTCCACCAGGCGGCGGTCCAAGTCATCGCCGCCGAGGCGGGTGTTGCCATTGGTGGAAAGGACTTGAAACACGCCCTCGGTCAATTCGAGGATGGAGAGGTCGAAGGTGCCGCCGCCCAGATCGTAGACGGCAATTTTGGCGCGTTCCTTGAGCTTGTCCAAACCGTAGGCCAGCGCGGCGGCGGTGGGTTCGTTGAGAATGCGCTCCACGGTGAACCCGGCGAGTTCGCCCGCCTTTTTGGTGGCGTTCCGCTGGGCGTCGTTGAAATAGGCGGGCACGGTGATGACCGCGCGCGTGATGGGTTCGCCGAAATAGGCGTCCGCGACCGCGCGTAATTTTTTGAGCACCTCGGCGGAAACCTCCTCGGGGGTCCAGTTTCTATCCTGCAAGGGAAACGTCACCGGACCGTGGCCCGTGGTGTTCACCGGATAAGTGACGGATAATTCCTCCGGGGTAATGTCGGCGGCCCGGCGGCCCATGAAGCGTTTCACGGAATACGCGGTGGCGGCTGGATGAATCAAGCGCACGCGATTGGCCTCCGCACCGACGACGGGCGGCTGGCCGGCGGCCGGGAAATGAACCACCGAGGGCGTCAGGCGCGCGCCTGCGGCATCCGCGATGACCAGGGGGATGCCGGAATCCACCGTGGCCACGAGGGAGTTGGTGGTGCCCAAATCTATGCCGACAATTTTGCTCACGCCCCATGTTGCCACGACGGCCGGGAGAGCGGAAGGTTGAAGATTGGCGGCGGGCTGGTTAAGGTGGGGGCGAATGAACTGCATCATCACCGCCGGACCGACTTATGAGCCGCTGGACAGCGTCCGCCGGCTGACCAACTTTTCCACCGGCAAACTGGGCGTGGAACTGGCCAATTTTCTGACGGACCAAGGCCACAACGTCACGCTGTTGCTGGGCGAAGGGGCCACTTATGCCGGGGCCCGGCGGGCGGCGGCGGTCCAGAGCTTCACCACGACAGCCAGTTTGGGCGACCGGTTGCAAGCCCTGGGCGGGGAGACCATCCAGGCCGTGTTTCACGCGGCGGCCGTGAGTGATTTTACTTTTGGCAAGATCTGGCAACATACGCCCGGCGGCGATTTGACCGCCGTTCAAGCCGGCAAAATTCCCACGCGCGCGGGGGGTTTGCTGGTGGAATTGCTGCCCACCCCGAAACTCATTGTGCAACTGCGCGGCTGGTTTCCCCGGGCCCGGCTGGTGGGCTGGAAATTTGAGGTGGATGGCACCCGCGCGGAGGTGCTGCAGGCGGCCCGCCGCCAATTGGCGGAAGCGCAGAGCGACCTCTGCGTGGCCAACGGCCCCGCCTACGGCCCGGGCTTTGGACTGGTGACGGCGGACGCGGAGAGATCCGTGGCGGAGGTGGCGGGTTTGTATGCGGAATTAGAGCGGGTGGTACGCCAATAAAAAACCACCCTGCCAGCGAGCCGGCAGGGTGGCCAAGCGGTTAAGCGCTTAAATCAAAAGCCCACGGTGGCGCGGGTGCCTTGCTTGCCGATTTCTTCCTCATCCTCCCAGACTTGGACGCCCGCCCGGGTGTCGTTCAGGGAGAGCTGGAAACTGTAGGTGGTGCGCTTGGTGTCGCCCGCCGAATCCACGGTCTGGATGATTTTGCCGGAGAGGGTGAAATCGGGCACCCGGGTGCCCGCCGGAGAGGTCTGCTGCTGGTAGGAGGCGGCCAGCGGGTCCACGGTTTTGGTCACGGCCCGGCCGCTCTGCAACAGGGCGATGCTGATTTTCTTGGTCAGCAGATCGGTGTCCACCTGCTGGCTGGTGTTGTTGATGATGCGGCTGATTTCAATGAGGGCCGGCGGATTGGCCACTTTGTCAATGGCACTGGTGGCGAGCAACTTCTGCACCGACAGGCTGGCGGCGGTGGCGTAGTCCTGAATGTTAATCTGGCTGGTGCTGATAATTTGCTCCTTGTCGCCGGTCTTCACGTAATGGGCATTGGTGCCGCAACCGGTGAGGAGCAAAGGCGTGGCGGCGGCCAGGAGGGGGAACAGAATTTTGGCTTTCATGTAATTTAATATTAGATGGGGTGGTTAAAAAATTATTTGGCGCCGATGAAGTTCAAACGGAAATCCTTGCAGTCAGGGTTGGGCGCCACACCGGCGATAAACTTGGTTTCGCCGCCTTCGATCTGGTCGGGAATGGTGGCTGAAACGATGTTTTTCACCTGCATGCCGTTGATGTCAAACCAGTCGAAACGGTAGAGGAAACTCTTATGGGAGGACGTGCGGTTTTTCACCTGCACCTGCACCTTGAGGAAGCCGGCGGGGGTGGTGATGGTGTTGACGGCCACCAGGGCAACCGACTTGGCCAGGGAGTTGTCGGTGACCACCCGGGTATCGTTGATATAATAAGGCTGGCCGACCTTCTGGGTGTTTTCGACGCTGTTGACCGTGGCGGTGGAGCAACCGGCCAGGGCCACCGCGCCTGCGGCCAGAGCCAGCACCAAATATTTTGACGTTTTCATTTCAGTGTAAATTGCGAGATGAGCAATGGCGAAAATTCATTGATCGATTTCACGTAAACCACATTAACATTGCCGGGTCCGATAGTCACTGTTGTTTTCATACCGGCGGGGGTGATCAAATCGATGGTGCGATTCGGGGGCGTGGGCACCCGGGCGACTTGAAATTGCTTGGGCAGGGTGCTCCAGGTGCGGGTATCGGCGATGTTGACGGCCATCTGGTAAACCGCCGTGCCGAGTTGGGTGAGCAGGCCCCCGAGATCGCCCCCGGCGTTTTCCGCCGCGCTGTTGGCGGCATAAGCCGCCACCCCCTTGACCACGGTGGCGATGATGGTTTTGGTGATGATCACCGGCAGTTCGTTTTTGAAATCCTGACCGATCACGGCATCCATGCTGGCCACCAGCATGGTGCTGGTGTTGGCGCCGTTGGCGGAGACCGTGAGAAACGGCATGTAATTATTATTAAACTCCAGCTTGGGAAATGCCGCCCCGACGTAGGACACCCGGGAAACAATGATGGGTATGTCGATACGGATCTGGCCGCGCTGGGGGGCGCAGCCGGTTTCAAAAATCACATAGGTGGTCGGCGGTAATGGCTGGCCGCGAATGAGACCTTCCGCAGCGGCAAGATCCTGCTTCACGTAAACATTGTCCGGGGCAAAAGAAACCACGCGGGAGAGGGACTTGCGGGAGCGTTCCAAGTCCGACACGTCCGCGGCGTTCGCCATGAAATACAAGCCATCCAAGTACACGGTGAAGGGGTTGACGTAGTCGCCGTAAAAGCGCATCCCGTCCAGATTGGTGGTGGTGCCGGCGAGTTGGGCTTGCAATCCGGGGTCTTGCTGCGCCCGGGCAATCGCGGCGCTGTCCTTGGATTGCTCGGCATCCTCCTGGGCCTCCTGGATGCGCTTTTTATTGGCCGCGACGGCGTCCTGCTGGCGGAGGTAGGCATTGATAAGTTCGGGGCGGGCTTTGTCACGTTCGCCCAGGGCCAGGTAATTGAGGGCCTCGTAGGTGTTGAGCATGATGCCATCGTACGCGCGGCCCTCGTAGGCGAGGTTGGCCTGGTTGGAAAGCATGGCGGCACTTTCCTGGCCGAGCCGGACTTTGGCCTGTTGGGCATAGTCATCGATCCGCGCCTGGGCCTGGTCAAACGCGGTGTTGCTATCCTGGTAGCGACCCACCGCGCGCAAGGCGGAGCCCTGCTCCAACCGCCAGATGATGGCATCCTTGTGGCCGGCATTTTTGTCGGCCTTGGCGGTGGCCTCAGAGGCGGCCCGGGGCAAATCCCCCTGCTGCCAGTAGCGGACCACTTTGTTTTGCTGTTGATAGGTCTGGCACCCGGTGGCCAGCAAGGCGGTGGTTAGCAGCAGCAGCAAACTGCGGCAGACCCGGGCCAATTGATTGGCCCGGCCCGCCACTTCGCGACGCGGAAGCCTCCCGGGCGGGCAGGACTGCTGGAGCCCGGCCGGACCGACGTGGTAACGCACTGTTAATGCCACCGATATCATTGACAAGAGCTTAGCAAAAACCATGGCGCACGGCAACCGGCAACCACACAAGTATTTACCTGAATGAAGGCGGGCCAGGCCAGGCCGTTTGGGGAGGGGTTTGCCTGGCCAGCTCAGCTGCCCACGGATTGGGGTTTTCCGGGCTGGACCCCAGCTTTGAAAATATTTTCACCTTGAATCACCTTGAATCACCTTGAATCACCTTGAATCACCTTGAATCACCTTGAATCACCTTGAATCACCTTGAATTACCTTGAATTACCTTGAGCGGGGCAGGCTTGAGGCGCGGCCGGGGAGGTGGTAATCCGTGAAGTTCGCCCGGGCGGCGGCCATATCCGCTTCATCATTAAATCAAAGAACCGGCCACAGCCGAAGGATCGGTGGCGCACCTCATGACCAGCGCCGAAAAAAAGGGTGGCGGCGGACGGGGCGCCACGCGGAAATCCGACATGGCGCAAACCAGCCACCTGGCACTTCCCCGGCATTGGGCCGCAGCGGAAAAACCAAACACCAAGGCAACTCACGCGATGAGTATAGAACGATTGGCAAGAAGTGTCAAGGGGGGGCGACACGGGATGGAAGAACTCTCTTTTGCAGGGCTAGCCCGCTTTCCGGTAAGAGCCGGGCCGGCAACCGATGGTTTTTTTGAAGGCGATGCTAAAAGCGCTTTCCGATTCATACCCCACCTCATGGGCGATTGCCGCAATATTTTGATTGGTTGAGCGGAGCAGTTCAGCAGCCCGTTGCATCCGCCAGTTCATTAAATAATCCATGGGAGCCAGGCCAACCTGTTGCTTGAAGTTCAGGGCAAACCCCGAGCGAGACATGCCGGCCAGGCGCGCCAAGGCTTCAAGGGACCAGGATCGCTGGTAACCGGAGTGCATGGCTTCAATGGCCTTGGATAACTTTGGATCCGAGAGCGCGGCGAGCCAGTTTTTATCCTTCCGGTTGGCGGCGAGGTAGACGCGGAGCATTTGCAGGAGCATGACCGGCCCCAGGTGATTCAGAATCAAAGCCCGGCCCTCCAAATTCCCGTGAAACTCTTTGCTGAACAGTTCCAGAGTCCAGCGCAAGATCGCGGCGGGCTCCGCGTTGCCCGCGATGTGAATCATCGGCGGCAATTGTGCGAACAGAATTTTGGGCAGGTGGCCTTCCAGTCCGAAATGGGCGGTGATCGAGTAGAAATCGCCACCGCCATTCAACGTTAAAATCCCATTCCGGGCGGAGGCCATGATCGTCTCCACCCTGGTTCTTTTTTGGATGGCCAAGTCTTTCGTCACGACATAGGGCTGCCCGCTGATTTGCAGGCCGCAGTCTCCCTCCTTGATATGATATTTTTCGGGATGGCCCGGGATGGCGAGCCAGCCCTCGCCTTTGAGGACCACGTGCAGCTTTAAACCGGCGTAGGCGGGGCAATCCAAGGCCCATTGGCCGCCCGCATTGAGACCGCCGGAGACGAACGTTCGCAGCTTCATTTTCAGGAGGGCGTCGGACAGCGCATCGATGTTCATTTATTGGACGATAGAGCAGATAATGCGGACTTCCAAGCATTGAACGTCTAATATTTTGGGTTAAAGTGGACCCATGATTGAATTTAGAAACTCAATGAATGGTGGCGGGCGGAACCAGGCGGCCGGGGGGCGGACCCCGCTGGTCGGCGGTGAAGCCGGCGAGGGTGCGGTTACTGACTCGAAGCGCCATCCAGTTTGTAAAAAGTTGGCAGCACTGAATTAAACTAAAAAATCGAAGGAGTAATTATTATGCATGTATTTGTCACAGGTTCCACGGGTTTTATCGGATCGGCGATCGTCAAAGAACTCATCGGCGCGGGGCATCAAGTAACGGGACTGGCCCGCTCGGACGCCGCAGCCGCCAAGCTAAGCGCAATGGGGGCGCGGGTGCAGCGCGGCCAGGTTGAAGACCTGGCCGGTCTGCAGCGCGGAGCCGCCGCAGCCGATGGGGTCATTCACACGGCTTTTTATCACCAGCTCGGGCACATGCCGCTCACAACGCGGCTGGGAGTCCTGCTGGGTGGCGCTCCGAGCGGCATTGTCGCGCGGTTCGGCGCGGCGGCGGTGGGGATGGACCGGCGCGCGTTGGAGACCATGGGCGAGGCCCTGAAAGGCACCGACCGGCCGTTGCTGGCCATCTTCGGCACGCTGGGGTTGAAACCCGGCCGGATGGCCACGGAGAATGATGCGTTTGATCCGGATGCGTTTGTCGCCCCGCGGAGTAAATCGGAAGAGCTCATGAAGGAGCTGGCGACACAGGGGGTTCGCACCTCCATTATCCGGCTGCCGCCCATCGTGCACGGCGCGGGCGACCAGGGGGGCTTCGCGCCGCAACTGATTCAAATCGCGCGCAAGCAGCAGGAATCGGGGTATGTGGGGGATGGGGCCAATCGCTGGCCGGCGGTCCATCGCCAGGATGTCGCCCGACTCTTCCGGCTGGCCCTGGAGAAAGGACCGGCGGGCGGCACTTATCATGGGGTGGCGGAGGCGGGCCTGCCGTTTCGCGAGATCGCCGCGCTGATTGGCAAACGGCTCAGTGTGCCCGTGGTCAGCAAAACTCCGGCGGCCGCCGCCAAACAGTTTAGTTTCCTGGCACCCTTTATAGCGATCGACAACCCGACGGCCAGCAGCCTGACCCAGGAACGGCTCGGCTGGCGGCCAACGGAGACCGGTTTGCTGGCGGATCTCGGCGAACATTATTTTGACATTAAACCGTGAAAATAAACTGACCCACCGCGCTTTACAGGGTGAGGGTGGCCGTGTATCGATTTGGAAGCAGACAACGGCAAACATTTAGCTTAAGGAGAAACTTATGATGGAAATCTTCAATGTGGCGACGATTATGGTCGCGGGATTGATGGTGGGAACTGAACTGGCCATTGCCGTGTTTGTGCATCCAACGCTGGACCGGCTCCCGGATGCGGCCCACCTGCCGGTGGCGACGGCCCTGGCGCGCTTGCTGGGGAAGGTCATGCCTTTTTGGTATGCGTTGACGCTTTTGCTGACGCTGGCCGAAGCCTTGATCGACGGGCACGCATCGGGGCGCTGGCCGGTTGGGACGGTGGCGGCGGCCATTTTGTGGGCGCTGGCGATTGGGTATTCGCTGATCGCGTTGGTGCCGGTCAACAACCGGATTGCCGCCTGGACCGAAGGTAATCCACCGGCCGATTGGAAGACATATCGGAGCCGCTGGGACGGGCATCACCGCTGGCGAGTGGCGTTGCTGACGCTGGCCCTGGCGCTGCTGATCGCGGGAACCATTAGTAAATAGGGGGATTCATGCGGAAATACGTCACAAAGGGAGGAGGCGTTTTTTCAGCGCAGTGCGGCGGGAGGGGATTTAACGCAAAGGCGCAGAGACGCAAAGACGCAAAGCGGGGCGGGGAAAAGGCGTTTTTTAACCGCATAGAACGCAAAGAGTGCCGAGTTTAAAAGGAAATACCCACGAAGCTCATCCCGGCAAACTGGCCGTTAGCTTGCGGCCGCGCTGGCGGGATTCGGCGGCGAGTTGTTTTTTGAACTGGACCAATTTTTCATGCAACGCCGGATCGCTGGTGGCGAGGATGGCGACGGCGAGCAGGCCGGCGTTGCGCGCGCCGCCGATGGCGACGGTGGCCACGGGGATGCCGCCGGGCATTTGCACGATGGACAAGAGCGAATCCAGGCCTTTCAGGCTTTTGCTTTCCACGGGCACGCCGATGACGGGCAGCGGGGTGTGGCTGGCCACCATGCCGGGGAGGTGCGCCGCGCCGCCGGCGCCGGCGATGATGACGCGGAGGCCGCGCCGATGGGCGGTTTTGGCATATTTCGCCATGTCATCAGGGGTGCGGTGCGCGGACACGACGCGCACTTCGCAGGGGACGGCGAAGTCCTGGCAGACTTTCCAGGCCGCTTCCATGGTGGGCCAGTCGGAGTCGCTGCCCATGATGATCCCCACCCGGGGTTGATTGGTTTTGCTCATATTATTTTGCGCCAAACGATATTTCCCGCGCGGCGCGTTGCGCCGTTGCCAAGGCGGACGCCAGGGTGCCGCCCAGCGCGGTGACGTGGCCCATTTTACGGCCCGGTCCGCTCGTCAGTTTGCCATAAAGGTGGACGTGGGCGCCAGTCTGCTGGAGCGCGGGCACCAAGCCCACGGGTTGTCCGGGGGCGGCCACCGTGCCCAGCAGATTCAGCATGACCGCCGCCGGGGCCACCATGGTGGGGCTGCCGAGCGGCCAGCCGAGCACGGCGCGCACGTGGTTTTCGAACTGGGAGCACACGCAGGCCTCGATGGTGTAGTGGCCGGAGTTGTGCACGCGCGGCGCGAGTTCATTGATGACGAGCGCACCCGCCGCGGACAAAAACATTTCCACGCCAAAGCTGCCGACGCCGCCCACGGCGGCCACGGCCCGGCCGGCCAGTTCGGTGGCCCGGGCGGCGACTTCCGGCGGGATTTCCGCCGGGGCTTTGACCACGTGGCACACGTGATTCTGCTGAATGGTTTCCACCACGGGATAGAGCACCGCCTCCCCGGTGCGAGCGCGCGTGACGATCACCGCCAGTTCGCGGGTGAAGGGCCAGAATTCCTCGACCATTAATTCAAGGCGGTCGCCGCCGAGGGCGGCCCAACCGGCGGGCAGGTCGGCGGCGGAGCGCAGGGTGAAGTTGCCTTTGCCATCGTAGCCGTTGCGCCGGGTTTTTAAGACGAGGGGCCAGCCGAAGTCAGCCGCCGCCGCCTGCACTTCAGCAGGGGAACGAACGGCGCGGAAGCGGGGCACGGCGAGCCCGGCGTTTTGGAGCGTCTGTTTCTGGGTGAGTTTGTCCTGGGTTACCGCCAGGCAGGCGGCACCGGGATAGACGGGGTGGCCGGCTTGTTCCAAGGCCGCCAGGGCAGCGGCGTTGACAAATTCGTTTTCCAGGGTGATGACGTCGCAGCGTTCGGCCAGTTTCAGGAGGGTGGCGGGATCGTTCCAGTCGCCCACCAGGGCAGCAGGCGCGAGCCGGGCGGCGGGGCTGAGGGGGCTATTTTCCAGGACGATGACTTCGCAGCCCAGTGGCAGCGCCGCGAGGGCCAGCATGCGGGCGAGTTGCCCGCCGCCGATGATGCCGAGCCGGACGGGATAATGATAGGTTTGGGCCGGGGAGGGGTCGGTTGGATGGGTTTGCATTTAGCTTAAAAATGATTAAACGCGGATGCGCATGGGTTGGCGAGCTTCCACTTTGCCTTGGGGAAAGGGAGAATGGTCGGCCAGTGATTTGGCTGGCGGACGCATAAGGTTTTCAAACGGTGGTTTGGCAAAAGCGCCAGAGGACTGGACGCACTTCAGGACGCTTCGCGCCGCCCAGAGATGGCCAGCGAACGCGGTCGGATGGGAGGCAGGCACGGCAAGCAGCTTGCGGCTGCTAACAGGAAAGGTTTCGATGCCAGAATGGCTGGCGATGTGCTGCGGGTCACGGACCCGCGCGCCGGGGAGGCCGAACCGGACCGGATAATGACAGGGCTGCGCCGAGGGGTTGTCGCTGGTTGGGCGGGTATTCAGGGGGTGGGTCCCCTGCCCTTGGGCGGGTTCGGTTGGTTGGTTTTGCATTTAGCTTTAAAAGTCCGTTAGGAATAATTAAATACGGATAACAGTTTATTTGCGAGCTTCCACTCCCCTTTGGGGAAAGGGAGAATGGTGGGCCGGTGATTTGGCAGGGGGTGCCCAAGGTTTTCCAATGGTGGTTTGGCAAAAGCGCCAGAGGACTGGACGCACTCCAGGACGCTTCGCGCCGCCCAGAGATGGCCAGCGAACGCGGTCGGATGGGAGGCAGGCACGGCAAGCAGCTTGCGGCTGCTAACAGGAAAGGTTTCGATGCCAGAATGGCTGGCGATGTGCTGCGGGTCACGGACCCG
>CAITTG010000132.1 GCA_903895255.1 uncultured Verrucomicrobia subdivision 3 bacterium
GAACGCCCCTGGAGTGCGCCCGTCTCGGGCGAAAGTAACCGTGTTGGGTGGAGCCGCCGGCGGTTTCAGTGAGCGCAGTCATTGAACGGTTTATTGCGGCCGAGACCGCCGCACTCCGGCGGCAAGCGGGGCTTGCCGGGCAGTTGGGGCGGAACGCCCCGGAGTGCGCCCGTCTCGGGCGCAAGTCAACTTGCGGGGTGGAGTCGCGGGCGGTTTCGATGGGCGCAGTCGTTGAGCGGTTCATCGCGGACGAGACGGCCGCACTCCGGCGGCAAGCGGGGCTTGCCGGGAAATTGGGGGCGGAACGCCCACGGAGTGCGCCCGTCTCGGGCGCAAGCAAGCGTGCGGAGTGGAGTCGCAGGCGGTTTCGATGAGCGCAGTCTTTGAGCGGTTTATTGCGGCCGAGACGGCCGCACTCCGGCGGCAAGCGGGGCTTGCCGGGGAGGCGGTCCTGCATTAGGGTGAGAACATTAGGAGAAACTGACATGCGCAACGTCCAACAAAAATTAGCCGTGGCCCGGGGGGAACAGCCAGCCAGTCTGCTCTTCAAAAACGCGCGGGTGGTGAACGTCCTGAGCGGGGAAATTTACCCGGCGAATGTCGCGGTGGAGGATGGCCGGATTGTCGGTCTGGGCGATTACGCCGCCAAAACCGTTATTGACCTGGCAGGGGCTTACCTCGCACCGAGCCTGATTGACGGGCATTTTCATATAGAGAGTTCGCTGCTGACCGCACCGGAATTTGCCCGCGCGGTGGTGCCGCATGGCACGGGGGCGCTGGTGATTGATCCTCATGAATATGCCAATGTGCTCGGGCTGGATGGCATTCGCTATGTCCTGGAATCCACCAAGCAGCTGCCGCTGGATTTTTTCATCATGCTGCCGAGTTGCGTGCCGGCGACGCATTTGGAAACGGCGGGGGCACAGCTCACGGCGGATGATTTGAAGTTGATGATCGCGGATGAGCGCATCGCGGGGGTGGCGGAGCTGATGAATTATCCGGGCGTGTTTCTGGGCTGGGAGTCGGAGCTGGCCAAGATCGACGCGGGCAAGGGCAAGGCGATTGACGGTCATGCGCCGGGGTTGCGCGGCAAGAATTTGAACGCCTACGCCCTGGCCGGGGTGCGCTCGGATCATGAGTCCACCGAACTGGAGGAGGCGCGGGAAAAGTTGCGGCTGGGGTTGCACATTCTGCTCCGCGAGGGCAGCACCGAGCGGAATCTGGAACATTTAATCCCCCTCATCACCGCCCAGAACGCGGCGAATTTTTCGTTTGCCACGGATGACAAGCTGCCGGGCGACCTGGCGCACGAGGGGCACATTGACCATTGTGTGCGCAAGGTCATTGCGGCGGGGGTGCCGCCGGTAACGGCGCTGCAAATCGCCACCATCAACACCGCGCGGCATTACCGGCTGCGAAATTACGGGGCCATCGCCCCGCGGTTCTGGGCGGATTTCGTGGTGTTTGATGATTTGCAGAATTTTACCGTCCGGCAGGTTTATAAAAAAGGCGTGTTGGTGGCGGAGAACGGGAATTATCTGGCGGCCGGCCGGGCGGCCACTCCCCTGCCCCGCAGCACGATGAATGTGCGGTATGATGCCGCCCGGGATTTCGTGGTGAAGCCGCATGGCCCAGCCCAGATCAAAGTAATTGAGATTGTGCCGAATCAGATCGTGACGAAAACGCTGGTGGCGGCGCCCAAGGTGGAAGGCGGGCAGATCGTGGCGGATGTGGCGCGGGATATTTTGAAACTGGTGGTCGTGGAACGGCACCGGGCCACCGGCCAGGTGGGCGTGGGGTTTGTGCGCGGGTTCAAATTGCAGCGCGGGGCGCTGGCCTCCAGCGTGGCGCACGACGCGCATAACGTCGTGGTGGTGGGCACGCATGACGGGGATATTGTGGTGGCCATTCAACGGCTGCAAGAATTGCAAGGCGGCCTCGTGGCCGTGGCCGACGGTAAAGTGGTGGCGGAACTGGGCCTGCCCATCGCCGGGCTGGTGTCCGACCAGCCCCTGCCGGAGGTCATCCGGTTGATGGCCGGACTGGATGCGGCGGCGCACGCACTCGGGAGCGATTTACACGCCCCGTTTATGACGCTGTCGTTTTTGAGCCTGTCGCCGATTCCGGAATTAAAGCTGACGGATCAGGGGTTGATTGATGCGACGAAGATGGAGCGGACATCGTTGTTTGTGTAATCATCACAAACCATTTATTCGCCTGAATACGGAAGCATATTAATTTACTTCAAACCTAAACAGAGAAAATCTCCACTTATGTCCAATCCGACGCAATACCATATAAAAATAGCAGCTGAGGCTTTCGCTGCCGGCTTGCTTGCGCATGCTTGCTACGATGTATTAATTCAATATGGAGCAGACCAGCCAACGTATGACTTGGTTGTTGGTAAAGGCGGGAAACTTGCCAAAGTATCGGTAAAAGGAACACAGTTAGCAGGATGGACGTTAGCTGGTAATTACGTGCGCGACGCGAATTACCACCGCGCAGCTGATGAATGGCTTGAGGCTCAGGGAAAAGGTTTAATTTTTTTCCTTGTGAGCTTTTTTAAGGTGCCGCTTGGCAAATGTCCCGACTGCTTCGTCGCGACAGCATCAGAAATTGCAAATCACCTAAAGACTCAGCGAGGTGGAAAAGGTCACGGATCACTCTCTTTGAAACATATTTGGACACGAGGAGAGGGTGTAGGAACGACGGACGCCACTCCGGAGTCTTGGAGATTTAACTTGGAACGTATGGACAAACTTGTTGAAGCCTCATAAGCCTCGCCTTTAGGCGTTAGAAATTGTTGCCAAGGTGGCCGCCAGCACTCTTACCCCTGCCTCAATTTGTTCCGGCGAGGAATATTCATCCGGCCGGTGGCTGTAGCCTTGGTAGGAGGGGATGAAGATCATGGTGGTGGGGCAGACTTGGGCCATGAAGAGGGAGTCGTGGTAGGCGCGGCTGATCATCGTGCGGTGCGAGAGGCCGAGGGTGTGGCAGAGTCCGGCGATGGTTTGGACGAGGCGGGCATCGCAGATCGCGGGCGGGTCCACGTTCAGGCGTTCGAGTTCGAGTTGGACGCCGCGGCGGGCGCAGATGGCGGCGGCGGCGGATTCGATTTGGGCGAGCGCGGCGTCGCGCGTGGCGGTTTGGGTGTCGCGCACGTCGATTTCCAGCCAGGCGCGGCAGGGGACGCTGTTGACCGCTCCGGGTTCAATGCGGAAGACGCCGGTGGTGCCCACGGTGTCCGGACTGCCGGTGCTCGTGACAGCCGACTCCACGGCGAGCGCAATCTCCGCCCCGGCGAGGCCGGCGTCGTGGCGGCCGGGCATGAGCACCGCGCCGGCATGGCCGCCCACGCCGGTGAGTTGCAGGCGCAGGGTGCTGGGCGCGGCGATTTTTTCCACGATGCCGATGGCGAGGTTTTCCTGCTCCAGAACCGGCCCCTGTTCAATGTGCAACTCCACGAAGGCGGCGTAGTGCTGCTGTGGCAGGGGCACGGCGGCGAGCGGGCCGGTGCAACCGCCGCGCGCGCGCCAGTCGTCGAGGGTTTGGCCGTCACGGTCCGCGAGGCGGGCGGCGCGTTCCGGCGTGAGCACGCCGCCCAGCAAGCGGCTGCCCAGGCAGCCCAGGCCGAAGCGCGTGGGTTCCTCGGCGGTGAAGATCACGAGTTCCAGCGAGCGCCGGGGCTGGAAGCCCGCCGCGCGCAGGGTGCGCAACGCCTCCAGCGCGCCCAGCACGCCGACGACGCCGTCGAATTTGCCGGCGTTGGGAATGGCGTCAATGTGGGAGCCGGTGGCGACGGCCGGGAGTTCCGGGGCACTGCCCGTCCAGCGGGCGAAGATATTGCCAACGGCGTCCTCACGCAGGGCCAGACCGGCCTCGCGGCAGAGATTGTTGACGAACGCGCGCCCGCGCAAATCCGCCTCGGAGAATAACACCCGGGTGACGACCGGCGGCGGGCTTTCCGAGATCAGGGCAAGGGCGTTGAGTTCGTGCTGGAGGCGGGGGGAATTGGGCCAGAGGGTGTTAGGCCAGTAATTCATAAAAACCAAGCCAGGGATATGTAACCAAGAATCACAACCCAGCAACTAGCCGCAGCCAAGGCTGCGGCATATACCCATTTGCCATGCTCTCTGCCTGACCGTCGGTATGACATGATCAAAATAACTGTGAAGATGGGAATAATAAAAGGCAAAAAGACAAAACAATCTCCCCAAAACAAATGCCTGGAGTCCACCTCGCTGAGGCAGCCCAGAAAGGAAAAGCCCCATATAGCTGTCAGCGAGAGTATTAAAACTGCCTGACTGCGAACAGAGATGGTAAGGTTTCTCAACATGGGCAGATCGGCCTAACCTCTGGCAAACCGTAGTATGTCTTTCATTTGGCTCACACAAAGCGTTTGTATGCGAGGCGGTTGGGGTTGTCAACGCCCCTTTAAGCCGCTCCTCCAGCCCCGTCTGGGGCGAAATCTATGTAGCTATCGTTGTCCCATTAATTTTTCCAGCTCCGTAGGAGCGACATCACACTCCGGTACCCTTGAATGATGTCGCTCCTGACGGAGCTGGAGACGTTTTGGACCGGCGGGCTACAAATATACCGGCCCTACGGGCCTATGCTGAAGCGCCAGAGGACTGGGCGCACTCCAGGACGCTTCGCGCGATGCGGGTGGCGGGGGTGATGGGAGGGTGGGCACCCGGGAGGATGATAATTCAAAGTGTCCAGCAATAACGCCGTTTGGTGCGCGAGCCGCGCTGATAATGCGGGTCGTGTGGTGGAACGGGAGCCTCGTCGATGAAACTGGCGCCCAGCCGCTCAACCGTTCGCCTCGACGCCTGATTGTCTGGGTCGCAGGTTATGGTAACGGCCTCGTAAATTGTGCGAACCCACTGAGCGATGGCGCGGCAGGCCTGAAACGCATAACTGTGACCGCGAAACGCCGCGAGTATCTCGAATCCGATGTGGCCGGCGCAAACCCGGACGTGGTCGGTATCACCAACGCGGAAATTGATATGGCCCGCATCCGAGCCATCCGCCAGCACTATGCGGAAATGGTAAGCCGGGACGAAATCGCGGACGGGGTCACCTGGCATGACGCGGACAAAGCGCAAGCTCACCTCGCCATACGACAGGGTGTCTGGCGGTGTGGGAAATTTCTCAATATTTGGCGGCGGGGACATGGGAGGTCATCGCGGATCGCACAAAGCGTTTGTATGCGAGGCGTTTGGGGTTGTCAACGCCCCTTTAAGCCGCTCCTCCAGCCCCGTCAGGGGCGAAATCTATGTAGCTATCGTTGTCCCAATAATTTTTCCAGCTCCGTAGGAGCGGCATCACACTCGGGTACCCTTGCAAGATGTCGCTCCTGACGGAGCTGGAGACGTTTTGGACCGGCGGGCTAAAAATATAACTGCCCCAAGCCGGAACTATTCATTTCAACCGCAGAACCCATGAGGCAGGCAAGGTTTTGGCCCGCTATGGATCGAGAACTATTAGGTGCGCCATTTTTTCTCGTTTTCCGCCTTTCCCCATCTGCGTTCATCTGCGTCAATCTGCGGTTAAAGTCTTTTTCAACTGCGTTGTTCCGGCTAAGGTCCTGCGCTGAAGCGCCAGAGGACTGGGCGCACTCCAGGACGCTTCGCGAAATTCGGATGGCGCGGGAGAGCGGATAATGCACTTCGAAGCGGTGCTCACGGTGAACTCACAAGTTGGTGCGGACTAAAGTCCGCGCTCGCAGGCATTCTCCGGCTGGGGGCGCTTTATTTGACGCGATCCCCAGCCTGGTATGGGGTCGCGCCATTGGCGCTCGGGAATTGGGCTCAGGGCATCGGGTCGCGGTTGATGTCTTTGTAGTAGATGTAGCTGGCGGGGGTTTTGCCCATGGCGACGAACCATTGCGGACAATACGGGGCCATCCAGATGACGTCGCCGGCCTGCACGGGATGGTAATCGGCATCCAGGCGGTACACGCCCTGGCCGCGGAGCATGAGAAGGCCGTGTTCCATGACGTGGGATTCCACCAGGGGCAGGGTGGCGCCGGGCTGGTAGGTGAAGATGTTGACGGCGAGGTCGTATTCGGGCTCGTCGGGCAGGAGGGTCTGGAGCCGGGCGTCGTCGTTGCCGAGGAAAGGCTGGCCGGTCACGTCGCGTTCGTGGCCGACAATGGGCCGGGGCAGGTCCATCCCGCGCACCCGCTCGTGGATTTTTTGGAAAATTAGAACGCGCAGGCCGATGCCGTTGCTCTTGAGTTGCATGTCCTGCCCGGGCGGGACGAAGGCGTAACTGCCGGCCTCCAAGCGGTGGCGTTTGGTTTCCAGCAACAGGCTGCCGCCGCCATCGAGGACGTAGATGAAAAATTCGTGCGCGCCGCTATTGCCCTCCCCCACGCCGACGCGGCCGAGGTTGACCTGCATTTGCACGAAGCGCGCGCCGAGCGCCGGCGCGATGTTGACGACGGTCTGCGCATTCTGCCAGCCGGGCACGTTGCCGGGCACGAAGCCATCGGGCGTGAGCAGGGCGTAGCGGCCTTTGACCACCGTGCGAGAGGAACCGAATAAATCAGCCATAATTTACGATCAACGATCAACGCCGCGGTTTGACGAGCCGGCCCATTGGCGACGATACAATGCGCCCGTTTGTAAATAGTGTCGTCCCCCTCAAAATGGTCTGGACGACGGTGCCCGTCAAGACGCGACCGGCATAGGGCGTTTGGCGGTGACGGTAAAACAGCTCGGCGGTTTGCACGGTGAAGGTCTGGCGCAAGTCCACGAGGGCGAGGTCGGCATCCGCGCCCGGGGCGAGGCGGCCCTTGGTGGCGGGCAGACCAAAGCGTTCGGCCACCTGGAAGCTGGTCAGTTGGGCCAGCAAGGACAGGGCGGCCTGGCGGTGAACATGGCCCTCGGTGAGCAGCAAGGGGAGCGTGTGCTGCACGCCGGAGATGCCACCCCAGACCTTGAAAAAATTGGGGTCGGTTTTCAAGTCTGGCGGCGCGGGGGAATGATCGGAACCAACAGTGGCGATCTCGCCCGCGAGCAGGCGTTGCCAGAGCTTCTCGCGTTCCACGGAATCACGCAGAGGCGGGGCGCATTTGGCCACGGCCCCGAGCGCCTCCACATCGGTTTCCGTGAGGACCAGGTAATGCGGGCAGGTTTCGCAGGTGACATCGGCCCCGGCCGCGCGCGCGGCGGTCACGAGGGCCACGCCCGCGCCGGAGCTGACATGCACGATATGCAAGGCGCAACCGGTTTCGCCGGCGAGGTCGATGGCCACGCGGATGGCTTCCAGTTCCGCCGCCACGGGGCGCGAGTCCAGGTAGTCGCGGATGGTCCACTGCCCGGCGGCGATCCGGGCCTGGGCCAGTTGCTGCGTGAGTGCCTCGCTCTCCGCATGCACGGCCACCAGCCGGCCCAGTCCCGCGGCGCGGCGCATGCCGGCGCGGAGCGTGGCGGTGTCGGCGCGCGCGAAATCGGCGATGCCGCTGTTGGACATGAAGGCTTTGAAGCCAATCACCCCGCGTTCGCTCAATGCTTCAAGCTGGTCGAGGTTCTCCGGGACGAGGCCGCCCCACAGGGCGAAGTCGGTCAGCGCGGATTCACCGGCCGCACGGTGTTTTAAATCGAAGCTGGCCGCATCCAGCGTGGGCGGATGGGCGTTGAGCGGCATGTCGAAAAACAGCGTGCCGCCGCCCGCCGCGAGGGCGCGGGAACCGGTGCGGATGCCTTCCCACTCGGTGCGGCCGGGTTCGTTGAAATGGACATGCGAGTCGATCAGGCCGGGGAAAACATGCAGCCCGGTGGCATCGATTTCAGTCTGCGCGCTGCCGGCCACAGTGGCCGCCAGCGCGGTGATGCGGCCGGCGGCGATGCCGAGGTCGGCGACTTGCACCCCATCGGCGGTGACGACGCTGCCCTGGCGGATAATGAGGTCGAAGTTACTCATGCTGCCGCGCCAGTTGCCGGACAAAATCAACCATCACGTCCAGCGCCACCGCCACATCGCCGGGTTTCACAGATTCGTCCGGGTGGTGGCTGACGCCGTTTTTACAGCGGATAAACAGCATGGCGGTGGGCGTGAGCCCGGCCATTACCGCGGCGTCGTGGCCCGCGCCGCTGGGGAGGGCCACGCTCCGGGGTTCATGGTGCCGGACGGCATGCGCCAGCAACCGCGTCAGCGGCGGGGAGCAGTGGACGGAGGAGGTTTGCTGGACTGGCTGCCAGTGCAGTTGCATTTTACGCAGCCGGGCAATTTTATGGGCGGCCTGTTGCAGCGCCGCCACGGCAGATTCCCGCGTGGCATCGGCTTGGTGCCGCACATCCAGGGTAAGCGTGGCGGTGCCGGAAATCACATTGCTGGCGCCGGGTTCGGCCTGAATCCGGCCCACGGTGGCGACGAGGCCCGCCTTTTTCCGCGCCTGCGATTCCACCGCCAGGATAAACTCCGCCGCCGCGCACAGCGCATCCGCGCGCAAGCTCATGGGGGTGGTGCCCGCATGACCGGCGCGGCCAATAAATTCCACGAGCAAGCGGGACTGGCCGCTAATGCTCGTGACCACGCCCACGGACAAATCCTTTTGCTCCAGCACCGGTCCTTGCTCGATATGAGCTTCCAGATAACCCACCAGACTGGTGGCAGGCCAGCGGGCGGTGGATAGTTTGCCGGGATTACCACCAAAGCTGGCCACGGCTTCGCGCAAGGAAATGCCCGCCGCATCCCGGCGCGTCAGGTCTTTGGGGGCGAAGGTGCCGGCAACCACCCGGCTGCCCAGGTAGGTGGTCTGAAACCGCACGCCCTCTTCATCCGCAAAGCCAATGACGGCCAGGTCAAAGGGCAGCTGGCGACCTTCCGCACGGCAGGCCTCGACACAGGCGATGCCCAGCAGCACGCCGAGGGGACCGTCAAATTTCCCCGCGTTGCGGACCGTGTCCAGATGGGAGCCAAGCAGGAGGGTTTTGCGTTTCGCGGTTTTGACCGGCGCGCGCCCGATGAGGTTGCCGATGGCGTCCACGCTGGGAGTGAGCCCGGCCGCGCGCAGCCATTGGCCCACCAGTTGGTTGGCCCGGCCCATCGCGGGGCTGCCATAGGTGCGGGTGAGTTGTCCGGGAGTTTCGCTGAGGCGCGCCAGTTCCTCAATGCGCTGGAGAATCTGGGTGGCGCGGGGATCCATGATCAACTGCCCCGGTAGGTCGAGTAAGCCCAAGGCGAGCAGAGCAAGGGCACATGATAACTGGCCCCGGCATCGGCAATGCCCACGCGCACGGGCACCTGGTCGAGAAACCGGACCTTGGGCAGCACGGTGCCCCGGGCGGTGAAATAATCGCCCACGTGAAAAATAATTTCGTAAACGCCGGGCTCCATCTCCTCGGCGGCGAGCAAGGGTTGCTCGGTGCGGCCCTCGGCGTTGGTGCGGGCGGTGATGACCAACTCGCGGTCGTCCCGGGTGATGCGCCACAGCTCAATCTTCATCCCCTGGGCGGGGGACCCGTGCGCCGTGTCCAAAACATGGGTGCTCAGTTTAGCAGGCATACGCTGCGACCTTAAAAGGCGGCGGCGGCGGAATCAAATCAAAACGCACGCCTTCACTGCCAGGAAACCTTGCCGGCCAGTTTCAAAATCTCCCGGCCCATTTGGTCGATGGTGCTGTCCCCGGCGAAGGCATCGCCGTAATTGGATAGAATCACCACCCCCACGCGGTTTTGCCGGTCAAAAGCAATGAAGCTGTAATAGCCGCCCGTGCCGCCATTATGCCAGTAAACCACCCGGCCATCGACCGGCTCTTCGATTTGCCAGCCCAGTCCCACCCCGCCGCTGAATTCTTTGAAGTGGTATTTCCGGGCCTCGGCGAGGGCCTGATCAATGGGCGTGTCGTTGGTCTCCAGGTTGGCGGAAACCAAGGTGAGCAGATCATGGGCATTGGAGCGCAGCGCGCCGCAACCGGCCAGGACGTCCATGTCCCAATTGGGCACCACGCGGCCCTGGGGGTTGTGACCGGGGGCGAGGCGGTCCTGTTGTTCGGGGTTGAGATGCTGGACGGTGTTGGTCAGGCCCAGTGGTGCGCAGACGGTTTGCTGAACCAGGGTTTCATAAGGCAGGCTGGTTTTGCGCGCGAGCAACTGTCCCAGCAGGCCAAAACCGTAATTGGAATAGTCGGAGGTTTTGCCGGGTTCGGCCTTGAGCTGGACTTGCGCCAGGCTTTGGTAAAGGTCGGCGGCGGTATAACTGAGATACGGGTTGAGTTCGTTGGTGACGGTGGCGTCCCAATTGGGTGGCAGACGTGGTAGACCGGCGGTGTGAGTCGCGAGTTGTTCCAGGGTGATTTCGTGGCCGTTCTTCTGCGGCGACACCACCCCAGGCGGCAGGTACAGGCGGATGGGATCGGTGAGTTTTACCACGCCGTCGCGGGCCAGTTTTGCGAGGGTGACGCCGGTGAAGACCTTGGTGATGGAGCCAATTTCAAACAGCGTCTGGCCATTCGGCGGATCGTTCCGGGCGGCGCTGGTCCGGCCGAAGCCGCTGATGTTGGCATGGTCGCCCTGGTAGAGGCCAATCACGAGACCGGCCTCGGGCCGGCGGGTGACATAATCCACGCCCAACTGCGCGGTGCGCTGGGAGAGGTCGTGGGTGTCGGGTTGATTTTTATACTGGTGCTGTTCGTGAAGCACGTACCCCAGCAGGGCGCCAAAGCTCACCACCAGAAAGATCAGGACGAGTCCGGTGCCAATCAGCACAGCTTTAAAGGGCTTTTTCATATTTATTCCTCGGTCACGAGGTCGGCCAGGCGCAGACCGGCAATTTGGTCGATTTCCTCCAGGGCGGCGGCAATTTCTTGTTCTCGGGAATGCTGGAGCCGGCGCTCAAAGCCGGCGAGGATGGCAGCCTTGCGGTTGAGCCGGGCGCAAATCACGAACGGGAAGCCAAATTTCGCCTGGTATTCACGGTTGTATAGCTGGAACAAGTTGACCTCAGCGGGGGCGAGCTGGTCGAGCCCGGCCGCGGCCTGTTCGCGGGTGGAGGCGGACGTCAGGGAGCCGGCGAGCGCGGCGCGGCCCACGAGGTCGGGGTGCGCGCGGATGAGGGCGAGTTGGGCCTCCGGCCCCGCCTCCCGGACGGTGGCGCACAGGGCGGCGTGCAATTGCACGCGGCTGGCAAAGGGGCGGCGGGACCAGGTTTGCGCGGCGATCCACGGGGAGTGTTCGAAGACCGGGCCGAGGACGTCCGTGAAGGCCCCCTGCCCCAGCGCGTTGAGCTGCGCGAGCGCGAGGCGATTTTGATTGGTTGCGATACTCACCAGAATGGCCTTATGCTGGCTGGATAAGGACACCGGCGCAAGACCGGAAGGCGATATGAAACTAATACAGCATAATTACGGCAAGGCCCGGGTGCGGGTCATGAAAATCTTCCGCGCGGACGGGCAGCATACGCTCAAGGAACTCGAGGTGGCCGTGAAATTGCAGGGCGATTTTGACGCCTCCTTCACCCAGGCGGACAACCGGCTGGTGGTGGCGACCGATTCCATGAAGAACACGGTCTATGTGCTGGCCCAGGACCACCTGGGGGCGGAGACCGAGGAATTCGGCCGGTTCCTGGGCACCCATTTCCTGAACACGTATCCGCAAGTGGCGCGGGTGGAGATTGGTTTGAGCGAACATGGCTGGGCGCGCCTGACCATCGACGGCAAACCCCATCCCCATGCGTTCCAGGAAGCAGGCCGGGGCCGGCCCACGGTGAAAATCGTGTGCACCCGGGAATCCACGGTGGTGGAATCGGGGGTGGAGGATTTGTTGATTCTCAAAACGACCGGCTCTGGGTTTGAAAATTTCGTCCGCGACCAATACACCACCCTGCCGGAAACGGCCGACCGCATTCTGGCAACGAGGCTCAAGGCGGTGTGGACTTACCTGGGGACCCCGGCGAGTTACCGGCAGACCAACGACGCGATCATTGCGGCGATGCTGGCGGTGTTTGCGGAGCAGTATAGTCCGTCGGTGCAGGTGACGCTGTTTCAAATGGGCGGGGCGGCGTTGCGGGTCGCGCCGGAAATTTCGCAGATTCACCTGGCGATGCCCAACCAGCATTGCCTGCCGGTGAACCTGGCGCCATTCGGGCGCGCCAATCCCAACGAAATCTTTGTGCCCACCGACGAGCCCCACGGACAGATCGAGGGCACGGTGGCGCGGTAGCCGGCGATTTCGCTGCGAGTGCCGCTTGAAGTCCGGCGCGGGGAACGGTATTGTCCCCGGCATGAATCTCGAAGACAACATTGGCGACATTGTCAGCAAAGCGCGGCTGATGACGGGCATTGCCCCCGCCGCCGCCGCCCAGGCCGCGGGTATTTCCGAAGCGGAACTGGCCAGCCTGGAGACCGCCGCGCAAGTGCCGGCCAAAATGAATTTCCCCGCCCTGGCCAAGGTGCTGGATTTGGATCCTAAAAAACTGGCGGGCATCGCGCAGGGCTGGTTGCCCGCGCCGGAGGATCTCAGCCGCTGGCATGAAATCCGGGTGTTCACCACCGTGGAGGACGGCGGGAGCGTGAATAGCTATCTGGTCTGGGACGAGGTGAACCAGGAGGCGGCGCTGTTTGACACGGGGTTTGACGCCACGGCCGCGCTCGCATGTGTGGCGGCCAACCAGTTGCAATTGCGCCATGTCTTCATCACGCACTCGCATTATGACCATGTGCAGGCGCTCCCGCAGATCCGCGCCGCCTGGCCCAAAGTGCGCATTCACACCAGTTCCAAAAACGCGCCGGTGGACCAGCGGAACAAGCCCAGCGAGATCATCCATCTCGGCGGCCTGCGGGTGACCTACCGCGAGACGCCCGGCCATGCCGAGGATGGCGTGACCTATGTCATCGGCAACTGGCAGGAAGACGCGCCGCATATCGCGGTGGTGGGCGATGCGATTTTCGCCGGCTCCATGGGCCGGGGGAATGATTCCTGGACGCTGGCCCGGCAAAAAGTGCGCGAACAGATTTTAACCCTGCCCGCCGACACGCTGATCTGCCCCGGCCATGGCCCGCTCACCACGGTGGCGGAGGAGTTGGCGCATAATCCGTTTTTTTAAGGATATTTGCAATTTGACCAGTACCCGCCGGGCTGCTAGCCTTGTGACCCGTTTCACCGGGATTTTATGCGACATACCATTTCAGTGCTCGTGGAAAACAAGTTCGGCGTGCTCACGCGCGTGGCCGGGCTGTTCAGCGGTCGTGGTTACAACATCGACACGCTCAACGTCGGTCCCACCCAGGACCCGGCGGTGTCCCGCATGACCATCATCACCCATGGTGATGAGGCCACGCTGGAGCAAATCATCAAGCAGTTGAACA
The DNA here is from genome assembly GCA_903895255.1 of uncultured Verrucomicrobia subdivision 3 bacterium. Lineage (GTDB taxonomy): Bacteria > Verrucomicrobiota > Verrucomicrobiia > Limisphaerales > UBA11358 > UBA11358. The sequence goes on from CAITTG010000132.1 coordinate 13,316, forward strand.
AGCTGCCCGACGTCCTGAAAGTCATCAATTTCGGCGAGGGCGAGTTTGTGGACCGCGAACTGGTGCTGGTGAAGGTCAGCGTGGACTCCCAGTCGCGCGCCGAGGTGATGCAGATCACCGACATTTTCCGCGCCAAAATCGTGGATGTCCAGCCCAAGTCCCTCACCATCGAGATCACGGGCAACGAAAGCAAAGTCGATAAATTTGTGGACCTCATGCAGTCCTTCGGCGTGACCGAACTGACCCGCACCGGCAAAATCGCCGTCTCCCGGAAGTAACCCCCCCTTTCAACCTCAACCACCAACCTGTTAATTAAAATGGCCAAAGTGTACACCGACAAAGACGCCGATTTGGGCGTGCTCAAAAACAAAACCCTCGCCGTGCTCGGCTTTGGCTCCCAAGGCCATGCTCACGCGCTGAACCTCAAGGAAAGCGGCCTGAAAGTCATCATCGGCCTCTATGAGGGCAGCAAGTCCATCGCGGTGGCCCGCGAAAAGGGCTTTGAAGTGCTCCCCACGGCCGAGGCCGTGAAAGCCGCCGACGTGATCATGGTCGCGCTGCCGGACACCAAGCAACCCGCCGCCTACGTCAAGGACATCGAGCCGAACCTGACCAAGGGCAAGACCCTCCTGTTCTCGCACGGTTTCTCCATCCATTTCAAGACGATTGTTCCGCCGAAAAACGTGAACGTCATCATGGTCGCCCCCAAGGGCCCCGGCCACATCGTTCGCCGCCAGTACACCGAAGGCAAAGGCGTGCCGTCGCTCATCGCCGTGTATCAGAACCCGGGCAAGGATGCCAAGAAGATCGCCCTGGCCTGGGCCAAGGGCATCGGCGGCACCCGCGCCGGCGTGCTCGAAACCAATTTCCGCGAGGAAACCGAAACCGACCTGTTCGGCGAACAGACCGTGCTCTGCGGCGGGGCCAGCGCCCTCGTGCAGGCCGGGTTTGAAGTGCTCGTCGAGGCCGGCTACTCCCCCGAAATGGCTTATTTCGAATGTCTGCATGAATTGAAGTTGATTGTGGACCTCATGAACGAGGCCGGCATCAGCGGCATGCGCTTTTCCATCTCCGAAACCGCCAAGTGGGGCGATGTTTCCGTCGGACCCAAGATCATTGATGCCAGCGTGAAAAAACGCATGGCCGCCGCCTTGAAGGACATCCAGTCCGGCAAGTTTGCCAAAACCTGGGTGAAGGAATACCAATCCGGCTATCCGAAATACAACGCCCTGCTCAAAAAGGGCGAGCAGCATCCGATCGAAAAAACCGGTGCCAAGCTCCGCGCGTTGATGCCCTGGATGAAGAAGCGCTCCATCAAGGGCACCCAGGCCGCTTATTAAAAAATATCAACTTTAAATCGAAGCCGCTGGATTGCTCCAGCGGCTTTTTGATTTTCCGGTTCCGCAAGCGGATTATCTTAAAAACAGCATTAAGAACCAATTAACCACACCGATAAACCTTGATTAAATAACCCGGCATCACCCACGCCAAAAACGAGTCCAAGCGGGCGCAGATTCTGGCGGCGCTATAATCGCTGGCCGCACACCGTTGAACGACTGTGTTGCCTTACGCGTTGCCACCGGAAAAGTGTTTTACTTGGGCGGGCTTCACCGCCCGCCCTTTTTCAACCGCTCGTGGCCCGGGAACATTTTGACTTTCAAACCCGTCCGGCGCAGAATCAAACAAGCGTGAGCATCGAGACAAACATTTTAATTCAGCGCGCCGCCGCCGAACTCAAAACCGCTGGCGCACGGGAGATTTACGTTTTTGGCTCCGCTGCCCAAGGGACGGGTGATGCCGCTTCCGATCTCGACTTGGCGGTTTCCGGCCTGCCCCCGTCCGTTTTCTATCGCATGGGCGCGCGGGTCAGTGATTTGATTGGCCGCTCGGTTGATTTGATTGACTTGGACATCAACACGCCGTTCACCCGCCACCTGCGCTCGGAGAATGAACTCGTCCGCGTGGGATAAATTCCGCAAGCAACAGGCCACGGAACGCGAACAGTTGCAGCGTCTGTTGCGTGGAATGCACGGACTTCTCGCCAAATGCCGCACCACGGCCCCGACTGAGATCGAACTGTCGGCGCTGGCGGCCTTGCTCCATTCATTTTACACCGGAGTTGAAAACATTTTTAAGCGCGTGGCGGTCTAGTTGGACGGCGAGCCGGTGCGCGGCGATTCCTGGCATCGTGAACTTTTGCTGCGGATGAAATCGCCGACCACGCACCGCCCGGCGTTGCTGTCTGAAGAACTTCACGACTCGTTGAATGAATACCTGCGTTTCCGTCATGTTTTCCGCAACGCCTATTCCTTTGACTTGGACTGGCAAAAAATGTCGCCGCTGGTGTTGCGCTTGGAAGAAACATTCAAAATGCTGGAAAAGGTGTTGAATGATTTTGTGAAATGAGCTTATGAGGTTGGGGCGAATTGCATTCAATTATCAATGGTTTCCGTTAGTTTGTTGAAATCTGATCTGGATATACAGACTGTGTCCATCCGTGGTTGAAATGCTTTTTTAAGGATTATGGGTCTTGGGCAGACCAATTCAGGCGCAAACATCCCCTTGCGTCCAGCTACCATCGATCAGCCGCCACAGTTTGCCATTCGGATTTTTGTCCTGCAACGCCGCCGGCAACCGCCCTGGGCGGACATTGTCATAGCACGCCAGCATCGCAAACCGGCGCAGCGACGCCGGAATGCCCACCGCCGTGAACCCCGGATGTCCGGTGGCGGGATACGGCCCGCCATGGTTCATCGCCGGGCTCACGGCCACGCCGGTGGGCATTTTGTCATTCAGCAACCGCCCCACGCGGCAGCGCAAGCGCGGCGCGAGGTCTTGATACCGCGCGTCATCACTGCCCTGGGTGTCCGAGTAGATGCAGCCCGTCAGATTGCCTTCCAAATGTTCCAGCACCAGCGCCAGTTCGGCGGCGTCGCGGGCGACCACCAGCAGTGAGGCATTGCCAAAAGCCTCCGTCTGCAACGCCGCCGGTGCCGCCAGAAACGCCGCCGCGCTCACGCGCAACAAGGTGTTGGCAAACCGGCTGCCCGGTGCGTTCACTGGCTCGCCCCCGGTCAGCACGTGCGCCCCCGCCGCGCGCAGCGTGGCCAGACTCGTCCGCAACCCGCGCGCCACCCCGGCGGACAACAAGGGATTCACCGGCGCGGCGGCAAACCTCTCCGCCACGGCGTTGATGAAGGTTTCGGTCGCCTCGCCCGCCAGCAGCAGGATCAAGCCGGGGTTGGTGCAAAACTGGCCGCTGGCCATGAGACAACTGGTGGTGAATTCCTCCACCAGTTTGGGCCCGCGTTCCGCCAGGGCGCCCGGGAGAATCACCACGGGATTCAGGCTGGAAAGCTCCAGATAGATGGGTTTGCCGGCCGCGTCCGCCGCCGCCTTGAGGCGCAGCCCGCCATTGCGGCTGCCGGTAAAACCCACCGCGCCCAGGCGCGGATCAGCCACCAGGCGGAGGCCGTCCTCCGGCGCTATGTTATAAAGCATTTGCACGGTGGCCGCCGGCAGGCCGGTTTCCCGCACCGCCGCCATGGCCGCCTCCGCCAGCAGCCGGCTCGTCCCCGGATGACTCGGATGCGCCTTGGCCATGACGGGATTGCCGGCCGCGATGGCCGCCGCAAAATCCCCGCCGGCCACGCCATTGTAGGCAAAGGGGAAATTGTTCGGGCCAAACACCAGCACCGGCCCCAGCGGCTCCAGCACCGATCGCAAATTGATTTTGGCGTCAATGGTGGGCAGCGCCCAGGAACCTTCCCGCGCCGCCGCCGCCGCCTGGCGCAACTGGCCCGTGGTGCGCGGGAGTTCCACCGTGGCCAGCCGGGGGGTGGCGGGCAGGCCGGTTTCCTGATGGGCCATGGCCACCAACTCGGTCGCCCCCGCCTCAATCTGCGCGGCATAAGCTGTCAAAAAATCCGCAATCTTTCCCGGTGGCCGGGCGCGCAACGCCACCGCCGCTTCGGCCGCGGCGGTCAGCGCGGCGTCACAATCCGCCCAGGCGCTGGTGGGATAGTCCTCGGGCAATCGCTCGCCGGTGGCGGGATTTTCGGCGTGGAAACTGCCGGTGGACTGCGCGGGCCGCCACTGCCCCGCGATCAAAACAGGTTGAAGTGCCATAAATAAATTTATCGTTGGTTTCGGATTGGTTCAATGACCGCTGCAATGTCGCGCTCGCCCAAGCCGGCGGCAATCCCATTTTTAAACTCACCCAGCGCCGCGAGCGCCGTGGCCAGATTCACGCCCAGGCCGCCACCCTCGGCAATGGCATACGTCAGGTCCTTCGCCATGAGTTGCAAATGGAAATTTGGCGTGTAATCCGGCCCGGTCATCCGGCCTGCCACCGTTTTCACCAACGGACTCCCCGGGGCGCCGCCCGTGAGAATTTCCAGCGCCCGCGCGCGGTCCAATCCGCTGCGCTCGATCATCGTCAGCGCCTCCGCCAGCGCCGCCACCTGCACGCCGCAGACAAAGTTATTGATGAGTTTGATCATCGCGCCGCTGCCCGGGGGGCCGAGCGGCACGATGGCCTTGCTCATCGCCGCCAGTACCGTCCGGACTCGTTCCAGCGTGGCTGCCTCGCCCCCGACCAGAAACGTCAGCTCGCCCGCCGCCGCGTGGGTCCGGCTGCCGGTCACCGGGGCATCCAGCAGGTCCACGCCGTGCGCTTTTGCCGCCGCGGCCAGTTCCCGCACCCACCCCACGGTGATGGTGCTGCATTCAATGCCGACCGCCCCCGGCCCGGCTCCGGCCAGCGCGCCATCGGTGCCCAGCCACAACGCGCGCGCCGCCTGGTCATCCGCCACCATGCTGATGATCACGTCCGCGCCCGCCGCCGCCTCGCGGGGCGAGGCCGCCACCCGCGCCCCGGCCGCCGCCAGGGGCGCGGCCTTGGCGGGATTGCGATTATACACCGCCACGGGAAATCCGCCGGCCACCAGCCGTCCCGCCATGCCGGAGCCCATTAATCCCAATCCCAGAAAAGCTACGTTTGGTTTGTTCATAAAATTACTTCAATATGGATACTTCAAACAGCGCAGCCGGTGGTTTCTCCACCCGCAACGGGTTGCGCAAGGCCCGGCCAAAGCCGACAAACGAAACCGACATGACATCGCCGTCCTCAAGCACCAGGCCGTCGCCAAAGCTCAGGCTGTGCGCGCCGTAATAATGCACATGCAGGTCGCCCGGACGCCGGTGGGTGGCGAATTTGAAATGGTGATGCTCGAGGTTGGCCAGGCTGTGGCACATTTCATCCTCGCCCGTTTCGATGTCCCGGCTCCAGAGTTCCTGGCCGCCCCGTTCGATGCTCACGGTGCCGGGCACGCGGTGGAATTCCGGATTCACCACCAACTCCGGTCCGAGGGCGCAGGTCCGGATTTTGGAACCGGCCAGGTTGAGGTAATTTCTCCGCTCAAATTTATGGTCGGAAAATTCGTTGCCCACGGTCATGCCCATCCGCCAGGGACGGCCGTCGGGTCCGATATAATAAATTCCCGCAATTTCCGCCTCCTCGCCGCCGTCTTCCGCGTGCGCGGGCACCACGAGGGGTTCACCGGGCCCCCGCAGGATGGTGCCGGGGCCCTTGTAAAACCATTCCGGCGCGATACCCGGCTGGCCCGGGGCGGGTTTGCCCCCCGCCACCCCCCAGCGGTACATTTTCATGCTGTCGGTCAGTTCCGCCTCCTGGGCGGCGTGCATGGACTGCCGGTTTTTCGCGCTGCCCAAATGCGTCAGCCCCGTGCCGGAGACCAGGCAGCGGGCCGGCTCTGACGGATGGTCCGCCGGCGACAGCAAATGCCACGCCGACCGGCCTTCATATATGGGATCATACTCCAGCCGGGTGTCACCGGCCTTTAACCGAATCAAATCCGTCAGCCGCAAGCCATGCGCCACGGCTTCCGCCGCCAGCTCGTAAATCGAACGCACGTCCGTCAACAACCGCAAGTGCGGCTCCTCCACCACGGCCACCGCGCGTGTGCCGCCGTTTTGGAGTTGGACGAGCCGGATCATTCGATCACCTCAAAGTTTTTCAATTTTTCCTCGTTCACCGTCAGCCCGAGCCCGGGCGTGTTTTCATCCAGGTCAATGTAACCGTCCTTGGGTGTCGGCTCCCCGTTGAAGCAATACCAGAACAACTCGTTGCCCACCTCGACATCGACCGGCGGGAAATATTCTGCCATCGGCGAATTCAGACTGGCCATGACGATGTGATAATTGTGCATCTGGCCTGCGTGCGGAATCACGGGAATGGAATGCGCCTCCGCCAGCGCGGCAATCTTGCGCGCCTGCGTCAGCCCGCCCACCCGGTTGGTGTCGAACTGGATGTAGTCCACCGCGTGCGCCTCGATGAGTTCGCGGAAACCGTACAGGGTGAATTCATGCTCGCCCCCGGCGATGGGGACCCGGCCAAATTTCTTCAATTCCGCGTACCCGTGAATATCGTCGGGAATCACCGCCTCCTCCAGCCAGCGGAGGTTGAATTTCTCGAGCAACGGCAGCATGCGCTTCGCATAATCCAGGTTCCAGCCCATGTAGGCATCGGCCATGATGTCGATGCTGTCGCCCACGGTCTCGCGCACGGTGCGCACCAGAGCGAGGTTCTTCTGCATGCCCTCCGGGCCGTCGGCCGGGCCCCAGCCGAACCGCATTTTCATGGCCTGGTAGCCTTCGTCCTTGTAGCGCTTGGACTCCCTCGCCAGCTCATCCAGCGGCGTGCTGTAAAGGCGGCTCGCATACACGGGAATTTTCGGCTTGGTGCGCCCGCCGAGGAGCCGGTACACCGGCTGCTTGGCCGACTTGCCCAGGATGTCCCACAGCGCGATGTCCACCGCGCTGATCGCCACCATGCCGATGCCCTTGCGGCCGAACGCCATCGTCTTGCGGTACATGTGCTGCCAGAGAAATTCCGTGTCCCACGGATCCGCCCCGAGGAGCAGCGGTTTGAGGTACAAGTCAATCACCTGTTTGGTGACCAGCGGTGACAGCGCGGCATTGCCGATGCCCACCAGGCCGTTGTCGGTGAAGATTTCCACCACCAGCCAGCTGTGGAAGGTGAAGGTGCCCATCGTCGCCTTGCTCAGCATCGGCGAGACGGCATCCATCGGGTTGGTGCAAAAATGCGGCGGCAGCGGCACCGTTTTGCCCCGCCATTGAATCACGCGCGTGCGAATCTCAGTTATTTTCATAAGTTAATTGGTTGCGGAAATTTTAAGTTTTTGAATATGCGGAATCATGAGACAAATCAGTCCAAATGCCAGCAAGTGCAGCGAGCCGGAGATGAGGAGCGCCGGCGTGTAACTGTACCCATGGTCACGCAGCCAGCCCACCCCCTGCCCCAGCAGCACCCCGCCCATCGCCCCGCCGAACCCCACCAACCCCGCCAGCGTGCCCACCGCCGACCGGGAGATCAGGTCCGTTGGCAGTATCATCACCAGCGTGGACCACGATTGCTGGCCGAAGAAGGCGAGGCTAAAGAGGAAAACCACCCAGCCGACCGAGTGCAGTTGCGGCACCAGCATCACCCAGGGCATCAACGCCGCGCTGGCCCCGAGGGCCAGTTTGCGGGCCGTATTCACCGAGTGGCCGCGCTGCAGCAGCCAGCTCGAAAAAGCCCCGCCGACGAGCGAGCCGATCCCGGCGGCGGCGTAGGGGATCCAGCCGATGGCCCCGGCCGTCTTGATGTCCAAATGAAACACGTCGAACAAATACTTGGGAAGCCAGAACAAATAAAAATACCAGGCGCCGTCACTGAGAAATTTTGCGCCCACGATGGCCCAGGTTTCGTGATGCTTCAGCAATTCGGCCAGGGAAATGCGCTCTTCAGGCGCGGAGGACTCGTCCCCGCTTGCGTTGAGTTCCGCCTCCGGCGGGTAATAACTCCACCACCACCACACGGTCCAAAGCAAACCCAGCCCACCCGTCAGAAAAAACACCCAGCGCCACGGGGCCAGGCCCAGCCAGCCGGTCTCGGTCAGCACCAGTACGATGAGCGGCGGCGCCACCACCGCGCCCACGGCCGTGCCAGCGTTGATGATGCCCATGGCCGTGGCGCGGTCGCTGGCCGGAAACCATTCGGCCACGGCGCGCGTGGCCGCCGGGAACCCGCCGCCCTCGCCCATGCCGAGCAACAACCGGCTCGCCGCCAGCATCAGCACCCCGCCCGCCAGACCGTGGCTCGCGCAGGCCAGCGACCAAAAAATCATGATGACGAGAAAGCCGGCACGGGTGCCCAGCCGGTCGAGCAACCAGCCGCCGCCCACGTACATCAACCCGTAAGTGCAGAGAAACGCCGAATCCAGCCCGGCCTTCAGCTCGTTGCTGAAGGGAATATCGGCTTGAATGGCCTTGATCGCCCACGGCAGCGTCTGGCGGTCCAGATAACTGATGGCAATCGCCGCGCTGACCAGCACCGCAATGGACCAGCGCAGCGCCGGGCGGGCGCTGGCCGTGGGATGGCGCCGGGTCAGCGGTCCGGTCATGGGTTTTTTAGGGTGACGACTCCGGAGAGGTCAGCGGGATGCAACGCCGTGACATCCACCAGTTGATAAAGATGCCGGCCGTCCGGTTTTTGGGTGGTAATGCTGATGTGGCTGAAGGTCACCCCGCGCGCATGGCGCAGATAAAAACCGTAGGCGGGCATGACTTTGCCATACATGTTCCATTCCGGATAAGTCGCGGGCTTTTCCCCCAGCACCACCGCCGCCTCCGCCGCCGTGCCGCCGCCCGGCACCTCCAGATGGATGTCGTCCAAGGTCAGATTTTCAATCGGGTGCCCCGGCAGTCCGGTGATCAACATGCCAATGGGGCCGGTCCCCGTGGCCTGCACATCGCGGATGGTCACGTCGCGCAAGGTGCCCGGTGGCTTGGGCTGGTCGCCCGCGCGGAACACCTTCAACCGCGCGCCCAGGCGGATGCTGATCGGAACGGTCACCCGCTCCATGGTGATATTGCTGATGGTAACGTCCGTCAGGTGCGCACCATCCACCGAATACAGCGCGATCCCGGCGAGCTGGACATCGTGAAGCTGGCAGTGACTCACGCGAATGCGCGTGAAATCCCCCAGCGACTCCGTGCCCAGCTTGATGCCATTGCAATGCGTCTGGAGCTGGCAATCCTCCGCTGTGATGTCCTGGCAGGGCGCCGGGCTGGTGGCCTTCAGGCAAATCGCGTCGTCCCCGCTGTTGATAGTGCAACCCTTCAGGTCAACCTGCGCGCACGAATCCAGGTCGATGCCGTCGTTGTTCACCAAACCCAGACTGCGAATCGTCACGCCCGTAACCGTGGCGTTTTGCGATTGGAAAAAATTCATGGTCCACGCCCCGGAATTAATCAGATGAACATCCTGCACGGTAATATCCTGACACTTGACCCAGCGCACCAGAAAAGGCCGGATGTCATAGTGCGCCTGCGCGGCTTTGACCGCCCGGCCCTGGCCATCCAGCGTGCCCGGTCCCTCCAGCCCCACGTGATGGGCGCCGACCGCCACGATCAAGGCGTAGCCCATTTGGGATCCCGTGCCGTCAATAAAGGGGTCCAAGTTGCGATAATCCGCCGCGTTCGTGCTGCCCAGGATGGTGGCATCCGCATCCAGGTGCAGCGTGACATTGTCCTTGAGCTGAAGCGTGCCGGTGAGATAACGGCCCGCGGGAAAATGCAGGATGCCGCCGCCGGCGGCACTGCAAGCATCAATGGCTGATTGCAAAGCGACGGTGTTGAGCGTCGCGCCGTCACCCACCGCCCCGCTCAGTTCCACCACCTGACCCGGTGCCGCCCACAGGCAGGCGGGCAGGAACAAACTGGCCAAAAATAATTTCTGTAAAATCATAAAAACCTCATCGCTGCAATTCACCGTTTTCCGGCACGCCCGGCTCATCCAGCAACTGGATTGAGGAAGCCGGGCCGAGGTCGGGATGATTCCACTGGCTCAGCGCCCAGACAACTTTTTTCGCCGGCGTTACCTCCAGCACCTGCACTGTGCCCGGCCAAAGCTTCGGGTCCTTGAGGTCCGCCGGGCACCAGTTGCAAATAACCGTGTTGCCATTCGCCAGCCGGCTGGCCTCTTGAAAAATAAAGCACTGATACTCGGGTATGTCCTTTTCCGAAAACTGCCAGACGACCCGCCCCTGGGGATTAACCTCCAATACGGTGGAATGATAAGATGAAATGAGCGTGTTGCCATTGTCCAGCCGCGTTGCCGACCATGGCCCCTTGGTGGCATAGGTCCAGATGGCTTTGCCGTCCGCGTCGTACTCCACAACTTTATTGTCCGCCAGGTGCGCCGCCAGGTAAGTGCCCGCTTTGGTTTGGTGAACCCGCCGGAATTGCAGGTGCGGGCTGCGCTCCGGATGCGCCACCGGGAGCGTTAGTTCCTTTTCCGTCTGGCCGGTGACAATGTTGATGAGCATCAACTTCGCCGGATTGCCATTTTGAGTCACCAGCACCCGGTCCAGGCCGAGGGGCTGGATTGAATGGATTTCCGTGCCCCTTGGGGCGTCCAGGTTCCAGATGATTTTGTGGTCCGGTGTGATTTCGCTCGCGCCGACCTTGCGGCAGAAGACGATGTTCCCGTTGGCAAGGCGCGTCGCGTCGCCCAATTCCTGCAAGGTGCCGTCCGCATCCTTGATGGGAATGCTATAACTCCAGGTCACCCGGCCAGCCTGGACCAGATAAATGGTCTGGTTGGTGAACCGGTGATCCCACTCGCCGGTGTAGAGAAAGGGATGCTGGGCCAGACCGTTGCCCGGCAGTAGTGACGGGGCATGGGCAACCGGGTTGGTGGCGGTGGACCCAACCGGCGCCGCATCGGCCCAGGTGCTGGCCGCCAAACCGCCGGCCAGCAGGAGCCGCAGGGACCATACGCGCCAAATACCGGCGGCGCTGGCCAGCGAGCGCCAGGGTTGCCCGTGCGCATGGGATTCAATCGTTTTCACAGGTTGGATGATTTATCCGGGTTGTGTGGCCGCCATACTGATATATCAGCATGGCCAGGTCAAGCCACGGTGCAAATTGGCCCGGGGCAACGGCCCAACCCTTTTGCAGGGCGATGATCTTTGGGAGCGATCAGGTCGTTCCGCGCAACTCCAGACCGGAGCGGGGCACCGCGTGGGAAGGATCGGACGAATGGTGTCTCATCCCCATTTTATCCGGCGGGGGGGTGCGGGAGGTCATTCTCGTTTTCCCGTCAGTTCCGGCCGGCGGGGTTGCAGCAATTTCGCCACCAGACCGGTCCAGCCGGTTTGGTGGGGGGCGCCGCAGCCGCGGCCGGTGTCGCCGTGGAAATATTCGTGGAACAACACGTAGTCTTTGAAGTGTGGATCGCTGGCTTGTTTGGGATGATACTTCAAGACTGGGCGCTGGCCGTCCGCTCCGGCGAGAAAGAGTTTAATGAGCCGGCGCGACAGCTCGTCGGCCACTTCATTGAGGGTCAGGTAATTCCCGGAACGGGTGGGGCATTCGACCTTGAAATCGTCCCCGTAGTAGTGATGGAATTTTTGGAGGGATTCGATGATGAGAAAGTTCACGGGCATCCAGATGGGGCCCCGCCAGTTGGAGTTGCCGCCGAAGAGGTTGTTCTCGGATTCCGCCGGCCAGTAGCCGACCTCCTGAAAAAAGCCGTCGCACACAAAGCGGTAGGGCTTGCCGCTGTGGACCTTCGAGAGGGCGCGCACGCCATAGTCGCTGAGGAACTCGGTTTCATCGAGCATGCGGCTGAGCAGGCATTTCATGCGGTGCCCGCGCAAGAGGGAAAGCAGATGCCGCTCCCCGCTGCCGGAATCCTGCCAGCGCGAGACGAGGCTGGCCAGATCAGGGCGGTTTTGCAGCAGCCATTCGAGGCGGTTGGTGAACTCGGGAACTTGTAACAACATCTCGGGGTCGAGGGTTTCCACCGCGAACAGCGGGATCAATCCGACCATGGAGCGGATTTTGAGCGGCAGGCTTTTGCCATCGGGCAGGTTGAGCACATCGTAGTAAAATTCATCCTGCTCATTCCACAGGCCGATGCCCTGGTGGCCGATGTTGTTCATGGCCTCGGCGATTTGCAGGAAGTGCTCGAAGAATTTGGAGGCGATGTCCTGGTACACCTCGTTGTGCAGGGCCAGCTCGAGGGCGATGCGCATGAGGTTCAGTGAATACATGGCCATCCAGCTCGTGCCATCGGCCTGGTTGAGAAAGCCGCCGGTGGGCATGGGCTTGCTGCGGTCGAAGACCCCGATGTTATCCAGCCCGAGAAAGCCGCCTTGGAAAATGTTGCGGCCCTGGGTGTCCTTGCGGTTGACCCACCAGGTGAAATTGAGCAGCAGCTTGTGGAAGACGCGCTCAAGGAATTTGAGGTCGCCCTGGTCCTCCGGATTGGTCTCGCGCCGGGTCCGGCGGTCCATCTGGAACACGCGCCAGGTGGCCCAGGCGTGGACGGGCGGGTTGACGTCGTGAAAGGCCCATTCGTAGGCCGGCAACTGGCCGTTGGGGTGCATGTACCATTCGCGCGTGAGCAGCACGAGCTGGTTCTTGGCAAACTGCGGGTCCACCATGGCCAGCGGCAGGCAGTGAAACGCCAGGTCCCAGGCGGCATACCAGGGATATTCCCATTTATCGGGCATGGAAATGATGTTGGCGTTGTTGAGGTGGTGCCAGTCGGCGTTGCGGCCCTGGTCGCGGCCGGGCGGGGGTGGCGGCTGGGTGGGGTCGCCTTTGATCCATTCATCCACGCTGTAATTATAAAACTGCTTGGACCAGATCATGCCGGCCAGGGCCTGGCGTTGCACCAGGCGGGCGTCGGGGTCGGAAATGTCATGCTGCAAATCAGCGTAAAACTGGTCGGTCTCGGCGAGGCGCTGGGCGAAAATGGCGTCAAAGTCGGCGAATGGAGCGGCCATGGGGGCCATGGTGAGGCGCAGGCGCACGCTCACGGATTCGCCGGGCGGGACGGTGAATTGATAGCGGGCCCCGGCCTTGGTGCCCTTGCGGGCCGGGTTCACGGCGTCCGCGCGGCCCTGGATGATATAATCGTGAAAGGCATCCTTGTAATAACCGGTGCCCTCGGCGGCGCCAAAGATGCGTTTGGGATTGGTTTCGTTGTCGCAAAAGAGCAATTCCGGCTGGCCGTCGCAGTAGAGCACGTATTCGCCCATCTCGACCACCGCGAGAGCGATGGAGCGGTCATCGAGCGCGTGGAGGCGGGGCCGCACGGACACGTTGTCCCAGGACCACGTGTTGCGGAACCAGATTTGCGGGAGGAGTTCGAGCGGCGCGGCCTCCGGTCCGCGATTGTGCGCGGTGACGCGCATCAGAATTTCCTCCGGCGCGGCTTGGGCATACTCAACGAAGACATCGAAATAGCGGTCGCCGGCGAAGATGCCGGTGTCGAGCAGTTCATACTCGGGCGCGGTGATGCCGCGGCGGGCGTTGATATCCACCAGGTTCGCGTAGGGGAATTCGCGCTGGGGATATTTGTAGAGCATCTTGAGGTAGGTGTGGGCGGGGGCGGCGTCGAGGTAGTAATAAAGCTCCTTGACGTCCTCGCCGTGGTTGCCCTCGGCGTTGGTGAGGCCGAAAATGCGCTCCTTCAAGATGGTGTCACGGCCGTTCCACAGGCCAAGGGCCAGACAGATCAACTGTCGGCGGTCGCTGAACCCGGCGATGCCGTCCTCGCCCCAGCGGTAAGCGCGGCTGCGGGCGTGATCGTGCGGAAAATATTCCCAGGCCGTGCCCCCGGGCGAGTAATCCTCGCGCACCGTGCCCCACTGGCGCTCGGACAAATAGGGGCCCCAGCGCTTCCAAAACTGCTTTTTGGCGTTGTCATCCGCCAGTCGTTGCTGTTCCAAATTAACGGCCATAATTTAAATCCGGTCAGTTCCGTTCCCTGTCACGCTCTTATCAATAGAATAAAAGACGCGGGAGAGCCACTGGGAAATACAAATTCAAGAGCGTCGGGAACACCATGCGGGCGAAAGGAGGAGCTTGACGTCTCCAGCTTACTTGGTTCGCACCTGGAGTTGGCTGGCGGCAGCCAGTTCGGCCAGGCCGCCAGGGTAAAACTCGGCGCGATAGGCCTCGGTTTCGAGCAGATGCCGGCCGGCGGGCGCTTGCTCGCGCTGGAGCAGGTGTTTTAATTCCGCCAGGCTGGCGGACCAGCGGAAGCCGTTGAAAAATTCCACGCCGGCAAACTGGGTTTTGTACAAGGCGCTGTCCGAGTAGCAGGTTCCCAAATAAAGCCGCCGGCAGCCGCGGCCGGCAAACAATTCCACGGCGGCGGTCATCATGAACATGCCCAGGCTGCGCAGCGGATGGCTCAGGTCGTAAAACGCGTAATAATAATAGGCCAGCGACGTCCCTTCCAAATAGAGCGCGGCCACGCCGATTTCGGCGCCGGTTTGGCCATCCGTAAACACCAGCACGTGGGAGATGACCGGATGCGCGAACAGCGAATCCAGCCGTTCACAGCTCATGACGTCGGGACCAAATTTGGCGTCCGCGTAACTTTTGAAAAACTGGCGGCGGGCGGGGGTGTAATCAAATTTATCCCGGGGCACCAGTTCCACATTGATGCCCTGGCCCTTGCGGAGGATGCGGCGGTTTTCCGAGGAGAGTTCAAACTGCTCGAGGTTGACGCGGATCTGGCGGCACAGATAAAAGCGGTCCAGTTGATGTGAGGCGGGCAGGAAGCCGGCGTTGAAAAGATCCGCCGGGGTTTCGCCGGGCTCGGGGAGTGCCCAGATGGCGTAGGAATAACTGTACTTGCTATAATCGGCGTGCTGTTCGGAAAAGAGCAGTTTCATGGGCGGGCCGATTTTGCCTCCGCCCGGCGCAGTTGCCGCTCGGATTTTTTCACTTCAGCCGCCAGCAATTCCTCGGCTGACCAGCCGCGCGCCTGGGCCTGGGCGGCGAGAGCAAACAGCTCCCTGGCCAGGGCCGGTTTGGTCCAGCGCCGAACGGGTTTGGCCGCGGGCAGGAGACTGGCCTTGCGCGCTTTTTTGACGAGCTTTTCCGCCCGGGCCAGCGCCGGGAGATGACGGGGAATGCCATCCAGCGCCGAGGGGCGTTCATGCCGGGTGCCCTGCTTTTCGGCCCGCTTGATCTGCTCCCAGTTGGCCCAGACCTCGTCCACGTTTTTCACCTTGGTCGCGCCAAACACATGGGGATGCCGGCGGATCAATTTTTCAACAAGGACGCGGGTGACCTTTTCAAAATCAAATACCCCGCGTTCGCTGGCGAGCTGGCAATGAAACACCACTTGCAGCAGCAGATCGCCGAGTTCCTCAGCCATCTCGAGATCGTCCCCGGCTTCGATGGCGTCAATCAATTCGTAAACCTCCTCGATGGCGTGACGCCGCAGGGTATGATGATCCTGCTCGCGGTCCCACGGGCAGCCCTGCGGCGAGCGGAGCGTGGCCATGACCTGCAGGAGTTCGTTGATCGCGGGCTGCTTTTTCATGCGCTGACAATCGGCGGCCGACTTTTCAAAGCCAGCCATTGACCCGGTTAATGGTGATTGTGATCTGTCTCCGGCGTTCGGTGCTCACCGCCCCGCGCCGATTCACCAAATTCTGCTTGGGGATGGTGTAAAGCAAGTCATACTTGCACAAGGTTGGCCAGTCCAGACCATCCTGCGAATCCAGGACTAACTCGTTGGGTTCCGGCAACCGGCTGGCCCGGCGCGAAGCGCAAACGATAACCGTGACGTCCGGCTTGTGGGCTACCCGGTCCGGATGCGACACGATGACCACGGGATGGGGTTCCGGCCAGCCCGGCGGTTGCCAGCTAAAGATATCCCACGCTTTCATTCAGCGTCCGGAAGGGGGCTGGGCAGGCTGGCAAGGTGATGTTCCAGCTCATCGAATTCGGGGTTTGGCTGCTGATAGCACCGCCGGGATTCGGCCCGCGACATGGGTTTGAGGTCTTTGAGCGGATGGGTGGACCGTTGCTCGCGCAGCTTGGGCAGTCCCAGTTTCATACTCTGGCGCATGATGTCCGCCGTGGACAACCCCAAATCAACGGATGCCTGCCGCACCTCCCCCAACCACTCAGGCGGCACGGCCAGCGGATACGTGTCGGTCCTCATGGAAGAATCATACAGCGAATCCCCACCCTGTCAACGAGCCGCCAGGGCGCAAAAAAGCAGGGGTGGTTTGGGGCCACCCCCGCTGTGGAAACCGTTTAAAATTTGGCGAAGATCTGGTTCGCTTCCTCCAGGGTTTCCTTGGAGCCAATGTCAAACCAAAGACCCGGCACCGGCCAGGTGTAAACGGGCGTGCGCGGATAGAGCCACTGCACCAACCGGCCGGGCTGGTCGGGGTTGTTGCCCTCGGCGATGTATTGCTGGATCAGGGCAATGGTGCGCTTGGGATAATAATACAGCGCAATCCCGGTGAGGGTGCTGACGGGGTGCTTGGGCTTTTCCTCGAAGAAGGTGATGCGGCCGTCGGCATCCGTGGTGATGGAATTGTATTTCTTAATTTCCTCGAGGTTCCCCACGTCATAGACCGCCTCGACCGGGGCATTTTTCTCCAAGCAGAACTTGCCGAATTCGCCCAGTTTGTCGCTGAACAAGTTGTCGCCGGCGACGACGAGGAAATCGTCATCCACAGCCTGGGTGGTCAGCACGTAATTGATGTCGCCGATGGCGCCGAGCTTGTTGGAATCATCGGTGGAGCCATCGTTGACGACCGTGAAGTCGAATTTGGACTTGGTGGCGCGATAATGATCCGCCCACGTCTGGAAATGAGTGGCGAATTTGGCGTTGGTCACCACATACACCCGGTCAATGGCGGTGATGGGGGCCAGGTTGTCGAGCACGTGCTCGACCATCGGCTTGCCGGCGACCGGCAGCAGGGGTTTGGGTTGGGTGAGCGTCAGGGGGTAGAGACGCGTGGCGTAGCCGGCGGCTAGAATAATGACCTTCATGTTTTATTTTCGAATAAACTGGGCGCGTCCGCGCGGGCCAGTAACTGGCAACGCTGGTAAATTTCCGAGGGCGATCCGCACTCCAGCGCAAATTTAGCGAGTTCCTGCGCCTCGGTCAATTTCAAGCGGCGGATCATGTACTTGATTTGGGCGACGCCAGCGGGGGCGGTGCTGAGTTCATCCACGCCCAGTCCGATGAGCAGGGGTGCGAGCGTGGGGTCGCCGGCGATTTCCCCGCAGACGCCCACCCAGATGCCGTGCCGGTGCGCGGCATCCACAGTGAGTTTGATGAGCCGCACAATGGCGGGATGGGTCGGCTCGTAGAGGTAGGAAACTTTTTCGTTGGTACGGTCGGCGGCCAGGGTGTACTGGATGAGGTCATTGCTGCCGATGCTGAAAAATTTGGCGTGTTGGGCGAGGTCGTCGGCAATCAGCACGGCGGCGGGAATTTCAATCATCACGCCGATTTCCAGGTTTTCATCGAAGGGAATGCCCTCGGCGCGCAACTCCGCCTTGCACTTTTCGACCAAGGCATTGGCTTGCAGGAGTTCCGGCAGTCCCGAGATCATCGGGTACATCATTTTGACATTGCCCTCGGCGCTGGCGCGGAGGATCGCGCGGAGCTGGGGCCGGAACAATTCCGGCTGGGCGAGGCAGAGCCGGATGGCCCGCCAGCCAAGGAAGGGGTTCATTTCCTGCGCGATCTGCAGATGCGAGGCAAATTTATCGCCGCCCAAATCCAGCGTGCGAATGATCACCGTTTGGGGCTTGAGCGCCGCGGCCACCTGGCGGTAGGCCTGGTATTGCACCTCCTCGGAGGGCAGCTTGTCGCGGTTGATGAACAGGAATTCTGTCCGGAACAAGCCCACGCCATCCGCCCCATGCCGGACGACCTCCGTGGTGTCTTCCGGATCCTCAATGTTGGCCGAAAGGTGAATCGGCTTGCCGTCCATCGTCACCGCCGGCTGACGCTGGATTTCGGTAAGCTTTTCCGCCAGCGACGCCTTGTGTTGCTGCAACTGTCCGTATTGAAACAGCGTTTGGTCGGTCGGATTGACGATCAGCAGGCCGTTGTAGCCATCGAGCAGGGCGTAATCACCGGTTTCCATCTCCAGGCTGGCGACTTCGAGGCCGACCACGGCGGGAATGCCGAGCGACCGGGCCATGATGGCCGTGTGCGAGGTGCGTCCGCCGATGTCCGTGGCAAAGCCGAGCACGAGCTTTTTGTCCAGTTGCGCGGTGGTGGAGGGACTCAGGTCGTGACTAAGCAAAATGCAGGCTTCTGACAGGTGCCGCAGATCGAAGGCGTCCTTCACCTCCATCAGGTTGTCCAGCACGCGGGCGGTGAAATCGCGAATGTCAGCCGCCCGCTGGCTGAGGTATTCATCATCGGCGGCCAGGAGCGCCTCGGCAAAACGTTCGGCCGTGCTGTGAAAGGCAAATTCGGCGTTGGTCTGCTTCTCCTTGATCAGGTGGAAAACCTCGCTGAGCAAATTGGGGTCATCCAACATCTGCAGATGGGCTTCAAAAATATCCGCCTCTTTGGAGCCCAGGTTTTTGGCAACACGATTCTGAATTTCCAGGATTTGCAGCCGGGTTTGGACGAGGGATTTTTCGAATCGGTCAATTTCCGCCGGAACCTCCGCCTCGGGCACTTCACGGCGAATGACGACATGCCGGGCGCGGTGCAAGACGCGAATTTTTCCGCGACAAATGCCGGCCGAGACGGCAATGCCGCGAAACACTTTTTCTCCCTTTGCCTGAGCCGACATATATTGTTTTCAGAGGACAAATAGCCGAATCCAGCGGCAATGAAAAGGAAAAGCACCAAAAAAAGCCGGGCTTTAACCTTCCCGCCGGGTTACAGGCTGAATGACGAGGGCAAGGATGTCCGCCGAGCAACGCATCAACCCCAGCAAAACGGCCCGCACAAGGCGGGCCGGATGCGAGATACTCGTGGGAAACCGGCGCTTTAAGCGCGTTCCATGTACTTGCCGGTGCGGGTGTCGATCTTGATTTTTTCGCCGGTCTTGATGAAGAGCGGGGCCTGCACGGTGATGCCCGTCTCCATGATGATGGCTTTTTGGACGTTGTTGGCGGAGTCGCCGCGGACGCCTTCCGGGGCGTCGGCCACGGTGAGGATCACGCTGGGCGGGATTTCGACGGTCACGGCTTTTTCTTCGACGAAGGTGATGGTGACCAGGCCGTTTTCGACCAGATAATTTTTGGCATCGCCGACCAGTTCCGCCGCGAGGGTGACGGTTTCATAGTTTTCCGGGTCGGTGAAGACGTAATCGGTGCCGTCCTTGTAGCTGAACTCCATTTTGGTGGTGATCATGGGCACGGGCTCGATTTTTTCCGTGGAGCTGAAGCGCACTTCGGAGGATTTGCCGGTGCGGATGCTGCGGAGGGTGGCCTGGACGAAGGCGCGGAGGTTGCCGGGCGTGCGGTGCTGCATGTCCAGCACGACGCTGATGTCGCCGTTATAGTTGATTGCCATGCCCCGACGAAGATCGTTTGCTGTCGCCATAAAATTAGTTCTTAAATGTCGTTAAATTGCCGTTATACCCAACGGGAGTTGCCAAGCATAGCCGAAACGGGCGGGATGGCAAGCCTGATTGCGGGGGTATTTTAGGCCAGCGGCGCATCCTCAGGCTGCACCTGGTTCAGGCTGGCCGGCTGGCCGGCCGGTTGACGCGCCCATTTGAATGCAGTATAAGTTTATCATGAGTTCGCTGGCGGAAATTGAGCGGGCGGCGGAAGCCCTGCCCCCGGAGCAGCAGCAGAAATTGATGCTGTTTCTGGGCGCCCGGTTGCGGGCAATCCGTGGGCAGGATGGTCACCCCCTTCCGCCGGCGGAACGCGCAGCCGATTTGCGGCGGTGGGCGGCCAGTCATGAGCGCGGACCGGGCTTGCCTGATTTCGCAGTGGGTCGTGAGGCTATTTACGACTGATGGCTACTTATCTTGCCGACACCAACTTGCTTTTGCGACTTGCCGACCCTGCGTCCTCCCAGCATTTGATTGCCACCGAGGCACTCGCACAACTGGTTGGCCGTGGAGACGAGGTGTTTCTCACACCGCAAAATTTCATGGAGTTCTGGGCGGTGGCGACCCGGCCGGTGGCCGCCAATGGTTTTGGTTGGAATACCGAGAGAACGGCACGCGAAGCCACCGAACTGCAAAGGCGATTCCCTTTGCTGGATGATTCGCCGGAGATTTTTATCCGGTGGCTGGCACTGGTGAAAGAATTCGCCGTAACCGGCAAACGTGTCCATGACGCACGACTCGTTGCGGTGCTGTTGGTCCACTCGGTGGAATATTTGATCACTTTCAACCTCTCCGATTTTGCCGGGTTTCCTTGGGTTGCATTGGTCGATCCGCGCACGCTGGCAATGCCCTCGGGCAATTAATTATTTTCATGCCCGACCGCCCTGCCTCCCCCCGCCTCGGCTCCGTTCACTACCTGAACGCCGCCCCGCTCACGTTTGGCATTGAGGAGCAGATGGTGTTCACCACCCCGGCCCGGCTGGCCGAACTCCTCCGGCGCGATGAACTGGATGCCGCGCTGGTCAGCATCACGGAGGTCTTGCTCCATGACCGTTACGATATTTTGGATGGCGTGGCGATTGGCGCGTTGGGGGAGGTTTACAGTGTGTTGCTGGCGCATAAAAAACCGCTGGCGGAGGTCCGCGAGGTGTTTTGTGACACCGCCTCGCTGACCAGTGTGAATCTGCTGAAAGTGCTGCTGGCGGAGCGGGGTTTGAAGCCGGTGTTCCGTCCGTTGGGGAGTTACGCGGCGGCGGCGGCGAAGGATTTTGTGCTGCTGATCGGGGATCCGGCGATTGACTTCCAGCGCGCGCCGCACACCCACCACATCTTCGACCTCGGCCAGGCGTGGCACGAGCTCACCGGGCTGCCCTTTGTGTTTGCCGGGTGGGCGCTGCGCCGGGGAGTTGACCAGGCGGACAACATCCGCACCCTGCGCGCGGCCAAGTTGAACGGACTGCGGGCATTGGAGCAGATCATCCGGGACCGCCCGGAACATGACGCGGCGTTCCGGCGCATTTATTTTGAGCGGCACATTCGCTATGAGTTGAATGACCTGGAAAAGCAGGCCATCGCCCGGTTTGGCGAATTGCTGGTCAAACATCGCTTGGGCCCCGTTTTTCCGCCGCGCTTCATTTCGGCTTAAGGTGGCCCCGGGCATACTGCCCGCATGAAAGTGATTTTGCGTCTGGCGATTTTTCTGGCTTTGCCCGTCACAGCCGTGGCGGACCCGCTGCTCACGTCCTGGTTTACCCTGCACTCGGATGCGACCGCGCGATTGTACCGCACGGATGCCGCGCGCCGGGCGGGGGAGTCGGTCACCACCTGGAGCAATGGGCGGCAGACCCAGGCCCGGCCGGCTCCCACGGGCATTCAACAGATTCTGTTTTCCACCAATTGGATTTACCTTCGCAGCACGGGACTGCCTTCGCAAATCATGGGGCCGTGGTACATGGACCCCCAGCATTACCGGGCTTTTCCCAATCTGCCGACCGACCAGAACATCCTGCTCTGCCTGCCCCGGCATCCGCAGGTGGAGACGGACGCTGAATTCCAGCATTTGGGCGACATTGGCATGACGGTGGATGGGGTGCCGATTTTTGACCCCACAGATTCCTTCTCCTATGCGCATGCGGCGGGCCGGGACGCAGACCCCCGGGCCGGCCTGGGCCGGGGTGATGGCATCTGGGACCGGGATGCCCTGGTGAACGAAGGCCAGACCTTCGACCCCGGCTTGGGTCACCAGCAGAACTGGGGCCGCTACCATTACCATACCCAGGCCATCGCCCTGCGCTATGAACTCGGCGATCATGTGGATTTTGATCCGGTCACCAAGACTTACCGGGAAAGCACGGGAGAACCCACGCGGCACTCGCCCATTCTGGGCTGGCTGGATGACGGTTACCCGGTTTATGGGCCGTACGGTTATGCCAATGCCACGAATGCCGCCAGTGGCCTGCGCCGCATGCTTTCCGGCTACGCGGCCCGCAATGGCCAGAACGGCACGGATGACCTGGCGCAAACGGGCCGGCGCCGCCTGCCCGCCTGGCAGGCCCGCGAATCCCAGCGGGACGCCGCGCTCGCCGCGGATGAAACCGGACCGGCGGTCAGCCCGCGCTATCCGCTGGGACATTTTGTGCAGGATTATGCCTATCGGGGGGACCTCGGACAGACGCTGGGGCAGGACTTTGACCTGGATGAAAACAATGGGCGCTGGTGTGTCACGCCGGAATTTCCGAACGGCACGTATGCGTATTTCACGACGATCGATGCGGCCGGTCAGCCGATTTATCCTTATGTGATGGGCAAGCATTATCATGGCCGGCCCCTGGGCCGGGTGATCCGGAACATTCGCGAACGGGTGGTGCCCTATTTTACGAGTGCGACGGCGGCGGCGGTTAAAACCAGCGCGGCGAATCCAGGTCCCGCGACCACGACGCTGGTCTGGCAGCCGGGAAATGATGGGGGCTACCAGGCCACCCAGGCGGTGGGGCATTGAAATTTTATATTGTTCCAGGGTCGGATTTGGTTTGATACAGGCTTTGGGCTCTGGGCGCATTTGGAAAATTTTTTGACCTTGAATCACCTTGAATCACCTTGAATCACCTTGAATCACCTTGAATCACCTTGAATCACCTTGAATAGGCTTGAGGCGCGGGGCGCGGGGCCCGAGGCGGGGAATCCGGGAAGAGGTCCGATTTTACCTCGGGGAGCTGCGTTCATTATTTCTATGGGGCGATTTAGTGCGATATAGGGGGCAGGGGCGAGGCTTGAGGCGCGGGGCGCGCACCGGGACGGTGCGGCAACCGGCAGGCGAGGACGCCTAACTGGTGGCCAGGCCGCACAACGCGGTGCCCAGGATGAACCCGGCATAGAAAAAGAGGAGCAGCCGTTTGCGATCCAATTTGTCGGCAAAGCCCGCCGTGAGCAGTCCGGAAACGCCCGCGCTCAAGGCATAGGCGGAGACGAGCAGGCCGAACTGCGAGGTGGTGACGTGGAGCGCCGGCAGCAGCATGGCCCCCAGCGGCGACAGGATCATGAAGTCCAGAATGACGGTGAATTGCAGGAAGGCCAAAACGGCCACGACGAACTTTTGGTAGGGGATGAATTTCATCGGGAATCCGGGCTCAGGAATTCAGTGCCAGCCCGACCAACTTTGGGGTTGGGGTCATGGTTGAGTCTGCGGGAGCCATTGGCGCGCGACTTACCGCGCCCGGTGCCGGGCCAGTTGCTTGGCGAGGCGCAGGGCGGCGATCATGCTGGAGGGATTGGCGATGCCCTGGCCCGCGATATCGTAAGCGGTGCCGTGGTCGGGCGAGGTGCGGATGAAGGGCAGGCCGAGGGTCCAGTTCACCCCGGTGTCAAACGCCACGGCTTTGAGGGGCGCGAGGCCCTGGTCGTGGTACATGGCCACGACGGCGTCAAAATCGCCCTGCAAGGCGTAATGGAACACGGTGTCGCCGCTGAGCGGGCCCACCACATCCACGCCGCGCTGTTGGGCGGCCTTGACCGTGGGGGCGATGGTGACGATTTCCTCGTCCCCAAACTCGCTGCCCTCGCCGGCATGGGGGTTCAAGCCGCACACCGCAATGCGCGCGCGGGGCAGGCCCAAATCCCGGCAGGATTGGTCCGCGAGTTCGATGGCGAGCATGAGTTTTTCCGGGGTCAAGCGGTCGGAGACGGTTTTGAGCGGGATGTGAATGGTGGCGAGGGCGACGCGCAACCAGCGTCCGCGTTCATCGTGGCCCAGGAGCATCATGGCGGTCTGACTGGTGCCGGCGAGTTCGGAAAGGAATTCGGTCTGGCCCACAAATTTGTGTCCGGCGCGAATGATGGACTCCTTGTTGACGGGCGCGGTGACGAGGGCATCGAGTTCGCCCGCCAGGCAGCGGCGGCCACCCTCGGCGAGCCAGGCGACCGAGGCGTTGGCCGCGGCGGCGGCCCCCGCCGACAGGGACGCGGGCAGCGGTCCGGGCAGCGGATTGGTGACGAAAAAGCGACCGGCGGCGGAGTAGTGGGAAAAGGGTTGCAGGGGCAGTGCCAGTCCGGTTTGCTGATTCACCCGCTGGAGGACATCGGCATCACCAATCAAGAGGTAGCGGGTGTCATCCGCGCCGACTCCGGCGGCAATCGCCTTGAGGGTGACTTCGGGCCCCACGCCGGTGACATCACCGAGGGAAATGCCAGTCCAGCCAGTCATAGACGCCGGTTACAGGTAACGGCAGAAGGTTTTGCGCTTCAAGGATTCGATCCACTGCTTTTGCAAGCGCGTCTGCTCCTCGGTGCGGAGGGTTTTTTCAATGCCGGCCCAAACTTCACTGAGCGGTTTGACGTGGGCTTTGCGGGCGTCCTCCACATAAAGGAGGTAACAGGCCTCGGGCAAATCAATCACGCCGCTGGTCTCGCCGGGTTTGAGCGCAAACGCCGCGTCGGCGAGGGCCTTGCGCAGCACCGGACGCTCCACCCAGCCACGATCCCCGCCCTGGCTCTGCTGGGCATCCTGCGAATACAAACGGGCCATTTGGGCGAAGGTGGCGCCTTTTTTAATTTCCGAAAGAATCTCGTTCGCCAGCTTGTAGGTATTGGTGGGATTGTCGGAATCCTTGTTCAAGGTGATCATCCGCAGTTTGATTTCGTCATCCACCTTGTAATCGGAGAGGTGCCCTTGGTAATAGACCTGCACCTTGTAGGGGGAGATGATGATTTCCCGCGAGACATTCTGGTTGCGCATGGCGGCCTCGATGTACTGGTCGCGCACTTCCTTGCGAAATTGTTCCACGGTCATGCCCTGGGCTTGCAGGGTTTTGATCATGGTGACGCGATCGCCAAACCGTTCCCGGATGCGTTCCTGCACGGCATCGTCAATCACGGTATCGGGCAGTTTATAGCCATCCACCTCGAAGCTGTGCAGGATCAACTGGCGTTCCACGAGTTGCTCGAGACTGTCGCCAATCGCGGCATTGACGGCTTTTTCGTAACCATCCGGGTCGCCGGCATACTGGCGGCGGAGCGTTTCAATGACGGGCGAGGTAAAATCCTCGACTTGGGCCAGAGTGATGACAGTGTC
Source organism: uncultured Verrucomicrobia subdivision 3 bacterium (assembly GCA_903895255.1). Taxonomy (GTDB): domain Bacteria; phylum Verrucomicrobiota; class Verrucomicrobiia; order Limisphaerales; family UBA11358; genus UBA11358. Next base: position 38,339 of record CAITTG010000132.1, read on the forward strand.
GTTGACGATGGCTTTGACACCATCGGCCAGCTCGGCGTGTCCGGGGCAGCCCAGACCGCACATCACGGCCAACACGGTTATCAAGCGGACAATTTTCATCAAATGCAAATGGATGGTAACACCTGTTGCGGGCGGGTCAAGCACGGCGGGTAGCCTTAGGGACGGATGCGATTCATCAGGTACAAGGCGATGGCCAGCAAGCCGGAAACCACGAGGGCCACGACCACCGACCAGGCGAGCAAGTAATTGCGTTTGCGCCGGTAACTGGACCCGCCCTGGCCCGGTAAAAGATAGAACCGTTCCGGTTCTTTTTTAGGGTGTGGGCGGAACAAACTCATGGAGCGATGGTTGTAAAATATTCGCAAGCCATGACCTTGGCAAGCCCCAGTTTAACGGCTTTCGCCCGCTGTCCGGCCAAATTTTTATTGCCGGGGACAAGGTATTTTATCCAAAATGCCAATAAAACCATGCCTAGTACGACGATGACCTCCGCGCCAGCCGCCAACCTCCGGCACCGCCAGCACACGTTGAATCCCCACCGCTCCCTGCTCGACCGGGGCGGCATCGCGTTGCAGACGGCCATGGAATGGGGCGTGGCCCGGGTCTCGCCCCTCGGCGATCCGCACATTTACGATTCCCGCCGGTTCCCCTGGGCGGCGACCATCGAAAGCGAATGGCGGCTCATCCGCAAAGAACTGGATGCGGTGATGACCTTTCGCGACCAAATGCCCAGCTTCCAGGATATTTTAAAAGAGGTCGGGGCCATCCAGTCGGATGACAACTGGAAAACGTTTTTTCTGGCGGGAATCGGGATGGATTGCGAACAAAACCGCCGGCGCTGTCCGGAGACGGTGCGGTTGCTGGGCAAAATCCCGGGCATGACGACGGCCTTTTTCAGCATCTTGTCGCCGGGCAAACACATTCCCGCCCACCGGGGCGCCTGGAACGGCATTCTGCGCTTTCATCTCGGGCTGATGGTGCCGGAGCCGCGCGAGCGGGTGCGGATTCGCATCGGCAACGATTTCTATTCCTGGCGCGAGGGTGAGGCGCTGATTTTTGACGACACGTTCAACCATGAAGTGTGGAACGACACGAATGGGTATCGCGTGGTGCTGTTCGTGGATTTTGCCCGGCCCTTGTACCAGCCCTTTCACTGGCTCAACCAGCGGCTGCTGAACTTTGGCGCCCTGGCACCCTTTCTGCGCGAGGCCGGCCAGAAGCAAAAATCCTGGCAGGACGCCTTTTGGAAGAAGAAGCCGTAAGGCGGCCCGCGCCAAAACGAGCCAAGCTTCCGGGCTGCCCTGCCCGATGGTTCAAGCACCCGCCGGCTTTTCCACGAACTCCACTTTACCCTCCAGCACCAGGTTGGCCGGGAAAATCTTGTTGCCCACGACTTTCAGCGATTCGCACTTCACCAGCGACGGCGCGCCGTGGGGAAACGCGGCTTCGAAATCCGCGACCAGTTTGTAATGCCGGCTGTCCAAATCAATCACCGGCGGCTGGCCCTGGCGGGATTCCTCCAGCACGAGCGAATAATCCTCCGTCAAACGATATGCGTCCGAACGCAGCGCCAGCAGGTCGGAGGTCGTCTTTACCGGCGCGAACCGCGTGCGGGGCACAACCACCGCGCCCGCCGCGGTGAAGCATTCAATCGCCGCGCCCATGGCGCTTTCAATCTGGATCACCTTCGGCGAGGCCGGGTCGCGGGGATCAACCGTCTTGGAATTGGTGATCAGCGCGAGCGGCAGCAGACCGCCGCGCCGGGCCAGTTCCGCCCGCAAATGATCGAGCCGGATCCAGATATTATTGGTGTTGAAGAACCGGTGCCGGGTGATGTCCTGAAAAGGCGCCTCATCCGCCGCCGGGCATTGCGCACTCTCGCGCAGCAGCAGGCGGCCATCCTCCCGCCGCCGGGCCAGGTGGCCGCCCTTGCGGTCCGCCGCCGTGCGGGTGGCCACCTCCATGAGAAACGAATCCCCCGACGCCGCAAAATAACTCAACAACCGCCCATCCACCGTGGCCCCCAAATTATCCGAATTCGACACGAACAAATATTTGATGCCACGCGCCAGCAACCGGTCGAGCAACCCGCAGCCGAGCAGCGAGGGATACAGATCACCATGACCCGGCGGACACCATTCCATTTCGGGTGCCGCCGGCCAGGTGACGGGCAGCAAGGTCTTCGCGTCCAGCTTCGGCACCTTGCTCTGGAGGAAATCGAGTTCGCCATCCCGGCTCAGGGCCGGGTATTTCTGGAGATAGGCCAGGGTGTCCGCCTGGGTGCTGAAACTATCCATCAAATAAAACGCCAGGTTTGGCGCGCCACCCTGGGTGCGCAGATACAAAATTTGTTTGGCGATGAAATCCAGGAACGTATCCCCGCCCTTGACGCGGATCAGCGATTTGGCGCGGTCCAGCCCCATGCCCGTGCCGAGGCCGCCATTGAGCTTGATGACCGCCAGTTGATTCAGCAAAGCGCCGGTTTCGCCGCCGGCCGCCGGCAGGGATTCCAGCGCCGGCAAAGCCGCCACCGGTTCGATGGTGGACTCGGGAATTTGCCCGCGCTCGCCCGCCGCGACTTTGGCCACGGCGGCGAGAAACGCATCAATGGTCGCGCCGACCACGCCGCCAGCGCGCATTTTAGCCTGAATAGCCTGGGAAATTTCGGGATTCATATCGCGAACACCATCACCAGTGCCTGCGGCGCTGGATTTTATTTTAACTAGAACGTGCCTCCACCCCTTTCAGGCGGTTCGCTGAAAATATTATGGAACCCGTCGCCGATCGGAAAGTTTTTATTGGCGCGGGCACTGGTGCTGCAAGGCGGGCCTTCGGCGGGCGCGCCCTCACTTTTTAAGTATCATCCGCAGCGCGGCGATGACCTGGTCCACGTTTTCCCGGCGGGCGGTGTGGCCCATGAGGCCGATGCGCCAGATTTTACCCTTCAGCGGACCGAGCCCGGCCCCGATCTCAATATTGTAATCGGCCAGCAACTGCTTGCGCACCGCCAGCTCGTCCACGCCCGCGGGCACGCCGACGGCGTTGAGCTGCCAGAGCTGGTGGCCCGCCTGGGAGACAATGGCCAGCCCGAGTTCGGCCAGCCCGGCTTTGAGGGCGAGATGGTTTTGCTCATGCCGCTGCCAGCGGGCCGGGAGGCCTTCCAAGAGGACCAGCCGCAGGGCCTCGTGCAAGCCGTAATTCATGGTGATGGGCGCGGTGTGATGGTACACCCGTTCCTGCCCCCAGTAGGAGGAGAGCAGGTTGACATCCAGATACCAGCTCTGAACCTTCCGTTTCCGATTTTGGGCCACCGCCAGCGCAGTCGGGCTGAAGGACACGGGCGAGAGTCCGGGGGGCGCGCCCAGGCATTTTTGGGTGCCGCTGTAGACGGCATCCACCTGCCACTCGTCAATTTTGACCGGACAGCCGGCCAGCGAAGTAACCGTGTCCAGCACGAACAGCGCGCCGGCGGCATGCGCCAGCCGGGAAATCTCCTCGACCGGCGTCAGCGCGCCCGTGGAGGTCTCGGCATGGACAATGGCCACCAACTTGGGCTGGGGAACTTGCCGCAAGGCGGCCGCCACGGCGGCGGGCTCGATGATTTGGCCCCACGGCGCCTCCACGCGCGTAACCTTCGCCCCGCAACGCTCGGCCACCTCGCACATGCGGGTGCCAAAAACCCCGTTCACACCGATGATGACCTCGTCGCCGGGTTCGATGAGGTTGACGCAGCAAAATTCCATGCCCGCGCTGCCGGTGCCGCTGATGGGAAAGGTCAGGTCGTTTTGGGTCTGAAACACCGTCCGGAGCATGGCCTTGATTTCCTCCATCATGTTCACGAAGGCGGGATCAAGGTGGCCGACCAGCGGCCGGGCCATGGCGTGCAGCACGGAAGGAGCGACATCGCTGGGGCCGGGGCCCATTAACCGCCGGGGTGGAGGATTAAATTCGGCGGGGATGAGGTTTGGCATTTTTAAGGGTAAATTAGAACTGGCGGACCGGTTCGACAAATAATTGCGGTCCCTTGATGGTCCAGGGCGGCGGCTGCGGAGCCCAACTGGGGGTCGGGGAAGGCACCGATGGCATGGTGGTCGCGGTGGGCATCGCCGACACGCGTTTGGGACGGCCAATGCCACTATCCAGCGGAGCAAACGTCGATCCGGCCGGATTGTATCCCGCCGGCCGGGGTTCCAGGTTGGGATCGAGCAAGGGCGCGGGCTGGGGAAAACCGAAACTGGTTTTGTCCGCCGGGGCGGGCGCGGAGGGTTGCAGCAATTGTTGAAAGGCCGTCATCTCCGCCTGCTGGGCGGGCGTGGGGCCGGTGGTCGCGGGAGCGGTGAAAATCCTGGCCCAGTCGGCGTCGGGATTGGCCTGGTTGGCGCTATTGAAGGAATCATGGGCGTTTTCCAGGAGCCGGTTGAAGAGCGAGGAGTGAATAACCGGGCCAGCTTGCAGGGCGGCGGCGCGCCGGGGATCGGCCAGGCCGGTGGCCGGATCCAGAAAACTGCCGCCATCACTGTAATTGTTCAGATTGGTCGAGCCGGTTTCGGCGAGCCGCCGGTTCATTAGAAAATTTTCCAGGGCCGACTGGTTCAGCGGGGACTGGCCGGAGGCCAGCCTGCGGGCGGCCGCGGTTTTGGCCTCCTGTTCCTTGGAATCGGTCTGCACTCCCAAGATTTCGTCCGGGGTCATTTGGGTCCAATTAGGCTTGTCCTTGACCATTTGCTGCAAAGTATTGACGGGTGGGGCCAGGGGCGGCGCCATGGCGTCATCGACCGACGGTCCAAATAGATTTTGCGGTGCCTGAATCTGGCGGTTGATATCGAGGTGGTGCTCTTCGCCCGGGGACTCCGGGCTCGCCACCGGAACCACCCCCTGGGCCCGGGCGGACAAAACCACCAGGCACAGCGTGAGTGTGCCGGCGAGCCGGGCGACCGTGGGCAATTGGAAGACCATCTTCAAGCTTTAAAAGTAATGTATTGGACCGCGCAGGTCAAAAAAGCATTCAAAATGGCCCCCGAGGCTTTGAGCTTAAAACCTTCACCCCTACCTTTTACTGCCGCTCGTATTCCCCCTTGTTGAGGCGTTTGAGGACGGTAAAACCCGCCTTTTTGGCATCGGAGATGGAGAGGGGCTTGAGTTTGTGGGGGGTGGAGAAGCCGGAAATGATCTTGCGTACGGGCTTTTTACAGGCCGGGCAATTGGTGAGGGGTTTCGCCGAGAGGGGACGGTTCAGGGTGAACTTGCCGCCACAGGCCCGGCATTCGCCCTCGCAGAGTTCATATTCGTAGAGGGGCATGTTAGGATGACGCTTGGGTTGCCATGTCAGCAGCGAGCATAACCCAGTACGGGCGAAAAGGGAAGCCCGGGGGCGCGGGTTGACGTTGGGCCAAAACCGCCATGTGGCCCGGGAAAAAAGGCGAGCCGCGCCCAGGCTCGCATTGGGGAACCGCCGGACCCGCCCAGGCCGGGAGGTCCCCAGTTTTTTCACAACCCGCCAGTTCCAGACATTAACCCTTTGCCATAAAATGGTTCCAACGGAAACGGGACATTCGCCCCGGACGGCCGCCATGATTTTACTTTCAATCAGGCTGGCCGGGGTTACCTTTTGGGCGCTCAGCTGGCTCCATGCGACATTTTCTCCTGAATATAATGGCACAGGCCGTCAGGCCGGACATGGAGCCTTTATCGGTGCGCATGTTCCGGCTCGTGAGCTTCTTCACCGGCGTGCTGTGCCTCTTTGTTTTCTGGCCGGTGAATCTTTTTGAGCCGGATGTCCCCAACGCCGCCAACCTGGTGGTGATTGGCCTGGGGATGGTGGCCTTGGTCCTCCATTGGGAGTCGCGCCGGGGACGGCACCATATGGGGGCGCTCCTGGTGGCGATCACTTTGGCGATGGATTACGTGTGGTTTGCCACCGGCGGCCTCGCGGGCGGCACCCCGCTCTACTACCCGACGCTGACGGTGGTGGCCCTGATTCTTTACCCCGGCTGGCGGCGCTGGCTGGCGGTAGGGCTAATCGCGGCCAATTTTTGCGCCATTTGCCGTTTGGCCGTTTGGTTTCCCCACTGGGTGGTCCAGTTGCATAATCCGGGTGAAGCCAGCCTGGAAATCGCGGCCAGCGTGGCCTTCAACTGCCTGTCCCTGGCGATCATCCTGACCATCATCATTTACAATTACCATCAGGAACGGCAGGGCATCATGGCCAGCGAGCAAAAATACCGCCAGTTGTTTGAAAACATGACGGTCGGCTTTGCGCTCCACGAGGTGATCTGCGATGCCCAGGGGAAACCAACGGACTACCGCTATCTGGCCGTGAATCCGGCGTTTGAAAAATTGACCGGCATTCCCGCCAAAGTCATCCTCGGCAAAACCATTCGCCAGGTGAAGCCGGACACCGAGGATTACTGGATCGAAGTGTTCGGTTCGGTTGCCCTGACGGGTGTGCCGCGCGCCTACATGAATTATTCCCGGGAGCTGGGCCGGTATTACGACACCTGGTCATTTCAGACCCGGCCCGGCGGCTTCGCGGTGATGTTCTCGGACGTCACGGAAAAGAAACTGGCGGAAATTAAAATTCAGCAGCAGGCTCGGCTGCTGGACGAGGCCAAAGACGCCATCGCGGTCATCGGGCTGGATGGCAACTTCACTTATGTGAACGAGGCCTGGGCCCAGATGCACGGCTGGCAGAAAGCGGAGTTGATCGGCCAGCATCTGGCGGCCCTCCACACACCCGAGCAATTCCAGGCGTGCGCCCATATCAACGACGAGGTCGCCCGCCTGGGCCGATTGCAAACCGAGACCGGCCACATGCGCCGGGACGGTTCCACCTTCCCGGTCTGGCTGAGTGTGAGCGAGGTGCGTGACGCCGAAGGGCGGCTGACCGGGTTCCTCGGCATCGCCAATGACATTTCCGCCCGCAAAGTCGCGGAGGAAAAAATCCGCGAGCAGGCCCGGCTGATCGACGCCGCCAGTGAAGCCATTATCGTGCGCGATCTGGAGGGCGTCATCCTCCTGTGGAACCGGGGCGCGGAAAACATGCTGGGCTGGAGTGCCGCCGAGGCCGTCGGCCAAAAGCAATGGCTGCTCGGGAACTACGACTTAAAGGCCTTCGCGGCGGCCCAGGCCCGGGTGATTGCCGATGGCACCTGGGCGGGTGACTTCGTGGTCAAAACCAAGGCTGGCCGCGGCCTTGAACTGGAATGCCGCTGGACCCTGCTCCGGGATGACCAGGGCCGGCCCCTGAAAATCCTTTCGATGGGCCATGACGTGACCAGTCGGAAAAAGCTGGAGGCCCAACTGTTCCGCGCCGAACGCCTGCAAACCATCGGCACCCTGGCCAGCGGGGTGGCGCATGATCTCAACAATATTTTCGCACCTTTTCTGGTGGGCCTGCCCATTTTGCGCGAGGCCATCCGCGCCGAGGAGACCCGCGAAATGCTTGATCTCATGGAGAACAGCATCCGCCGGGGGGCGGACATCGTCCAGCAACTGCTCCTGTTCGGACGGGGCGGCGAAACCAAACGCGTGCCGGTGAATGTGGCACGGCCGCTGGGCGAGGTCGCCAAAATCATCCGGGAAACGTTCCCCAAAGACATACTTTTGCGCGTCATTTGCCCGGACGACCTCTGGCTGGTGCTGGGGGATGCCACGCAGATTTACCAGGTGTTGCTCAACCTCGCCGTGAACGCCCGTGACGCCCTGCCCCACGGCGGCATCCTCACGATCACCGCGGACAACGCCCGGTTGGATGAACAAGTCCGCGCGCTCGCGCCCCGGGCCGAGCCTGGACCCTACGTCGTGCTTTCAATACGCGACAATGGTGCCGGCATGACGCCCGAAGTTTTGGAGCGCATCTTTGAACCGTTTTATACCACCAAAGAAACCGGCCGGGGAACCGGTCTGGGCTTGTCGGTTGTCATTGGTGTCGTCGAGAGCCACGGCGGCTTCATCCAGGTCCAAAGCACACCGAATGCCGGCACGGAATTCAAAATCCATCTCCCCGCCCTGCCCGCCGCCGCCGCCGGGCCGGCGCCCGAGAAAAAAACCGAGTTTGTTTTGTCGCCGGGGCGCGGCGAATTCATTTTGCTCGTGGATGACGAGCCGGCCATCCTCAAATTGACTGGTAAGATTCTGGAGCGGAGCGGTTACCGGTCGCTCGGCGCGCCCAACGGCGCCGAAGCCCTCAAAGTGTTCCGGCAACACGAGCGCCAGATCCGCCTGGTCATCACCGACTACTCCATGCCGGGCATGAACGGTTTCACCCTTGCCGAACGGATGCGGGAGCTTGATCCTGGCATCCGCGTCCTCATCTCCACCGGCCTCGGAGACACGCTGGATGCGGAAAAAATGCGCCAGGCAGGCATCCAGGGCATCCTGAAAAAACCCTACGACTCCGAAACCCTCACCCGCACGCTGGAAAAAATCTTCCCGCCGGCCCGGTAGCCTCTCGGCGGACGGTCCGCCGGGATGGTCGGCGCTCTCCGTTCAAAAGGTTTCGGCCAGCGCCACGGCGGAACGCATCGCTTTGGATTTATTCACCGTTTCCTGAAACTCCGCCTCGGGGGTGGAGTCATTCACCCAGCCGCCGCCGGCCTGCACGTAGGCTTTACCATCCTTGAGCAGCGCCGTGCGGATCGTGATGCACGCGTCCACATTGCCATTAAAGGAGAAATAACCCACACAGCCGGCATAAGGTCCGCGCGTGGTTTTTTCCAGCTCGGAAATGATCTGCATGGCGCGAATCTTGGGCGCGCCGCTGACGGTGCCGTTCGGGAACGTGGCGCGCATGAGGTCGTACGCGGTGTGGTTTGCGGCCAGTTTGCCCTCCACTTGGGAAACGATATGCATCACGTGGCTGTAGCGTTCAATGACCATGAGGTCCTTGACCTCCACGCTGCCGAAATCACAGACGCGGCCAATGTCATTGCGCGCCAGGTCCACCAGCATCACGTGCTCGGCGCGTTCCTTGGGATCGGCCAGCAGTTCTTTTTCCAAGGCGGCATCTTCCTCGGGCGTGGCCCCGCGACGGCGCGTGCCGGCTATCGGACGAATTTCCACACGGCCATCCTCGCACCGCACATGCACTTCCGGCGAAGCCCCGACGAGGGCGAAGCCTTCAAATTCCAGCAGGAACATGTAGGGCGAGGGGTTGATGCTGCGCACCGCGCGGTACACGTCCATCGGCGAGGCCTTGACGGTCGCCGAAAAGCGCTGGGAACCGACCACCTGAATGATATCCCCGGCGGTAATGTATTCCTTGGCCTTGAGCACGTTGGCGGCAAATTGTTCCGGCGTGACGGTGGAGGTGAAGGCCACTTCCGGCACGGTTTGCGGCACGGTAACCGGGCGGTGCTCGGTGGGTTGTTCGAGCAGGGAAACCAGCCGCTCAATCTCGCTGAGCGCGTTTTCGTAGGCTTCCTCGGGACTGGCGGAGTCCGGCAAATAGGCATTCACCAGCACGGTGATGGTCTGGGCCACGCGATCGAAAATCAACAACTGGTCCGCCACCAGAAAATACAGCACGGGCATGCTGAGCTCATCATGCTCCGGGCGCGGCACGACCGGTTCCACGTCGTGCACAAATTCGTAACTGAGAAAACCCACCGCCCCGCCGGTGAAACGCGGCAGCCCGGGCAGGGTCACGGCCTGATACTGCTTCATCAGGCGTTCGACCACCACCAGGCCGTCCTTGGTATCAGGACCCAGTTCGATGGACTGGACGAGCTTGCCGTTTTCCAGCACTTCCACCCGGCGGTCGGTTTGCTTGATCACGGCGCGGGGGTTGCTGCCCACAAAAGAATACCGGCTGAGGTGTTCGCCGCCCTCAATGGATTCAAAGAGGAAGGACTCGCCGGCGCCCCGCAATTTGCGGTAGGCGGACAACGGCGTTTCCAAGTCGGCCAGCAGACGGCGCGTGACGGGAATCACGTTGCCCTGGGCGGACAATTTCACAAATTCAGCAAGACTCGGCGAATGCATGCCTAAATTTTGCGCGATGCGCGGCGCAGACGCCAGACAGAAAGCAGCGTATAAAACGCCACCGCCACGGCATAGGAAACCACCCCCATGCCGATGGCCAGCGGCACCAGCCGCATGCCGCCAAAATACATGAGCGCACCCCCCACCCCGGCGGTCAGCAGGGTGTTACCCGCCAGGCAGAACAAATACAGGGCCAGCGGGGTCTCCAGAATGCGCTCCCCATGCCAGTTCCGGTAAAGTTCCTCCCCGAGCGAACGCATCAGCCAGGCCGATTGAAAATTCCGCGCGGCCACCATGACGCTCGCCGTGGCGATGACGATGGCCGAGAGCGGCCACTGGGCCAGGAGGATCACCACCACCACATTGAGCAGCACGCCCCATTTCCAGCCCATTTTCTTGGCAAATGGATTGCCCTCCAGCACCAGGTTGGGCGTGGCGATCCAGGTGCTCAAGAAATCCATCGAGCGGGCAAACACCAGCAACGCGAAGAGCGCCAGGTATTCCTTCCCCAGGATGGGCGCGTACTCGTCCATTACTTCTTTTTACCGTACATCTGCTCCGGCGTTTCCAACTGGGCCTCGGTAATCTTGAAGTCTCCCGCCGCGTCCGTGACCGAACGAAAAAAGCAGGACTGGTAACCCTCATGACAAGCCGCGCCAATTTGGTCCACTTGAATCAGCAACGTGTCGCCGTCGCAATCGAAAGCGAGGTCTTTGACCGTTTGCGTGTGGCCGCTCTCCTCGCCCTTCATCCAGAATTTCTGGCGGGAGCGGCTCCAAAAATGGGTTTTGCCGGTTTCGAGGGTTTTTTCGAGCGAGGCCCGGTTCATCCAGGCCATCATGACCACGCGGCCGGTTTTCTGTTCCTGCACGATGGCCGGAATCAGGCCATTGGCGTCAAACTTCAATTTGTCGTAAAAGCTCATAGCGGGATGATTTCAGCATACTTTCCCCCCGGCAAAAAGGGCAATTTTAATTAATCCACGAAAAACGCGGCTACCCCGGCGGCGCTGCGTCCAACCACCACCTCGGCCCGGATGCCATCCAAACCGTCCGCCCAGAGCTCGTAGGAGCCGACGTGAGGAGGCTCATTTATAATCCACCCTTCTCCTCGGAGTGCGGCCGTCTCGGCCGCGCCGCACCGTCCGACCACCCTCAACCATCGGCACACCGGATGCCGTCACCAGTCGGTGGCCGCATGCCTCCCATCCGGTAAAATGCTTTGCGCCTCTGCGCCTTTGCGTTAAATCAGCAATTTTTGCCCTCCGCCGGAGTGCGGCCGTCTCGGCCGCGCCGCGCCGTCCGACCACCCTCAACCATCGGCACGCCGGATGC
>CAITTG010000133.1 GCA_903895255.1 uncultured Verrucomicrobia subdivision 3 bacterium
AGGGGGAAGGGTCCGAGGATAGGCAAGCTCGCAAAAATTTCACCTTGAATCACCTTGAATAGGCTTGAATCACCTTGAATAGGCTTGAATCACCTTGAATAGGCTTGAATCACCTTGAATAGGCTTGAATCACCTTGAATAGGCTTGAATAGGCTTGAATGGGACAGAGGCGCGGGGCGCGAGGCTGGAAATCCGGCAGGTCTGCCGGAGGCGGGGCGGCGAAATTTTAATTTCAAAGGTTGGTTGGGGTTGGATTAAATGTGGCAGGGAACTTCGCGAAACTTGAAGATTTTAGATAGTTAACCGGTTAATGGCACCCAGGGGCCATCCACACCCGTTTCCGGTGGATGTCAAAGAGCGTTTGGGCCAGCGCTGGAGGTTATGGCTGGCCGCTTCGTCCAAACTACTCAATATTGTAGCATAATGAGCAAGGGTGTCAAAGGGAAATTTTGGGGCCGAGGCAGGGAAAGGGGACAATTTTAGAAACTCCTCACGTCGTTTCCTACGAGATCAGATTGGACGGTTTGGAATTATGCGGATCAGCGGCGGGTTCGGAGGTTGCTGTGCCGGGGACGGTGGCGATGCATGGTTGCCGCGCCAGTTATCATTGGTGGACGGGCACTAGGGCTGGATGGGGTCGCTGACCAGGGTTTCCACGCTGCGGGCGGGTACCGTGAGGCCGGCGGATATCTCGATTTTATTGCCGGGGGTGAGATTGTTCTGGGCGGAGGTGAGCCAGGGGGTGAACCAGCGCGGGGAGGGTGGGCTGGACTTGCGTTGGAGACGGAGGGGCTGTGGGTCGCTGGACTCATTGACGAACACCAGCACCACGCGGCCGGAGGCAGGATCGATGTAAGCGGAGCCAAGCAGGCCGGCGGGGTCTTGCGCGCCGGAGAGTTCCAAGCGCACCATGCCGGGGCGGATGAAACGGCTGTAGTTGCCGAGGGCCCAGAGCAGTTTGGATTCATAAATGGTCGCGGCATCGCCGGGGTGGCGGTAATCGGTGAAAATCAGGCCGCTTTTAAAATCTTCACCGGCCACGGCGCTCCACCATTGCCAGGCGGAGGCGTTGACCAAGGTGAGGTCGTAGTGAATCACGAGGGCCACGCGCAGCGCGGTCGCCATGGTCAGGTCGCGACCGGATTCCATGACGCAATATTCGCTTTGCCAGATTTTCCAGCCGGGATAGTGCGCGAAGGCCGCGCCCAATCGCTGGCGATCGGGCACGAGGTGGTCGGGAATTTGGTCAGACCAATAGCTGTGGTAGGAGATGACGCCGCCAAAGCCGGCGGCGGCGGCCGGGTTGCCGCAAATCAGGCGGAGATAATCGCCATAATCGGCATGCCATTTTTCGCGGGCGGGGGCGTCGAGCTCCGACATGTCGGGCAGGCTGCCGGATTCGGGGCCGAGGATGCGGGTTTTCAGGCCGGCGGCCTGGAGGTGCCGCGCGACGGCGGCGTAGATGCGGAGGAGATCAGCATTGGCGGCGCGATTGCCTTCCTGACCGTGCTGCCAGTCCCATTGGGGCTCGTTGACGGGTAGGACGTAATCGAACGCGATGCGTTCCAAGGGATTCGGATTGTCACGAAAATGGCAGAGGATGTCGGTGATATAAATGGCGTAGGCGTCTTCGGCCCCGGGCTTGAGATTGGTGGTGGAGGTGCGGTCGGAACCCAGGTTGCTCAGGCCGTTGCGGGTGAGGCGGAGGGGCGGACTGTAGAAGGTGGCGAGAAATTGGCGGAGGCCGTGGGCCTTGGCGGCGCGCAGAAACCAGCGTTCGTTGGCCTGGCGGTTCCAGTCGTACTGGCCGGGGGCGGTTTCGAACGTTTCGACGGTGCGCCAGGGATCGCGGATGGTGTTGGTATTAATGCCGGCCCCCACATTGAACCGCCAGCAGGAGAGGCCGATGCCTTGGTTGGTGGAGAAGAGGAGGTTGGAGATGCGTTCCTTGCTGGGCAGCGACCAGGCGCCGATTTTTTGCATGGACCAGGCATCGTTGGCACCGAAATTATCAAGGGTCTGGTGGCGGGTGACGGGGTCCAACTGGTAAACGTTGGTGAGGGTTTGGGCGCGGGCGGGGGTAACAATGGTCAGCAGGCCGGCCAGGAGGCAGGCGATCAGACGGGTGATCCTTGGGCGATCCGGACGTTTCATCCGGGGGAGTTTACAGGTGGAAGGATTCGCGCGGCAAGCGGGGGAGCGGGGATTTTTAACAGAAGATAACGAAGGAAACGGAGATAGGGAAAGGCGGCATTTGGCATGAATGCGGAACTGGGAGGTGGTCGGACGGTGCGTTGCGGCCGAGACGGCCGCACTCCGGGGCAAGGAATGACCGGAGCCGGGACAGGGGAACGATTCATGCGGTGAACGCCAGTTCACCGCTACGATATATGAATGGTGGGTTAGGGTGTTTGGGGATGGATTCGGACCGGGGAGGTGGTCGGATGCGGCAAGCCGGCTAAAAACCGGCGCTCCGAGGGAGGGGCTTTGAAGGCCGGACGCGGCGGACATACTGTAAGTTGCCGGTAGCCGGACGGTGGGTTGCGGCCGAGACGGCCGCACTCCGGGCGGGTGCAGTGCACTCGCACATTGCGTCTGACCATGGAGGTTGGGTGGACGGAGGGAAACGATTCATGCGGTGAACGCCAGTTCACCGCTACGAGATATGAACGGTGGGTTAGGGCGTTTGGGGATGGATTCGGACCGGGGAGGTGGTCGGATGCGGTAAGCCGGCTAAAAGCCGGCGCTCCAAGGGAGGGGCTTTGAAGGCCGGACGCAGCGGCCGTGCTTTAAGTCGCCGGTAGCCGGACGGTGCGTTGCGGCCGAGACGGCCGCACTCCGGGCGGGTGCAGTGCACCCGCACATTGCGTCTGACCATGGAGGTTGGGTGGACGGAGGGAAATGATTCATGCGGTGAACGCCAGTTCACCGCTACGAGATAAGAATAAAAAACGGGGCGGGAATTGCTTCCCGCCCCGCCTCGGTTCCTCTGCTTTTTTAAGGTGGGCCGGCCCGCGCGGGCCGGCCGGTCACCTTAGTAATCCATGCCGCCGCCCATGCCGCCCATGCCGCCGCCGCCGCCATGGCCGCCGCCGGCCGGAGCCTTGTCCTTCTCGGGCACGTCGGTGATGAGGCATTCGGTGGTCAGCAACAGACCGGCGATGGACGCCGCGTTCTGCAACGCTGAACGGGTGACTTTCTTCGGGTCAACGACGCCGGCCTTGACGAGGTCTTCGTATTCGCCGGTGGCGACATTGTAGCCTTCGTTGCCTTTGCGGCGCTTGACTTCCTGCACGATGAGCGAGCCTTCCACGCCAGCATTCGCGGAGAGCGAACGCAGCGGGCCTTCGACGGCGCGCTTGATGATGTCCACGCCGATCTGCTCGTCGTCGGTGGCGCCCTTGACGGTTTCAATGGCCGCGATACAACGGATCAGGGCCACGCCGCCGCCAGGCACGATGCCTTCTTCGACGGCCGCACGGGTGGCGTGCAGGGCGTCTTCCACGCGGGCTTTCTTTTCCTTCATCTCGGACTCGGTCGCGGCGCCGACATGAATGACGGCCACGCCACCGGCCAGCTTGGCCAGGCGTTCCTGGAGTTTTTCGCGATCGTAGTCGCTGGTGGTCTCGTCGATCTGGCGGCGGATCTGGTTGACCCGGCCCTGGATCTCGGAGGGCTTGCCATTGCCTTCGACAATCGTGGTGTTTTCCTTGTCCACGACAATGCTCTTGGCGCGGCCGAGGTCGGTGAGTTCGATGCTCTCGAGCTTGATGCCGAGGTCCTCAGTGATGCA
>CAITTG010000134.1 GCA_903895255.1 uncultured Verrucomicrobia subdivision 3 bacterium
ACACCACACTGGAGGGCGAGGCATTGTGCGTCCCACCCTGGCCCACACCCGCATACGTCGTCCCCACCGGCACCGCGTCCGTCACCGTCACACTCGTCAGCAAGTTGTTGTTCGTATAGTTCGGCAACAACGTGTAGGTCAGGAGGGTCCCGGCCGGGGCGTTGCCACTCGGGGAAACGCTCTTAAACAAGGTCGGTGGCACGGGGGGCACGGTCACAAACGGGAAGTTCACGTTATAATTCGTGATGCCGGCGGTGAGTACAATGTTGGTGATCGTGGTGAAGGAAGACGTGGCGCCCAAGTTCGTGGTTGTGCTGTTGGAGCCCACCACCACAATATAATCGCCACCGCCCAAATTATTGAAGAAGTACTGGCCGGTGCCGGAAGTCGTGGTTTGGGCAAGCAGGGTGCTGGAGGACACCAGACCGTTGCTATTGGAATTCAAGTAAAGATAGACCGGCACACCCGCCAGCGGCGCGTCGCCCGCGTCATAAACACCATTGCGATTGGCATCCAAATAGACATACTGGCCGATCGAATTAGGGGTATATTTGTAGTAACCAAAGTTGGCGGTGGTGTTGTTACCCGTCAGATTGGTCACGTAAACCGGATTGGGGGTGGTGGCAAGGAAGTCCGTGCCGCCGAAGTAGTTGGTGAGCCCGAAGGTGGTGTTGGTGACCTGCACAAAATAATTCAGATTGGGGGCCAGGCCGCTGAAATTATACAAGCCATTGGCGTCCGTGGTCGTCACATAAACCAGGTTGGAATAGGAATCATAGAGGGCTACGCTGACATTGGGGATGCCACTATCGCCGGTGTCGAAGACGCCATTGTGATTGACGTCGTTAAAGACATTGGTGCCAATGGAAGCGGTGCCCTTGGGTACGAATCCGAAATTCGCCCAGTTAACCACCTGGTTGTTGGTCAAGGTGACCGCGTAGCTCAGGTTGGTGGTGGCCAGGTAACCGGAGGGAGCACCGCCGGAGGCCCCGGCGGCGGGCACATAGACCACGTAAGAGCCGGCGGCGAGACCATTGAAATTATAATACCCGTTGCTGGTGGTAAGCGCGGTGGTCGCGTATTTCGTAACGGTGTTGGAGAGGGTCACGGTCACGCCAGCCAGGCCGGGCTCAGTGCCATCCTGAATGGTGTTGGTGTTCCAATCGAGAAAGACGTAGTTGCCAATGGAGGCGGCGCCGACCACGACAGGGGCCAGGGGCACCCCGCCAATGGTCTTGCCTTCAAAGACGAGCTGGTAAGTGTTGTAATAGGTGCCGGCGGCATTGGTAGCGGCACACTGGGCCGTAAAGGTAAGATACAGCGCCTGCCCTGGATTGATACCCGAACTGATGGAGAAGACCGGCTTGTTCGGGTTGGAGGCGCTGACAGAATAGAAGGAGGAAGACAGCGCGGCGCCATTGAGTTGCACACTGGAGAGACTCTGGTAGGTAAATCCGGACGGCAGCGTTTCATTAACCACGAGCGGGGTCCCGTTGGCCGCGTCACCGCTATTCGTAATGCCAATCGTGTAAGTCACCGTTCCCCCGGGGAGGACGGAGGTGGGAGTGACGGACTTGCCGTAAGTGCTCAGGTCGGAGATGGAGCCAAACGTGACGGAATCGGTGCCAGTACCGACGACATTCGTACCGCTGCTCGCCACCGCAGTATTAAAAAAGGTGCCACTGCTGCTGCCCTTGTTGGTGAGATATATGTTCAGATTGGTATAGGCGGGCAAGGTTCCATAATTCCACGTCAAGGTGCTGCCGGAAATCGTGGTGGGGGCGGGACTGGCGCCGAGATAGGTCAAACCGCTGGGGATGGCATCGCTAATGGTGAAATTCGTGAACGGAACGTTACCGCTATTGACGAAGCTGATCTGGAAGACCACGTTGCTGCCTGGCAGGTTGACGGCCTTGTTGACCACTTTCTGAATGGAGGCGCAGGGCAACAGCTCGGCCACGGTGGGATTATAGTAACGCCAGAGATGGCTAAAGCCACCGACATCGCCACCGGCGTCACCACCAAAGGCGTCCGACCACATGGGGGTGCATTGCGAGGGGGTGATGACTTTGAGGTAAACCCGGGCCTATTCGGGTTTGCCCAGATAGAGGGCACCGAGGGAGAAGCGAACGGCCTTGGTGCTGGTGGTATCCGTCCAACTGGTGGTGGCCGGCAGGGGCGCGGCATTCAAGTTATAGCCAACGGTGCTGGCATCAATCCCCACATAGCCCAAGGCGGTGGAAGGATTGCCGGGAATATCCTTGCTGATTTGACTGCCGGGATACTGGATGCGCTGCCAGGGTCCGATATTGGTGACGGAAGATTTCATGGCCAAGCTGCGGTTGCCGGTGGCCTGGATGACATTGCTGTAGGTCTGCCAGTTAAACTGCCAGGCGTACCCGGATTGCGGACCGGCGACATCATTGGCCAGGCCCCACGGCATGCAATGACTGCTATTGGGGTAACAAATCAGCGCGGTGGCGGGGCTGATCATGCCATAGCCAACTTCCTGTTCACCGTCCCATTCGGTGACGGGTATGATCTTCAGGCCAAAGTCCGTGGTGAGAACGTAGCCATTGGTGCGGGTGGAATCTTTATAATAGCCGCCGGAGTTGGTCCAACTGCCGAAGGAAGTCTTGGGATCGGTGGAATAAAAAATACCGGTGTCGCCGTAAACCCCCGAGATGGTGCCGAGTTCCAAGCCACTGCTGTTCACCACCGCATTGCTAATACCAAGGAGGTTCGGTCCGAGACCCAGGCCGGCCAATTCCGGGATGTCGACGGCATCCAAGCCGCCCACAGCAATGGCGGCCTGCCCCTTCATGTTGATGGGGTAGTAGGTGTCATTAGTCGTACCGGCGGTGCGAACATACTGCGCACCCACAACCTGCATGCCGGGCGGCACGTAAAAGGTCATGTAACCGCCCACCCCGTCGATGGTGCCACCATAGGGGGTGGCCTTGAGGACAACGCCCAGCGTGTCGCCCGCCTGAATGAGCGGCTGGTTCGCAGCGGCACGCTGGGAGATCAATTGCAGGGTGGGCGCGTCATAACTCAAGGAAGTGTCAATGACCGGAGAATAATGCGCGAAAAGGCTTGGAGCAGAGGCCAGAAACGCCACCAAGACAGCCAGCGAACGCATCACCGGCTTAAATTTGATCAATCTCATATTGTCTTCCCTTAAGTTCCGTCTAATTTGTTAATACAAAACAGTTTGACAGCCAGCTTGGCGAGAATCCACGCCAGACCAAGCATCATGTATCAGTCCCGCGCCGACACGATTTACCCCCCCCGTGAGATGAGGGATTTTCCCGAATTTAACGAAATAAATAGGAAGGCTGGTTAAAGCCTTATTTTCGAGAATCAATTTCCTAAGCGCCTTCAACTGGTTTAAGGTAAACCATTTTTTGTCAATTGTCAATAAGGTGTTTACCCCATATTGTCAAAAAATAGGGCGTAAATAGCGATTTACCCCAGTTTTTTGGTGGTTTTCGACGCTTTATTCGAAAAATAAATAACTAAATTGGTTAAATTTGTAAAAAAGCGACCAGCCGATGAAATATTAAACACTTACGAAGGTCGAGGCTGGTATCCCGGGGGACATCACTCGGGTGTCGAGGAGCGAAAGCCAGTGAACCGCCGCCATCAATAGTCCAATCCGAGCACCCCACCAACGCCGCCGTTCCCGGCGTCGCCGCCGAGAACAGCCTGGCCGGCAACCCAGCAATGAAACCGCCACCAGACGGGCCCGCCCGGCCGGCCGGGGGACGCGGTTACGGGCTGGGGGGGTTGTGGCCAGCAGTAGCAATCCCTTCTCGCCTTGCCGGGCAGTCTAGAATGTGGCCGAATTTACTTTTGAGCATGCGAGGCGGGGAGAAGACGGATGAGTTTGCAAAAACCCCAATAAAAGAAGTGGTGCCCCGGCACGGACTCGAACCGTGGACCAATTGATTAAGAGTCAACTGCTCTACCAACTGAGCTACCGAGGCAACCAAAATTGAATACGGCTACCGCCACAGGCGATGAATCTGTAAAACAGCCAAAGCTGATACAACGGAAAGTTAGAATAACAGAACCCAACCGGTTTCTGCAAGGGAAGATTTACTGGAAATTTGTCGAGTTGGATTTATTCGGACAACAGGCAATCGGGCGCATCGTGGCGGGCATTATTGACCCGTGAAGAAACCCGTTGGGCTGTGATTTCGAGGGCAGGCAGGGGACGCAACAGCGATGGGAATCCCTCGGCAGGAAAGGCACGGTGGTCCAGCCACTCAGCATAATGCGGAGCGGGAATGATGACGGGCATGCGGTCATGCACTGGCGCCACCACGCGGTTGGCCGTGGTGGTGAGGATGCTGAAGGTTTGATACCAGGCCGGACGGGTATCAAAGGACTGGCCAAAATCCAGTTCGCCGGTTGCGGGTGGACGCCGCCAATATTCCCAAATCCCGGCGAAACAGAAACAGGAGCCATCGGTGCGGGTGAAACGCCAGGGCTGCCCTGCCCCGCCCTGGCGCTCCCATTCATAGAAACCGTCGGCCGGAATCAAGCAGCGTCGCTCGCGGAAGGCGGTGCGAAAGGTGGGTTTGGTGGCAACACTTTCGGAGCGGGCGTTGATCAAATCATCCCCGATTTTCTCATCCCCGGCCCAAGCGGGGATCAAACCCCAGCGGAGGGATTTTAAAGCGGGCTGGCCGGATTCGGATACGATGACCGGGGCGAACTGGCGGGGGGCAATATTGTAGCGCGGAACCAGGGCGGGAGCCTGGATGACAACATCAATGAATTTGGCCAATTCACTTAACTTGCCGGCGGCGGAATAGCGACCACACATAGCCAAAAGGTCCCACACTAAAGTCCGCAGGGCAATGGGCTGAGCGGATGGCGCCTGCGCGGTTAAGTGACTTATTCAGGCATGGTCATGAGCATGTCATGACTCATGGGCTGCGGCCGGGCGCCGAGGCCGGCGCGTACTTTGGTCACATCTTCCATCGGGACGGGACTGGCCCCATTACCCCAGGAGGTGCGAATATAAGTCAGGACCGCCGCGAGATCAGCATCTGGCAACGCAGCACCCATGGCGGCCATGCCCATGTTCCAATCCTTGCCGGCCACGGATATATTGCCACTCAAGCCAGCCAGCGGGATGTGGGCAAGGCGGTTGTAGCCCTTGGCCATGACCCATTCAGAACCGGCCAGCGGGGGGGCCTGGCCCGGCTTGCCGAGGCCGTCGGCCCCGTGGCACAGACCGCACACCTGTTCATAAACTACTTTGCCGCGTGCCAATTCCGCCGCCGCGCCGGATTTCGGCTGGTAAAGCTCCAGTTGATCCACCGAGGCGTAGGGGCCATAAACCTGGGTTTGAAACCAGCCGCTGTGGTTGTCGAAATAGAGGCCGCCGAGGAACAAGAGCATCAGCGTGAGGACAATAATCCAGATGGGCAGCGTGGTGCGCACCGCTTCAGGCCGGGGGTCGGAGGGCGGTTTGGGCAGGGAGGATTTGATATCGGCGCTCATGGTTGGGCGGGCGGGGTGAAGGGCGCGTCATAAACCGGCACATTTGCGCGCAGGCTCAGCAAATAGGCGGCGAGTTGCCGGGCTTCCGGCTTGGGCACGACTTCAAAACCGGCCGGGGCGGCAAATGCCGCGGGCAGGTTGAGGGCATCCGGGGAGGGAGTGGCACCGACTTTTTGCACCGTAAACAAATATTTAAATGAAGGCATCCGGGAGGTGCCGGTGACGCTCTGGGGCGCATATAGATGTAGCAATTGCCAATTGGCATCCGGGGCGCGGACCCCAATGTTTGCCAAGTCAGGACCGGCGCGCAAACTGCCAAGTTGCACGGGATAATCATGCAGGTAATCCTCGGCCACACTCCGGCGCACGCCCCAGCCATGGTCAATGTCGGTACCAACGGGCACGATGTGAATTTCCACCTTGCCGCCAGCAGCGGTGATTTGGTCGGCCACGGCATCGGCGGCCTCCTTGGTCAAACCTGTCAACGTCAGGGTAGCCAGCAGGTTGGTGACGGCTTGGGGATTTTTGCCGGCACCGGTGAGGACAACCGCGCAGGTGACGCCTTCCTGACGCACTTGCTCGGTGTGACAGGCGGCGCAGCCATTAGCGCGATACACTTGCAGGCCGAGCGTGGCGTCGCCCGTGCGCTGGGGGGGATAGACATCAGAAGAATTCAGGACCGTGGTTTGGGTCACGCTTCCCAGCTGGATGGAGGCGGCCATGACAAACCCGAGCCAAGACAGGCCCAAGGCAAGGATGACAGCAAAAGTTACAGGCAATCCGGATTTCACGATTTCACCTCAGAGACTTTCAATGGCGCCGTGATCGCGGCAAAAAGGGTTTTCACCAGGTTCAATTTCCAAGTCAAAAACATGGCCAGGATATTCAGGGCGAAGAGCAGGTTGCCCAGCAAAATAAAACCCAATCCCAAGGTGCTGATGCGCAGCCAGTTCAAGGAGGCATCCAAGCTGTATGCATTGGCGCCCTGGGCATATCCGGCAAGGGCCAGTGGCGCCACCCAAAATACCACGCCCAAACCCGCCAGAAAGCAGTGGGCGCGAATGAATTGGGGGGCGATGAAGTCAAAACCAAGGGCACGCGGCAGGATGTAATAAATGGCTCCGAAGAGCACCATGGCGAGGAACCCCAGAATTTGCAACTGGGACTGGGCCACGCCAAACCAGGTAAATTCGAGCAGGCGGCTGATTTGTGGACAAGCCAGGGCGATATACATCAAGGTGGAGAGCAAGAAGCTCACCAGACCAAATTTAACAAACGACAGCGGCCCGCCCATGGGCCCGTCACTCCCCGGTCCACCCAATGAACGGCCGAAGACAACGGTCACGCCAATCAGCGGAACGATTAACAACACCGCGGCCACCGAGCTCAAGGTGGTGATCCAGGCCGGAAACGGGGAGCCCTGGGGAAGGCCGCACCAAGTGCCGAAGAGGGCCAGCGTCCAGAACACGTAGAGGGCATAATAGTAAGTTTGCAACGGGCGGCCAGTGAGCTTGGGCAGGAAATAAAACCCTATGCCCAAGCCCACCAGCGAAAACCAGACGTACAATAGATTGTTGGCAAACCAGAGGTTGACAACCCCTTGGGCCACGCCGCGCACGGGCATCGCGACCAGAAAGATATTGGCCGAAGCATAGCTCCACGGGAACCACAACAAGGCAGCCAGCAAGAACCAATGGGAGGGATACAAATCCTTTTCCAAGCGGAATCCGAAAGAAGCGGCGGTTGGAATGGCAATCAGGACAAACGCGACAAACAGGAGGATGGATCCGCCCCGGGGAAATTCCAACCAGGTGAAGCCAGTGCTGTGGCCCAATAAAATGCTGAGCAGGCCAATGAACACACCAAGATGCCAAATATGGGCGGCGACCACCGGCACCAGCGGCAGGGTGTATACCGTCTGACTCAAACGGGCAAAAACCCAAATAATGACCGCCAGGCTGGCGGGCAGACAAAAGCCATAGACCAAGGCGTCATTGGCGGCGGCCACCACCCGGCCATAGGTGAGGAGCGGACAGGCGGCCAGAAATTCGGGCGCGTGAAATTTGATGGAGGCGATCAGGGCCAGCACGGTGCCAACCACCAGCCAGACGGAAGCCCCAACCAGCAAGGCCAGCAACGGCAGCCGACAGGAGGCGTCAATCTCCGGCGCGGGCGCGGTGGGATGAATTGTTTCGTTCGCGGTCATTCGAAAGCACTGGGTTTGGGAGCGGCCTTGGGCAGTGGTGCCGCGGCTTTGACGCCCCGGGCAATCAGGTCGGCATGGGCTTGTTCCGGGTTCTGCCACTGCTGCGCGGCAAGTTGAACCGCCAGATCCACCGGCAGACGCACCACCCCGTGGTCCTGGTCGATCCAAGCGGGGGTATTCAACGCGGCATCCTCGGCGGCATGAATATCCGCCAGGGCCTTGTAACGGGCGGCAGCGCGGTCGGCATCAATCGCCGGTGTGGCCACGAGGAAACGAGCCCCGAGGGTGGCCGCCACGAGCAAAACCGTCACGGTCGCAAAAGCGAGGGCCGCGCCGGAGGCGCGATTGACGTAGGGAGTTTGCAGCGCGTCACTCATTGGTTGCCTCCAGTCACCGATTCACCGGCCGTGAATTCATCCGCCGCGAAATGATGGCCCATGGCCTCGAGAATACGGGGATCCTTGGGCGGATACGGCGGATGGCTTTGAAACTTGATCAGAAAGCGATGGGCCAGGAAACCACCCTGAAACAAGAGACAGCCAACCGGCAGCCAGATCCACTTCAGTGGGTAGCCGTCATTGTGCAGGGCCGGGAAGATGTTAAATGCCAGATCCAGCGCATGCGTGAACCAAGCCGCCACGCAGACTGGAATAAGGACCTTGAAATTACTTTTCACACTCACCGGGAGCATGATGAAGAAAGGCACCAGGAAATGTCCAAAAATGAGAATCATGCTCAGGCACCACCAGTTGCCATTTTCACGAATCAGGTAGTAAAAGGTTTCCGTGGGGATGTTGGCATTCCACACCACAAAGTACTGGGCGAATTCAATGTAAGCCTGAAACACGGTGAAGGCGAAGAACAGCACGCCGAGGAAGTAAAACTGGTTGTAATTTAAAAGTCCGTCTAGCAACCGCTGACGCTGCAGAATGACAGTTAAAATGTACACCGTGGCAAGGGTCACCCAAGTGGTGCTAGCGAAGAAATACACGCCAAAAATCGCGGAGTACCATTGATATTGAAGCGCCGAAACCCAGAGCACCGACGCCAGCGTGAGGGTGATGGCAAAAGCCACAATGCCCCAACCGGAATGAAAACGCATCTTATGAGTACATTGGGGATCACCGGTGACATCCTGACGGAGCGACCAGTACACCAGCCGGGAGGACAGCAGCCACCAGATGCCAAAGAATGCCGCCGAGGCGATCCAGAATCCCGGACCGGTAAACACCGGGGCCTTGGCAACGATGAGATTATTGGTCTCCGGACTGGCCACCCGCATCCAGGAATAAATGCTTTTGCCAAAAAGGGCCACGGGTAAAAACAGGAGTGCCAGCCAAGGGAACAACAAGGAAGCCAGGTGTTCGCAAAAACGCCGGATGGGCACGGACCAGCCGGCATCGGTCAAATGATGCACCATGACGAGAAACAAGGACCCCAAGGCGATGCTGAGGAAAAAGACAAATGCGAGCAGCCAGGAGAAACCAAATTCCGCCGGACTGGCCACCGCGCCAAGGATCGACAAAATGGCCCCGACCGCCATGGCCAGGGCAGGCAGTTTGGCCCAGCGGGACAAATCCAGCGGCGGCGGCAAATGAGTTGAATCGTTGTGCGAACTCATGATTATTTCTTAAAAGCGGCTTGTTGATCCGGCGGCAGATCATCCACGGATCCCAACCAGCTTAATTGCAAGGCGCGCAGGTAGCCAATGACGGCCCAGCGATCCTCCACGGGCATTAACGGACCGTAAGCGCCCATCAAACCTTTGCCATGGGTAATGGTGTTGAAAATTTCCCCGTCGGCCATTGCCACGATTCGTTGATCGTGCAAGTTGGCCACGGCGGGCATTACCCCCAGCTTCTTGGTGATGCCATTGCCATCCCCCAACCGGCCGTGACAGGGCGCGCAATAAATGTCGAAACGCTCCCGGCCGCGCAGCAGCAATTGCTTGTTAACCGGCAGGGGATTGACAGTCACAAAATTTGTCGTTCCCGTGATCAACCCACTGTTCACCGGTGAAGCCTCGAATCGGTAAACGGAACCCGCAGTGGTCTGCAGGGCCTCGCTACGGGCCACGGTGCCGGCAGGCGGAAGCTGGGAGCTGACGCCGTTGGCGAAGAACGGATTCGGTTCCTGCGGGCGCAGCTTGGCCTGGCGATCCATGTCGGGAAACACCTCGATGGGCGTAGCGCGGGAAATGCGGCCCGGCACCCCGGCCAGACCAAACAGCAGCACCGGAAGGGCAACCAAAACCAGGGCGATGGAAAGCAGGTAACGCATCAGTCTTCCTCCACCAGTTCGATGTGCTTGCCGCCGATGGACTCGAGCAGCTTGCGGGTTTCCACCGTGGAGAATTGGTCGTCATTCGCGCCGATGACCAGCAGGAACTTGTCCCGGGACACCAGGGCGAAACGCTCGCTGTTAAACAACGGGTGATGCAAGCGGGGCAACTGATTCAAGGCCAGCATGCCAACCAAGGCGCCAATTGCGCCGCCCATGACCATCAAAATGTAAGACGGCACAAAAGACATGGGAATACTATACATGGGTTTGCCGCCGACAATCAGCGGATAATCAAAGGCGTTGGTGAACCACAGCAAGCCCATGCCCGAGAGAAACGCCCCGCCGCCCATGGCCAGAGAAAACCAACCCACCAGGGAATTTTTCAGGCCCATCACCTTGTCAATCCCGTGAATCGGGAAGGGCGTGAAAATGTCCCAGCGGCGGTAACCCGCGGCACGCACCTGTTTCGCGGCCGTCAGAATGGCCGCCGGCGAGTCGAATTCAGCCATGATTCCGTAAGGTTTCAATGCCTGCCTCCCTTCGCGCCGCCGAGCGGATGGTGCGGATTGCCTTGGGGCGTGGCCCCCTTGACTTCAGAAATGGCGATCATCGGCAAAAATTTCACAAACAACAGGTACAGCATGAAAAACGTTCCCAGCGTTCCCACATAAATCCCGACGTCCCAAATGGTGGGCTTGTATTTGCCCCAGTTCGCCGGCAGAAATTCTTGATAGAGCGAGCCCACCACAATCACGAAGCGTTCGGTCCACATGCCGATGTTAATCAAAACACCGATGATGAAGAGCGCCGCCAGATTGCTCCGGATCTTTTTGAACCACAGCAATTGGGTGACCAGCACATTGATGCCAATCAACATCCAGCCCAGCACCATGTATGTGTGACCGAACAAGCGGTGACCGAACACCCAGCGTTCGTAAGTGTCGCCGCTGTACCAGGCGATGAAGAATTCCATCGCGTAGATATAATCAATGATCAAGCCGGAGACCAAGGCCAGCTTGGCCACCTTGTCGATGTGACTAAGGGTGATGATGTCCTGCAAGCCGCACCATTTACGGAGGGGGATCAACAGGACCAGCACCATGCCAAAACCGCAGAACACAGCGCCAATCACGAAATACAGGGGGAAGATCGTGGCATGCCAGCCGGCGATCTGGGCGGTGCAGAAATCCAAACCGACGATGGAACTCACGGTAAACACCAGCAGGGTACACAAGCCGCACAGCACCACGTAAGCCTTCTCGTAATGATGCCATTGATTGGCGGAACCCGTCCAGCCCATCGCCAGAAAACTAAAAATCCCTTTGCGAATCCGGGTGGTGGAACGATCCCGCAACACCGCGAAATCGGGAATCATCCCCATGAACCAGAACAGCATGGAGACCATGACGTAAGTGTTCACCGCGAACACGTCCCACATCAGCGGGGAGCGAAATTGCGGCCAGTTGCCGTTGGAGTTCGGCACCGGAAACATAAACCAGTCAAACCAGGCGCGGCCGACGTGAATCGCCGGGTACAAGCCCGCCATCATGACGGAGAACACCGTCATCGCCTCGGCCATGCGACCGATGGTCGTGCGCCAGTGCTGGCGCGTGAGGAAAAGCAGCGCCGAGATGAGGGTGCCCGCGTGGGCCACGCCGACCCACCAGATGAAATTAACGATGTCCAAGCCCCACATCACCGGATGGTTGTTACCCCAAACGCCCACACCGGTGGTGACCTGGTAAAACAAGCAGAACGGCAGGATCACCGTGGCGCAGAAAGCCGAGGGGAGGAAGAAAGCCCACCACCACAGCGGGATTTTCCCCTCAGCGAACGCCGAGAGCTTGTCCGTGAGCCATCCCAGGCCGCGGTTGTTCTCCACCACCGGGGGACGTTGCAATTCCGCCGGCGGCAGCAGGGACTTCAAATTGGTGGAGGCATCAGCCATTAGCTGTTTCCTTTCTGGGCAGATTCAGGCGTATTGACAAAAGGGTTGCCGTTGTGCTTCTCGTATTCCTCGAAGCTGTGCGGCCACTCGCGATAATCCGGCATGGCCGGATTCGGGTTGCGGACGCGGGAAAGATAAGTCGTGCGCGGCTTGGTCAGCAAATCGCCCAGCACCGTGTAGTTGCGGTCGAGGGCCTTGAGCTTGGAAACGCTGCTTTCCGGATCACTCACATCGCCAAAGACAATCGCCCCGGCGGGACAGGCCTGCTGGCAGGCGGTCTTGGGCACGGTGCCTTCGGATTCACGCAAACGCACGTTGTCAGAGGCCCCGGCTTTCGCCTTTTGCTTGATCTTGGCGTGTTCAATGCGCTGGGTGCAATAAGTGCACTTCTCCATCACCCCGCGCATGCGGACCGTGACATCGGGGTTCTTGACCATCTTGATCAAATCCCATTCGTCCTCGGTGCGCATCCCGCTGTTCGGATCACGCCACCAGCGGACAATATCCAATTCCCCGTCCGTTTTGCTGCCGAGCATCGCGGTGGGATAAAGAGTTCCCTTGAGATCCGCCAGCGGGCGCTTGTTATAATCCAAGTAATTGAAACGCCTGACCTTATACGGGCAGTTGTTAGAGCAATAGCGGGTGCCAATGCAGCGATTATAGGCCATGACATTCAGGCCTTCCTGATCATGCACGGTGGCGGCAACGGGGCAGACATTCTCGCAGGGAGCAGCCTCGCATTGCTGGCAGAGCATGGGCTGGTTCACAGCCTGCACTTCGTCAATCCAAGCGGCAAACTGCTGTTTTTCGTCCGTTTGGAAGGAGTCCTGCTCCAGAATGCTCTTCTGAGTGTCTTCGGTGGCCGGATCCGCCGTGTAATAACGGTCAATGCGCATCCAGTGCATTTCGCGACCACGCGTCACCTGGTCTTTGCCGACAATCGGAATGTTGTTTTCGCTCTGACAGGCCACCACACAAGTGCCGCAACCCACGCAGGACGTCAGGTCAATGGACATGCCCCATTGATGGAGGGCGGTTTTCTTCGCCTCATCCAAGGGATTGGGATAGAGGGATTTGATGACGGGCGCTTCCTCGCCGTGCATTTTCTCGGCAAAATCCGGGAGTTTCTGGTATTCGGCCCAATTGGCCTCCCGGACCACCGCCCGACCTTCCATGGACCAATGGTGTTGCGTGGTCGCAATCACGTAAGTCTGGCCGGTCTTTTTAATCGTTGCACCAGTTGCCACATAACTGCCGGTAAAAATCGCATAGGCATTAAAGCCCACACCCGTGCCCACCCGGCCGGCCACCGTGCGACCATAGCCCAAGGCGATGCCCAAGGAGTAATCCGCCATGCCGGGCTGGGTCCAGATGGGACCAATCACGGTGTGGCCGTTCAACGTTACTTCCACCAAGTCGCCGTTTTCCACGCCGAGTTCACGGGCCGTCCTGCGGCTCAGGAGCACAGCGTTGTCCCACGTGATTTTGGTGATGGGCTCGGGCAATTCCTGCATCCAGCCGTTGTTGCCAAAACGGCCGTCATCCACCTTGGCGTCACGATAGAAAACCACTTCCAAGCTGCTTGCGGAGGGCGCAGCCCCTTTGACATCCGGCACGGTGCCGGCAAAACCGGGGGTGACGGTGGCGGGAGATGAGTCCGCCTGATAACCATTGAACAAAAATTTCTTCCAGTCCTCATCCCCGCCGCCAAAAGTGGCCCGGACGATTTCGTGGGCGCTGGTTTGCGTTTCCCCGGCAATGCGCGCCAGAAATTCCAGCTCGTTCAAACCGCCAAACAGGGGTTGAATCAACGGCTGCACCGGCACAGTAATGCCATCACTGGTGACGGCATCACCCCAGGATTCCAAATAATGGGCGGCCGGCAGGTGCCAGTCGGTTTGGGCAAAGGTCTCGTCCTCGTAATAGCCGAGGCGCACCACGGTTTTGGCTTTGCGCTGGGTCACCGCCCAATTCAAATCTGCCGGGGCGTTGTAGACGGGGTTGCCCCCGAGAAGCACCAGCGTCTGGACAGAACCAGCATTCAGCAATTGGGCCAGATCACCGATATTGCCCGCCGGAGACGGCGTGACCGGATGCAAGGCGACCGTGGTGCCGACACCTCCGAGGGCGGCATTGATGGCATGCGCCAGGAGATGCACCTCGATCGGCTGCGTTTGACCAGCCACCACCAAGACAGCGCCTTTATTGGCCGCCAAATCCTTGGCGCATTCAGAAATCCATTTGGCATCCACGCCCGCCGGAGCGGTGAAAGTCGAACCTGCCACGGCGGCATTCAGAGCGGCCGCCAGCGCACCGATCTGGGCCGAAGCCAGGCGCAAACGATGGTCCGCCCCGGCGCCGGTCAGGGTGAACAGCGATTCCACCACGTACAAACGGCTCATGGAGCCGCTTTCGGGCTTGCGGCCCTGCACATAACGGTGGATGTGATTTTGAACCTCATCCTCGGTGCCCAGAAAATCGCTCCCCAGGGAAACGATCACCTTCGCTTTTTCAAAGTGATACACCGGGTGGACCGCCTGGCCAAAGGCCTGCGTGGCCGCGCGCTGTTGCACATCCGAATCCACAGGTTCATAAGCAAACCATTTGGCATTCGGAAATTTCTGACTGATCAAATCCTGCAACCGATGACGGGAGGGCGAGGTGCTGCGGTCGGTCAGGAAGGCCAGACCCTGGCCGCCAGACGTGGCTGCGGCCTGGGAGAGCTGCGCGAGGGCTGCGAAAGCATCCTCGGGCGCCACGATTTTACCACCGTTTTTGAAACGCTTGGCGCGGTCCGGATCATAGACATCGAGGATGGATGCCTGCGAATAACGATCCGTGGAACCATTACTGCCAGGAAACTCCGCGTTGCCCTCGACTTTGATCGGACGGCCCTCGTAAGACTTTGCCAGCAAGGGAATCGCCCCGCCCCGGGTGGGCATGGCCGTGGCAAAATATTGGGCCTCGCCGAAAGTATAATTTTCCTGCTGCTGGCCGAACGGCTCCAGATGTTCCTCGGGACGGCGGCAACCGGCACCCATCACCCCAATGCCCGCCAGCATGAGTGAGGCCGACATGATGCGCACGAAATGGCGGCGGGACACCCCTTCCTCCAGTTCGCTGGCTCCTTGCGGAAATTCGCGCTGCAGCCATTCCTTAAACTCGGCCGTGTCGGCCAGTTCATCCAGGCTGCGCCAGTAACGGCGGCCAGTCACACCGGGGGCTAAATGGTTAGAGTTATTTTTCATCGGTGACAGGCCGAGCAACTTTGCAGCGATTCCACTTTCCAATCATGCACAAATTTGGCGCCGTTGGTGGCCTGCATTTCGGCAGCCTCCGCGGCGTTCGTGCTCCACTGCCAGTCCAGGTGCGTCACCTGCGCGGTGGGCCGGATGTGCGCCGCCGGGTTGCGGTGGCAGTCCAGACAGAAACTCATGCTTAACGATTTGGCGTGATACACCTCGTCCATCTGGTCAATTCGACCATGGCATTCCACGCAACCAATTCCCCGGGTCACGTGGACGGAATGGTTGAAATAAACGTAATCCGGCACCTTGTGCACCTGCACCCAGGGAATCGGTTTGCCCGTCGCCGCGCTCTCGCGCACCACCGCCAGCAACGGGTCATCTTTCATGACCTGATTATGGCAGTTCATGCAGGTGGAAGCCCCCGGCAGATTGGCGAACCAGGACTTCTCCACCCCGTTATGACAATAACGGCAGTCCAGCCCCATCTGGCCGGCATGAATCTTGTGGGAAAAAGGCACGGGTTGCACAGGCTCATAGCCCACCCGGGTATGTTTGGGTGTGCAATAGAGCGTGACGCCGGCGGTTACCACGCCGCCGATCACTGCCACAACGGCACCCAGCGCCAAGGGCGCCCAGTTTGTCCACTTAGGAAAAATTGCTGACATTACGAGTTCGCGTGCGTTCTTTTTGCCATAATCACATTTTGTCCGACGCAACGCAAAATATTGGAGAATATGATTAATAAACTTCTCCCTGCCATGCAAGGATAGTTTGTGAAAAATTTCACGATGATTCAAATCCCGACGAGTGCCGCGCCAATGACCCCCGCGGAATCCCCGATTTGATGTTTCAAGATGGGCGTTTCCAGCCGGTCGTTAAAAACAAACTTGGCGACCTCGGCGACGCCCAAGGTATACACGGCATCGAATTTTGACACCCCGCCGCCCAAAACGATCGCATCCGGATCCAGAATGTCGATCAGATTGGCCACGGCCCGACCGAACCGGCGGAAAAATTCCTGAATCAAGGCCACCGCTTTGGGCTCGCCCTGGTGGTAGTCCTGCTCAATCTCAAAAAACGTTTTTTTGATGCCGTGGAGGGCCTCATAACGGCGCTGCAACCCCCCACCGCTGATAAAGGTTTCCGTGCACCCTTTTTGGCCGCAGTAACACACCGGGCCCTCGGGATCGATGCACATGTGACCCCATTCCCCGGCAATTGCCTGGGGCCCGGTGATAACCTCGCCTTTGTAAACCAGACCGCCGCCGCAACCGGTGCCCATGATCACGCCAAAGACCATTTTATAACCGCGCCCCGCCCCCAAAAGTGCCTCCGCCATGGCAAAGCAGTTCGCGTCATTTTGCATCTCCACCGGACGGCCCAGTAATTTTTCCAAATCCGCCTTCACCGGCATGCCATTCATGCACACCGTGTTGGAATTCTTCATCAAGCCGGTGCGCGGGGCGATGACTCCCGGCGTGCCGATCCCCAAAGTGTGCGGGGCGCCGTCCACGCTCGCGGTCAAATCATCATGCAATCCCTTGATCCGGTTTAGAATATGCTGGTAGCCATGTTCGCGCTGGGTTTCCACCCGTTTGCGAAAGAGTTCCTTGCCTTGCGCGTCCAGCACAATGCCTTCAATTTTCGTTCCGCCGAGATCCATGCCCATCCTAATCATACGGGTATGATTTCAAAAAGCCGTGAAATGTGCAAACCCTGAATTTTCCGGCACACGGCCGCTCAAACCGCCTTTGGCACATGTCATCTCGATTTTGAGGGTTCGCAATTCAAGGTGAACTGCTGGAGGCGGAGACTTCTGTGTTTTCCTGCCGCAGGATCCGGCCATCCTTGCTTTCGACCATTTCGGCCGAAAGATCCCGGCCGGAGCCCGTGAAATTTTTGAGGGTGATTTCCTGGACCCGGCCATCCAGGAGTTCCACCCGCACGGTGTCAGCGCTGGTGGCGACGACAGATTTTACCAACGGCTGGTTCTCAAATGGTTCAATCACCGTCAGGAAACGTGCCTCCGTGCCCGGCGCCGCCCGCACAGCATACACCTTGCGCCGCTGCGCCTCGTTGCCCAGGGGATAATCGCTGCCAATCACCGCCCGGAAACGCACGGCGTGCAAACCCGTCAAATCCAGCCGCACCAAGCCGGACTGCTGCTCATTTTGCGGCTCGGCCGGCGTGGCAAATGGATATTCTTTTCCGGCAATCTTGACCGGACCACCAAAATAGTCCCGCCCCGGCTTGGGTGGCTGGGCGACATTTTCGAATTGAATCCGCAATTGATTCAACGGGAGTTCCCGTCCGTCCTCGGTCACCAGGCGCGCGCTGCCCCAAAACAAGGATGGTTGTTTGGCCAGTTCCGTCCGGGTTTCCAGTTCGAGGTGCCGCATTCCCGCCACGGAAACATCCACCTCGCCCTGTCCCAGAATCCAAGCTCCGAATTTCCCTCCGGCAAGCGTCTGCCCATCGCCGCGCACGGCATAGAACAATCGTTTGGAAACGTCATGCATTTCCGGCGCGGTGCCCACCATGATCTCGGCGGTGAGTGGCCAGAGGGTGTGCACATCCAACTTGAGATCGCCTGGTTCGTTGCCGACCGACCGACTGCCGGAGTTGTCGGCGTTAGGCCCAAAACGCATGGCGAAATGCCCAACGGCCGGCGCGGCCACGGAATACCACGTGCAATCGGTCACAAATTGCGCCCCGCCCACGGGATCGGCATTCCATTGAGCATCGTGACGCAGAAAGTGCTTTTCGGGCGCTTCGAGCCCCTGAAAACCCTGCAATTGCAAGAGACTCTCAAACGTATGCACGTTGGTGCCCTTCACATAATCGGCCACCAAAATATAGTCATCCGCCACGATCAATGCGCGGCGCTGCAGCACCGGTTCGGTAAAACCGGTCAGCGTGCCATAAGCAGGTGCATTCGTGGGAAGCGGCACACTGCGGCCTTCGCGCCAGCATTTTTCCGCAAACGTTTTCACCGGCACATAATCATAGACCATCCCCCCATAGGGTGGATTGGACCAGCGCGCCTCGTCCTGCACCACTGCGGCCTGCATCATCCGGCCCGGGTGAAAGAGCAACCGCTCGCCCGCGGTGGCCTCCTGCATTTTTTCGTCCACCACCACCAGGTTATGGTTGAGCGAGGTCTGGCAGTAAAACTTGTACATGAACGGCTCGTAACCCCAAAAGACGGATTCCGGGTTCCAGAAACTACGACCATAACGCATGAGCGAGAGCAAATCCGTGCGGTCATAATGACCGTGCGCCCAGCCATGGGTGCCATAATGCAACACAGCCTGAATCTGCTCCCGGATGGGGCGGTTGGTGGTTTGCGAGCGCAGCATCACCAGACCGACATTGTCCGCAAAGGCATCTTCATGGAATTTTTCCGGCATTTGGGCGGGCAATTCGGGCACGCCATACAGCAGGTCCCGCTGGGCACCACCAATCTTAATCATGGCCGCATAAGCCGGATCCCGAAAGGCATAATAAGCCAACTCAAAGGGGTGGGCGCCCACCTCGGTGCGATTACCTGTCACCTGGTTTTCGGTGGCATCATTCACCCCGAACATCACGCCACGCCAGTCAACAAACGGGAGCAGGCTGTCCCACAAATCCCGAACCTGCCGGCAGGGCCGCCGAGTGGGTCCAAAAATATCCGCGCTCATGCCGAAAGGTTTGCGGCGCTCCTCCGGGTCAGGGCTGGTGACGGCCAGGCCACCGCTCAATTCCGTCGTCAGCATCACCTGGGGTGAGTAGCTGGCGGGTACTTTCATATTCAAAAAATCCACGCCAAACGGAGCGTAGGCCAGGCCCGCCTGGGTGAATTCACTGGCACACCACAGGTTGTAACTAATCGAAGATTCATACCACCATCCGTCGTCCATGGTGCCTTTGGCCAGTTGATCGCAAATACCGGAGGGACCGGCAAACCAGCGGTCGGCCGCCGCCAGATCTTGCAGGGCCAGCGCGCAATAAAACGCCCCGCAAACCTCCGCCAGATTCCAGTTGTTGATCGAGCCGGAATCACTCGCCCGCTCAATAGTTTCCTGAAACAGCCGGAAGGTCACTTCCAGTTGCTGGCGGTCCGCAGCGGTCAGAACCCCGGCATCCAAAATCAGGTCATAGCTCATGGCCACGTGCTGGAAGAATTCCCCCTCCTGCACGAGGCTTTGATTGCAGGCGCGCTGGGTTGCCGGATACCCCCCCACGGGATCGGATAGCCGGCGCAAAAACAGCGCAACTTTTTCCGCCGCTTCCTGGTCGCCGGCAAGCTGCCAGCAGCAGACTGCGGCCAGCAAATTATTCTCCTCCTGGGTGCGAAACAAAAACGGCCCATAAGTGTCATCCGGATCGTTGCCCGGCGCACCGGCAATTTCCGGCACCTGCCAGGCACGGGCTTTTTTAACAATCGCTGCCAGTTGCGCTTTGGCCCAGTCATACCGGGCCACTTTTGCCCGCACGTCCCGCCAGCCCGCCGCCGTGTGCAAAATGAATGGCGAAGGCACGGCGCAGGTGGTGATGAATTTCAACTGGCTGGCGCTGGCCGCCGCGCCATCGGGAATGGCCTGTAAAACTTGGGTTTCGTGACCACCGGGAGGCACGCGATCCGAAATGGGCACACGCACCGTCACCACACGACTCTCTCCGGGCTGCAAGTTCACGGCGTCTGGTTCCACGGAAGGTTTCATTTCCTCCCAGCCGTAGTGCACAAAGGACAACGCGACAGATTGTCCCACCGGACTGCCGTTTTCCACCCGCACCGCATATTCGACGGTCTGTCTGGGCGGACCCGCCTGCCCGCGCACCGCGCATTCCAAGGCCACCACGGGAGCTTTGACCGCCCGGACCTGCCGCACTTCCATGATGCCACCAGGATTGCCAGCCGGATTACGGGCGGAGATGGTGAGCGACTTGACGGACTTCAGAAAGGCAGTATTGGCCTGATCAAAATTAAACGCCGACCAGGGAAGGGTAATTCGATGCCAGCCGGCCCCGCTGACATGCTGCACGCTGGTGACGGGCGGCTCCCCAACCAGCCCCGGCGCAACCCGTTGAATGGACACCGTCAGCACCATTTCCGCGGGCGCGGACAAACGCATGTCAAACTGGACCCCGTAGTATTTCTGCCATTCCGCCGCACTGTCGTTGTAAATGCGGAACCCGTGCTTGTATTCCCCGCGCGGTCCATCCGGATACGTGAAAC
The DNA here is from genome assembly GCA_903895255.1 of uncultured Verrucomicrobia subdivision 3 bacterium. Lineage (GTDB taxonomy): Bacteria > Verrucomicrobiota > Verrucomicrobiia > Limisphaerales > UBA11358 > UBA11358. Next base: position 20,424 of record CAITTG010000134.1, read on the forward strand.
TGATTTCCCCCGGTATGTTCAGGGTGGCGTCGGGCCCAGGCCCGGTCCAACTGTAAACAGCCTCCGGCAGAGCCAGGGAATTACTCCCGACCTGGGCCGGCAAAGTTCCGGTGAAAAAAATCAACGTCAAGGCCAGCAACCAGGCGGGCGCAGCATGACGATTCATGTCGGTTTGCATTTTGTCAGGGGGCAGATTGTACAGTTGCATCCAGTTGTAAAGTCGATTCCCCTTCGGCCCGGGGGCGGCTCCGACGCGCTATTTCCCCAGACAAAACTGGCTGAAAATCGAATCCAGCAAATCCTCGGTGGTGGTTTTCCCCACAATCTCGCCGACGGCATTTACTGCCATGCGCAATTCTGCCGCCGCGAGTTCCAGCGTCTCATCTGCGCGCAGCACCGCGACAGTGCGCTGCGTGGCCAACCGCGCGCGGCCCAGGGCCTCCTGATGCCGGGAATTAATCATGACCTGGAACATTTCCCCCTCTAACTCGCCCGACCAAGCCAGCGCCTTGATCGCGTCCTTGAGGGACTCCATTCCCTGCCCCGTGGCACAACTGACCTCGACCACCTGCGCCGCCGCAGCCATGCTGGGGGGCAGTCGCAGTTCCCGGGTAAGATCCACCTTGTTCAGCACCAGAATCCGCCGCTTGTCAGCGAACTCAGCAAAATAGCGCTCATCCGCCGGGGTCAATGATTCGCTGGCATCGAGCAAGTGCAGGATAAATTCCGCCCGGGCCAGCGATTCCCTGCTCCTCCGAATGCCTTCCAGCTCAATTTGATCCTGCGATTCACGCAGGCCGGCGGTGTCAATGAAGATGACCGGAATGCCACGGATATTGGCCGTTTCCTCAATCGTGTCCCGCGTGGTGCCCGCGATGGGGGAGACAATCGCGCGGTCATGCCCCAGCAATTGGTTGAGCAAACTCGACTTTCCCGCGTTGGGCCGCCCGATAATCGCCGCCCGGATACCGCGCCGGAGAATTTGCCCTTCATTGGCCGTCCGCAGCAGTTCCTCCATGAAACGAACGCCGCGCTCCAGCCGGGCAATCAACTGCCCGCGTGTGTCGGGCGAAATATCCTCTTCAGGAAAATCAATATGGGCCTCGACATGCGCGAGCGTATGGATCATTTCGTCGCGCAACTGGTTGATGCGCTGGGAAAGTTTGCCGGCAAGTTGTTCGTTGGCCGCTTGCAGGGCCAGTTCGGTGCGCGAATGAATCAAGTCCGCCACCGCCTCGGCCTGCGCGAGATCGATGCGACCGTTCAGGAAGGCGCGCCGAGTGAATTCCCCCGGACCCGCCAACCGCGCGCCGTTTTCCAGGAGCGTATCCAGCACGAGTTTGGCGGGCAAAACACCGCCGTGACAGGAAATTTCTACCGTGTCTTCCCGCGTAAAGGTGCGCGGCGCCCGCATCACCGCCACCAGCACCTCATCCACCGTGCGGCCCGATCGCACAATATGGCCATAGTGAATGGTGTGTGAAGGAGCGGTTGAAAGAGCCAGGGATTGCCTGCCGGCCGGCACAAAACTGCGATCCGCGACCAGCAAGGCCTGCGGACCGGACAATCTTACGACGGCCAGTCCGCCCTGCCCGAGCGGCGTGGCGATGGCGGCGATAGTGTCCTCAAGCATGGGAAATCACCCGCTGGTTTAAACGTGGCGGCAGTTGCCCAACTGGTTTTCCGATTCCCGCCCCTGCAAAAAGAGCCGCGCCTTCTCGTAGCTTTTCTTGTGCAGGTAATGCAGCAAGGTGGGGTCAGTTTGGCGGGGTAATTGGGCGGTCAGCGCATCAAGCCGGGCAAAGAGCGGCAGCAAATCCGGTTTGGGCCGGGCCGTGGCCATGGATTTGACGGCCAAATCCAGTTCCACCAGCGCCCTTAAAATATTTGTTTCCAGCGATGAATCCACCCCCCACTCTTAACTCTTTTGCTGAGGTGGGGCAATGAAATCCCGCCTCATTCAAAGGCGCTGGGGGCCGCCGCCTTGGCCGGGCTGGGGGTGGGAGTGACGGTGTCGCGCGGCTGCGCTCGCAATGCTTTCACCTCGTCCGGCGTTACTTCGAGGCCAGCGTTGCCAAATGAATTATAAACATAGGTCAGCACATTCGCAATGTCCTGGTCCCCCAGCGGAAAGGCGGGCATGTTGTTGTTGAATTTGGTGCCATTGACCACCACCTCGCCCTGACGCCCATAGATGACCAGTTTCACTGCCCGTGCCTTGTCGGCATTCAAGAAGTCCGAGCCCGCCAGTGGCGGAAACACATTGGGCACCCCGCGACCGGTGGGCTGGTGACACGCGGCGCAAATGGAAGTAAACAACCGTTGGCCCAATTTGATGCGCTCGGCCTTGGATTTGGCCGCCCCAGGCGCCGGTGGTTCGCCCCGGGCGCCGCCCTGGTCCACCCAGGTTTTGATCATCTCCCGGTCCGCATCGGTAAGGGCGAGGGATTCCGGGCTGTTAACGATGGGCATCGGTTCCTTGTAATATCGGCCTTTGTAGCTGTCCCATAGCCGGCGCCGGATTTCCCAGCGATCGGCATAAGCGGTTTTATAGTCCAGCCAATTGTACACAAAGCGGGTCTCCTGATTGTGGCAGCGGGAACAACTGCCCATGAAAATGGGCTGGATGTCCCCCAGGTAGGTGGGCCGAGGATTGGCTGCCGCCGTCGGCGCGTCCTCCGCCATCACGGTGCTCCCGGCCAGGAGGCAACCGCCGGCGGCAAGTATAGTCGGCCAGATCCGCAACGACCGGCGGAATGGATTCAGAGCGAGAAAAGTCTTCATGGGTGCGATGATTTGGTTGATAAGGAGTGGCTTCATTTCATACCCGGTTAAAACCCATAGGAAAGTTGCAGGATGAGCTGGTTGACTTGGCTGGGATCATTGCTGTGGAGAAACTCATAATCGCCCTCAAACAGAAACGCGCTGGTGATGTAGTACACATAGCCAACGGTGTAGCGACGGGTGCTGTAATTATATAAGTTGTCCGTCTGGTTGTACCCCCCATGCACAGAGTCAAACCGGCCGATTAACTCCAGATTGTTAATGCCCGGGAATTCCAGGTTCAGACCCGCAAGTTTGTAGCCGACCTGAGTCCACCAGCCATCCTGCGCGACATTCCCTTGGTCGCTGCCAAACTGGGTGTGGATATATTCGCCCTTCGCCTCAATGCTCGAACCCAAATGAAGGGCGGCGTCAAACACTCCGGCGGTCCAGATGTGATTACCGGCATTGTCCCACTGTCCCGACATCCCCGAGATGCCCAATTCCAAATCGTAATGCGGTTTGTAGGGCATGAAGATCCCCAAACGTCCGCCGCCGGCTGGGTCCTGGTGCAAGTTCGGCCCTACGTTGCCATTCAAGTCCAGCGAACCCGCGTTGCCAGTGGTGTCCGACGAACTCACACCGTTAACGCCATAAACCGAGTAGTTAAAAATCTTGCCCGTTTCGCCCAGCGGAACCCCGCCGCGCAACTGCACCCCCGCCCCGGCCCCGGGGATTAATTCATCCACCGGCAGCGGATTATCCGGCAGTTTGTTTAACCAGCCCGCGCCACGCTCGGTATATGTCCCCAGCGGCAGCAACATGTAGCCGGCGCAAAAGGTCATGTAATCGGTCATGACATAATCCAGTTGCGCGAAACTTAAATTAAACGTCGTGGTGTAACCGGCCCCTTGATTGGGTGGGTTCGTGTTGGGGTTGTTATTATTGGAGAGGGTGGTGTCAAATCCGGCCTCGAATAAAATATTGTCTCCGCCCCGATAGAGAAAAATCGGGGCGAAATCCGCCATGTAAAACGAGCCGTTGCCCTGATTAGGCTTCACAAACTGCATCTCTGCATCCCCCAGCATCATGAAGTTGTGATTAACGGTCGCCTCGTCCAGCGGCACGCGCGGCAGGGGTTGCGTTTGGGCAGTGGCCACGGCCACGGCTTTTTGCTGCGCGTCGTTGGCCGTCTGTTGGGTTTCGGCGAGCTTTTGCTGGAGCTGCTGCAATTGAACCTGGTCCTGTTCATGAATTTGCTGCACCACCTGGTTGGTCTGCCGCAAACTCTGTACTTCGTCAGCCAGTTTGGCCACGGTCTCCTGCAAGGCTTTAAAATCCGCGTCGCTCACCTCGGCCTGCACCCGGGCGGGGGTCGCCATCCACAGTGCGCTGCCGGCGGTCAGGAGGCCGGTCATCACCCGGCGGGAAGTTGTTTTGGTTTTCATGATTGCTTAAAAAGATGGTTCGCCCGCTCAACGACCGCTGTTTTCCTGGAGATATTTAAGGATGCGCCGGGACTGTTCCCCGGGGATGCCTGCCCGCACTTGCATGTGCAGCATGATCGTTTTCCATTGGGCTGCCGTCCGCTCCGTGGGATAGCGCTCGGGATGGCAACGGTTGCAGTGGATGGAGTACAGTTCCGCACCGCTCAGCTTGTGCTCAAGCACCGGACTCGCAGGCGCAGGCGCGGTGGCACTGATCACCGCAGCGTTGGTGTCCCCCGGCGCAGCTCCAGCCGTGCACGGAAACGCAATTCTCAGCAGGCAAACGCCAGCCACCAACAGGCTGGACCGAAAAAGCAGGGGCGGTTTATTCATAAGTTTTCGTTTTTCTTATATTGTTTTTATAAGCTGGATTTATGATATCATAAGACTCCAGCCACGCTCTGGCTCAACGTCCCTTGCCAAATGGAGAACAATTTTTGTTTTTGCATTGAACGCAGCCATCTTGCGGGTCATTGAGGTTTGGGTTTTGAAGTTTTTATTACGCCCTCTCCGCTTGACTTGCCGGGGCCGGTTGGAAAAACTGTAACCTCCTTATGACGGCCAAGAGCAATCCTCGGAAAAAGACCAATCGCGCCAGCCAGCGCGACCTGGACACCAAGATCAACTTCCTCGCGGGCATCGTGCGCCGCGACCCTGATTATGTGGATGCCCTGCAATTGCTTGGTGATCATTACACCCAGCGCGGTCTCTTCCAAGAGGGCTTGAAAGTGGATGAGCGGCTGGCCCAGTTGGAACCGACGAGCTCGCTGGTTTTTTACAACCTTGCCTGCAGCTACTCCCTCACGGACCAGTTTGACCGGGCGGTGCAGGCCCTCGACCGGGCCCTGGACCTTGGCTACCGGGACTTTACCTGGCTCGCCCGGGATCCGGACTTGAAGAAATTGCGGAAACATCCCGCGTTTGAAGACCTCAAGGCCAAGATCCGCACCTTGAAGGTCAGCGCCCGCTAATGCCTATTGGAATCACATGAATGTTATTCAGGGCGGACGCGCCCGCCCCTGCCGCACAGTCGCTTTTGACCGGCCCGCGAACTCCGTCTTATTAATCGAGCAACGCCTGCTCCCCCACGAGTTCAAAATCGTGGCCACTAAAAATTTCCGGGAAACGGCCGCCGCCATCCGCACCATGGTGGTGCGTGGCGCGGGTGCCATCGGCGCCACCGCTGCCTACGGGCTCGCCCAAGGGGCACTGGCTTTCCGGAGCACCAGCCTGGCCAAGTTCAACCAGCACGTCGACACGGTTTATCAAACCCTCAAGGAGGCCCGTCCCACCGCCGTGGACCCCGTCAACGCGATGAACGAGGTGCGCACCGTCATGCGCCTCGGGGAAACGGTGCCCGAACAGCAAGTACTGGCACTGGCGGCGGCGGAGGAATTTGCCAGCAGCGATGTGGAACATTGCCGCGCCATCGGCCAGCACGGGGCCAGGCTCATCCGCAACGGCATGCGACTCCTCACCCATTGCAATGCCGGCTGGCTGGCCTTTGTGGACATCGGCTCCGCCACCGCCCCGATGTATGCCGCCCAAGCGCAAGGCAAACAATTCCACGTGTTTTGCGATGAAACCCGCCCCCGTTCCCAGGGTGCCACCCTCACGGCCTGGGAACTTTCGCAGCAAAAAATCTCGCACCAGATCATTGCCGACAATGCCGCCGGCCACCTTATGCAGCGCGGGGAAATCGACTTGGTTATCGTGGGCAGCGACCGGGTGCTCGGCCGCACCGGCGAAGTGGCCAACAAAATCGGCACCTACACCAAGGCCGTGCTGGCCCACCGCCATCAAATCCCCTTTTACGTGGCCATCCCGCTTTCCACCATTGATTGGAACCTGAAACGCGGCCTGGACATACCCATCGAAGAACGGGAGGAAGCTGAAGTGCTGGGCGCCTGGGGCATTACCTCGGCTAAAAAGCGGGAATACATCCGCGTGGCCAACCCCACCAGTGGCGCGCGCAACCCCGGCTTTGACGTCACCCCACCCGAACTCATCACCGGCATCATCACGCCGATGGGCCTTATCAAGCCCAAGGATCTGTGGAAACGCCGGGGCGACCTTGGCCACTCCGCGTAAATTATTCCCGGTTGAGGCGGGCCCCGTTGGGGTAACCAGCGGCCTTCAAGGGCAAGGAGGCCTGGACTTCAATGTCATCGTATCTCTTGAGGCGATAAATGAAGAGGGACACCGCCCAACTCAGCGCAAAGACACCGATAATAACAAATCCGATGAGCCCAAAATGCCCGTTCAATTCGGCAATCACATCCCATAACAATCCGTGCAGGTTCAACTGCCCCCCGATGAGCCCCAGCACCTCAATGCCGCCAATCAGCAGCGCGACCAAGATGGAGACCAGCGTGATGGTCATGTTGTAGTAAAGTTTGCGAATGGGTTTCACGAAAGCCCAGCCGTAAGCCCGCAGCATCAAAATACTGTCCGTGGTGTCAATCAAGGCCATGCCCGCCGCGAACAAAGTGGGAAAGACCAGAATCGACCAAATCGGCAGCCCCCGGGTGGCTTGGGTCGCGGAGATGCCGAGCAACCCCACCTCGGTGGCGGTGTCAAAACCCAGGCCAAAAAGCAGGCCAACCGGATACATCTGCCAGCTTTGCCCGACCAGGCGAAACAAACCGCGAAAGATCCGGCCAAAGAAACCCCGCCGGGCCAGCAGCAGGTTGAGGTCTTCGTCCACATACTCCCCGCCCCGGCGCACATGTTGAAAGGTTTGCCATACCGAAATCAAAATGAAAATGTTCGCGGTCGCCAGGATGAGCAGAAAGAGAGCGGAAACGGTTGTGCCCACCAAGCCACCGATGGCTTGAAACGCTTGAAAATGTTCCTTCAGCGCGACCGAGGTCACCGCAATGGCCACTGAAAGGGCGAACACAATGGTCGAGTGACCTAAAGAAAAATAGAACCCAACCCCGACCGGACGCTGTCCCTGCTGCATCAGCTTGCGCGTCACATTGTCAATCGCCGCGATGTGATCGGCATCCACGGCGTGCCGAATGCCAAAGGTGTAGGCCAGCAGCGCGGTGCCCAGCAACAGCGGGTAATGATGAAACGCCACGAACGCCCAAATCCACGCACCCACATTGGCGCTCAGCAGCAGAGCAAACAACATGGCGGTCCGTCCCCGCAGGCCGGAAATGGCCGGCGGAACGAGCTGGCGACTCACAAAGCTGGCAGCGAACCAGTTGGTCATAGACCGTTTTAACTTTAATCCACTACTGACCGCCGTAACAATTATGCCAGCAATCGTAATACTTCAGCCCGGGAAGGCAAATTAAATATGGACACCATTCCTTGCCAAAAACGCATCATGGATTTGCTCTGGCCAAGTCGCGTGCAGGCGCACCTCGCTTGGTTCTAACCGGCTGACGATGGAGCTGTACCGTCCTCCAGTTCCTCTTCTTCAGCAATGGACGTGGAATCGCTTCGCGGGAAACTCGGCGCATCCGCCCCGGCCACCAACACAACAAATTCCCCTTTTAGCGATCGTTTGGCGGCCACGGCCAGCAGTTCGGCGGGCTTGCCCCGCAAGAATTCCTCAAATTTTTTCGTTAGTTCACGGGCCAAGACAACGTCCCGCGCAGGATAAACTTCCGCCAGTTCGCCCAGCAATTTTTCGATGCGATAGGGGGACTCGTAAAATACCAGCGTGCCCGGGACCGCTTGGAGCGCGGTCAAACGATTGTGTCGCTGCCCGGATTTGTGGGGGAGAAAACCCACAAAATGGAATTCATCCGTGGGCAAACCGCTGGCCGTGAGGGCACCCACCAAAGCGCAGGGTCCCACCACCGACTCCACGCGCAAGCCCGCCGCAATGGCCGCCTTCACCACTCGCTCACCCGGATCACTAATGCCCGGACTGCCGGCATCCGTGACCAGCGCGACCTTTGCCCCATGGCGGAGCCGTTCAATGATTTCCTCGCTGCGCCGGGCCTCATTAAATTGGAAATAACTCAAAAGCGGCCGGGAAATGCCAAAATGTTTCAGGAGTTGACCGGATCGCCGGGTGTCCTCGGCCGCCACCACATCGCACTCCCGCAATACCCGCAGCGCCCGCAGGGTGATGTCCTCCAGATTCCCAATCGGTGTGGCGACCAAATAAAGGGTTCCCGGGGTCAGGGGCGGCAGGGCGGCAGTATCCATGCCGTCATTAAAGCAAAAAACTCCGGGAAACCAAACGAAACATCATTTTGAATTTTTTATGTCCATTTGTGTCCATCCATGGTTAGAATAAGGCTCATTTAATATGAAATTGTCTTTGTTAACGGTCGCGCTGGGACTGGTCGTGAGTGTGCTCAACCTCTATGGCCTGCTGAGCCCGGCCAAATGCACGACCTTGGCGCGCCAATTCCCACGCTCGCAACCGGCGGGATGGGTGCTGATGCTGCTGGGCACCGCCTGGTTTTTATACATCGTCAACTACGAGCCCATCGCCGATTTTTCCGCCTATAAAAACGTCATGATGCTGGGTTTTGGCGCGGTGGGGGTGCTCGCCTGCATCTTCGTTCCGGATTTTCTGGCCGTGCGGGGATTGGCCATTGTGTTGATGCTGCTCGGCAAATTAATGGTGGACACCGGCCGGCCCCATCTCGGGGAATCGCCCTGCGTCCTCGTCATCCAGGCCCTAGCCTATGGCTATGTCATTGCCGGGATGTGGCTGACCATAACGCCCTGGCGGCTGCGGGACTGGTTGGACTGGCTGACCGCCAGCCAGCAACGTGTCCGCCTGATCAGCGGACTCCGTCTGGGCTTGGGGCTCTTTCTCGTCGGGCTCGGGCTGACGGTGTTTCGCAACATGTGAGGGACATGGCCCATGAATCTGGCGGATTTGCGGGAAAATTACCGGCGCGGACAACTGGATCATGGCGATCTGGCCGCCCAACCGCTCCGGCAATTTGAAATCTGGTTTGCCACCGCCGCGCACGGCGGCCGCTGGCGGCGCATTGGGATCGCCTTATACAAACTATGGCAGGCCATCATTGGCCGCCCGCCGACCGACGTGAATGCCATGGTCCTGGCCACCGTCAGCCATCAAGGGGAGCCGTCCTCGCGCAATGTATTACTTAAAGGAGTGGATGACCGGGGGTTTATTTTCTTCACGAATTATGACAGCCGCAAAGGCCGGGAACTGGCGGAAAATCCCCATGCCGCGCTGACCTTTTACTGGCCGGATTTGGAACGCCAGGTGTGCGTTGCCGGCACGGTGACAAAACTACCCACTGCGGAATCGGAGGCTTACTTTCGCAGCCGGCCCCGGGACAGCCAACTCGGGGCCTGGGCCTCCAATCAAAGTCAGGTCGTCCCCGACCGCGAGGCCCTGGAGCGTCAATGGCAGGAAGTTGCCGCTCGATTTCCCGGTCAGGTTCCCCTGCCCCCCAACTGGGGTGGCTTTGTGCTGCAGCCGGAGCGTCTGGAATTCTGGCAGGGCCGCCCCGGCCGACTCCATGATCGGTTCCGTTACGCACGCCAGCCCGATGGTTCCTGGCAGCTCAACCGGCTGTCGCCTTAAAATTTGTAAGCAATTCCGCTCACCAGTTTGACGTCATTTTTCTCACGCCCCGCCGCAGGCTGGTTGACATAATTTTCATCAAAAACCACTTGCAGACTCACTTTTTTGGTGAGGGAAGTTTCGACACCAACCTCGGCATTAAGGATGTAATTATTTAACTGGTTAATCTGGGGAATCAGTTCGGCATTCTGCCACAGCCGGGCCGATGGACTCAATTTTCGCTCAAATTTTTCCGACAGCCGCAAGCTCGCGTAGGTATTATCCTCGTTGCCCCGGTTTTCCGTAACCACCCCGGGGCCGACTTCCCCGGCCAGCGTGGTAACTTTGGTTTTGACAAAATAATAACCCGCCCCCGGGCTGAGGGACAGCCGGTATTTGAGGTCTTGAATGCCATCGTGCAAGGCATCTGCATTCGCAAAGCCGTAAAGCGTCGGGCTGAATAAATGGTTATACTGGGCCATTCCATGAATGGTGTCCTGCGACTCGGTACCGTTGTTATCCCCATAGGCGCCATCGGCGCCAATAATATATTCGTTGGTTTCCTTCTTCTTTTGGGTCCCAAACTTGGCCGTGAACAGCGTGGTGTCGCTGTTCCCCCGGGTAAAGGCAAAGCCGGCGGCAATCGAACTCACCCACGGATAGGTGGGGATGGGAGCCGGCGGCGGCTTGGGCGGCGGGACCTGCACGATCTGCACCACCACATTGGTGCCCGTGGTGGGCAGCAGCACAGTGTTCGTGCCCTGGCTGATTTGCAGGAAGGTGTTGGTCAGACTGGTCGTCAGGGCCACCGAGTTGGTGGTGCCGAGCGTGTTATTATCCGCATACCCAGAGTACACCCCCGTCAGGGCCGCCAGCAGCACGGCGCTTTGCTTCACTTGTTTCATAAAAAAGGTGGTCTAAAAGACACCATTAATACGAGCGCGGCAAGTGTTTATTGCATTTATTTTGGGATTATTTAGGCCGGCTATTTAACCGTTTCCGGCTCAGAGGCCAACTCCTCGCCCGGCTCACTGATCACCGGGGCAATCGCCTGCAATTTATCCCCGGCATCCAGGTTGACGAGCTTGACCCCCATGGTGTTCCGCCCGGCTTCCCGGATGTCCTTAACGCTGGTGCGCACCATCTGACCACTGACCGTGATGAGCATGATCTCGTCATTCTCCCGCACTGTCAGGGCGCCAATCACCCCGCCGGTCTTGTCACCGGTTTTCATGGTGATAATGCCCTTGCCGCCCCGGGACTGGACGCGGTACTCGCCAAAATCGGTGCGTTTGCCAATGCCCTGATCCCCGGCAACCAGCAACGTGGCATCCGCCACCACCACGGCCGCGGCCACCACGGCATCGCCCGCTTCCAGGGTGATGCCTTTGACCCCGCCGGCCGGCCGGCCCATGGAACGCACTTCTTCCTCGTTAAACCGGATGCTCATGCCGTCCTTGGTGATGATGACCACTTCGTTCTGGCCAGTGGTCAGCTTCACATCAATGAGCGTGTCACCCGGTTCGATGCCGATGGCAATAATCCCGCCCTTGCGCACGTTGGAAAATTCATTCAGCGTGGTTTTCTTGACGGTGCCCAGGCGGGTAGTGAAGAACAATTCCCCGGACTGTTGCCAGGTGGTGTCCTTTTTATTTTCATCCAGCTTGGATTGAATGCGGATGAGCGCGGCCACTTTTTCGTCCGCCTTCAATTCCAGCAAATTCGCAATGCTCCGGCCCTTCGCCGCGCGGCCCATGTCCGGAATCTCGTGCACCCGCTCGACGTACACCCGTCCGCTGTTTGTGAAGAACATCAGGTAATCATGCGTGCTGGCCGTGAACAAATGCTCCACAAAGTCCTTGTCCTCCGGCGTCTCACTCTCCCGGGTCGTCATGCCAATGACCCCCTTGCCACCCCGGCGTTGGGCGCGGTAGGAACTGACGTTCGTGCGCTTTAACAAGCCCGCATGGGTCAGCGTGATGATCACCCCTTCATTGGCAATCAAATCCTCAATCGCAATCTCGCCCTCGTCCGGCACAATCTCGGTTTTACGCGGCGTCGCGTGCTTTTCCTGGATCAATCTTAGCTCGTCCTTGATGATCGCCATCACGCGGGCCTCGCGGGCCAGAATGTCCAGCAAATCCTTAATGCGTTCCAGCAGGGCGCGGTATTCCGCATCCACCTTGTCAATTTCCAGCCCCGTCAACTGGTAAAGGCGCAATTCTAAAATGGCATCCACCTGCCGCTCGGTCAACGCATAGCGCCCACCGGTGAGGCGTTCTTCGCGCCGGATCAATATCCCCCAGGTTTCCACCTGGGCCCGCGACCACTCAAAGGCCAGCAACTTCACCTTCGCCTCATCCTTGGTCTTGCTGCCCCGGATGATTTTGATGAACTCATCCAGGTTGGACAGCGCCACCAAATAGCCCTCCAGCAACTCCGCGCGCTCCTCCGCCTTGCGCAATTCAAAGCGCGTCCGGCGCAGAATCACCTCGCGGCGGTGGTCAATATAACAGGAAATCAATTCGCGCAGGTTGAGGGTCTTGGGTTTGCCCTTGTCAATCGCCAGCGCGTTCACGCTGAAGCTGACTTCCATCTGCGTGTGCTGGAACAGGTTGTTGATGACCACCTTGGGCAGGGCGTCCCGCTTGAGTTCCATGACCAGCCGGGTGTTTTCATCCGACTCATTGCGCATCGCCGAAATCTCGGTGATGATTTTCTCGTTCACCAGCCCGGCAATCGCCTCCTCCAGTGCCGCGCGATTGACGTTGTAGGGAATTTCCGTGATGACGACCTGCTCGCGGTTGCCCTTCAATTCCTCCACGCCCACCCGTCCGCGCAGCTTGACCGAGCCCTTGCCGGTCGTGAAATAATTCTTGATGCCCTCGATGCCGCAAATGACGCCGCCCGTCGGGAAATCCGGCCCCTTGATGAACTTCATCAATTCCGGGATGGTGATGGCGGGATTGTCGATCTGCGCACAAATGCCATCAATAACCTCACCCAGGTTGTGCGGCGGCATATTCGTGGCCATGCCCACCGCGATGCCCGTGCCGCCGTTGACCAGCAGGTTCGGGAAGGCTGCCGGGAACACCGTCGGCTCCGTCATGCGCTCGTCGTAGTTCGGAACAAAATCCACGGTGTCGCGGTCCATGTCCTGCATGAGCGCCGCGCCCAGATGCGTCAGACGCGCCTCGGTATAACGCATCGCCGCCGGGGGATCGTTTTCAATCGAGCCAAAGTTGCCCTTGCCGTCCACCAACCGCTCGCGCATCGCCCAGGGCTGGGCCATGTGCACCAGCGTGGGATAAATCACCGCCTCGCCGTGCGGATGGTAGTTGCCGGAGGTGTCACCGCAAATTTTCGCGCACTTGTACGGCTTGCGCCCCGGAAAGAGCGAGAGCTCGTGCATCGCGTAAAGGATGCGCCGTTGCGAGGGTTTCAGCCCGTCCCGCACATCGGGCAACGCGCGTGAGATGATCACGGACATCGAGTAGTCCAGGAACGAATTTTTGATTTCGTCCGCCACATTGATCCGCGCGATGACCTCGCCGCCGGAGTAAGCGCCGCCACTGGCGTGGGACGCCTTTGATTCGGTTTCTTCAGACATGTTCAGTTAAGGGAAAAATAAATAAATATCAAACATCCAAGTTGCGCACGTTGAGGGCGTTGTCCTCGATGAACTGGCGGCGGGGCTCGACTTCCTCGCCCATCAGCCGGGTGAACATTTCCTCGGCCTCCACGGCGTCGGTCAGCTCGATGCGCAGCAGTTTGCGGCGGACCGGGTTCATGGTGGTTTCAAACAATTCCTTGGCGTCCATTTCCCCCAGCCCTTTGAAGCGGGTCATTTGGATGCCTTTTTTGCCCACGGCCTTGACCCCGTTCAGGACTTCCGGAATGGAAAAGACGGGGGTGACCGTCTGGCGCTCGCCCTCGCCTTCGATCAATTCAAAGAGGGGCTTGTCCTGGGCGGCATAATGATCCACCGCGAGGCCTTTTTGGGCGAGCTTGCCGAGCAGTTCCCCGATGACCTTGCTCTCCAAATGCAGATCCGCCTCCAGCGCGCGCCGGGTGAGCTTTTGGACCTTCTCGCCCTTTTCCCGCAATTCGGTTTCGGACCGGAACAGGTCGGGATCGGCATCCTTAAATTGGGCCACGGCCTCGAGACTTTCAAAGTAACTCACCTTCTCATCATTGCCTTCGCGCAACTTGATCAGATACACGGGGAAGTTGCCCTGACTGCCGCGCTTTTCCACGTAATCACCAAAATCCCCGCCCTGCCGGCGGATGAAGGTGGCGTATTTGTCCAGCGCTTCCAGCAGCGTGAGAATTTCCTCCAGTTCCTTGGGGGTAAATTCCCGGCCGTCGGCGAGGTTGCGCAACCGCACTTCCTCAGTGCCAATCTGCAACAAAATCCGGTTCAACTGGGTGTCGTCATCCACGTATTCGGTGCGCTTCTTGCGAATCATGGAATACAGGGGCGGCTGGGCGATGTAAACATAGCCATCGCGCACCAGGCGGGGCATCTGCCGGTAAAAGAAGGTGAGCAGGAGCGTGCGGATGTGGGAACCATCCACATCGGCATCGGTCATGATGATGATCTTGTGGTAGCGCAGCTTGGTGAGGTCAAAGGCGCCCTCCCCCTCGCCATCCCCAATGCCGGTGCCAATGGCGGTGATCATGGTGCGGATTTCCGTGTTTTGGAGCACCTTGTCCAGCCGGGCCTTTTCCACGTTGATGAGCTTGCCGCGAATGGGCAGGATGGCTTGGAATTTGCGGTCGCGGCCCTGCTTGGCGGAGCCACCGGCCGAGTCCCCTTCGACGATGTACAACTCGGTGTTCGCCGGGTCGCGGTCGGAGCAATCCGCCAGCTTGCCGGGCAATCCGCCACCGGTGAGCGCGCTTTTGCGGACGGCCTCGCGGGCCTTGCGGGCGGCCTCACGGGCGCGGGCGGCATTCAGGCCCTTGTCCACAATCCGCTTCGCGATCGGCGGATTCGCGTCAAAGTAACTCATCAAGCCTTCGTAAGTGGAGGAACCCGTGATGCGCTCGACTTCGGGCGAGAGCAGCTTGACCTTGGTCTGCGATTCAAACTTGGGATCGCTGTGCTTCACGGAAATCACCGCCGTCAACCCCTCGCGGACGTCATCGCCGGTGATCTGGGGATCCTTGTCCTTGATCAACTCATTGGCCTTGGCGTACTGGTTGATGGCCCGGGTAACGGCGCTGCGAAAGCCGCTCAAATGTGTGCCGCCATCCGGATTGCAGACGGTGTTGGTGTAGCACAAGACCTGGTCGTTGTAGCTGTCGTTGTATTGCAGCACCACCTCGACGTGCACCTCAATCTCCTTGCCGTCGTTGACTTCCTTGGTCTCTTTGCGGAACGCAATGGGTTTGGGATGGAGGGGGGTCTTGCTCTTGTTGAGCTGCCGGACAAATTCCTCGACGCCATCCTTGTAAAAATAGCGCTCGGTTCCGCCGGCGGCCTGGCGCTCGTCGGTGAAGACAATTTCCAGGCCCGAGTTGAGAAAGGCCAGCTCGCGCAGGCGCTGCGAGATGGTTTCATATTTGAACTCGGTGGTGTCGCGAAAAATCTCGTGGTCCGGCTTGAAGGTGATGAGCGTGCCGGTGTGCCGGGCCTTGCCGATGACATGCAGCTTTTCGGTGGTGACGCCCCGTTCAAAGGCCATGTGATACACCTGGGCATCGCGCGACACCTCGACTTCGAACCATTCGGAGACGGCGTTCACGCACTTGGCGCCGACCCCGTGGGTGCCGCCGGAGAATTTGTAACCGCCCTGGCCGTATTTGCCGCCGGAATGCAGGGTGGTAAGCACCAGCTCCACGCCGGGCAGCCCGCTGTCCTTGTTGATATCCACCGGGATGCCGCGCCCGTTGTCGCGGATGGAGATGGAGCCGTCCATGTGCAGGGTCACCTCGATCTTGTTGCAATGACCGGCCAGATGCTCGTCCACGGAGTTGTCCAGCACTTCGCTCACGCAATGATGCAGGGCGCGCTCGTCGGTGCCGCCGATGTACATGCCGGGTTTCTTGCGCACGGCTTCGAGGCCCTTGAGCTGGCCCAGTTTTTGGGCATCATATTCGGCGGAAATCGCGCCTTCGGCCGGGGCGTGTTGGTCGTCCGGCAGGTCAGAATTAGTTGGCATAAAATGAATCCGCAAGCGGCAAAATAACAGCGCTGACGAGACTGCCGGAAGGGTACATAAAACGGGGATTTTCACAACGTTTATTTACGGGGAAAATCGGCGGGAAAACACCATGGGTTGGGGCTGCATTTTCGAGTCAGCCGGATATGTGGTGGTGGGCGGCAGAGGCAACCATTAGCCATAATACTGCAGTTCAACCACGGATGCCCAAGGATGGCGAGGGGGAAGCTCCAAGCTACAACATCCAATTTCCAGAGAATAATCAACCTCCAATAATCAAGTTTCCGAAAATGCGCGTTTAAGCATGGATAGCCAGCGATTTAATGAGGGTTTTGCACGGTTTGCGATTAATCCAGTGAGCGAGCCGCCCCAAGCAAGGAGGGACGGCGGGGAAAACGGTTTGCGATCAAAAGCGAACTCCTTCTGACTTGGAGAGATTAGAATGTTGAGCCGGACCAGAGAGTTTAAAAAGGATCGCAAACGCACAGTGATGCGCCCATGGATGGGCAAGTCATTGAATCCAGCTTGAAAAACCTGACATTTCAGATACGATTAAAACATGACGACGGTGGAAGAAATCGAACTGGCAGCCGCGCAACTAGCACCGGCTGACTTTGACCGGCTTGCTTCATGGGTGAATGAACACCAACACCAACTCTGGAAGCAACAGTTGGAGAGTGATGCCAAAATGGGTCGATTGGATTTCTTGTTCAACGAGGCCGCGAATGAACGCCAGGCTGGCCAATTACGCAACTGGCCGGCCGAGCAGGAATGACCTCGAAAGCCACCCGCAGATTTTGGCGGCTTTATCAAGAATTGCCGCCGCCGGTTCAACGACTGGCATTTAAAAACTACCGAATTTGGCTGGATAATTCTCGTCATCCCTCGCTTGATTTCAAGAAACTTGCCGGTCCTGGTGAGCGCTTTTCCATACGTGTCGGCGATCATTACCGTGCGCTGGGTCATAAAACCGATGAGGGTTACGAGTGGGTGTGGATTGGGACGCACGAGGCCTATAATAAACTGGTAGGGTGATCCGCTTATTTCCCATGCCCCAATACCAAGGGGAGCATGGCAAAGGTCGTGGCATCAAACAGGCCGTGCGCGATCACCGCCGGCCATACAGACCGGTGTCCCACCATGATGGCTCCCAGCCCGAGGCCCAGCCCGAGGCCCAGCACGCCGGCCAGACACGCCGCCATGATCCCCATGGCCACATGCGCGCTGCCAAAAATAACGGCGGCGATGAACACCGCCGCCAATTGGCCGGTGGGCGAACTAAAATGGCGCGGCCAGAGGGCCCGCAAGCCCGCCAGAAAGGCCGAGCGCCAGAGCTCCTCCCGCAATCCAGCGACCACAAAACTGACGACCGTCAGCGTCAGCCAAAAATAAACCCGGTTGTTCCGCAGCGCAGCAAGGTCCACCAGCTTCTCAACCTCCGGCTGGTGACTGGACATAAACAGCTGCAGGGATTCCGGGGTGAGGAGGCGGGCACCCAGTAAAATAATCGCCACCACCATGACCACCCCGGCCAGAAAGAGCCGCAGACCGACGGAATAGCCCACGCCCAACAGCACCGGCTGGAAGGTGCCGCGCCAGCGCAGCCGAAGGTCATCGCGGGTGGCCTGGGACGCGTAACAGGCCAGCGCAAACACCAAGCCAAAGACCAGCAATTCCAACCCGCACACCAGCAGCAGCCCGCCAGCCGTGTGCAAGAGGGCCGGGGCCTGCGATGGTTGGCGCCCCAACCCCAACGCCCCCACCGCGAGCAGGTATCCGGTCATCAGCAGCAGGTGAATCCACCAGCGGCGGCGGCGGGCCGTTGGCGGAGCGGACGGGGCAATGGGGTCCATGCGTCCCCAAGTTAGCGGTTACCGTCCAAAAGGCAAAGGGAAGCGGTGGCGCCTCCCGACCGGGCGCGGTTCATTTTACAACGACTGCCGATTGGGAAATCCGGGATACAGCAGACTGGGCGGTTGGCGGGGTGTCAGGGTGCCTTACCAGCCGGCGCGTTCGTGCCGTTGACTTGTTTGACCAGGTCATTGTACTTGTCCACGATCGCGTTGCGGTCCCGGATGCTGTCGTTGAGCTGCTGGAGGAAGTTGTCCCGCTGGGTGGTCAGCTCGGCAATTGCCGCGTTTTGCTTTTTCACACCATCCGCCACTTCCTGCAACCTGGCTTCCAAATTGGACACGGCGGTCTGGTACTGGCTGATTTCATTAGTTTGCACCTCGGTCAGAAGCTGGAGCCGGGTGATTTCGCGGGTTTGGGCGCGGTTGGTCTCGTCGCTGGCGGCAGCGGCATGCTTCAACTCCGTGATGCGGGCGTCCATTTGCGCGACCTCATGATCCAGCGTGGCCATCGAATTGGTGCAGCCCGCGATGGCACTGGATTTGGCGGCGAGCAGTTGGTTAAGGTTTTCCAGGCGGTTGCGCTGGACAGTCTGATCGTACCACTGGCAGACGCAGAGGCCGCACAGGCTGAGCGCCAGGATGATCAGCAGGTTTTGATGGAAATTTTTCATGGGGATGGTGATTGATCGCTGTCCACCGCGATGGCCACGCGCTGGATGCCAGCGCGTTTGACCAGGTCCAGGGCGTAGACGATCGAACCGTGAGTGGCCGCGCGGTCACCGTGGAGATACACTGGCACGCCGGGGTTGGCGGCCAGGCGGTTGGTGAGGGTGGTGTAGAGATCCATTATGGCGATGGGTTTTTGCTCCAGGGAAATTTGGCCGTCCTTTTCCACGGTCAGATTGATGACATCGGGTTTGGCATTCGAGGTGGCCAGGGTGGCGGTGGGCAGACTGGCCTTGAGGGCGCGGACTTTCTGCATTTGCAGGCTGACCATCATGAAGGAGGCCAGCAGAAAAAACATGATGTCAATCAGCGGGATGATTTCCAGCCGGGTGCGCTTGCGCGGTAGCGGGGAGCGGATTTTCATGGCGCGACTGACGGGGTGGGGCCGGCCGGACCATCCACCATGAAGCCAATTTTCTGCACGCCGGCATGGCGGACGACTTGCAGCACATCCAGCATCGCGCCATGCTTCGTGTCCTGGTCCCCGCTCAGGTACACCGGCAGATTGGTGTCCAGCCGGAAGCGGTTGCTAATGACGACTCCCAGATCCGTCAGGGAAATGGGTTTCTTCTCGAGCCAGACCACCCCGGTCTTGTCCACGGCGATATTGACGAGGTTCGGCTGGAAATCATGCGGCGCTTGCGTGGCCTTGGGCAGGTGGACCTTGATGTTCGAGGCCTGATCGAGTTGCAAGCTCACCATCATGAACGAGGCCAGCAGGAAGAACATGATGTCAATCAGGGGAATGATCTCGATCCGGACCCGCGGACGGGGGATGGGGGAGCGCAACTTCATTGGCCGGCAGCGGTTTTTTTTGCGTCCACCATGACCTCCACGTTGGTGGCGGCGGTTTCCAGTTCAAACTGAAG
The DNA here is from genome assembly GCA_903895255.1 of uncultured Verrucomicrobia subdivision 3 bacterium. Lineage (GTDB taxonomy): Bacteria > Verrucomicrobiota > Verrucomicrobiia > Limisphaerales > UBA11358 > UBA11358. The sequence goes on from CAITTG010000134.1 coordinate 39,804, forward strand.
CCGGGCGATTTTGCCGCTAAAATAGTTGTAGGGAATCAGGGAGATGATGGCGATGCCCAGGCCGCAGGCCGTGGCAATGAGCGCCTCGCCAATGCCGCCGGTGACGGCGACCACGGAAAGTTCCGCGCTGCCGACGTTCAAGAAGGCGCGCATCAGGCCCGTGACAGTGCCGAGCAGGCCCAGCAACGGGGCCAGCGTCACCAGGGTGTCCATGACGCCCAAGTATTTGCCCGCGCGCTCCAGTTCGATGCCCGCAGCCAGTTGCAGCGCGCCCGGCAAAGAGGTGTTCACGTGGCTCAAGCCCCGGTACACCATGCGAATGACCGGGTCCTCCGAGCCTTGGGCCAGTTTGGTCGCGGCGGGGACATCGTGGTTTTCCAGGGCGGCCAGCACCTGCTCCAGGGTCTTGGGGTCGCGCCTCTGGCCCTCGCGCCACCACCAGAGGGTGCGCTCGCCCAGCACCGCCACGGCCAGGAAGGCGCAGACCAGCAGCGGCCACATCACGGGTCCGCCCTTGAGAAAGAATTCAATGACAATATTGGCTAACATAGGAATGAATTAGGAATTAATTGATGGCGATTTTAAAAGTAATGGTGGTTTCAAAAACATGGGAGCCGTCCACGGGCGGAATGTGCCAGTGGCGTTTGATAAACTCCAGCGTGCTGCGGTCCAAAACGGGATAGCCGGAAGATTCCTTGAGCGCAATCTGCGTGATGGTCCCGAGGTCGTCCACGGTCATACTCACGCTGACCGAACCCTGTTCGGCCTCGGACAGGGCGATGGCCGGGTAAGGCGGTTGCGGCCGGTCGCCATGGTCGCCGGTGCTGCTGATTTTTTGCACGGAGGACAGGCTGGTCAGCCGCTGGATGACCGGGGCCCGGGCGAGAGCATTGGCCACCACCACATGGCCCACGGTGGGGACCGCGAAATTAATGGCGGGCGTGTCAATAGTCACGGCCACCACCTGCGGGGCGGAAGGGTTTTGATCCGTGGGCTGGACCTTTTGCACCTCGGTGGTGGGCGGCGGTTTGCGGGGCTCGACGATGGTGGGGACGGCCTCCTCCACCCGGGGAGGAGGCTCGGTGAAGTTCGCGGCCCGGCGGGCCCCCAGGAAACCAACCAGCAGAAACAAGATGCAAACCGAATTTGTCCACGCCAGTTTACGGCTGGGATCCCGGCCCGCCCCGGGCAGGCAGAGCCGGGCCAGTTCATCGCTAAGCGCGTAACCGGAGGTTGGTCGATGGGCATCCATGCTACTTCATATCACCAGACTTTTGGTCGCCAAGCATACAAAAATCAACGCCCCAAACAAGCCGCGTCTCCGGTCTGCAGGACTGTTTTGCGTCGTAGTTTTGAACGCTGGCCGACCATCTGGCAAGGGAAGTTTAAAATCATACTTTGCCCCAAATTCATCCTAAAATCTCGCTGTCAAACCAAAGCGCACCTGAATGGGTTCCTCCGGATGAAAAACATTCTGGAAGTAAGCGATGCCCGCCGGGGTGGATCGGGAATTGTACGCGTAATCCACGTCATGGTCCCGGGTGTCCAGCATATTCAGGATTTCGGTGGAAATGCTCCACGTCTTGTTAAGGCGATAGCTGGCTTCCCAGTTCAGCACCAACGTGGAGTCCGAGCGATAGATGCCGTCCGAGGTCAGATCGCGCGGGCCAAAGTAACGCAGGCGCAAACTGGAGGAGAACCCGTTCAGATCATGCAGGGTGAGGCCGGAGGAAATCACCACCCCGACCGCCTCGGGCACGCGGTTGCCGCCCGGCCCCAGCACGGTGGGGTTGTAGGGATTGAGCGGCGCCGCATCCGCCGTGTCCACCGAAGTAAAGCGGGCGATGGAATCGGCGGCATCCAGGTCCAACGTCAGCTTGGGAGCGAGTTGGTAATAATTGCCCACCTCAATGCCGTAGCGGTTGCTGGGCTGTTCCGAGGCGACCGTGCCGCCGGTGTCACCGTCCTGTTGCAGCTCCGATTCGCTATAAAGATACCAGACCGACAAGGTGCTTTGCAGATTCGGCACCGCCAGAGTCCTCACCCCAATCTCCGCGCCCTTGGTTTGGATCAAGGCCGGAATTTTTGAGGTGGGTCCGCCGTAAGGATTGGCCGCCGAAATGGGCTCCTGCGTCTGGGTCGCGCCGCGGCCGTCGTTGCTGTGAAAGCCGAAGCCGCCTTGCAGATAGATTTCGGTCTTCGCCCATGGGCCGAAAATCAAGCTGGCTTTGGGTTCGGGCAGAACCCGGCTGGCATAGCCCGTGTTGGCGTTGGTGGTGTCACTCACCACATTGAAGGCGTTCAGGTCGCCGCGCATGGCCAGGACAGTGCGGAAGGTATCCGACCACTGGACTTTGTTTTCATAATAAATTCCGACCTGGGTGTCCAATATTTGATTCACGTCGGTGTCGGCGGGGAGCACCGGGAACGGACCGGGATTGAGCGTGGGGAGGTACGTGTCCAGTTTGTCGGTGCGCTGTCGATCATAAGTCTGATACAAGCCGTTCTGGATGTAGTCCACGCGGGTTTGCACGCCAAAGGTGTTTACCACGTCGTGGTCGAACCAGGTGTTGAAGAACGCATGGCTGGCATCCTCGCCGCCCACATAGCGGGTGTCCTGTTGTTCAAACTGGTCGCCGAGGCTGCGATCGGTTAGGTAATAGGTGAAGTCGGAAAACAAATCCAGATAGTAGTAGAAACCATAGACCACCACTTTGGTGGCCGAATTCTCGTCCTCGGTGTGCAGTTCGGCCTGCAAGCTGTAGCGGGCCGAGTTGCCGCCATCGGTGGGATTGACGGCACCAAAAAAATTCGTGGCGGCAAAGGTGGCGGGGATCTGGTCGGTCGAATTCCATTCGCCATGGTAGGCGTGCGCGGTGGTGCTCCAACCATGAACCTCATCCCCCTGGCTGTAGGTGGTGATCCCATTGAATTTCCAGTAATTATCCGGGTTCACCCACGGGCCATCGTCGTGGGAAGCTTCGCCGCCGTAAAGCAGGTTGCCGTCACCCAGTTTCTGGGAAACCCCAAACACTCCACGATAATAACCATACATGCCGGCTTGCAGGGTGACAAAATCATCCGGCAGGACTTTGAAAAATTGCAGATGCCCCGCCCCGGCGGATCCGTAATTACCCACATCCGCGTAATAGGGTCCCTTTTCATAATCCACTTTTTCCACGAATTCCGGGATCACCACGTTCATGTCCGAGTACCCCTCGCCATGGGCGTGCGTCGGCAAGTTGAGGGGCATACCGTCCAAAAAGGTGGCAAAGTCCGTGCCGTGATCCAGATTGAACCCGCGCAGAAAGTATTGGTTGGCCTTCCCGCCGCCCGCATGCTGGGTGATGATCACGCCCGGAATGGTCTCCATGATTTCCCCGCTGCGCAGAATCGGCCGGTCCGCCAGTTGCGCCTGCCCGGTGGTGCCCTGGGAGGCGGAATCGGAGATGCGCAGCAGGCTGTCCTGCCGGCCGGTCACGGTCATGCCCGGCAGTTGGGTAACGTGATTGGTGGCCGCCGCCGCCGCCCCCGGCGGATGATTCGTTTGGGCCGTGCCCGAAGTCAGCACGAGCAGGAGCAGCCCGAGCGCAACGAACACGCGACCCGGACCGCGCACCGGAATTCGCGGGAAATTCGAGGAGCCAGCCGACCGGCCAGCAACGGGAGACTTTATTATTCCCAATCCCGCACCCATCAGGAAGGTTTGCATAATGGTATTACGATTTTACTAAATAGTGTTACTGCCGCCCGCCCTCGTCAAATATTATTGAGCAGGGGCTTCTGAGCATGGATTACGTTCGGAAGCCAGGGTTTGGATGCAATCATTATCATCGCGCTGGCAGCACAAGTTCATGCCGCCCCCACCCCCCCGCAAGCGGACACTGCCGAGGAAGTGACTTTCCAAAATCGTTCCATTGCCCGACGGGGAGACGCAAACGGACGCACGTGGGCGGGGCAAGCCGCCGCAGGAGGAGGCCGGAGGAAGCCGCGATGGTTGCAATCGACCCCGCCTCGGTTAGAATGGCATATGGACATGACGTTTGCGGGTTTTCGATTGAGGCGGCTGGCCGCCGGAATGGCCGGTCTGGTGCTGTTGCTGACCGGGTGTGCCACGAACAAAGTGGACTGGGCGGCGCGCGTGGGGCATTACACCTACGACCAGGCCATCATCGAGCTGGGTCCGCCCAACAAATCCGCCAAGCTGACCGATGGCACGGAGGTGGCCGACTGGCTCACCCAGCGCGGGCAGACCATTATCAGCCCGGGCGGGCCGGTCTATTATCCTTACGCGGGCGGATGGGTCGGCCCCGGGGCACCCAACATGGTGGCCATCAACACCCCGAATTATTATTTACGTCTCACCTTTGACCCGGCGGGCGTTTTGAAGTCGTGGAAAACGATTCAGCAATAAAATCCGCTCGCCCCGGCGGCGGGTCCGTGCTTTACTGAGCACGTGAGTGTTGACCTGGGCATCTGGAGCAAACTGACGCAATTAGCCGTCGGTCTGGTGGTGCTTGCCGTCCTGCTGCTCATCTTCATGTGCTACAAGCCGTTGATTGAGGAAAACGAGCGCATGCGCCGCGAAATTCTCAAGCTGGATGCGGAAGTTCAGAACCAGGAAAAAATCTCCGCCGACCTGGCCAGCCAGATCAACGTCCTCCGAAACGACCCCAAAACCGTGGAACGCCTGACCCGCGAAAAGCTCGGCTACGCCCGGCCGGACGAGACGGTGATCTACTTTGAAGCCCCCACGACCAACCTCGCCAACGGGCGATAAGGCAGTGGCACCCCGACCCACACCCCGAGGCCCGGTTTTTCTCACCGCCGAATGGCGCTACCTGGCGATGCTAAACTACACAATCGACCCAGCGGTGCTCGACCCGATGGTTCCCGCCGGCACGGAACTGGACTTTTTCCAAGAAACCACTTTCATCAGCGTGGTGGGCTTCCAGTTCCGCAATACCCGGGTGCGCGGCGTGGCCATTCCTTATCACCGCCATTTCGAGGAGGTAAACCTCCGCTTTTACGTCCGGCGGCGCGGTCCGGAAGGCTGGCGGCGCGGGGTGGTGTTCATCCGGGAACTGGTGCCACGCCTGGCCATCGCCCTCGTGGCCCGAACCGTTTATAATGAGCCCTACGCGGCCGTGCCGATGAATCATCGTTGGTCCCCTTCCCCGGCTCCCGGGCAACGGCACTCCGCCGCCTACGGCTGGAAATGGCGGCAGACGTGGAATGAAATGACGGTTGATGTGCGGGGCGAACCCCAGCCAATGGTGCCCGGCTCTGAGGCGGAATTCATTGCGGAACATTATTGGGGTTACACCGCCCAGCGGGACGGTTCGACCTTGGAGTATCAGGTGGAACATCCCCCGTGGCGGGTCTGGCCGGCGGAAGCGGCCACGTTGACCGGGGACCTGAAGGCTTGCTACGGTGAGCCACTGGCGCGGTATTTGGGGGCGGCGCCGGCTTCGGCGTTTTTGGCGGAAGGCTCGGCGGTGCAGGTATATGGAGGAGTGCGGATGTAGCGGTTTGCCGCGTCCCAAACAAAAATTCTATTTTCCAAGTTGACAGAGATGTATTATGGGGACAATTTGTCCCCATGCGGATAATCGCCGAGGGAACCATCCGGCAGTGGGCGGCAGACCATGCCCGCGCCGCCGCCTCCTTGCGGCAATGGGTCAAAGTGGTGCGCCCGGTGCGCTGGGCTTCATTCGCGGAGATGCGCCGAACGTTTCCGTCCGCCGACTTGGTGCTGGTGAGGAGTGGAAGGAAGGTGGCCGTTTTCAACGTGGGCGGCAATGAGTTTCGCCTGGTCTGCGGGGTTCACTTCAACACCGGGATGGTGTTTGCCCTGCGGTTCATGTCGCATGCCGAATACAGTAAAAACAAGTGGAAGAATGAATTATGAAAACCGTGCTTTCAAAAATCGCGAGTCCCGTTTCCTTTGCGGAGATGCCCAAGGATTACGCCGCGCTGTGCCTCCGTTATGTGCCCCGGCCACTGCATGACGCCACTGATTATGCCGCCGCCTGCCAGGCCATTGAACCGCTGATTGGTTTCGAGGAGCGCTTGAATGCGGATCAGGCGGACTATCTGGAGGCGGTGAGTTCGTTCATTGAAGCCCATGACCGGGTGAGGGTGAAATGGCCCAAAAGCTCACCGGCGGAAACGCTCAAATTTCTGCTGGACCAGCACGACCTTTCGGCCGCGGATCTCGCACGGATTTTGGGCTGCGACCGCTCCCTGGGCCCGAAACTGCTGCGCGGCGAGCGCCGGTTGACGGTGGATCATATCCGCATCCTGGCGCGGCATTTTCAGGTTGATCCGGGTGTGCTGGTGTGAATTGCGCCGCGAAATTCCCGAGTTGATTTTTATAATTAAAGACAGTGTGAAAAAGAGACATATATCCATCTATTATCTGACACGCCGTTAAGAACCAATCTTACTCTTGATTCCCTCATAAATTTCGGCGGGATTTTTCGGGGCAAAGAAAAGATATTGGAACGGATTCGGGTTCTTGAATTTGACCACCAAAACTTCCCCGAAAAAATTTGGCGGCACGCGATTTGTATTCATCCCATACCTTAAAAACATGGCCAAAAACGCGACCTTAAAATAAGGGCTCAGCTCAACTGAGTCTATTTCATCGAATGCTTTCCTCCTTGTACCGGTGAATAAAAACCCAAGGTATTCTATTCCGCCTTCGGTCAAAACAATCCCATTTTTGTAGACCCGCTCGTGCCCAACAGTTCGATAATAATATCTAGTCAAGGCAACCAACCCCAAAGCCACCAAAGTTGGGACTGCAACTACCAACAAAAATATTAATGGTACTGGAATGTCCATGCGGGTTTTGTATTTAACCCCCAGGCACTTGTCAAACTTGGTTTATGATTTAAATATTGGAGTTTATTGAGTCTTCTATTTTGCGCCCTGCCTCGTAATCTTCAACCGCGCCACGCGCGGGCCGTCCATCTCCTCCACCACCAACTGGCACAGGCCCACCGTTAACGTGTCGCCGGTCTTCGGAAAGCCGCCGAGCTTTTGCGTCAGCCAGCCGCTGGCGGTGGCGACGGTCTCATCGTGGTCCAGCCCGCCCAGAATTTTTTCCAGCTCATGCAGGGGCAGCGTGCCGGAGCTTTCCCAGCAGTTTTCCCCCAGGGCGGTGAGCTCGGGCTTTTCCTGGTCGAACTCGTCCTGAATCTGGCCCACCAGCTCTTCAATGACATTTTCCAGGGTCACCACGCCGAGCGTGCCGCCGTATTCATCCACCACCACGGCGAAATGCAGTTTGCGGTCCAGGAAGCGCTGGAGCAAGGGCTCGAGCCGCGCGGTTTCGGGCACGTAAATCAATTTGCGCGCGGCGGGCAGCAAATCCTGGGCGATCCGCGCCTTGTGCCGCCAGGCGAACAGGTCCTTGATGTGGATGACCCCCAGCGTCCGGTCCAGGTCGCCGTTTTCACAAATGGGAAAGCGCGAGTACCGCGTGCGCTCGGCGATCTGGAGGCATTCCTCCAGCGTGGCCTCGGTGTTTAACACGGTTAGCTCGTGGCGCGGCCGCATGACCTCCCGCACCACGCGCCGCCGCAGGTCCAGCGCGTTCAGCACCAGGTTATGCCCGCCCCGCGAGGTCTGCGCCGAGGCGATCACCAGCCGCAATTCCTCCTCCGAATGCAAGCCTTCCGTGTGCCCGTCCGGCTCGATGCCAATGCGCTGCAAGAGCCAGCGCGCGGCGAAATTCAGCATCCGGTTGAACGGGTACAAGGCGAGGTAAAAGAAGTTCAGCGGGCGCGACGCCAGCAGGGCCACCGACAGCGGCTTTTGAATGGTCAGCCATTTGGGCGCCAGCTCGCCGGCGGTGATGTGTAGAAACGTCAGCGCGGTAAAGCCAAAAGCGAACGAGATGGAATGGATCCACACGTGCGAGCGCAAGCCCACC
>CAITTG010000135.1 GCA_903895255.1 uncultured Verrucomicrobia subdivision 3 bacterium
GGCGCTGGCGGGGGCCTCCGGCCAGCCGGTGGTGGTGCGCGGCCACACGGACCTGGTGGTGGGGGCGAAAAAATTTGCGGGCAATTCCCAGCGCCGTCGCCGGCACTGGCTGCTCTTTCATGGCACGCTGTTGCTGAAAGGCAAGCTGGACCTCATCAGTGAATTGCTGCCCATGCCCTCGCTGGAGCCGGATTACCGGGGCAACCGGGCCCACCGCGATTTTGTGATGAATCTGCCGGTGGAGGGCGCCGTCATCAAAGCCGCACTCCGCGCGGAGTGGGGGGCGCAGGAACCACTGACACCTCCCCCGCTCGCAGAAATCGCCCAGCTAGCGAACATGCGATACAGCACGGAAGCGTGGAATCATAAATTTTAACGACAGGCGGCCCCACCAGCCTGCGCCGCCGGGCGTTCTGTTGGTTTTACCCTATTTTGGCCTTTTTTCCCAATTGCCTGACTCAGCCGATTGTCGACAATACTTGGGTTTGAAATGGTGGAAATTGGATTCAATCAACTGGTCAAGGAGGGCGGAAAATCGCCCGGCGGAGCATTGCCGTCGCCCATGAGCACCCCCGCCAATTTTATCTGGGTCACCGATGCCCACGGCCACGGTGTGGAATCCCGGGTTTGGCGTGAGTACACCGGCCAGTCGGAGCAGGATATCAAGGGGCTGGGGTGGACAGCGGCCCTGCATCCGGATGACCAGGAACCGGTGCGGCAGGTTTGGCTGCGGGCGGTGGCGGAGCAGGTGCCTTATGAAACGGAATACCGACTGCGCGGGAAGGACGGCCAGTACCGTCATTTTCTTTCGCGCGGAGTGCCGGTGCAAAATGAGGATGGCAGCATTCGCCAATGGGTGGGATTTTGCACTGATATCACGGAGCGCAAGCAGGCGGAGCTGGCCGGTCGCCGGCTGGTCCGGGCCAATGAAATGCTGCGCTACAGTTTGATGCGGATTAATGCCTGCCTGGACCTGGGCAGCGCGCTGAACTGCCTCTTGCAAGAATCGGTCAAACTCGGAGGCATGGATGGCGGTGCCGTGTACCTGCTGGAGGGCCAGGAGGCGGTGCTGAAGCATCATTGGAACCTGCCACCGGAATTTGTCCGGCAGGCAACCCGTCGTTCCATCAAGCTGGGTTACATTGATGAGATACTGAAAAATCACGGGGAAGTTTTAAATATTAACCAACAGTTTCTCGAACATCATCAATCGACTCAAGTATTTGGGCTGCGCCATGTTTACGCGATGGCGCTGGTAACCGCCGAGGGGCCGTTTGGGATGATCAAGCTCATCTCCCAGCAGTCGGAGCCGCCGGTGGATTCGGCCATTGAGTTAATTCGCATTCTGGTACTGGAAACGGAGTCAAATTTTATGCGGCTGGCGGCCAGTCACCGGCTGCAGTTAGTGCTGACCACCATGGCGGAAGGGCTGGTGGTGCACGCCGCAGACGGTCGGATCTCCGACTGCAATCCGAGCGCGGAACGGATTTTGGGATTGAGCCGGGAGGAGATCATGGGACGGAAACCAATGGATCCGAGCTGGCGGGCGGTGCATGCGGATGGCCGGGATTTTCCGCCGGCGGAACATCCGGCCCATGCCACCCTGCGCACGGGCCAGGCGGTTCGGGACGTGGTGATGGGTATCTGGCAGCCGGATGGACGGCAAAAATGGATTAATATCAATACCCAGCCCATGCTGGTTCCGGGGGAAAGCGGCGCCGCTTCGGTGGTGGTTTCCTTTTCGGACATCACCCAGCGATTGGAACTGGAAGCCGGGTGGCGGCAGTCGCAAAAGCTTGAAGGCATCGGGCGGCTGGCGGGGGGCGTGGCCCACGAATTTAACAATATCCTCGCCGCGCTGATGCTGAACTTGGAACTGGCCCGGACCCTGACGGCAGAGGGCGAGGTGCAGGAGCGGTTGGGAGAAATGATGGGATTGTCCAACCGGGCCGCGGGGCTGGTGCGGCAATTGCTCGCGTTCAGCCGCCAATCGGTCGCCAAATGCGAGCGGTTTGATCTGGCAGCGGAAACCAGCCGGCAGTTAAAAATGCTAAAACCGCTGCTGGGGGAGGACATTTTAGTATCGTTCCATCACACCGCCATCCGCTCGTGGGTGAACGCCGACAAGAATTTGCTCGCGCAGGTGATCATGAACCTTTGCCTGAATGCCCGCGACGCCATGAAAAAGGGCGGCTGCCTGACACTGGAGTTGGTGGACGTCACGGCGGAGCCGGAACCACAAGTTTGCCTGAGCTTTACCGACTCGGGTTGCGGCATGGACGCCGCCACCCTGGCGCGACTGTTTGAACCGTTTTTCACGACCAAGGAGGTGGGCAAAGGCACCGGACTAGGGCTGGCGACCGCCCAGGGCATCGTGCAACAGCTAGGCGGGCGCATCACCGTGGAAAGCTTGGCCGGGCGCGGCAGCACCTTCCGGGTCTGGCTGCCATCCCTGGCCCCGCCGGCCGCCCCCCGCAAAGCCGTTACGGAAACGACGGACGAGGCGAACGCGACGATTTTGGTGGTGGACGACGAGGCGGCCATCCGCCAGATGACCCGGCTGTTCCTGACCAGCTCCGGTTTCACGGTGCTGGAGGCCGCCGGCGGCCGGGAGGCGCTGGCGCAATGGCAGCGGCACCGGTCCAAAATAAAACTTATTTATACTGATTTAACCATGCCGGGGGACTTGAACGGCTGGCAGTTGATGGAACTGATTTTGGCGGAGGATCCCGGCATCCGGGCGATTATTACCAGCGGCTACACGCCCGATCCCCTCATTCTGGAAAAGGTGGCGGCGGCGAACCTGGTTTTCCTGCCCAAGCCCTGTCCGCCCGCCACGGTTTTGGGCATCATTCGTAATTGCCTTCAGGTGGTTGCCAATTAATGAATTTTCCCGGATGGGCGGCGGGCACCATGGCTTTTATCTGGCTCCACTGGCAAGCGGGGGTCAGCGGGGGCCGAATCCCGGGCACTGCCACTAATTCATAAATCTTAAGCGCACCACGCTGCCCAGCCCCGCCCATTTTTAAATGCCTCAAGACAAACCCACCGCCTCAGAATTTACATTGGGCGCCGGCGGTTACCAAATTACGCTCATAATCACGGGTCTCGGGATTGGGGATGTTGTCCTGGGCGTTGCGACCCAGGTCGAGTTGGTACGCGAGGGACAAACTCACATGGGTGTTAAGGGCGTAGCCCAGGCCGGCGGACACCGTATATTGCAAGTCGTTTCGCCGGCAGGCCGGCAGGCTGCCGCTGTTGTAATCCGCCTCCAGCAGCCGCCCGCCCAAATCCAGCCCCAACTGGCGGGTGAATTTGCGGTGGTAATTCAAGTCGTACGAACTGTCAAAATAAGGAACCTTGCCGACACTGGAAACCCACTGCCATTGCTTGTATTTGAACGTTAGCGCATCTTGCGGGCTGAGGGTCGCGGCCAGACTGGCCTCGCCGTAATAGGTCAACAGGTTGAGGTCGCTAACGGGGGTGATGTGGGTGGCCGAGTCGCTGTCGTATTGGTGAAATTCCGGGCCGGCCACGATTTTACCTTCAAGCCAGGAACACGGTTTGCCCTCCAATCCCAGGAGCACCCGCTGGTAGGTGCCCGAGGCGTCATAGGGCGACCAGGCCAGCTGTTGCTGATATTGAGCACCATAGCGATAGCCAAGCGTGGCCGCCAGGCCGGGAACGAGTCGGTAGCCGGCATCCGCCCCGCCGTTGAGATCGTACCGGTTGATGTAATTTTGGTAGCCCAACACGTTAATGCGCGCGGTCTTGAGGTCATAGTACAGCAGCGCGGCGGTGGGCCGGAAAAACCATTGATGGTAATCATACTGGAGCGACACACTGGCCCGGTCCTGATATTGAGCGCGGCGTTCGCGGGGGGCGACCGAGTTCCAGGCCGTGACATAGCCACCGGGGTAAGTGGGCGAGAAATGATTACCGTCCATGTAGGCAAACGCATTGTCGCCCGTGAAGGCCCAGCCGTCGCCTTTGGCATGGAGGGCGGCAACCACCCGGTGGGCCGAGTAATTTTCGGAGGGCTGCTCACTATAGCGAACCACCTCGGGCGCATATACAAGGGAGGCAGTTTGCAGCCCGGGCGCGTCCCCCAGCCAGGGCAGGAAGTTGACGCCCACCCGGGGGGAAACCGTGCTAACCATGGACCAGGCGTTTTCGCCGGCCTTCACACTCCCCGGCGGGATGGTGTAGGCCGAGCCATAATAGCCAGGGTTGACACTCGAGAGAAACACGCTGCTGTCGTAGCTCTCTTTGAAACCCACGGACAAATCGCTTAGCCAGGCAGGTTTGCCCCAATCATCTGGTTTGCTTGCCGCCGGCGCCGGGGTGGTGCTGGCGGTGGGGTCCGCAGCCATGACCGGACAAAGGGTGCCCGCGAGAGTCAGGCTGGTCAGCAGCGCAGCGGATGTCTTCAAAGGACGCATAACGATTCGTTCTGCGGGGTGACTTCCGTTGGTTTGGTTTGGGGATTTACCACCCGGCAACAGGCTTAATTTAGGGTAAAGTCCGCGCTGGGAATCCACGGCGTTTGCGGAAAGCACACCGGTTTTTGCCCTGGAAAAGCGCTATCCGGCGCTGCTTAGGGGCACGGTTTAAGCAATTTACACCCGCCCGGGACGTGTTATAATGCCTGTCTGTGAATGTGCCGAAAAATGTACGCGTGGTCTGTGGCATGAGCGGCGGAGTGGACTCCTCCGCCACGGCGGCATTATTGCTGGAGCAGGGCTACGAGGTCATCGGCATCACCCTCAAACTGTGGCCGCAGGATTGTGTGAACCGCGCGGAGGACAAGTGCTGCGGCCCGCAGGCCGTGACCGACGCACGATCAGTCTGTCACAAACTGGACATCCCGTATTATCTCATTGACGAGGCAGCGGAATTTCAGAAGCACGTCATCCAGTATTTTGCCGACGAATACAAGGCCGGACGCACGCCAAATCCGTGCGTGATGTGCAATCAGAATCTCAAATTTGGCCGCCTCATCAGCCGGGCGGACCAACTCGGGGCGCAGTATATCGCCACCGGCCATTTTGCCCGCGTGGAACCCAGCGCGGATGGTTCGCGCGTGCTGCTCAAACGCGGCCGCGATTTGCGCAAAGACCAGAGTTACTTCCTCTTTTCCCTGCGGCAGGACCAGCTTGCCCGCGCGATCTTTCCGCTCGGGGAAAAGACCAAGAGCGACACCCGCGAGGTGGCCCGCACCTGCCAGCTCAAGACCGCTGACAAGGAGGAGAGCATGGAAATCTGCTTCGTGCCGGACAATAATTACGGCGGGTTCCTGCAATCCGCCAACCTGGTGCAAAAGCACCGCGGCGAAATCGTGGACCTGCACGGGCATGTGCTGGGGCATCATGATGGGATTGAGTTTTACACCATCGGCCAGCGCAAAGGTCTCGGCATCACCACGCCCAAGCCGGTGTATGTGGTGGAGCTGGACCCGGAGACCAACCGCGTGATGGTGGGCGACGATTCCGCGCTGGACCGGGACGAGTTTGTGGCCGACCGCTGCAACTGGCATCCGTTTGCTGACCTCACTGAAGCCATCGAGGTGACCGCCAAGATTCGCTACAATCATCCCGGCACGCCGGCAACCCTGACGCCCTTGGGGGGCAATCGCGTGCGCGTGAAACTGCACGTCCCGCAACGGGCGATCACGCCGGGGCAGGCGGCGGTGTTTTATCAGGACGATTTGGTGGTGGGCGGCGGGTGGATCGGGCGCTGACGAAGGAAGCTCCAAATTCAAAATCCATGAATGAACGGCCAAAATTCAAAACCAGAACTAAAGCATGTGAAAATCCATGAAGCCATTCGGAAGTTAGATGAATTTGGATTTGATCACATCCCTTGGCGCTTCGGTTTCTAGGCCACGCTTTCCCGCCCTCATCAAGTGTTCTCGAGGAGCTTTCGATATTCCCCCGCCCCATCCGATGATGCTCACCAATTTTAGCAGGCAAAACCTCGGCTTGCGCAATGAGATTAACGCATTAGACTTGGTTCGTGAGCTTGGAGCAAATCAAACGCGCCGTGGCATTGCTGGACGAGCAACAGCAAGCTGAACTCATTTCCTATACTCTTCAGTTACGTTACGCACACGATGCCAGCTTCCACCGTGAAGCCACTGACCGGCTCAACGACCGGGACCCGTCCCACTGGCTTACGCCGGATGAATTTGAGCGCCGCCTGGACAAGTAATAATTTCCATGCGGGCTTACGTCGTATTTATCAGTGCGCAGGCAATTGGCACCGCCCCCAAATCTGGAAAACAGCGTGAGTTGGTGATGAAATTCATCCGCTATTTGGCAGATAATCCCAACTCTCCGGGCGATTTTACCGAGCAGGACGAGGCCCGCCGGATTCTTCAGATAAAAGTTATTGGTAGTTTTGCCATTACCTATTGGGCGGATCATGCCGTCTGCGAGATCAAAGTCACGCATATCAAATCCGCCGATAAAATATGATCGCCCGCTCGTTTTTTTGCCTGGTCACGTTTGGCCTTGCCTGTCTCTCCCTGCCCGTGAGCGCCGCCGATGACCGCATCCGTGTGCTGATCGTGGATGGTTTCAGTAACCACGACTGGCGGCAGACGACTGCCCAGCTTCGCGGGGTGCTGGCGCCGACGGGGTTGTTTGACGTGTCGGTCAGTACCGCGCCGGACAAGACCAATGCCGAGGCTTATGCCCAGTGGCGGCCGAAATTTGCCGGTTATCAAGTGGTGATTCAGACCTGTAATGATATCGGCGGCGGACCTGCCTGGCCGGAACCGGTTAAAAAGGATTTTGCGGACTTTGTGCGGGGTGGCGGCGGAGTTTATATTTTCCATTCGGCGGAGAATGCATTTGTGGGGTGGCAGGAATACGAGGACATCGTCGGGCTGTGCTGGCGGAAGCGGGATTATGGCACGGCCATTCGGGTGATGGCGGATGGCCGGCTCGTGCGAATTCCGCCGGGCGGGGGGGCAGGCACCGGTCACGGCAAACGCGGCACCGTGCTGGTCACGTGCCTGGACGAGCACCCCATCCATGCCGGCCTGCCGCATGCCTGGCTGACGCCGGGGTTGGAGGTTTACTATTTTGCGCGGGGTCCGGCGGAAAATGTGCAGGTGCTGTCCTACGGTCGCGACACCAAACCGGGTCAGGGCTGGCTGTGGCCGGTGGAGTGGACGGTAACATATGGTCAGGGGCGGGTATATGTGTCCACGTTTGGGCATGTGTGGAAGGGGGATGCGAACCCCGAAAGCATGCGTTGTGCGGCGGTGCAAACGATCATTCCACGCGCGCTGCAATGGCTCGCGCGCCGGCCGGTAACGTTTCCGTTGCCGGTGGATTTTCCGGGGACAAATGCCGTGAGCGTGCGGCCACCGGTGGTGACGAATTAAAGCACTGGCTAGGTCAGCCGGGAGTCCAGGCGGGCATCGCCGCCTGATGATTCAGTGAATTTTGGCTTTTGAAGTTTTCCCGCTTTCCGCTTACCTTACCGGCGTGGCGAAACAACCATTAATTCTGGTCACTCCCAGTGTTGAGAAAAAGGGCATTGAATTTAACGACTGCTCGCTGAGCGTTTCGTTCAAGTACGAGAACGCCATCCTGCGCGCCGGCGGCATTCCCGTGGTCTCCCCGATCGCCACCGACCGCAAGACGCTGGCCGAGGTCTTGCGCCGCGTGGATGGGGTGCTGCTGACCGGCGGCGATGACATCAGCCCGGATCTTTACGAGACCAACGTCTCCCCTGCCCTGCGCAAAACCGTGGAGGAAACCCCGGACGGCGGCGGCCGCGACTTGCGTGAACTGGTGTTGATCGACGAGATTTTTCGCCAGCGCAAGCCGGTGCTGGCCATCTGCCGGGGTCACCAACTGCTGAACATCGCCCTCGGCGGCAAACTGGTGGTGGATATTGGCCTGCAAGTGCCCGGGGCCATCAATCACCGGCGCATGGACAAAGCCTGCGAATTTGTCCATGAAGTCGCGGTGGACAAAGGTTCCTTGCTATCCAAAATCATTCGTGGCCGGAAGCTCGGCATGAACAGCACGCACCATCAGGCGGTGCTGGAACCGGCCGAGCCGCTGATGGCCGTGGCGCGCACCAGCGACGGCATTGTGGAAGCCATGGAATTCAAGTCCGAATACGCCGGCCTGCTGCCGTTTTTACTCACCGTTCAATTCCATCCCGAACGCCTGGCCGACCGGCACGCGGAACATCATGCCATTTTCAAGGCCTTCGTCCGCGCCTGCCGGAAGTGACCGCTGATGCGGAAACTTCAAATTTCAAAATCCAAACTTCAGTAAGTTCCCAAGTTTAGGCAGGCAAGCCCGCTAATTCCGTCCGCGCCAGTTGAATCAACGGCTGAATGGTCTGGCGGGTAAAATCAAAACGGCAACCCGCCGCGGCAAAGAGTTCCGGCAAGGGCCGTGAGCCACCCAGCGTGAGGGCTTTTTTATAATCGGCCAGGGCCTTCGCCTTGTCATGTTTGGAGTTGGCCCAGACTTGCAGCGCACCAAGTTGGGCGATGCCGTATTCCACGTAGTAGAAGGGATACAGGAAAATGTGCAACTGCCGCTGCCACAAGTAGGCGCGGTTCGGCTCGTAGCCGGTCCAGTCCACGGAGCCGCCAAAACGGTCCATCAACGCGATCCAGGCTGCTGCTCGCTCGGTGCGGGTGTGGCCGGGGTGGGTGTAAATCCAATGCTGGAAAGCGTCCACGGTAGCCATCCAGGGGAAGAAGCCGATAATGCCCTCCAAATGCGTGCGGCGGGCGCGGTTGGCCTCGGCCGTTGGATAAAATTCCTCGATGTACTCATTGCCCAGTAATTCCATGCTCATCGACGCCACCTCGCAAAATTCAATCGGGGCGTTGCGGTAGGGATACAAATCCTCCCCCTGCGTGGCCAGGGCATGGAATGCATGACCAGCCTCGTGCAGAATGGTTTCCACATCGCGTTGCAAGCCCACGGCATTCATGAAAATGAAGGGCACGCGCGCCTCGGACAGCGTGGACTGGTAACCGCCCGGGGCCTTGCCTTTGCGATTGTCCAGGTCCAACAGCTTCAGGTCCTGCATTAATTTAAAGCCGCCGGCCAACCCAACGTCGAGGGTGTCGAAAATTTTCTGGGTGCGGGCCACCATTTCATTCACGTCAGCGAACGGTTTCAAGGGCGCGCGGTTTTTGGGGTCCACGCCCAGGTCCCACGGGCGCAGCTCGGTCAGGCCCAGTTGCCGCTGGCGCTCGGCTTGTAATTCACGCACGGCGGGCATGACTTCGGATTCCACGGCGTCGTGAAACCTGGCACAGTCTTCCGGGGTGTAATCAAAACGGCCCATGCGGCGGAACATGTAGTCCCGGTAATTGGCAAAGCCCGCGTTCAGGGCGATCTGGTGGCGCTGTTGGATCAACGCGTCGAAGAGGTCGTCAAATTTATCCGCTTCTTGCAAACGCCGGCTGGCAACGGTGGTCCAGGCTTCCTGACGCAGGGTGCGGTCGGGTTCCTCCTGGTAACGGCCCATTTGGACGAGGGTTTTTTCCTCGCCGCGAAAGGTGACCATGAGCGAGCCGCTGAGTTTTTGAAATTGCTGGCCAAGGCGGGCTTCCTCGGTTTCGAGGGGAATGTTTTCCGGACGGAACAGGGCCACGTGATTGGTGACATCGCGATCAAACACCGCAAACCGCGCGGCGGCCAGCGCGGCGCGCTGGGGATGGGCCACGTAAAGTTGTTCCAGGGCAAACTGGCGGGGCTTGAGCTGCGGCTCGACGTGCTCGACAAAAAACAGGTAGGCCTTTTCCGCGTCGGCATTGTCGGTGTGGCAGGTCATGGCGATGTTGCGGCGCGCGGCTTCCTCATCCAAAGCGGCATTAAGTTCGCTCCAGTCCAGCAGCCATTGCTCCAGGGCGGCCGGGGTGGCGGCCTGGGCGGCGCGGGTTTCCAATTGGTCGAACAAAGGGGCGATCTGGGACCAATCGCCGAGATCAAGGTTTAGCGGGACGAACGTGCGCGGTTTATGGGCCGTCAATTTACCAAAAGGCAACAAATTCATGCGCCTAGGATAGGGAAATGATGGCGAATGGAAAGGATTTCGGAGACCAGTTGCATGGGGGCTTTACCCCATATGACCCGCCGGCCAGCAAGTCCATAATAAACGGGGCAATCAACATGCAGAAATTTCCCGCGCGCTTGCAAAACTGGCTGACCCGCCTCACCCGCTCACGCCCCAGTGCGAGCGAGCCGCCATTGCGGGCGGAATTATTCAGCGTGGAACAACTTTCTCTGCACGCCAAAGCCATGGCTGCCAGTCATCGAGTGGTGACGCGGCAGGGAGGCAACCGTTTGCTGGCCCGGCTGGGTCAAAACGAGGACATCCTTCGGGCCTTCAACCACGCGAGTCTGGCCATCGCCCCGGGCCAGCGCATCACGCCCGCTGCCGAGTGGTTGCTCGACAACTTTTACCTGATCGAAGAACAGATTCAGCTGGCCCGGCGGCATCTGCCCCGGGGCTACAGCCGGGAATTGCCCCGGCTCGTGAACGGCCCTTCGGCCGGGTTACCGCGCGTTTACGACATCGTGCTGGAACTGATCGCGCATGTGGATGCCCAGATTGACGAGGGCCCGCTCACGCCCTTCATCACCGCCTATCAGTCCGTGGTGTCCTTGAAACTGGGGGAATTGTGGGCCATCCCCATCATGCTGCGACTGGGTTTGATCGAAAACCTCCAGCGCGTCACCACCCGCTTGATCACTGCCCGGCAGGATCGGGATCTGGCGCGCACGTGGGTTGACCGGTTGCAGGACATGGCCGAGAAACACCCTTCCCGGCTGGTGATCGTGGTGGCGGACATGGCCCGGGCCGAACTGCCGTTGTCGAGTTCGTTCGTGGCGGAATTTTGCCAGCGCTTGTCCCGCCAAAGCCCCGTGCTGCATCTGGCCCGCAGCTGGCTGGAACAGCGGCTCGCGGAACAGGGGTTGTCCATCGAACTGCTGGTCCAGCAGGAGAGTCAAAATCAGGCGGCCGACCAGGTTTCGGTCAGTCATAGCATTGCCAGTCTGCGCGCCTTGAGCGCCATGGACTGGATGAAGTTCGTGGAGTCCCTGAGCCTGGTGGAGGCGACGTTGCGAACCGACCCGGCGGGGGTTTATCCAGGGATGGATTTTGCCACGCGCGACCGCTATCGTCATGCCGTGGAGTTTCTGGCCCGCCACAGCCGGGTGGCGGAGGCGGAGGTCGCAGCGCGGGCCATTCAACTGGCGGCCGCCAGTGCGCAGGGCAAAGGCGGGGCGGACCGCGCCGCGCATGTGGGCTTTTATCTCATTGATCAGGGCCAGGCCGTGCTGGGGCGCGGTCTGCGCGTGCGCTGGCCATGGCGGACGGGGATTGAACGAGGGGTGCAGCGTTTTCCCCTGCCATTTTATGGCGGCGGCATTGGGCTGGTCACGTTCCTGGCCACCCTTGGCTTTCTCCAGGCGGCCCGGGTGGTGGCGGCGCCAGCGGGAATCCTGATTTTCCTCACCCTCGTTTTCTGCCTGTGCGCCAGCCAGTTGGGGGTGTCGCTGATGAACTGGCTCTGCGTGTTGCTGGTAAAGCCCCGGCTCCTCCCGCGCATGGACTTTACCACGGGCATCCCGGCCGCAGACCGGACCGTGGTGGTGGTGCCCACAATGCTCACCAGCCTGGAAGGGGTGGACCGCCTGATCGAGGCCTTGGAAATCCATCATCTGGCGAACCGGGACCGGCGCCTGCATTTCGCCCTGCTGACGGATTTTCGGGATGCCGCGACAGAAGTTTTGCCGGGTGATAGCGGGCTGCGGGAGCGGGCGCGGGCGGGTATTGAGCGACTGAACCGCAAATATGCGGCCGCGACCCGGGACCTCTTTTTCTTGTTCCATCGCCCGCGCCGGTGGAATGCCGGCGAGGGTTGCTGGATGGGGTACGAGCGCAAACGGGGCAAACTGACAGAGTTCAATGCCTTCCTCCGGGGCGCGTCCCGCGACTGCTTCTCCGAAATCGTGGGGCTGGCGGACATCCTTTCCGCCTGCAAATACGTCATCACCCTGGACACGGACACCCAACTGCCGCGCGACGCGGCCCGGCAGCTCGTGGGCACGATGGCGCACCCGCTGAACCATCCGGTGTTCGACGCGCGGCGGGGGACCGTCATTGAGGGTTACAGTATTTTACAGCCGCGCGTCGGGGTGAGCCTGCCGGGCGCACGGCGGTCGTGGTTCGTCCGCTTGTTCGCCTCCGACGCCGGGATTGATCCGTATACGCGGGAAGTCTCCGACGTGTATCAGGATGTTTTTCACGAAGGCTCATTTGTGGGCAAGGGCATCTACGATGTGGATGCTTTCCAACGGGCCATGGCGGGACGATTCCCGGAAAACACGGTGCTCAGCCACGATCTGCTGGAAGCCTGCCACGCCCGTTCAGCCCTGGTGAGCGACGTGGAATTCTACGAGGAATATCCCTCGCGCTATAACGTGGACATTGACCGCCGCCATCGCTGGATTCGTGGCGACTGGCAGATCTCCCAATGGCTGCTGCCGCGGGTTCCCGGAGCGGACGCCCGGCGCATTGCCAATCCGCTTTCCCGGCTGTCCCAGTGGAAAATATTGGACAACCTGCGGCGCAGCGTCGTGCCGGTGGCGTTGCTGGCACTGATGTTGGGCGCGTGGCTGCTATTGCCGGCCGCCGGCTATCTCGGCACGCTGGCGGTGCTTTGCCTCATCACCTTCCCCGTCTTGCTGGCGACGGTGGCGGACGTGCTGCGCAAACCGACAGATTTGCCGTGGATCATGCATTTGCAGGAATCCGCCGGCGCCGGTTTCCGCCAGCTTGGCCAGTTATTTCTCACACTGGCTTTTCTCCCCTATGACGCGTTTATCAGTGTGGATGCCATTGGCCGGACCCTGTTTCGCGTGATCGTGACGCATAAACGTTTGCTCGAGTGGCAAACCTCGGGTGATTCCGAACGGACGACCCGGGCCAGCCTGGCCGGATTTTACTCCACCATGTGGTGTGTGCCCGGGGTGGCCCTGCTGGCAGGGGGTCTGCTGGTTTGGCTGCATCCAGCTCAATTCATAATGGGCTGGCCGATTTTTGGCGTCTGGCTGGCGGCTCCCTGGCTGGCCTGGTGGATCAGCCAGCCGATTGAATCGGCGGAACCGGCTTTGAAAGCCGAACAACTGGCCTTTCTCGGCCAGACCGCCCGCAAAACCTGGCATTTTTTTGAAACGTTTGTGGCCGTGGAGGACAACTGGCTGCCGCCGGATAATTTTCAGGAGATTCCCACACCGACAATCGCCTCACGCACGTCGCCAACGAACATGGGACTGGCGCTGCTCGCCAATCTGGCCGCCCGGGATTTGGGATATCTGTCGGCGGGCGGTTTGGTTCGCCGCACGCAGGCGACCCTGGCCACCATGCAACAGCTCGAGCGACACCGCGGACATTTTTACAACTGGTATGAAACCCGCACGCTGCAACCACTGCTGCCGCTGTATGTTTCCAGCGTGGACAGTGGCAATCTGGCCGGCCATTTGCTCACGCTGGGCGCCGGGCTGCGGGAACAGGCGGGCGAACCCATTTTCCGGCCGCAGATCTTCGCCGGCCTGCGGGACACCTTGCGAATCCTCCAGGAGCTCTCCCCCGGCCAGGCCGACCTGACGCGGTTTGAAAAGGAATTATCACTGGTCCCGTCCACGCTGCGCGCGGCCCACGCCATCCTGGCCGGTTTGACGGAACAGGCCGGAGACATTGCCCGGGCGCGGGCCGGCCAGTCGGTGGAGCAGAAAACTTGGTCTGGAGCGCTCCTGCGGCTCTGCGAAGATCACCTCGCCGACCTGCGTCACGTCGCACCCTGGCTGCGGGTGGCGGGTGGTGCCGCCGCCACGACGGGCGATAGTGCGGTCATGCTATTGAAACTGGAGCAGGCGCGGACCCTGCGGGAAGTTTCATTGTTGGAATGGCCAACCCAGTCCGAGCCCGCCCCCTCCCCGGACTTCGCCGCACTCACCGGCGGTTTGCGCGAAGCGGGCAAAAATGCCCGCCAGCGATTGCTCGACCTGGAAGCCCTGGCCGGGCAGACAGACGAATTGGCGGCCATGGACTTCACCTTTCTCTTTGACACCGCGCGTGATTTATTTTGCACCGGTTATAATGTCACCGAACGCCGGCGCGACACCGGATTTTATGATCTACTAGCCTCGGAAGCGCGTTTGTGCAGCTACGTGGCCATTGCCCTGGGGCAGGTGCCGCAGAAGAACTGGTTTTCCCTGGGACGGCTGCTAGTCGCTTCCCACGGGGATCCGATCCTGGTTTCGTGGAGCGGTTCGATGTTTGAATATTTGATGCCGCTGCTGGTCATGCCCAATTATGAGCATACCCTGCTGGATCACAGTTGCCGTGCCGCGGTGCAAGTGCAAATGGACTATGGGAAATTGCGCGGCGTTCCGTGGGGGGTCTCCGAATCGGGTTATAATCGGACGGATGTGCATTTGAACTACCAGTATCGCGCCTTCGGTGTGCCGGGCCTGGGTTTGAAACGGGGCCTGGCCGACGACCTGGTGGTTGCCCCTTATGCCACGGCCATGGCACTGATGATCGCGCCGGTGGCCGCTTGTGAAAACCTGCAACGGCTCGCCACTGAGGGGCGCCTCGGCGCGTATGGATTCTATGAAGCGGTGGATTACACAGCTTCCCGGCTGCCGCCCGACGAGACCAGCATCGCCATCCGCTCGTTCATGGTTCATCATCAGGGGATGAGCCTGCTGGCCCTGGTCAACTTGTTGCAGGACAACCACATGCAACGGCGATTCATGGCGTGCCCCTTGCTCAAGGCGGCGGACTTGCTGTTGCAGGAACGGGTCCCCAAGACCGCCGGGAACGTGTTCGCGGAAGATCTGAAACTTGAAGAATCGCGTACTCCGGCCGGCGAGGGCGAAGGCGTGATGCGCGTCTTCACCAATCCCAGCCCGCCATCGCCGGAGGTGCATCTTTTATCCAACGGCCGCTACCATGTCGTGATCACGAGTGCCGGCGGCGGCTACAGTCGCTGGCGGGATCTGGCGGTCACCCGCTGGCAGGAGGATGCCACGCGCGACGCGTGGGGAAGTTTTATTTACCTGCGCGATCTGGCCAGCGGGGATTTGTGGTCGGCCACGCATCAACCCACCTTGTGCCCCACCCAGGCCTACGAAGCCATCTTTACCCAGGCCCGCGCAGAGTTCCGCCAGCGTCACGCCAGCCTCGAAGTTCACACTGAAATCAGCGTGTCGCCCGAGGACGACGTTGAACTGCGGCGGTTGACGATCACCAACCATTCCCCGGTACCACGGGTGATTGAACTGACTAGCTACGCGGAGGTGGTCCTGGCCAGTCCCGCCGCGGACGCGGCGCATCCGGCGTTTAGCAATCTCTTTGTCCAGACCGAATTTATTCCCAAATCCTCGGCGATTCTTTGTACACGCCGGCCACGTTCCCAGGAGGAGAAGCCGCCATGGTTGCTGCATCTGATG
The DNA here is from genome assembly GCA_903895255.1 of uncultured Verrucomicrobia subdivision 3 bacterium. Classification (GTDB taxonomy): domain Bacteria; phylum Verrucomicrobiota; class Verrucomicrobiia; order Limisphaerales; family UBA11358; genus UBA11358. The sequence goes on from CAITTG010000135.1 coordinate 15,516, forward strand.
GTTGGGCAGGGCGGCCAGCAAGGGGAAATCTCTTGCGAAACCGACCGCGCGGCCTTTGTGGGCCGTGGCGGAACCCTGACCCATCCGGCGGCTTTGGAAAAAATCGCGCCCTTGTCCAACACCGCCGGCTCGGTCCTCGACCCCGTCATTTCGCTCCGGCGCATCGTCACGCTGCCGCCGCATGAAACGGCCATCATTGATTTCGTCACCGGGGTTTCCGAAACCCGCGAGGCGGCGCTGGCGCAGGTGGAAAAATACCAAAGCTCCCGGATGGCCGACCGCACCTTCGATCTGGCGTGGACCCACAGCCAGGTGACTCTGCGCCAGCTCAATATCACCGAGGCCGAGGCCCAGCTCTATGGGCGGCTGGCGAGCGGGTTGATTTATGCCGATCCCGCCCGCCGGGCCTGCCATGCTTTGTTGCTCAATAACCGGCGCGGACAAAACGGCCTGTGGAGCTACGGCATTTCGGGCGACGTCCCGATTCTGGTGCTCCGGATCAGTGACGGCGAAAAAATCGAAATCGTCCGGCAACTGGTCCTGGCCCATGCCTACTGGCGGCTGAAAGGGCTGGCGACGGAACTCCTCATTTTGAACGAGGATGTCTCGGTTTACCGCCAGTCCTTGCAGGAGGAGATCACCAGCCTGATTTCGTCCGGCACGACGGCGCAAATCCTGGACAAGCCGGGCGGCATCTTCGTCCGCCGGCTGGAACAAATTCCCAACGAGGACCGGGTGCTCCTGCAAGCGGCCGCTCGCATTGTGCTGGACGACCAGAAAGGCACCCTGGCGGAACAACTGGAGGACCGCAGCGTGCTGGAGCCCCAGATCCCGATGCTGCGACCTCACCGCTCCCCGGTCGCGGATTTGCCCGATCCGCTCCCGCCCCGCGAATTAATATTCCCGAATGGCCTGGGTGGCTTTACCCGGGACGGCCATGAGTATGTCATCACCCTGCAGCCCGGCCAGATGACCCCGGCCCCCTGGGTTAATGTGCTGGCCAATCCCTGGCTCGGCACGTTGATCTCCGAAAGTGGCGCGGCCTACACCTGGGTGGAGAACGCGCATGAATTTCGCCTGACCCCCTGGAGTGACGATCCCGTGCAGGATCCCGCCGGCGAGGCTTTATATATTCGTGACGAACAAACCGGACAATTCTGGTCCCCCACCCCCCTGCCCGCGCGCGGTCTCACCCCCTATGTAATCCGCCATGGCTTTGGTTACACGGTTTTTGAACACACCGAAAACGGCATTGCCTCTGAATTGTGGGTGTATGTGGCCATGGACGCCCCGGTGAAATTTTCCGTGCTAAAATTGCGCAACGTCTCGGGACGTCCGCGCCGCCTTTCGGTCACGGGTTACTGGGAATGGGTGCTGGGAGATTTGCGGCCCAAGACCCTGCTGCATGTGCAAACCGAGGTGGACCCCCGAACCGGGGCTTTGCTGGCGCGCAACTACTACAACGCGGAGTTCCCCGACCGCATTGTGTTTCTGGACATCAATGATGCCACCTGCACCCGGACGGGCGACCGGAAGGAATTCATTGGCCGGAACGGCAGCCTCGCGGAGCCGGCGGCCCTGCAACGCACCCGCCTGTCCGGCAAAGTCGGCGCGGGACTGGATCCCTGCGGTGCGGTGCAGATTGCTTTCAACCTGGCCGTGGGACAGGAGCGGGAAACGACTTTTCGCCTCGGCGTGGGGCGCAGCCCGGCGGATGTCCAGACCCTGATCCGGCGTTTTCGCCGGGCGGACGCCAGCCGGCAGGCGCTCGAAGGGGTGTGGCAATACTGGAACCGCACCCTGGGCGCGGTGAATGTGGACACCCCGGATCCCGCCGTGAATGTGCTGGCCAACGGCTGGTTGTTGTACCAGACCCTGGGCTGTCGGCTCTGGGGGCGCACGGGGTTTTATCAATCGGGCGGCGCCTATGGTTTTCGCGACCAATTGCAGGACGTCATGGCACTGGTGCACGCCGAACCGGCACTCACCCGGGAACATTTGCTCCGCGCCGCCGCCCGGCAATTTTCCGAAGGCGATGTGCAACACTGGTGGCATCCGCCGGCGGGACGCGGGGTGCGGACGCATTTTTCGGACGATTTCCTCTGGCTGCCCTACGTGACCTGCCGTTACGTGACCTGCCTGGCGGACACCGGCGTGCTGGATGAACTGGTGCCATTTCTGGAGGGCCGGCCCGTCAAGCCCGAGGAGGAGTCCTACTATGATTTGCCCCATCGGTCGGCCGAGTCCGCCACGCTTTACCAGCATTGTGTCCGGGCCATTGAGCATGGCTTGAAATTTGGCGAGCATGGCTTGCCGCTCATGGGTTGCGGTGACTGGAATGACGGCATGAACCTGGTCGGCAAAGCTGGTCGCGGCGAAAGTGTCTGGCTCGGTTTCTTCCTTTACGATGTGCTGACTCAGTTTGCCGGGCTGGCGCGCGCCCGCAATGATGTGGTATTTGCCGACCGTTGCGTGGCCCAGGCGCGGCAATTACAACAGAATCTGGAACTGCACGCCTGGGATGGCGGGTGGTACCGCCGCGCCTATTTCGACAACGGGGAACCGCTCGGCTCCCTGACCAATCCGGAATGCCAGATTGATTCCCTGCCGCAAAGCTGGTCGGTGATCAGCGCGGCGGGCAATCCGCAGCGGTCCCGCGAAGCCATGGAAGCCGTGGACCGGCGGCTGGTCCGCCGTCAAGCCGGGCTGATTCAATTGTTTGATCCGCCTTTCGACCACTCCACGCTCAATCCGGGTTATATCAAGGGGTACATCCCGGGCGTGCGGGAGAACGGCGGCCAGTACACCCACGGCGCGATTTGGACCACCATGGCCTTTGCCCTCCTCGGTGACCATGAACGCGCCTGGGAGCTCTTTAACCTGCTGAACCCCGTGCATCACGGCGGGACGCCCGCGCAAATCGCCACTTATAAAGTCGAGCCGTATGTGGTCGCGGCGGATGTCTACGCCATGGCTCCGCACACCGGCCGGGGCGGCTGGACCTGGTACACGGGTTCCGCCGGTTGGATGTACCAGCTGCTCATCGAAACGTTGCTGGGCATCCATCTGGAGGGCGACCGGCTCCGGCTCGCTCCACGCATGCCGCCAAGTTGGACAACCTACAAGGTGCATTACCGTTACCGGCAAACCGTTTATCACATTACCATCAACCGAGTATTGGCCATGGCTCCAGGAACCAAGGAACTGTGGCTGGATGGAAACAAACTGGCAGGCGAATCCTTCCTGCTGGTGGATGACCGCCAGGAGCATGCCGTGGAGTTCCGCGTCGGGCCAAATCCGGCCCGTAATGGTTGAACTTTTAAATCTTGGTCTTAATCCCGCAGGCGCGGGCCAGACACCAGCCCCGGACGGCTTCAAAAATAGCGAACAGCCCCGCCACCACAAAAACCAGCCCGATGCCCAAATTGTAATCCACGGTGATAATGCCAGCGATGAGGCAAAGACTCCCAATCACCCCCCGGGCGATGCGCCCCCGGTGGTTAATGTTGGGACTGAAGAACCGCTTCATAGGAGTATAGTACCACGAGTCGAAGGCCGGGACAATAGTTGTTGTGATTAAACGGGCGTTTTTCCACTTTTGGGCAGCAAAAACGCCAGCCCGGCCGCGACGAGCAAACCCAGTCCCAAGGCCGTGAACGGCACGGCCACACTGTGATATTGGGTTTTAAGCCAACCCACGATGTAGGGACCGGCAAAACCGCCGGTATTGCCCAGGGCGTTGACCAGTCCAATGACCGGGCCGAAAACGTTGCGCGGCAGCGTTTCCGTGGGGATGGCCCAGAACGGAGCCAGCGCGGCGAACGGCCCGGGAATAGCCAGGCATAGCAACGCATACGCCAGCCAAAAATGGTCCCGCATCAGCACGCTGAGAATCAGGCTCACCCCGCTCAAAATATATACCGCCGCCACATGGCCCCGACGCTCACCGGTACGGTCGGAATGCCAGGAGTTCACCACCATGATTACTGCGGTCAGCGCATAGGGAGCCGCGAACAGGAACCCATATTGCACCGCGCTGAAATGCCGGGCTTTCAAACCCTCCGTGAAAAAGGTCATGCAGCCATACGCCGCCGAGTTGTGCAGGAAATTGATGAGAATCATCACCCCGATTTCCCGGCGGGCGAGGCGCTGCCAGAACGGCACTGGCGCCACCGGTTCCAGTTCCGCCGCCTCGCGTTCCAGGGTCGCCTCCAGATCGTCGCGCTCCGCCTGGGAAATCCATTTCGCCTCGCGCGGATGATCGCTGATGCAAAACCACCAGATGGGCAGCCAGACGAAAGGCAGCGCGCCTTCCAGGATGAGCATCGTTTGCCAGCCATAGGCACCCAACAACCAGCCGGTGAAGGGCGCGGAGGCCGCCACGGCCAGCGGCTGGCACAAATTCCAACAGGCATTCGCGCGAGCACGTTCCGCCCGGGGAAACCAGTGGGCCAGCAGCACCACCGTGGCCGGATACACACTGCTTTCCGCCATGCCCAGCAAAAAGCGCGCCGTTTCAAATTGATGAAATGTCCGGGCCAGACCGCAGGCCACCGCGCAGCCGCCCCAGAAAATCAGACAGACGCTCACCAGTTTCTTCGCGCTCCAACTACCCGCCAGCCAGCCCCCGGCCATTTGCAGCAGCACGTACCCCAAAAAGAAAATGCCCGCCGCCTGCCCTTTCATGCGGTCATCCATCTGCAAGTCGCGCAGCATGGAGGAAATGTTCGGATCCAGCGCCAGGGAGATATTCGTGCGATCCACGTACGAGATCGTGTACATGACCAGCGCCACCGGAATGATGCGGACCCAGCGCGCGGCAATCATGGCAGGAACAAGAGCTGGCGTGGCATGGGGGAAATCATGCCGTGAACCCATTCGCCCGGTCACGTATATTTTTGGGTGCCCCGGGCATAGAGTGCTTGAGGCTTGAATATTGAGGCTTCATTGAAGTTTGGATTTTGAAATTTGATTATTCCCTGGAGCTTGGATGTTGGAGCTTGGAACTTTCGCCTTCAATCTCCCGGCCAAAACCGCGCCCACAACCGCTGCGGCGTGACCACCAGAAATTCCGTCAGCAACGCCTCCAGGCTGGCCGCCTTGGGTTCATGCAGTTTCCCGGCCAGCACCAGTCCGAGGGCGAACATCCCCAGCGCCAGGGTGTAAAAGATCGTGAACTGATTCCAGTTCAAGCCCAGCCAGTGCCCCTGCCATTTGCCCACATAATCAATCAGCAACCCCCAGCCCACCGGGGCCAGCCCGAGGGTGACATTGGAAATGACGGAATACAGCGCGAAGAAATGATTGCGGCCCATGGGGGGAATCACCGCCATGGCCAGGCGGTTGAAGGCGATGGCCACCAGTGCGTTGAACAGGCCCATGAGAAATTGGAGCGTCAGAATGACGGACAAATGCGGGGGCAGCTCGCCCCCGGCCATGGCAATCCACGACACCAGAATCAGCACCCAGACCCCGAGGGCGAAGATCAGCACCGGCTTGCTGCCCAAATGATCCTGGCGGTGCCCGAGCAGCCACAGACTGCTGAGGCCGCCCAGAAAGGCCACCGAGGTGACGAACAAAATCCGGCCTTCCGGCAACGCGGTTTCACTTTTCAAAAAGGCCACGGTGAAGGCGGTCATGCCGCCGTAAGCCACCGCCCAAACCGCCACCAGATGCAGCAGTTTTTGGAAAGGCGGATGCCGCAGCATCGCCAGCCAGGGCACCGGCAGGTTGGAGTGCCGTTCCTTTTCCGTGATGGCCACATCCGGCACCCGGCGCAGGAAGATCAGACTGACCAGCCCCATCGCCGCGCTAAAAGTAAAGATGAGCGTGTACTGCCACGGATGCGGCGTTTCGCCGAGGCACACGGCCGAAACCACCACCGTCAGGAAACTGCCCAGATTCGCCATCGCCGCGTCGCGCGACACATAGCGTCCGCGCCACACCTCCGGCACGAGGCTGGCAATCCACGGCAGCCACGCGCAACTGGCAATGCCCCGCACCAGATTAAAGCCAAACAGACCCGTGAGGATCAGCACCAGCCGGGTGCTTTGGTCCAGGAACCCCGAGGTCAGCGGCACCAGCGCCATCGCAAACGTGAATAACGTGCGCGTGCCCCAGCCCCCCAGCACGAACCGCTTGTACCCGACCCGCTCAATGTAATGCGCCGCGGGAATCTGGAAGATCACCAGCAGGGGCATCATACCGGCAATGATCCCCAGCACCGTGGCGCTCGCGTGGAGCGTCTTGGCATAAAGGATCATCGGGCTGCCCAGCACGATCTGGAAGGACAGCCCGTTAAACACCGCAAACCGCCAGGCATCGTACAACCCCGGGGGATAGGGGCGCGCGGTGGCCGGCGCGGCGGCTGGTTGGTTTATTTCAGCCATGCATCAATGATGCCAAGAAACGGGACGAGAACCAACCGCCAACCTTCGTGTGATTCATCCGCTGCCCATGTGCTGAATTAGTGCCGTTCGTGCCATCCGTGGGCCACCCGATCTTGCCCCCTCACTGTCCGGGGCAACGCCCCCATTCCCCCTTGTTTACCGGGCGTTTCCCCTCGTTCATTCCCCGCGCGTTGCCCCTTTTCCCCCAGGCATGGAGAACATTGAAAAGTTTGCAGAGGTGAAATCGATGCTGACCGATATTGCGGCCGCCAAGGCGGAATGGCAGCGCGCCGCCGGCGGTTCCATTGGCGAAGTCGCCGCCGGCTGGCTGGCCCCGTATTATTTGCTGACCGTGCGCGGCCAGCTCACCGCCCTGCCCGAAGGCCCCGAGCGCTTCAAGCTTCTACGGCTCGCCGTTGCCGATGCCGTGACCCTCCAGCGCGGCGGCCATGCCGGCGACTGGTTGCAACTGGAAACCGAAAGACTCGAATTCAACCGCCAAAAACACCGCGACACCCTCGCCGCCGCGCAAACCGCCATCCAAAAACTCCGCGACCCCCAACTCCCCATGAGCGATGCCGACCGCCAGGCCATCGTCGACAAAGCCGATGAAATCCTCGGCCTAAAATGAGCGAAGCGCGCCTAATGTCTGATGTCCAAAGCGCCCCAGACCCCAGACCCAAGAGCCAAGAGCCCAGACCCAAGATCCCACCGCCCCCCTTCCTTCCCACCCCGCGCCCCGCGCCCCACGCCTCGCGCCTAATCCCATGCCCTCCATCCTCCCCTCCCTCACCCTCGACGCCCCGGACAAAAAATTGTCCCGCTACTTCCTGCCCTACCAAATCCGCTGGATACAGGACCAGTCCCCCATGTGCCTCGCCGAGAAATCCGTCCGCATCGGCTGGACCTTTGCCGACGCCCTGAAAAACGTCCGCAAACGCCTCCTCCACAAAAAACGCGACTACCTCTTCGCCACCAAAGACGAGGCCAGCGCCGTTGAATACATGCGCACCGTCCAGTCCCACGCCGAACTCTTCAACTACACCAAATACATCGTCTCGCGCGGCGAAGACCGCGAATCCATTTCCGGCGCCCTCGCCAACGGCGAAAAATTCACCGTCGAAGTGAAATTTAACTACGTCAAGTTCGAGAACGGCTCCCGCATCCTCGCCTTCAGCAGCAACCCCTACGCCATGGCCGTCTTCGGCGGCGACGTCGGGCTGGATGAATTTGCCAAACACCAGAACGCCGAAAAACTCTGGGAAACCGCCCAGGGCCGCGCCGCCTGGGGCCACGACCTCGCCGTCTGGTCCGCGCACGACGGCACCGACACCCTCTTTTACCAGTTCGCCCAGGAAGCTCGGCGCGGCACCGGCGGCTGGAGCTACTACCGCGTCACCATGGCCGACGCCGTGGAACTCGGCCTCGTCGAGAAAATCAATGCCGTGCGCGGCACCCGCACCACCCGCGAGGAATTCCTGGACCAATGCCGCCTTCGCGCCCGGCAACCCGAGATCTTTGAGAAGCCTACAACTGCAACCCCTGCGGCAGCACCTCCGGCATCGTCCCCTGGAGCCAGATCGAACTCTGCCAGCAGGATTACTCGATCCCGCGCCTCCACCTGGAATGGGCCCAGATTGCAGAAACCTTCGGCCCCTTCACCCCCGGGAGCCAGGCCACCCGCGAACGCCGCATTGCCGACGTCATCCAGTCCACCTTCCAACCCCTGTTCACCACCCCCGCCCAATACCGGCTCGGCTTCGACGTCGCCGCCAGCGGCGAGGGCGATCTGGCCTGTATTTACATTGATAAAAAAGAGCCCCCCCGCCTGCGCCTCGCTGGCCTCTTCACCTGCCGGACCGACGACTGGCATTTCCTCAAAACCGTCCTCTGGACCTTCCATCGCCGCCTGACCGGCCTGCGCTCCGCCGGGGATGAAACCGGCCTTGGCCGCCAAATTTGCTGGGAAACCGCCCAAACCTTCCCCGGCCAGTTCACCCCCGTTAACTTTGCCAGCGAGAAATCCAACCTCGGCTTCACCCTCATGAACCAACTCAGCGTCGCCGAAAAAATCTTCCCGAGGGACGAGCCGGATGTGGCCCAAGACTACTTCTCCCTGCGCAAACTCTTCGTGGGAAAAACCTGGAAATTTACCGAAGGCCGCAACCTGCTCAACCCCGCCAGCCACGGCGACCTCGCCTGGGCCGGCGCGTTAGCCAGCCACGCCGCCGCCACCAGCAGCGCCCCCGTCGCCTTCGCCCGCATCGACCGCGCCATCCCCGCCTTCGGCCGCGCCTTTGGCGTAGGCACCTTCAAAGCCACCGCGTGGCCACTCTGATGGCAAGCCCGCTAAGCGATGCCAAGTCTTTCAATTTCCTCGCCAATGTTGATGTGGCCCGCTAATTTCATTTTCATAAAAATTGAGAGCATATTTCACCTTGAGCCGACCATAGGGCATTTGTTGTTACAATTTTAAATTTCCATGGCAACCAAAATAACTTTTGCAACGGCGAAAAACGATTTCGATCAGGCACACAAGAACGCCAAGACGGCGAAATGCCTTGTGCCGGTGAATGGCAAATCCAAAGCCGACGCATCCATTCGCGACGCCCAAGGCAACCCCAGCGAAGAATTTTACAAGTGGCAGTTCATTCATTCCTGCATCAAATCCGGCCTTTATTCTCCTGATTTTATTGGCGTTGAAGTTCAGTTTCCCAAAGGCAACTCGGCAATTCTCCGGCTCGACGGTGCCATTTTTGACAGCGCTGACTGGCTCGATCATTATAACGATTATTGGCAACATCGTCGTTCGGAAGACTTGGAATGGCTGAACGCTCATCTGCTGGCGGTCATGGAGTTCAAGAAGAACGACAAGGAAATTGAAAAAGTTTTTTCGACGCAGGTGAAACCTGCAATGAAGGAAAAAGACCCGGCGGATGCCTATGTCCTCGGCATTTATTATGGCGCGGATCGCCTGTATTTGTTCCAGCGGGAGGGTGGCAAATGTCTTCGTTATGACCAGGGCAAAAATCAGAAAGCGGAAGACAGCAAAGTCGGCGACCTGTCACTTCACCTGCCAGACCCCTACGGTTATCTGCCCGGCTTCGATGATTTGGTGAAGCGTGTCAATCGTCCGGCCTCGATTGATCGTTCCAATCGTTCGATTACTGAACTTGACGTCATAACCACCATTGCCTCCGTCCAAATTCAAACGGCGTTATCCGATGTCTTGCGTGCGCTCGACAAAGTGAACCGAGTTGACCAGCGGGGCTATGGCATCTTTCTCCAAGCCTTCGCGCTGAAAGTTTATGACGAGAAGCGAAATCAGCGACATCCCCAGCGGCATCTTGATTTTTACATCACGGATGCGGAAGCCGGATTCCATGCTTTGTCCGATGTTCCCATAAAAGGATTCATCAAACGTCTGACGACACTCCGCAATGATGCCGCCGGCGAATACCAAAAAATCTTTTCCACCGATGCGATCAATTGGAAAGACCCCAACGACGTTCAGGCCGTGGTTGCAATTGTGCGAGCATTTCAGGATTACTCTTTTGTCCTGTCCTCCAAGAGCGACCTCTACCAGCTCGTATTTTATAATTTTGCCAATTCATTCAAGCGTGATGAGGCCGCGCAATTCCTCACGCCACTGCCGGTGATTGATTTTCTTGTCCGGTTGGTAAATCCGCGTGATGGCGAGACCGTCTTTGATCCGTGCTGCGGAATCGCAGATTTTCTCTCGCTTTCATTCGTCAATGGTTTGGAAAAACCTGACGGCTGGAAACTAGATGATGCCAACGTCTATGGCGTGGACTTGGACAGCAACATGATCTCGCTCGCCACGCTCAACATGCTGCTTAATGGTGACGGTGAGGCGAAATTGTTTGCCAAGCCGACGCCCGGCTCAATTTTGACAAAAATTGCCGACACGTCTCCGCCGTCGTTAGTTGATCTGGTGCCATCCGAGCACGCTCGTGGGAATTGGGACAACTGGCCTGACCAAACCACACTGAAAAAATTTGATGTTGTGCTCACCAATCCGCCGTTTGGCGAAGATCGCGCCTATCGAGTTAAGACAGATGCCGACCGAAAAATAATTGAGATGTATGAAACCTGGCATCTTTCACGGCAAAAGGCCGATAATGAGGATGCCTTTGGTGCCAAACACGAACGCGGTAAGAGCAAACCGGCATCGTCCAAGGGTAGCGACGCTCTCGACCTCGGCATTGTCTTCCTTGAAAATGCCTACCCGTTCCTTCGGCATTGTGATCACCCTCCGGGCACCCGCCGCCGACTGGTTTTCCCCGGGAAAACTCGTCCCCGCGTCTGGCAGCGGCCCCAGTTTTTATTGTGAATTCCTCATGCTGGACCGCCTCCTCCTGTGCTGGACCGGCACCCGCCGCATTGAAGTGGCCGACGTTGAAGCAATCGATACCTTGGTAAAGCTCCTTTACCTTAAATCCGGCGACGCCATCCCCTGCCGGATCACCCAGCGCCCGCCGAACGCCCAGGAACGGGCCTTCATCCAGTCGGAACGGTGGATTGCCTCGAATCACGCCCTGGCCGCCGCCCTCACCACCACCCCCCCGCCGCAGGCAGCCCCAGTGCCCCCCGCCATGGTGCCGCCTCCCTTGACCCCGCCCGAAATCAACGACACCCTGCTCTGGCATGTGCAGCAAAAGATTGTGGATGAACTCGATCCCAAACTGAAATCCGCCCCCTCCGCCAGCCTGATCTTCACCCGCCTCTGCCGCGACCAATCAACGTTGGCCGAGCTGAGCCGGCGCCACCAATGGCCCCTCCGCACCCTCAAACTGCGGAAAGCGGCCCTGGAGGGATTCCTAAAAGCCCATTTCAAGCTCCGCCTGGCCGACTTCTACGTGGACCGTTCCGTTTTCCGCGCCGCCGAGCGTCAACTCTCCGACCACCGCGCCCGCCGCCTCTCCCCCCACAACCTTGCCGATGGTTACGACCCCGATGAAGCCGATTGACCCGCTTTCCGCTTTTTTTCACCCCGCGCCCCGCGCCTCTCCCCCCACGCCCTAGCCGACGGTTATGATGCCGAAGACCCCGATTGACCCGCTTTCCGCATTTTTCCACCCCGCGCCCCGCGCCTCGTGCCCCGCGCCTCTCTTGCCCCCTCGCTGTCCGGGGCAACCTCCCCCATTCCCCTTTATTAACAGCCCTTTTCCCCCATTGGTCCGCGCTGCGTTGCCCCTTTTCCCCAAGACATGAGCGCATACATAGAACAGTTCGCCAGCCCGAAACCCGAACCCTTCCCCCGTGGGGCAGGCGTCCCCGCCTGCCGGTTGCCGCACCGCCCGCCTTCCCCAGACCCAAGGCCCGAGACCCCAGACCCCAGACCCTTTTCCCGCCCCGCGCCCCGCGCCCCGCGCCTCGTGCCTGAGGTCGCTCCGCCCAATCTCCGCCTTTATCCGGCCCTATCCGCCCTTTTCCGGCCATAAAAAAATATGAATGAAGTACCCAAAGGTAAAATCGGACGCCTCCCCAAGGCCATCCAGGAACAAGTCAACCGCCGGCTGGAGCAAGGCGAGGTGGCACGGACCCTCGTCACCTGGCTCAATGCCCTGCCGGAAGTCCAAGCCGTGCTGGCGGCGGAATTCGCCGGCAAACCCATTCGCGAACAAAACCTGTCCGAATGGCGCAAAAATGGCTACCAGAAGTGGTTGCTCCACCATCGCGCCTGGGAGATGACGCAAGCCACCACCTCCACCCCCGACCAGCCCTTGACCGACCAGATGACGGGCTGGGTGACCGCCCATTACTTGCTCGCCATCCGCAAACTGATGGAAGCCAGCCCCCGTGGCGGGCCGGATTTGAAAACCCTGCGGACCCTGTTGCACGATGTCGTCGCCGTGCGCCGGGGCGATCACCGTGCGGCCCGGTTACAAATCGCCTGGGAAGGCCTGGCGGAAAAACAACGGAAAACCAGCGGGGAATTATGCGAACGGGTCTCGAAATGAATCTCGAACCGTGCCCTCTCCGGGCTTTGCCGCAGCGCACCCTGCGGATGCGGCCTCCCGCAAATTTCCCGGCAGGTTTGGCTTGCGACTTGACCCGCCGGTTCGTATCTCGTGGGGCGATGAATCAATATGAGGCGCGCTTCGGCGGCATTCAGCGACTTTACGGGGTGGACGGCCAGGACCGGCTGGCCCGCGCGCACGTCTGCGTGGTGGGCGTGGGCGGCGTGGGGTCGTGGGTGGTGGAGGCGCTGGCCCGCACGGGGATTGGCACCCTGACCCTGGTGGATTTGGACGATGTCTGCATCAGCAACGTCAACCGCCAGCTCCATGCGGTGACCGGGGAATTTGGGCGGCCCAAGGTGGACGTCATGGCGGATCGCATCCGGCTCATCCAGCCGGACTGCCAGATTCACGCGCTGCAATCCCTGTTCACCGCCACCACGGCGGCGGGAATCCTGGCGGCGAAATTTGATGGCGTGGTGGATGCGATTGATCAGACGCCGATGAAGGCGCTGTTGATTGCCCGCTGCCGGGAGCTGAATATTCCCATCGTCACCACCGGCGGGGCCGGAGGCCGGCGGGATCCCACCGCCCTGCGCGTGGCGGACCTCGCCCGCACCAGTCATGACGGTCTGCTGGCCGCCACCCGCAAGTTGTTGCGGGACGAGCATGGTTTCCCGCGTGATCCCAAGCTGGAGTTCGGCGTGCCCTGTGTTTACTCCACCGAAGCGCAGGTGTTTCCCGCTGCCGATGGAACGGTTTGCGAAACCCGTGAACCCGGTGGCCCGTTGCGTTTGGACTGTCGCAGTGGTTATGGCACGGCGTGTTTTGTGACCGGGGCGTTTGGATTTGCGGCGGCGGCGCAAATGGTGAAGATGATTGGCGGGGCCAGGGGGTAGAGTGGGCCTTTGGCCCTATAGCACTCCCAGGTCAAAGCCCCGCGAATAACCGCAAAAAATTGCTCTCCACCTGCGCGGTCAACGCCGCCACCGATACCCCACGCAACCCCGCCGCATATTCATATATCGCTCCCAAATTGGCCGGATGGTTGATGGGCTTGCCGCTGGCGGGATCGACCAGGGGAAATTGGTTGAGGGCGTCCGGCAATTGCTGGTCCGGCGCGTCGGTCTCGATCAACAGGCGGTCGGCGGGAACGTGGCGGAAGGTCTCGCGCTGGCGCTCCTTGCGTTCGTAGGCGTAATAGCCGGGAAAGGAAAAGTAGGCGCCCAGATCGGCGAAGGATTTCACCATTTCCTTGGGCCCGCCGTAACTGTGCAGGAGAAAGCCGCGGGCTGGCCGTGGATTGGTTTGCAAGAGTTCCAAAATCCGGCCCCAGGCTTGGAGGCAATGGATGCTGGCGGGCAGATTGCGCTCGGCGGCGAGCTGGAGTTGCGCGAGAAACGCCTCCTCCTGGCCGGCGTAGGGCAAGCCGGGTTTCCAGCGGTCCAGGCCGATTTCGCCCACGGCGGAGGGCACGGCGTCCAAATAGTGGCGCAGATTCGCCAGCCAGTCGGGGGTGCGTTCGGAGAGGTACCAGGGATGATAACCGAAGCTGGGCAGGACTTCGGGAAACTGTTGGGCGAGGGCAAGGACTTGGGGCCAGTCCGCTTCACAGGCGCCGTTCACCACCATGCCGGCGAGGCCAACCGAGCGGCAGGCGGTCAGCAGTTCCGGGGCCCGCGTGCCGAAGCGTTCATCCTGCAAATGGTTGTGCGCATCGTAAAGGCGGGCACTCACACGGGCTTACTCGGGCTTGCTGGCCGGGACCGGGCTCACAGCCGCCAGGCGGGCGGCGGGCCAGAACGGTTTGCAAAAGGCGTCGGTAAAATCGTAGCCGGTCTGGAAGTCATCGTGGCTGTCCTTGTCGGTCTTGGCGAGGAGGCCAATTTCGACCATGTTGAAGACGAGGTTGCCAAAATCGGAGCATTGGTTGACACCCCATTCCTCGAGGACGGTTTTGGCCATGGGCCCGAATTCCTGGAGGGCGTACTGGCGGAGGCCATCGAGCAATTCCTGGCCGGTAACATGCCGGGTGGCACCCCGGTTTTCTTTGCTGATCAATTTTTGGGTGAAATCGAGTCCCTCGCGCAGAAAGGTGTAAGAATCATGGTGATAACGCGGATCCTTGTCCAGGATTTGCGCCACGACTTCGTCGAAATTGACTTCTTGCATGTTACGTTAAGTGGAGGCCGGATGAGCCGTGGTGACGGGCGGATGGGTGACCCGGTACACTTTGACCAGTTCCCCGATCACCAGCAACAGCATGACGATGATTAACACTTTTCGTTCCTGCGCGGTCAGGCAGCTCACGACATCACTATAGGTCCTTTGGGAGCGTTCTGCAACCCCCGGATTTTTTTGGGGGTCAGGTGGGGAGCCATTGCTTTTAACCGCAGATGGACGCAGATAAAGACAATGGGGCGGTGGGTGGTGGATACAAACCTCCATTTGCAGTGATTTTTACGTTGCTGCGGCCGAGACGGCCGCACTCCGCAACCGGGAAGGCAGGTGGAGGGAGGTTAATCCGTCGCTGGCCAGCAAGGCGACGTGCTGCGGGTCACGGACCCGCGCGCCGGTGCGTATTGCTCCCAAATATGTTTGCGCCCCCGTGCGGACCATCCTAACGTTCCCGTTGAATGTCCGTGAAATTTACGATTTTAGGCAGCGGTTCCAGCGGCAATTGCGCTTATGTGGAAACCGCCGAGACCCGGCTGCTGATTGACGCCGGGTTTAGCCCGCGCCAGTTGCGTCAGCGCCTCGCCGCAATCGGGCGCGCCCCGGAGAATCTGAGCGCCATCTTGCTCACCCATGAGCACAGCGACCACATCTCCGGTTTGCCCGGGCTGGCGGACAAATTGCAGATCCCGGTCTATTGCAACCGGGGGACGCAGGACGGCACGATCTGGGCCTTCAAATCCCGCTGGACCAGCAAAAAGGCGCCGGCGCTGGAGGGCTTGGACGGCACGGAAGCCATCAAAAAGAAAATGGACTGGCGCTTGTTCACCACGGGCGCGGGCTTTGAGATTGGCGATGTCGCGGTGGAAACGTTTTCGATTCCCCACGATGCGCAGGACCCGGTGGGGTTCCTGGTGCGCACGCCCGGCATCAACATTGGCTTTGCCACGGACTTGGGCCACATGACGAAGCTGGTGATTGAGCGCACGCGCGCGGCGCATGTGCTGGTGCTGGAGTCCAACCATGATGTGAAGTTGCTGCAGGAATGTCCGCACCGGCCATGGAGTTTGAAACAACGGATTTTGGGGCGTCATGGGCATTTGTCCAACGAGGCGGCGGCAGACGCGGCGGAGCAGATTATCACCGCTGAGTTAAAACACCTCTACCTGGGCCATCTGAGCTCCGAATGCAACAAACCGGAAATCGCCCGGCGCGTGATGCATGACCGGTTGCTGAAAATGGGGGCCGCGCACGTGGCTTTGCAAATTGCCGCGCAACATGTGCCGGCGGCCACCTTGGAATTGTAAGTCTCCCGATGCTTCAGATCCAGTCCATCACCGCGCTCGACACGCCGGAACTGCAACCTTACGCGACGCTGCGGCGTTCCCAGGAACACGAACAGCAGGGCATTTTCGTGGCCGAAAGCGAGAAGGTCGTGCGGCGGTTGCTGCACAGCCCGTTCACGGTGGTTTCCCTGCTGGTGGATGACCGCTGGCTGGCGGAGTTCCGTCCGCTGATGGAGGCGCGCCCGGAGTTAATTCAAGTCTATCTCGCCCCGAAGGCACTGCTGGAAAGCCTGGTGGGCTTCACCATGTTTCAAGGGGTGCTGGCGGTGGCGAAAATCCCCGTGCTGGCGGACCTCGACACCGTGCTGGCGGGCGCGGCCAAGCCCCGGTTGCTGGTGGCAGTGGATAAGATTGGCAACGCGGAAAACCTGGGCACGGTAGTGCGCAACTGCGTGGCTTTTGGCACCCAGGGATTGATCGTGGGCGAGACCAGCAGCAGTCCGTTTCTGCGCCGGGCGGTGCGGAATTCCATGGGGGCGATTTTCGACCTGCCGGTGGTGCAAGCGCGGAATCTGGTGGCCACCTTGCTCGAATTGCGGCGTCAGGGCATCCGCTGTGTGGCGGCGCATCCGGCGCCGGGCGGACGGACGCTGGCGCAAACGGATTTCTCGGGCGATGCGTGCGTGATCTTTGGCAGCGAAGGGCATGGCATTTCGCCGGCGGTGCTGGCGGCATGTGACGAGGCGGTGGCCATTCCCATGCCGCCGCACGTGGATTCGCTCAACGTGGCGGCGGCGGCGGCGGTGTTCTTATACGAGGTGTGCCGGCAGCGCGGGCGGGGGTGACTCAGGCCACCATGCCCGCGCCGGTTGCCCCCGGAGCATCCGGATGCATGAAGTTGAGCGCGTCCGCATAGGTCACCAAGCCTTTGACCTGGGTCAACTGGGCTTGGGTGGCGGCATCCGCGGGGTTGTCACTGTTTTGCCGGACGGCAGCCGCCAGCAGGCTGGTTTGCAACTGGCTCAGCGGGTTGGCCAGCGTTTTGTCATCATCCCCAATCGTGCAGTTGGCGCAAATTTCCGGCCAGTCCGGGCGTTTGCCAAGGTCATCCACCGTGAGGACCAAATCCAGCGTGGGGGCCTTTTGAATGCGGGGACTCGGCAGGAAGGGATGTTGCGGGTCGGCATCCAGGTTCAGCCAGTCACGCAACGTGGCCAGGATGGAGGTGTGATCAAAGGGCGGACCGCCGGCCGGGGCGCGGAAGACCGTGCCGGGTTGGACATAGGAAGACACCACAATGGCGGGCACGCGGACACCAAAGCGGCTGAAATCAAACGTGCCATCATTCGAAACGGGCTTGGGGAGCGGCGCGGCGGCTCCGCCGGGCGGCGGGACGTGGTCGTAGCAACCGCCATGCTCATCGAAGGTGATCACCAGCAGAATTTTATCGCGGTAGGGGCTGGTGCGGACGGCATTATAGACATCCGCCAGAAACTGCTCGCCCCGGCAGATGTTGTGCGGCGGATGATAATCGGCCGGGTAATCAATCGCCATAAAACCCAGCTCGGGGGTGAAGCGCGGTTCCACAAAGGAATAGCTGGGCAACTTTTTGCCGGGATCGGCGGTGGCGGCGACCCCGCACAATTGTTTAAAGGTGCCGTACTTGAAAAAGTGATCGTCATGCATGGCCAGTTGCGGAAAAAACTGGCCGAGGGTCAGGGAAGGGATAAAAGTCGTGTCGTGAAACACCCCCCACGATTTGCCCTGGCTTTCCAGGACGTTGAAAATCGTGGGAATGTCGTAAGGCTCGTAATTATTATTGTTCACGTGGCCATCCGAGGAACCCGCGTGCACAAAGGCGCGGTTGGGCCAGGTTTGCGAAGGGACGGAGGCAAACCAGAAGTCGCACACGGCAAAATTGCGGGCGAGGTCGTTGAGCACGTTCGCCTCCGCCGGGCCGAAGGTTTGCAGGATTTGGGGGGCATTGGCCTCCCCCGCCGGGGTGGTGGCATAATTGGCCAGAAATCCACTCATGTCCGGGGTCGCGCCGGGCGCCGGCGTCTGGGTGCCGAACAACTGTTCGGTGACATAGACAAACTCCTCGTGGGGATCGGGCGTGGGGACGACGTTGGGATTGTTAGCAGGCGGCCAGGCGGTGGGCGGACGGCTGACGGGGAGGCGGCGGCCGTTCAGTTCATTGAAATAGGTGTTGGCCTTTAGCCCCGCGTAGGTGGGCACTGGCTGGGGAGGCAGATTAAAGGGCGGCGGGTTGGTCTGGTTGTCGTAGAGCCAGCCCAACAGGTTGTCAAAGGAGCGGTTCTCCATCATCACCACCACCACATGTTCAATATCCTTGAGCGCCATAATAATTCCTGTGTTGCTGCACAAAAAGCTAGGCAGGCCGGCCCAGGGGTGTCAACCGCCAAAAGGACCGGCAAGCAGGCTCAGAAGTTCTGCTAGACGCTTATGGACAGCGAGTTTAAACTTAAGGATATGACGAGTGAAGCAACGTTGGCTCCGGAAGGCGCCGGTAAGAAGATTAATTTGCGCCGGCCGGACATCATGGAGGCGGTGCAGGCCCAGGTGCTGTCCCATTATCGCAGCGAACTGGTGGAGCGGGTGCGCGCCAACGGCAGCGTGCTGGCGGCCGGGGATTTGACGGTGAAGCTGGCCAAGGAATTTGGTTTTTGCTACGGCGTGGAGCGCGCGATCGACCTGGCCTATGCCGCGCGCAAATATTTCTCGGATGTGTCGCCGGAAACCCCCATTTATCTGCTGGGCGAGATCATTCACAATCCCGAGGTCAATGACCAGATCCGCAACATGGGAATTCAGATCATCTCGCCCAAGCCGACGGATGAGGAACTGCGCGGTTTAAAATCGGGCGACGCGGTGATCATCCCCGCTTTTGGCACCGAGGTGGGCACCCGTAAAAAGCTTGAGGAAATGGGCTGCAAACTGGTGGACACCACCTGCGGCGACGTGATGAGCGTGTGGAAACGCGTGCGGCAATACTCGAAGGAGAACGTCACCAGCATCATCCACGGCAAGGCCAAGCACGAGGAAACCAAGGCCACCACCTCGCAGGCGCGCGCCTATGGCAGCGGCCACTACCTCGTGGTGTATAATCTGGCGGAAACGGATTATGTCTGCAATTACATCCTGAATGGCGGTGACAAACAGGAGTTTTTGGAGCGCTTCAAGGGCGCCTTCTCCACGGGCTTTGACCCGGAGTTGCATTTGCAGGCCGTGGGCGTGGCCAATCAGACCACGATGTTGCGCGGGGAGACCGAGGAGGTCCAGCGCCGCATCAAACAGGCCATGATCCAAAAGTACGGGGCCACGGACATCGACCGCCATTTTCGGTTTTTTGACACGATTTGCGGCGCCACCCAGGACCGGCAGGACGCCTTGGAAAAGATGTTGCTGGACCCGCCCAATCTGCTGATTGTTGTGGGCGGTTACAATTCCTCCAACACGTCGCATCTGGCCGAGATGGGCGAGGCCAAGCTGCCGACTTTCTTTATCAAAAACGCGGCCAAGATGGTTTCGGATAAATTAATCGTGCATTACGACCAGCATTTGCGCAAGGAAGTGGAGACCGCACAGTGGCTGCCGCCGGGCAAAATCACGGTGGGCATCACCGCCGGCGCGTCCTGTCCGAACAACCTGATCGAGGACACCATCCGGCGGCTGTTTGAATTGCGGGGATTGTCCGTGCAGGAAGTCCTGGCCGGCTGACGGCTCCTTTCCGACCGCCTGACCGCCATGCCGCGCACCCGTCAAGAGCTGGAGCAATTGGAACGCCAGGTCCTGGCTTCCTACGCTCAATTCAGCGGCGATTCCCGGGGCCGCGCCCATCCCGAACCGCCGCCGCTCTGGCGGACGGAATATCAGCGGGACCGGGACCGGGTGATTCATTCGCGGGCCTTCCGCCGGTTGGAATACAAAACCCAGGTGTTTCTCAACGGCTCGGGCGATCACTTGCGCACGCGGCTGACGCATACCATCGAGGTGGCGGCCATCGCGCGCAACATCGCGTCGGCGCTCAGGGTAAATGCGGATTTGGTGGAAACCATCGCGCTGGCGCACGACCTCGGGCATTCGCCCTTTGGCCACAAGGGCGAAACGGTCCTAGCCCGCCTCATGCGCGGTCATGGCGGCTTCGAGCACAACCGCCAAAGTTTGCGGATTGTTGAAGTCATTGAGCAAAAGTATCCGAACTTTCCCGGGCTAAATTTATCCTGGGAAGTGCGGGAGGGGCTGGCGAAACATTTCACCGCGTACGACCATCCCGGCCGGCGCGCGGGCTTTGAGGCGAAAAATTCATCACTGGAGGCTCAGATTGCGAACCTCGCGGATGAAATCACCTATTATAGTCACGACCTGGACGACGGACTGGACTCGGGGTTGTTGTCGGAAACGGATTTGACCAAAAATGTGCGCTTGTGGAAGCAGGCGGCCGCGCGGGTGAAGCGCGAACACGGCAAATTGCCGGATGAATGCCGGCGGTACTTCACCATCCGCACCCTGCTCGATTTGCAAATCCGGGATGTGGTCGAGACCACGGAAGCCGCCATCGCGCGATCGGGCGTGACCTCGGCGGACGACGTGCGGTTGCAGGCCCGGCCGCTGGTGCGGCACAGCCGCGAGCGGCGGGAGTTGAACCTGGAACTGCGCAAGTTTCTTTACAAAAATTTATATTTCAACCCCGTCGTGCATGAACCGAATCAGCGGGCGGTGAAAATGATGGCGCGTTTGTTCCGATATTTTCTGGAGCATCCGAAGGAAATTGGCGAGGGTGCCCGCCGGCGGATGGGCGACAGCGGGTTTCACCGGGCGGTGTGCGATTACATTGCCAGCATGACCGACCGGTATGTCATGGTGGAGTACGAGCGAATTTTTGGAGCCCAGCCGGTGCCGGTTTAAGCCGGCCGGCTGAGGAATGGCCCAGCGCAGGGCAGGGCAAAAAAGAGCAGGCGGAGGGCAACCCAAGGCCATAGCCCCGACGAATTGGCCCGGCCATTAGATGCTACCCTGTTATATATATAAAAAACCCAAATACCCCGGCAAATTGATGATAAGCAAATCTGAAATTAACATAAATTAGCCGCATATAACCGTTGTCGCCGCGTGGACCTGAGCGAATACTGGAGGTGTCATTAGGAGCAACTGACAACCATAAACAAAAATGCACATCCTGAAGTTAACGAGCATGAAATCCCATACCAAGGCCATCCTGGCCACCATGTGCGGAGGCCTTGTCCTGAGCCTGGCCCAAACCGCGAGCGCGGATCTCGTCGCCAACGGCGATTTTACCGCCACCACGCCGATTTCCGCGGCGAACCCCTCCTCAGCGTCCGGCGGTGAACTACATTATAATATTGAGGCGACGGGCTGGACTTCCACGGGTTACAATTTTTTGTTTTCCTCCGGGGCGGCGGCGGTGAGCGGGGTGAACTCCTCGTACGGCGCTTTTTCACTCTGGGGCGACAACACCTTTAACGGCAGCACCGTTGCCACCGCCCTGGGGACGACAGCGGTGCCGGGGGGCGGCGGGTTCATCGGGGCGGACGGTGCCTTTGAAGTGGGAGCCATTACCCAGACGATCAATGGTTTGACCGCCGGCCACCAATACGATGTGTCCTTTTACTATGCGGCCGCCCAGCAAAAGGGGAACAACTATAAGAGCGCGACCTCGGATTATTGGACGGTGAATTTGGGATCGCAAATAGCTTCTTCGACGGTTGGCCAATCGACCGAAACGCTCAGCCTGCCGGGCGAGGATACCGCCGCTCACGCCGCCAATAATTTTTCCGGGTGGGTGCATGCCACGATGACTTTTACGGCCAGCGCCGCTTCGGACATTCTCTCCTTCCTGGCGACTGGCTCCCCCTCTGGTCAGCCGCCGTTTGCCCTGCTGACGGATGTTTCCGTGGAAGCGGCGCCGACCTCCACGCCTGAACCGTCCTCACTGGTCGGCGGCGGCTTGGCGGTGCTGGCGCTGGTGGCCAGTTCCGGGCGGATGTTCCGCAAAGCTAAACAGAGCTAAGTTGCGGTCATTTAAATGATCAATCGCTCGCCCGGCAGGCCATGGACTTTCGCATGGATGCCGGGCGAATGGCTTTCTCGGATTGACATCCAACCGACGATTAACGAGATTGCTCTTGGGATAGTCAGCCATTAAATCTGGGGCGGTTTCACAAACATGTTTGATACCAACCATCTGGTGCGGCACGCAGAGCTTTTTGCCATGGACGTTTTCCGCCTGGCGGTCTGGCTGGTGTTGTTGATCGCCATCTTTGTGCCTTTGGAGCGGTTGTTCGGGCTGCATCCTGTCAAAATCTTTCGCAAGCAGGTGGGCGTGGATCTCGCCTGGTATTTTATCAACAGCCTAGTGCCGGCAGCCATTATTGCGGTGCCCTTGTCGCTATTGGCGCGAACCCTCCACAGCATGGATCCTGGTGGCCTTTACTCAATGGTAGCCGGCTGGTCACTGCGGGTTCGGTTGCCGTTGATGTTTCTGGTAAATGATTTGGGGGTGTATTGGTATCATCGCATCTCCCATAAGGTGCCAGCCCTGTGGCAGTTCCATGCGGTTCATCATAGTGCTGAAGAACTCGACTGGCTGGTCAATACTCGCGCACATCCAGTGGACATGGTTTTCACCCGCCTCGCGGGACTGGTGCCGGTCTATCTGCTGGGTTTGGCACAGACTGCTGGCGGCCGGCTGGACGCCGGAGTGGCACTCTTGCTGATTCTGGGCACGATTTGGAGTTTTTTCATTCATGCCAACATTAAATGGCGGTTGGGTCCCTTGGAATGGGTGGTTTCCACCCCTGCCTTCCACCACTGGCACCATACCAACGACGAGCACCGTGACCGTAATTTTGCGGCCATTTTTCCCTTTTTCGACCGTATTTTTGGCACTTCCTGGCTCCCGAAATACTGGCCGCCCGTTTATGGTATTGATGCCAAAGTTCCTCCGAGCCTAGTGGGGCAGTTGATGCATCCGTTGCCAGACCAAACGCCGGCCTCGGTTCCCAGTCTGGAAAAATAAGCTTTGTCAGCGCGGGCATCCTGCGTAAGAAGCGCGCGCAATGGACAAACCATTCAATGAGGTGGTGAATACAGCCTTGTGTAGCGGACTGGCGAATTTTCATTCGGCACCGGGACCAATCGTTACCGTCCGTCCCCCTGATTTTGGCGCCACCCGGGCGGGGGTGGATATAAATCGCTTGAATCAGAAGGCTGATGAGATGGCGGTGAAAGCCGGTGTCCATAAAGCGGAGCAAGCGATTTCCCGCAGATGAGCCGGCAGAAGACCGACGCCGACTTCGCCCGTTTTCCGGGATTGAAATGGCTTAATCCGCTTGAAAAACAGGGGCAGCGGGCCGCCAAGGTTTGCCGCCCCGTCAATTTGCTTATTTAAACTTCGCGATCACCCGGGCAAAGGCAGCCAGGCCCAACTCGAGTTTTTCCAGTTCAGGACCAAAACTGATGCGGCAATAATTCTTGTAGCGGGCCTGCGAACGGCGGTTGCCGGGGTTTACGTCGAAGAAGACCCCGGGCACCACGATCACCTTTTCCTTGAGGCATTCGCGGAAGAAACTCATGCCGTCATCCAGCGGCGTGGGCAGTTTCGCGAGGTTGGCCCAGACATAAAAAGCACCAACGGGCAGGGCTTCCACGCCAATGTCGAGGGCGGCCAGCCGCTCCAGGACGAGGGCCCGTTTGCGTCCAAAATGCTTTTGAATGGCGAGGGTTTCCGCAGCGGCGTTGGCGGGGTCCAGCAAGGGTAAAGCCGCGTTTTGAAAGGGATGGTTGGCTCCGCCATCGAGAAACGAGCCGGCGCTGGCGATGGCCTCGATGACGGCCTTGGGTCCGACCGTCCAGCTAATGCGCCAGCCGGGGTAGCGCCAATTTTTGGTCAAGCCATCCACAATCACCACGGGGTCGCGTTCGACATCCTCCACATGTTCCGCCGCGGAGATCATTTTGGGATCGCTTGCCGTCGCTCCCGCGTAGATGTAGTGGGAATAAAACTCGTCAAAGATCATGGAGCACTGGCATTCCCGGGCGATCCGGCACCAGGCGGCCAGTTCGGCCCCTTCAATGAGCTGGCCGGTGGGATTGGAAGGGTTACTGACGAGCAGCGCGCTCAAACCGCGTCCCAAGATCTCCTCCTGGAGATCGGCCGGGGAGATTTTGTAGCCAGCGGCGGCATCCAGCAGGATGGGAATGGGCGTGAAGGCTTTGAAGACGCTCAATAATTCCTCGTAAGCGGTGTAATCGGGGATGAAATGCCCCATGTTGATGTTGCCCAGCGCACTGGCGAGGCGGGTGAGGGCCAGCCGGCCACCGCTGGCGATGCTGACATTCTCCGCCGTGTATTGGGACGCCTTGCCGCGCCGGTAGGTGGAATTATAGAAGTCCGCGACGGCCTGGCGGATATCCTTGTTGCCGGCCACCGGGCCGTACTGCTGGCTGGCGGGCGTGACGGTGACCGACGAGATACGCGCGGGGGAGCCGGGGATGGGACCGGTTTCCGGCGAGCCCTGGCCGAGGTTGGCCCAGCCCTCGGCACCGTATACGAAGCCATGTTGCGTGGCCTCGTGGGTGACGTAAATCACGCCGGTGCGCGGCACCGAACGGAAGCCGGGAATGGTTTGGGGCAGTTGATTGGGTATTTCCATGGCAGGCCTTAGCTGAGCAGTTTTTCAAACCGCGCGGCCGCGGCATCCCATTCCGACGGGGATTCGGGGGTGAAGGTTTTGAGTTCGAAGGACTGGCGCACCACTTCCCGGGCAGCGGCGTGCGAGGGCAGATGGCCCAGCGCAATGGCCTGCACCAGGATATTCCCCAAGGCGGCGCATTCCGTCGGTCCGGCCAGCACCGGAATTTTAAGGGCATTGGCCGTGAACTGGTTCAAGGTGGAGTCCTGGCTGCCGCCGCCCACAATGTGCAGGCGCTCGATTTTTTTGCCGATCAAGCGCTCGGTCTTGCGCAGGGTGACGCGGTAGAACAACGCCAGACTTTCGTGAATGCAGCGCATGAAGGCCCCGGGGTCGGCAGGCACCGGCTGTCCGGTTTCCACGCAAAATTCCGCAATTTTCTTCGGCATGTCATCCGGGCTTAGAAAGCGGGGATCATCAGGATTAATCAGCGAGACAAAGGCCGGTGCTGTTCGTGAAAGCCGGGCCAGTTCTTCAAACTCGTACTTCTTGCCTTGTTTGGCCCAGTAACGCCGGCATTCCTGCACGATCCAAAGGCCAACGATGTTTTTCAATAACCGCACGGAATCGCCGTAACCAATTTCATTGGTAAAGCCCAGGCTGCGGCCCTGCTCGGTGATGACGGGCTGCGGCCATTCCACGCCCATCAGCGACCAGGTGCCGGAACTCAGGTAGGCCCAGTTTTCACCATGTGCCGGCACGGCGGCCACGGCGGCCCCGGTGTCGTGCGAACAGGTGGCAATGACCTGGATCTGGGGCAGCCCCACTTCCGTGGCGAGATTTTTCTTCATCGGCCCCAGGACGGTGCCAGTGGCACAAATGGGGGCGAAGAGGGATTCCTTGAGACCAAGGGCGGCAAAAAGCTTTTTCGACCAGGTTTTGGTCTGGGGATTGTACAACTGGGTGGTGCTGGCGAGCGAAACCTCGTTTCGGGCCACCCCGGAGCAGAAATAATTGAAAGCATCCCCGATCAATAACAAATGTTTGGCCGCCGCCAGCCGGGCCGGCGGCTCGGTGACGATCTGGTAAATGGTGTTGAGCGCCATGAACTGGATGCCCGTCTCAGCGTAGATCGTGGGCCAGTCCACTTTCTCCTTGGCAATTTCCACGCCTTCGGCCGTGCGGGCATCCCGGTAGCACCAGACGGGGGACATGACCAAACCGCGTTCGTCGTACAGCACATAATCCACCCCCCAGGAATCCGTGCTGATGCTGGCAATGGGCAAGTCGCGGGCGGCGGCCTTTTTCAGGCCGGTTTTCAATTCGTTAAGCAGGCCCTCAAAGTTCCAGTGCAGGGCACCACTGGTCTTCACCACCCCGTTGGGAAAACGATGCAATTCTTCAATGGCGATTTTTCCGTCGGCAAGGGTGCCAAGGATGACGCGGCCGCTATCGGCGCCCAGGTCGCAGGCCAAATAATATGTAGGCATAATGAAAGTTCGGCCAGTATCTTACGCGGTGGAAAAAAAGTGTCAAAAACATTGGAGGTTGCCAGACGGCCAAAGTTGCGTAATGTTGTCGCTGCTAAAGCTTTAAACTGACCGATTCAACTATTATGAGTGCTGCGCAACCCACCCAACTGGAACAACTCAAGCAATTTACCACCGTCGTGGCCGATAGCGGCGATTTCGCCACCCTCAAACAGTTTGCCCCGCGTGACGCCACCACGAACCCCTCCCTCATTCTCAAGGCCGCCTTGATGCCCGAATATCAGTATATCGTGGACAAGGCCGTGGCCGACAACAAGGGCAAGGCGACCGGTCCGCAACTGGTCAGTCTCGTGCTGGATGACTTGCTCATTCTCTTTGGCACTGAAATCCTCAAAATCGTGCCTGGCCGCGTCAGCACCGAAACGGATGCCAACCTGTCTTTTGACACGGAGGCGCTGGTGGCCAAGGGCCGGCGTTTCATTGGTCTGTACGAAAAACAAGGCATCGGCCGCGAGCGCATTTTGATCAAGATCGCCTCCACTTGGGAGGGCATCCGCGCCGCCGAAATCCTGCAAAAAGAGGGCATCAACTGCAACCTCACCCTGCTCTTCTCCCTGGCCCAGGCTATTGCCTGCGCGGAGGCCAGGGTCAAACTCATCTCGCCGTTTGTTGGTCGCATTATGGACTGGTACAAGGCGAAGGAAAAAAAGGACTTCGCCCCGGCCGAGGATCCCGGTGTGAAATCCGTCGGCGAAATCTACGCCTACTACAAGAAATTTGACTACGCCACGGAGGTCATGGGGGCGAGCTTCCGCAACGTCGGCGAAATTCTCGAACTGGCCGGCTGCGACCTCCTCACCATTAGCCCCGCGCTGCTGGCAGAATTGCAAAAGAGCGATGCCCCGGTCGTCCGCAAATTAAGTCCGGAAATCGCCCGGGCTAGCGCGATCCAAAAGACACCGCTGGACGAGAAGAAATTCCGCTGGCTATTCAATGAAAGCGCGATGGCCACGGAAAAGACGGCGGAAGGCATCCGCCTGTTCAACGCCGATGCCATGAAACTCGAGCAGTTTATCGCGGCAAAGCTGTAGGCCTTCGCTTGGTGGGCCTGGATTTTGGCGTGCACGGGCATGACCGCGCTTTTGAATTCGATGACATATCATTGAGTTCCATGACCACAGAATGGCGCCACTTAAACAGTCGCCGGGGCCGATGGCGTGGTTAAATTTGCGAATCGACGGCAAATCAGCTTTTTTATCAAGCAGGAGTCATTTGCGTGAGAAAAATTCAACCAGACCTTTCCTTCGACGAGTGGGTTCGACACTTGTTTGACCATGAAGTCACCGAGCCAGAATGGTATTGGAGTGAGGGTGCTGAATCCATCAAATTGCAGCCTCAGCGCGTCATTACCTATACCACCAAGCTCTTTCAAAGCGCTGGCGAATTATTAGCGGCTTACACTGATGCTCAGGTCAACCAAGGACTTTGGTTTCTCATCGGCGAATGCACTACTCCGCTTTACGCCCTTAGGGACGAATCCATCCCTTCGGAACAGCGAGCGTATTGCATCCGGTCCAGTTTCACAGTTTTCGAGCGAGTTTTCCTGGGCAGATGCACCCCGCATTTGTCACATTTGGATGAACCGGGGGCTGGGGCGCTGAATTCTATTTGTTATATGTGGTGGGACATCTTCCCATTGTCTGGTGAACCGGAGGACAAAGAGCAACGGGAGATTGATGAGTCGTGTCTTTCGGTTATGGAATCCACGCTGCAACTACCATCGGTCGCTTGCCAGGAGAGCGCGCTGCACGGACTTGGTCATTGGGGACTTTCCTACCAAAAACGGTGTCAGGGAGTAATCTCAAAGTTCATGCAGGAACATCGCGATTTACGCCCCGAGCTGCAAAATTATGCCCTGCGAGCCAGGGAAAGGTATGTTAATTAATGATAGAAAAGCGCGGCCTAATCTAGCGCCAAAGGCACAGGCCATTGGGGCGGTCAGTTCCGCAGTTACGCATCTCGCCGCAATATGGCGATGCTTCAGCATTTTTCGGCAGACCATATTCACGCTGTACTCCCATGCAAACACCCGAAAGACCACCCGACGAGGATTGGACAAAGGTTTGGAACGCGCGACTGGCGGCCCTGGCGCCCATCCTCGGCGAGCCAGCCAACACGGTTTTCCACGCCATGATTCCTTTCCAGTTTCGTGAGGCAGGAGGCTCGGCGGACGTTGTGCCTTTCCCGAGTTACAGGCCCGGTGCCACTTACGTCACTGCAGAGATGACCGGCGAGGATGCCGGCCAGCTACCGAACAGTCTTGGCCATTACGAGTTGATGATATGCACGCGGCAAGAGTTGCCCAGGGCGGCAAACTTCATCTCACGGCTTGCGTGTTACACCTGCGATGCGGTGCTAGAGGCAGGGCAGACGATGGACTTAGGAGAGTTCTTCGGTGACTCGACGCTTCGAGCCATGCTATTCGCGCATCCCAGCGAGCGGCCGGTTCACTTCGAGTTTCTCGGCCGACGTTGCGGTCTGCTGCTTTGTGTTGGCATCACCGCGCAGGAGTTGGCGTTCGCTCGCGCGCGAAGCACTGGTGAGCTATTGGCGCTGCTCAAGCACCACGGAGTTTTTCCTTACACGATACCCGGACGACCTTCCGTACCGCTGGCTGACGGAGGCACGCGATTAGGGCGAATGTTTGGGAGGTGAAATTTATGAGGCCAATAAATCCAATGTAAATGGATTGATTTTGCCGTGACCGGGAAGGAAGATACCTTTGCTCGTGCTTACCGCCACCTGATTCATGAACCAAGCCTTAGCCAACGCCGTTGTCACCCTGGGCCTGACCCACTTTCAGCGCCATATCTTTCTGTGTGCGGATCCGGTCGAGGATAAATGTTGCGACCGGGACCAAGGCCTGATTGCCTGGGATTTTTTGAAGCAAAGGCTCAAGGAATTGAAACTCACGGGGCCGGAACCTTTGGTTTATCGCACCAAAGCCGGCTGCTTGCGGGTTTGCACCCAAGGCCCCATCGCGGTCGTTTACCCGGAGGGGGTCTGGTATCATTCCTGCACCCCGGCGGTGCTGGAGCGGATTATTCAGGAACACATAATCGGCGGAGTGGTCGTAAGGGAATTTGCCTTTGCGGTTAATGAGTTGAAGCCCCTGCCTGCCAAATCGAATTAACTACATGGCCGGCCAGTAAATACGGAAATCCTAAGTCTCCAAGGATATTTTAGGTTGCCAAATGCGGAACTGGAGCGCCCCCAACTGTAATTATTGGGGAGCGAGCTGCAGGATGCGCTGGCGCAAGTATTGCTGGGCCTGGGTCAACTGCCAATTTTCGGCCAGCACAAGCAAATTGGTCATGGCTTCATAGTGGTCGCCAGCTTTCTTGATGGCCTCACCCCAGTTGCTCTGGGCAACGGTGGGTTCGCCTAATTGAGCCCAGGCATGGGAAATCAAGGCCAGACGCAGGAAATCTTGATCGGACCAGTTGTCCCGATTGCCCATGTCCAGCAAATCCTGCCATTTGCCCATTTTCAAATAAGCCTGCGCCAGGGCCAGCTTGTAGGCCGGTTCGGAGCGAATATTTTTGGGGAGGCTGCCCAGCCACTGAAGGTTCGCTGAGGCAAGGCCATGGGATTGCATCCAGTTGGAAAGCTGGCCAACCAAAGCGGGCTGGTTGGCAGCCAGAGCCATCGCAGTTTGCAACCGTTCGCCAAAGGTGGTCTGATTCAAGCCCTGAAGTAATTCGAGATTTTGCAGGCGGTCAGCCATGGTTGACTGGGGCAGTTTCAATAATTGTTCCGAATAGTGGTCTGCCCCGGCAGGATCCGCGGCGGCTTGCCGGTTGGCAACCAAGGTGCGCAGGGCAGCGGCTCCCAAGGTGCCGTCCAAGCTTAATTTTTCCAATTGTTGGCGCGCCTGGCGTTGCACGGATTCATTCGCGGAGTCTAATTGCAGGGTGGCCAGACTCAAAGCGTACTGGGGATTGGAGGGATCCAACTGAACGGCGGTTTCAAAATGGCCTTCAGCATCCGTGGACTGATGCAGCGCCAGCGCCAGATTGCCGGCAATCATTTGGTATTCGGGATTGTTAACGGCACTTTCGGCAAGTTCGGTCAACACCACGGTGGTGACGGGATAGGGAGCGGATTGCGAGCGCAAGGCGACTTCGGCCAGACGGAGTTTATTGGCGATGGTGGGTGAAAGATCGGCCAGACGTTGAACCCAATACAATTCTGCGGGCATGCGGGATTGGGCGGAGGCATCGGCCATGGCGCGGCAGGCGGCCAGGTCGTTGGGGTTCAAGGCAAGAGCCTTGCCCGCGCTGGCAATAGCACCGGCATAATCACCCTGGGTCAAGCAGACTTGGGCATTGCTGGCCAAGCGCTTTTCCTCGAGCTTCAAATAATCAGTGCGCACAACACAGGCAATGACGATGGCCAGAACCAAAATGGTGCTGCCGGTGATCATCCACACTTTAAGGCGGTAGTCACGTTCGTGCCAGTCCCCGTAGCGATAAACATGGCGACGGTAAGCCCGCTCCATTCGACTCTTAAAAGCAAAAAACGGGCTGTTGGAAAGGTTTTCCGCCAGCGTTTGACCGGGATTTTGTTGTTCGTTGCCCATTTGGTGATCAAGGTATCAAATTACCCTAGTTTGTCCACCAAATTGTTACGTTTTGGTGGTTGTTTAACAAAATTTAACCAATTTTGTTCCTTTTAAGAATTTATTCTGAACGCTAAGTCTGGCAAATCTCCAGAAAGCACTTCAATGAAAGTGGTTACAACCCGTCAAGGTTCAATGCAAACCAAAAAAGTGCGAGAGGAGGAGGAGGCTGCTGGCAAAAAACATGGCACCGAGGAACACGCAGACCGGCAGGGTAAGCACCCAAGCGAGCAGCAGGTTGCGCAAGGTTCCCATTTGCAGGCCGGATTTGTTGGCGGCCATGGAACCAGCCACTCCGGAGGACAGCACGTGCGTGGTGCTGACGGGCAACCCATATTTGTCCGCGAGGCCAATGGTGATCATCGCCACCAACTCCGCCGACGCGCCTTGGGCGTAGGTCAGGTGGCTCTTGCCGATTTTTTCGCCCACGGTCACCACAATACGCTTCCAGCCGACCATGGTACCCAACCCGAGGGCCAGGGCCACGGCGAATTTCACCCATACCGGAATATACTTGGTGGTTTTTTCGAGCGCGGTTTTGTAATTCCCCAGCGTGGCGGCCTCCTCGGCGGAGAGTTGATGGCTGTTTTTCAACTTGCCAATGGTTTCGGCGGTGAAATAGATAGCCGTCCGCAACGGGCCGCGCTGGTCTTCCGGTAATTCCGCGAGGGACGCGTGTCCGGCCAGTCGCTGGGCGATTTCGGTGTTCTGCCCGGCGAGCGCAGTGAACACTTCCGGTGAATAGACGCCGCGCACCTTAAGATAGGCCCCCAAATATTTGGCTCCTGCAGCCAACTCCATGGGTGGGCCAGCCGCGTGTCTGGCCAGAATTGGAGCAGCGCTTTGGGATAACTCCGTCAACTGCTTCAAAGCCACCGGATCGGTGCCCGAGTTCAAGGCATACATGCCGGGCACAATGCCCACCAGAATCAACATCAGCAGGCCCATGCCTTTTTGGCCGTCATTGGAACCGTGCGCGAAGCTGACGCCGGTGCAGGTGAGGCAGAGGATGCCGCGAATCCACCAGGGTGGGGCTTTTTTTGCGTCCGGCGCGGCGTAGAGAGCCGGCTGTCGGACCAAGGCCTTGAGGAGCAGAAAGAGGATGGCGGTGCAGACAAAGCCCACGACCGGCGAAATGAGGAGCGACAGGCCGACTTTCTGGGCCTGGGCCAGGTTAATGCCATCCATGAACCGCCCGGAGTTCATCAGCGAATTCATCAAGCCCACCCCCATGATGGAGCCGATGAGGGTGTGCGAGCTCGAGGCGGGGAGGCCCAAATACCAGGTTCCGAGATTCCAAATGATCGCCGAAATCAGGAGGGCAAACACCATGGCGAAGCCCGCGGCGGAGCCCACATTCATTACCAATTCCACTGGCAACAGGCTGATCACGCCAAACGCCACCACGCCCGTGGAGGTTAGGACCCCGATAAGGTTCCAGATCCCCGACCAGATCACGGCCACCGTGGGCGGAAGGCTGTTGGTGTAAATAACCGTGGCCACGGCATTGGCCGTGTCGTGAAAACCATTGACAAATTCGAAGCCCAGCGCGAGCGCCAGCGCGAGCACGAGGCACAATAGTTCTATCGTGTTTAACGAACCAAACCAATGTTCCATGGCAGGTATTAAGGTCAGTTTTCAAACCATTTGAAAACCTTGCAAATGTGACATTTGCGTTACAGACAATCCGCCGCCGGCCGCCGGCACTCCGGCATTAGTTGAAAAACTTTTTAGCCTTCTCGAAAAAACTTTGGGCCAGCGGGGCTTCCTTGCCATCACACATTTGGGCAAATTCCTGAAGTTTTTCCTTTTGGGCGGCATTCAAGCGCGTGGGGACTTCCACCTGGATGCGCACCAGCAAATCCCCGTGGCCATAGCCTTGGAGGTTTTTCATGCCCTTGCCCTTGACGCGAAAAACGGTGGCGGGCTGGGTGCCGGCAGGAATTTTAATGGTGGCCTTGCTTTCCAGCGTGGGGACCTCAATTTCCGCACCCAGCGCGGCCTGCACGAAGCTGACGGGAACTTCACAGAGCAAATCATCGCCGTCCCGCTGGAAGATTTCGTGCTCCTTGACGTGGAGCATGACATAGAGGTCGCCGGCGGGACCACCGCGAAAGCCCGCTTCGCCATTGCCGGAGGAACGGAGGCGAGAACCGGTGTCCACGCCGGCCGGAATCCGGAGCTTGATCTTGGAACTCCGGTTGCGTTTTCCCTCGCCATTACAGGATTTGCAGGGTTTTTCGAGGATTTTCCCGCCGCCTTTGCAATGCGGACACGTCTGCGCAATACTGAAAATCCCCCGAGCCATCAACACCTGGCCGCGTCCGCCGCAGGTGGAGCAGTTTTGCATCCGGGAACCGCGTTCCATACCGGCGCCGCCGCAGGTTTCGCAGGCGTCTTGCTTCGTGACGGAAATTTCCTTCTCACAGCCGTGGGCCGCCTCCTCGAGGGTGATTTCGAGATCGAAGCGCAAGTCTTCGCCGCGCTGCGCGGCAGAGGGGTCACCGCCACCGCCAAAAAAGCTCTCGAAGATGCCGCCGCCGCCACCACCGAACACCTCGCGGAAAATATCGAAGGGATCGTGGAAACCGGCACCGCCACCAGCCCGGCTGGCACGTTGACGGGGGTCAAAGGCGGCATGGCCATACTGGTCGTACGCCGCGCGCTTCTGCGGATCGCTCAGCGCCTCGTAGGCCTCGCCCAGTTCTTTGAAGCTCTCCTCGGCAGCTTTGTCTCCGGGGTTCTTGTCCGGATGAAACTTGATTGCCAGTTTGCGGTAGGCTTTTTTGATTTCGTCCTGGTCCGCTTCCCGATTTACGCCGAGAATTTCGTAATAGTCGCGCTTGGCCATGGGGTGTCCGATAAATCAGGCTTGGGGTTCGGCTTGGGTTGCCGGTTTCCGGGCCACAATGACCGTGGCGGGCCGCAGCAACCGTTCGCGCACTTTGTAACCTTTGCGGAGTTGCTGGAGAACGTGGCCTTCGGGCACGTCGGCGGATTCCTGCTGGGAAAT
Organism: uncultured Verrucomicrobia subdivision 3 bacterium; assembly: GCA_903895255.1. GTDB lineage: Bacteria > Verrucomicrobiota > Verrucomicrobiia > Limisphaerales > UBA11358 > UBA11358. Next base: position 49,209 of record CAITTG010000135.1, read on the forward strand.
GGCCTCGTGGAGGGCGGGGTCAAAGGGTTTACCCAAGGCATCCACTTCTTCCACGCCAGCCTCGGTGACAAAGTTCTTCAACTGGGATTGAATCATGGCCACGCCGGTTTGGAGCGAGGCGAGCTTGTCGCCCTGGGCATTGATAGTGGCGGCCTGGGCCATGTCGAAGCCATCCAGGATCGGCAGCAGCTTTTGAATTAGATTGAGGGAGGCGTTTTGGGCGGCCTCGGTGCGTTCGCGGGCGGCGCGTTTTTTGAAGTTTTCAAAGTCGGCGGTGGTGCGCAGGAGGCGGTCCCAATTTTCCTGGGCGCTGGCAGCGCGGGTTTTGAGTTCTTCCATTTGCTCGGGCGTATAAGCCGCGGAGGCGGTCTCAACGGACGGTTCGATGTTATCTTCAGTTGGCTTCATACGGTTTTTAGGCGCAAAAAAATTCAAGAACCATAGCCTATACCATTGCGCGGCGGTCAGCAACCCGGATGTGCGGGGGGGCGAGGCGGGGGAGGACTGGCTGGGAGATTACCCGGAGGGAACTTCGGGAAACTTGAAGATTTTGGTTTTAACGGGAGGAGTCGCTTTTTAGTTAACCCGTTATTGGGCTATTTGGTTAATTGGTTAAATCTTTGTGGGACAGAGGCTTGGACGGGTAACATCCGGCGTTTTTCCGGACCCGCTCCGGGCGGGCCGGGTATTTCAAAGAACCTCCTGATGGCACGCGCCATCGGGCGCTTGTTCACGCAGAAATAAGCTACTCAAAAGGATAACATTATATGACGAGTTGTCAAAGGGAAAGTTTGGGGGGAGGAACGTGGCACCGGGCGTTTTGCCTCGAACAGGCAAAAAAGCCGGCGGGTTTGAACCGGAGGCAAGGGAGATAAGACGGAGGGAAGGCGTGGCCATGGCTGGCATTGTCCTAGTCAAGGCGGTTTTCCGGCAATAGATTCGTTTTCACAGGCTGGTCATTAAAATTTAATTAAGTGGGGTTCGGGTAGCGTTCCCCGAAACGCCATTTCGGCGGCGAGGGACTACCCGAGCATGCACAAAACCATCGTGCCCGGGGGCGGGGAAACAACCCAAGAGTCTTCGCCCCACCTGCCACACGCAAAAATATTGCGGCCAGCCAGCGATCGGACCATGCTTTGCGCGACCATGAAATCATTCGTATTTACCGTGCTGACCGCACTGGTCTGCCCGGCCTGGCTGGCGGTCGCCGCACCGGACGCCGTAACGGAGCCGCCGGTCCTTTCCGCGGCCGCCACCCAAGCGCTGCCGCAACTGGATCAAGCTGCCGCTCCGGTAGCGCAGGGCTTCACAATCTTCCTAATTGGGGACTCGACAATGGCCAACAAGCCTTTGATTCCGGCCAATCCCGAGCGGGGCTGGGGCCAGATGCTGGGAATTTATTTCCAAGCCGGGGTGAGGGTGGAAAATCACGCCTTGAATGGCCGAAGTTCCAAGAGTTTTCGGGACGAGGGTCATTGGGCCACGGTGCGGAGCCGCATCAAACCGGGCGACTGGGTGATCATCCAGTTTGGGCATAATGATGAAAAGGAGCAGGATCCCACCCGCTATACCACCCCGGGCGGGACGTTCAACGCGAATCTGGCGCGGTATGTGGCGGAAACCCGGGCGCTCGGTGCCTTCCCGTTGTTGGCCACGCCAGTGGCGCGCCGGAAGTTTGATGTCCAGGGCCAGCCGGTTAATACGCACGGCGATTACGTGAAAGCAGTGCGGGAGGTGGCCGCGGCGGAAAAGGTGCCCCTGCTAGATCTGAACCAGCAAAGCATGGATTTGTTGCAGCGAATGGGGCCGGAACCGTCCAAACGCCTCTATATATATGTAAGTCCGGGGGAATATGGGGCGCTCCCCAAAGGCCGGCAGGATGACACCCACTTTTGCACGTTTGGCGCCAGCCGGATGTGTGATTTGGCGGTGGCGGAAATTCAGGCGAAAGTGCCTGAATTGGCGGTCTTTTTGAACACCCGCCATTGACGGTCACGATAAAATGAATGGACTGGCGGGATGATTTAGATTGCGTAGCGGTCAATTCATGGGATGATGTCAGTAGTCGGAGCGTAGCTCAGCTTGGCTAGAGCGCTTGGTTTGGGACCAAGAAGTCGCAGGTTCAAATCCTGTCGCTCCGACCATTTTCTTTTCCCGAGCCCACCAGATTCGTTTAAGTTATTTTCTTTCAGTGGCTTAAAGCACATTTCGAGGAGCAGGATGAAGGGGTCCGCCTGCTCCGTCCTGACACTGCTTGCAATGGTGTTTTTTAGCCATCCGCCTGCTGGCCAAATATTTCTCGGGTGGATAAAAGAAAACAGGTTGACCGCCAGAGTTTTTATGCTGCTTTAATATTTTACGGCTGGATTCCCACAAAAAGGGCGTTTTTTGAAAAAACTTCCGATTTCCTTCCGGCTGGCATCGGCATTGCTTAAATGTTCGTGTGCCAATTACAGCCATCACAAGCTGGGTAGTGTGCATCCGCCCGGTAGGCGGATGTGAGTTGCGCCGGGAAACCGGACGCAAGATTGGCCCGGTACAAGACGCAGCTCAAAATTAATGAAAAAACGACAAATATGAAGAAAATTGAAGCAATCATCAAACCATTCAAGTTGGAAGAAGTAAAGGACGCTTTGAGCGAGATCGGCATCGAGGGGATGACGGTCAGCGAAGTCAAGGGTTTCGGCCGCCAGAAGGGCCACACCGAGATCTATCGCGGCAGCGAATACACGGTGGACTTCCTGCCCAAGATCAAAATTGAACTGGTCATCACTGACGTCCAGGTGGATGCCGCGGTGAGCGCGATCATCAAGTCGGCGAAGACGGGCAAGATCGGCGATGGCAAGGTGTTTGTTTCCAACGTGGAACAGGCCATCCGCATCCGGACGGAAGAAAAAGGTGATTCGGCTGTCTAAAACCCAACCCACTTAACTTTATTCAAATAAAAAACATGAAAAGACACATATTAACGATTGCTTTGCTGGCCACGACGGCCTTTGGCACCCTTAATTTGCGCGCGGACGACACGAACGCCGCCGCAACGAACGCGGCTGCCGCAGGCACGAATGCCGTGGCCGCCGCCGCGCCGGCAGCGCCGGCGCTGACGAACGCGCCGACGATGGAACAACGGATGGAATCCGTGGAAGCTTACTTCCAAAACGGGGACCCGACCGCCACGTACAAGGACACGAACGGCAACTGGACGGTGAGTTTTGCCGCCGGTCCCTCGATCATCAACACGAACCTGACCAATGTGACGGGGGCGTTTGTCTCGTACCCAGGCGCCGGTCATAATGCGTGGTTGCTGACGAGCACGGCGCTGGTGCTGTTCATGACGCTGCCGGGTCTGGCGCTGTTCTACGGCGGCCTGGTGCGCAAGAAGAATGTGTTGTCCGTGCTGGCCCAATGTTTTCTGATCACCGGTTTGGTGACGATTCTGTGGGTGATCTGCGGTTACAGCATGATCTTCGCGGGCACGGGAGCCATGGCGAAGGAGGACGTGTTATCGGGCATTATCGGGAGTCCCAAACTGGCCTGGATGCTGAACACGGTGAGCTCCGCGCCGAACCCCGGTTATTCCTACTGGGTCTCGGAGAACGTGTACTGCATGTTCCAGTTGATGTTCGCGATCATCACCCCGGCGCTGATCATTGGTGGTATTGCGGAACGCATGAAGTTCTCGGCCATCCTGGTGTTCATGACCCTGTGGATGTTTGTGGTTTATTTCACCCAGGGCCACATGGTCTGGGGCGTGAACGGCATCATGAACGGGGTGTGGAACGCCGGTGCGAAAATCCATGCGATTGACTTCGCGGGTGGCACGGTGGTGCATATGACCTCCGGCTGGACGGCCTTGGTGCTGTGCATCATCCTTGGCAAGCGCGTGGGCTTCGGCAAAGAAAACTTCGCGCCGCACAGTGTGGTGCTGTGCTACATCGGCACGGGCATGCTCTGGGTGGGCTGGTACGGTTTCAACTCCGGCTCCGCCGTGGCGGCGGACGTGATCGCGGCCAACGCGTTCACGACGACCACGATTGCCACCGCGGTGGCCTCCTTCGTGTGGCCGATGGTGGAATGGATTGTGAAGGGCAAGCCCAGCGTGCTGGGTTTCTGTTCCGGCGCCGTCGCCGGTCTGGTGGTCATCACCCCGGCTTGCGGTTACATCACTCCGCAGGGTTCGATTCTGATCGGTATTGCGGCCGGCATCATTCCCTGGTTCTTCGTGTTCAAGGTCAAGGGCTGGTTCGGTTATGACGACGCGCTGGACACCTTCGGCGTTCACGCGGTGGGTGGGACCCTCGGAGCGATCATGACGGGTATGCTGGCCCGTAACGCGGCGAATGCGAACTTCGCCACGAACTTGAGCAAGTATGTCACGGACAGCTACTTCCAACCGCTGGTCTGGGAACAGATCAAAGCGGTGGGCGTGACCTTGTTGCTGGTCATTCCTTCGACGATCATCATCGCCTACATCACGAAGGCGCTGGTTGGTCTGCGTCCGACGGAAGAAGTCGAAGTGGCGGGTCTGGACCTCGCGGAACATGGCGAGGAAGGCTACCACAGCTAAGCGATTAGGAGATTCATACCGCCGGTGGTTGACGCGAGTCACCACCGGCGGTTTTTTGTTTTAAGGCGAGGGCGGGGAGCGGATATAGGCGGGTACACCAAGCCGGAACAATGCAGTTTATGGTGCTTAACTTGGGTTTGGAACGCATGAAAGCTGGCAGCACGCGGATCGTTAAGGGGCGGCCGGCGGAGCCGGATACCCCCGGCCAAGGCACCTAAAATGACGCGCGCAGAGTCGCAGAGGACGCAGAGTTGATGCCGGGCAATTCCTTAAAACAGGCTCAAGGTTTAAGGTTAACGCTTATGGGTCCCCAGTCGCTTACGGCGGGCTTGGGGGCCAACCAGTGGAGGGCCCAGGCGGTCGGCGGGCAGGTGGCGCAAGGGAATGTCACAATACCTTGGGAGCCAAAGGGTGAAACGCGGAGCCCCACCGTGGCCATTTAAAACAAAAGTGTCAATAGTGAGAACCGACACCGGCCTGAAATGACCACGCTTGCAGCCAAGCTGTCATCCGGTCAGATCAGCCGCGAGGCGGTTGACGATGACGACGTTCGGGAGCAGGCGGCGGAAACCAGTCACGACCTTAACCGCCTTGGTTTGGCTAATGACCGCCTAAACCGAGACATCGTTCGGATGTTCAAGTTAAAACGCGGCTAATTATGAAATTTTTCTGCTACCGCATTGTTGGTTGTAATTGCCAAACAGAAATTATCTCCGGCAGCAATCGCTACGACATTGCTTAACCCGGCGGGAACCGTCGCAGGATAAAGATTATTTACCATGCGTCCCCAAGTGACGATGGTTCCGTCCCGTTTAAGAGCCATGCTATAACCGTGACCTGCGGCAATAGATACTACGTTGCTTAAAACTTGGCCTTCAATGGTAACTTGGCCTGTCGAAATGTTTGGAGCATTGGTTGTGGGAATACCCGTTGCTTGACCAACATCATTGAACCCCCAGCCTATGACCGTGCCGTCATTCTTGAGCGCCAACGTGTGATTGAATCCCGCTGCGATGGCAACTACGTTGCTCAAACCGGCAGGCGGCGTAGCGTCCTTGTAAATCGTTTCACCTCCCCAGTGCTCCACCGTGCCATCATCTTTCAGGGCAACACCTCTTGTAGTATAACCTCCGGGGCCAACCGCGATGGCAACTGCATTGAATATATTTTCTGCTGGAAGTAATTGGCCATATTTAGGATTGGACGGCTGGCTCCTCCATCCCACCACGGTTCCGTTACTTTTAAGCGCCCAACTGTCACCCGACTCGGCGGCAATCGCCTTTATATTCGTAAGTTCAGCGGGAATATAATTTTCACCCCATGTAACAACCGTTCTGTCTTTTTTAAGGGCCAAACTGAATCCATCACCCGCAGCAATGGATACTACATCGCCCAAAGTGCGGCCATCAATTTTTACAACCCCGTTTGTTATGACTTTTGTTGTATTTTTCTGTGTAATATGGAAGCCTGTTTTATCAGCAAAACCTCCTTCGCCGGTCGTTAGCACGGTATCATCGAAGGATGCCTCGCCTCGGAAATTGCCCCCCCAACCTACCACCGTGCTGTCACTTTTTAGAGCAAGGCACTGAATGCGCCCCGCGCTGATGGCTACAGCGTCGCTCAAGACCACCTTGGCGGGCGCGGCCTTACCTGTGGAGGTGTTCCACCCCCATTCTATGACGTAACCGGAAGGCAAAGCTGCGTGAACCAATTGCCCAAATGCAAAAAAGCAGAACATCAAAAATTTTGTTCGCCGCATATTCATAACTTGGAATTTATTTCGGCTCGTAATCTTTTTCCGATTCGATTGAACCATCCTCCTTATACCAAATCCAATGTCCAGCTTGTTTGCCTGCTTTATATTTGCCCTTGTAGGCTATTTTGCCAGAGGGGTAAAAACCCGTTTCTTCGCCGTCGGAAACACCGTTAACCCAATGATGAATTAGATTCGTTTTTCCTTTTGAATCAAACCCCACACCATTTCCGTCGAGCTTCCCATTTTTGTAGTAACCTTCTCCACTTTTCTGACCATTGACATAATAGTCAGTCCAAAGGCCAGTAAAATTTGTCGGCGGTTCAGTGTATACTTCGCGCAGTCCGCCAACGAGGCCGACGCCGGCAAGACGGCCATCAGCCGTGTTTGTGAATGAACATTCCAGCGACCAATAATCGTCCAAGGGATAAGTTACGGTTTCAGTATTACCACTCCCCACGCCTCCTCCGACATGGAGGTTGAGGGCTTGCAGTTGCGCCTCTATATTCGTTTTTGGCGAACCGACTTTGAGCGTGCTTACAAGCACATCCCAATTTGTGCGAGAGGGTGGGGTGTAAGTCGCACGAAGAATCTTCGCTGCTGCGTCTCGTGTCTCTTGTGACGGCGAGCTTAAATCCGCCAAGGGTGAGGCTTGAAGGATGCAGGCGCTGCAAAAGAACAAGAATGCGCTAATAGTTGCAATTGAGTGAAGCGGAAAAGTGGTTGCTCTGGAAATGATTTTCATAAGGCAAAGTTTATTGATAAGAAACGGCATCGTGAACTGTTCGCGTAACTAAATGTCCGAATTTTGTAATTGTCAGCGTTCCATTGCCGTCTAGTGAGAAAACCTGGTCTGACCAAGTTAATGAATGGGTAGCGCTATCACCTATAACCCTCCAAAGAGCAGGAATCTGCCATGTGAAGTCGCCGCCAGAATAGTCCTTTGTAGACCAAGGAGGCGGCAGATGTTGAGAATCGTTGCCGTAGTAATCCGGCCCAGCCGATTGAACCGGCATGGCGTCGTTGTTAAGGCCGCTGACAGTGAGAGTTTGCGCGTGGAGCAGGTGCGGCGAAAAAACCATCCCCGCCACCAAGATAATCGTTCTGATTATTTTCATATTTTATTTTTGGTTTAATTTGTGAACTGTCCTGCCCGATGTCTTGAATTTTCGCCCTTCGCCTGAAATTGCCAACATTATTCGTGTGAATTTCCCGCTGCAATTCTTGCCTTTACAAAAGCAGGAAATGTAAATGAAAACTGGCGGTTTTGGCGCATCGGCTACGAGGAGATTTCTAAAACGGCGACAACAACGCAGGCCAAATTTACGCAGACGTGCGCGGGAGCACAAGGGCGGCGGCTACGTTCTGGCTCATCAAAAAAGGCATCGCCAAATTGAACGTCATCGGCGGACAGGTGCGGAAGCTCCGCGAGCGGAAGGGGTGGACGCAAGACCATTTCGCCGTGAAATTGCAGCTTGCAGGTTGGGACACCAGTCAAGACTCCGTTTCCCGGCTGGAAACCCAAGACCGGCGTGTTCCTGATTTGGAGCTTTTCGTTTTGGCCGATGTTCTAGATGCCAAGCTGGAATATTTGTTCCCCAAAGACACGCGCAGCAAGGTCAGAGCCCTCTGGCCGTAGTATCGCATCAGATTGTCTCGCGGGCAGCTTCCCCCAAAACGGTAAATGGCTGGCGGCTTGTGCCGTCGTTTTTGGAACGCATCAAAGCTGGCAGCACGCGGATCGTTAAGGGGCGGCCGGCAGAGACGGATACCTCCGGCCAAGGCCCCTAAAATGGCGCGCGCAGAGTCGCAGAGAACGCAGAGTTGAGGCCGGGCAATGCCTTAAAACAGGCTCAACGAGCTGCCGCCACCTACCGGCCAGGCGAGGCAGCAGGTTAATGGTGACGTTGGACAGCCATGGGGCGTGCTGCGGGTCACGGACCCGCGCGCCGAAGACGGGGGCGACCCGAGAGAAGCCCATTTTCAGAAACTCCTGACGGCGCGTCCTACGAGTTCAAGGAAGATGGTCGGACTCGTTGCAGACCATCGGGATGGCAAGGAAGTCCAAAGCATACTTAAAGGGGTCAGTTAATGGTATTGTCATATTGCGTATTCTTAGCCAGAGCACCGTGCCGTTTTTTGTTGTGCGCCGAGACCGCGCGAATGTAAAAGGCATAGTGTTACAGCTAAAACATTACATTACCATTAACTGCCCCTTTATGACCCCTTTATGGTGCTTAACTTGGGTTTGGAACGCATGAAAGCTGGCAGCACGCGGATCGTTAAGGGGCGGCCGGCGGAGACGGATACCTCCGGCCAAGGCACCTAAAATGGCGCGCGCAGAGTCGCAGAGGACGCAGAGTTGAGGCCGGGCAATGCCTTAAAACAGGCTCAACGAGCCGCCGCCACCTACCGGCCAGGCGAGGCAGCAGGTTAATGGTGACTTTGGACAGCCATGGGGCGTGCTGCGGGTCACGGACCCGCGCGCCGAAGACGGGGGCGATCGGAGGGAAACCCCATTTTCAGAAACTCCTGACGTCGTTTCCTACGAGATTAAGGAGGATGGTCGGACTGGGTGCGGACCATGGGGATGGCAAAGAGTTCCAAAGCCGACTGGCGGCGGAGATTTCAAATTTCAGGATTAGACATTTGAAATAATCAAGCATCGCCAATTCAAAGCCGGTAAGAGTAATAGATTTGAGCTGGCGGAACGGCCGGTTGGCCTAGCGCACTTCGACGACCACGGCGGTGGCGTTGTCGCGGCCGTCGCGGGCGAGGGAGGCTTCGACCAACCGGCGGGCGGGGTTGGGTTCGGTGGCGGCGGCGCCGGGGGCGGTCAGGAGGTCGAGGAGGGAATGATCGTAGAGGCCCTCCACGAGGCCGTCGGTGCAGAGGAGGAATTGGTCGCCGGGGGCGCAGGGGACGGAGCCGACCTGGGGATCGACGAACTGGTTGCCGCCGCCGAGGGCTTTTTGCAGGACGTTGCGCCGGGGATGGTTGCGGGCTTCGCGTTCGTTGAGCTGGCCCTGACGAAACAACCAGCCGACATGGGTGTCGTCCTGGGTCAATTGATGGATGCCGCCGGCTCCGGGCAGATGGTAGATGCGGCTGTCGCCGATGTGGGCAAAATAGACGCGGCCGGGGGTGAACCAGCAGAGGCTGAGGGTGGCCTCCATGTCGGCACATTCATCGTAGCAACTGCCGAGGTAACACAGGGCGCGGTGGACCTGGCGGAATAATTCGGTGAGGACGTGGCTGGCGGCGGCCTGGGTGCGCCGTTCGGGCCGGCGAAAGCTGGCCGGGAGGAGGGTGGTGATTTTGTCCACAGCGATACGGCTGGCATATTCGCCAGCGAGCGCGCCGCCCATGCCATCGCTCACGGCAAAGGCAAAATCAGCCTGAGCAAGGCTGGCCTCGCCGACTTTGCCGAGATGTTCGACGCCGGTGGCGTCGAATTTCAAACCGAGGAAAGCGTCCTCGTTATTGGGACGCACGCGACCGCGATCAGTCAGGCCGTGCCAGTGCACGGTGGGGGCGACGGGGACGCGGACGGCTTTTTTTATCGGCATGGGGGATTATTTGGCATCCGGGAGGAGGGTGGCAAATTCAAAATCAATGAGGCAGAAGCGGCCATCGGACTGGCGGTAGGTGACATTGCGCTGGTCGGGGTCGTCATGACGCACGCCAAAGGGGAGCAATTCGGCGAACAGGCTGACACGGCGTTCCTCATCGAGGTGATCCACGCGGGTGCCACAATTGGTGGTGACGATGCGGAGTTTGGCGGGATCGACTTCCAGCAGGCGCGGGACAAAATGACAGCCACGCTTTTCGAGGTGGCGGAGCACGCGCACTTCGTTGTCGAACCGCGCCGGGGCGTCGGGACCGTGATAACACTTCTCCACCCGGCCGTCGAAGCTGAGACGGACGGTGGCGCGGAGGGTGTCTTTGACCTGCAACATAACCAGCGGTTCCGGTAAGGGGCTAAACCCCGGGGATGACCATCAAAATCCCTTGCGGGCAATCCGCCCGTACCAGAAGCCGGAGGCCAGAAAGATGACGGCGCAGGCGCTGGTAAAACCAATGAGATAGGGATGAGGCAGATAATATACGGCACCAATGGCGCCGCCGGTGGAGAGGGCGGCGCACAGGTAACTGTAGTAGGAACTGGCCCGGGCGCTTTGTTCGCTCTTGCGCAGGATGGAATTCATCGCCAGTTCGGTCCGGACCAGGGAGTTGGCGCAGGCGGGGGAACAGGCGAGCCGGGGACCGGCAGCGGCGGACTGGGCGCAGTCGAGGCAGACGCCGCGGCCACAATAAGCGCAGACCCCCATGGCTTCGGTCGTATGCGCGTGACATTTCATCGGGAGCAAGGTGCCTCAAGCCTGGCAAAAATGCAAATGCCAGATGCAAAATAGCTTGCAAGGGACAATAAAGATTGCAACCGGTCTTGGAAGGCACACTGACCGCAAAATTCCCGGAGGTTGGCGGAGTTAATACAGAAACTCCTGACGTCGTTTCCCACGAGATTAGGGTGGAGTATTGGGCACGATAAGATGGTTGGGGATGATGGGATGGCGAACCTGACGGCGGGCGACCGAAGGGCGTGGCGCGGCAGAAACTTCTTTTTACAAGCAGGCGGGTGGGGCATGCTGCGCGCATAGAATTTTGACGTTATGACCATCGCAATCGTCGGCCTGGGTTATGTGGGGCTGCCACTGTGCCTGCAATTCGCGGCCAAGGGCGTGCCGGTGCTGGGGCTGGATATTGACCGGGCGAAGACGGAGGCCATCAACGCGGGGCGGAGTTATATCCGGCATATTGAGGCGGCCCGCATCGCGGAGCTGGTGCAGGCGGGGAGTTTTTCGGCGAGCACAGATTTTGCGCGGGTGCGGGAGGTGGCGGCGGTGTTGATTTGCGTGCCCACCCCGTTGAAACGGAACCAGGAGCCGGATTTGTCTTACGTGCTGAAAACCGGGGAGGCGATCGCGCCGCATTTGCAGCGGGGGACGCTGGTGGTGCTGGAATCGACGACGTATCCGGGGACGACGGAGGAGGAATTGCGGGCGGTGCTGGAGGCGGGTTCGGGGTTGCGGGCGGGGGTGGATTTTCACCTAGCCTATTCGCCGGAGCGCGAGGACCCGGGGAATCCGGCGAGCCGGGTGGCGGAGATTCCCAAGGTGGTGGGCGGCTACACGCCGGCGTGCCTGGCGGCGGCCCTGGCGTTGTATGGCCGGGTGATTCGGACGCTGGTGCCGGTGGCCAACTGCCGGACGGCGGAGGCGACAAAGTTGCTCGAGAATATTTTCCGGAGTGTGAACATCGCGCTGGTGAATGAGTTGAAGGGGGTTTACGGGGCGATGGACATTGACATCTGGGAGGTCATTGCCGCCGCGAAGACGAAGCCGTTCGGGTTCATGCCGTTTTATCCGGGTCCGGGCCTGGGGGGACATTGTATTCCGATTGATCCGTTTTATTTGTCGTGGAAGGCCCGGCAATTCGGACTGGAGACGCGGTTTGTGGAGCTGGCGGGCGAGGTGAACACCGCCATGCCCGAGCGGGTGGTGGCGCGGGTGGACGCGGCGCTGCAGGGACAAGGCAAAACCCTGCGCGGCAGCCGGGTGCTGGTGCTGGGTCTGGCTTACAAGGCGGAGGTGGATGATGACCGCGAATCGCCGAGTTACCGGTTGATGGACCTGCTGCATGAGGCAGGCGCGACGGCGGCGTATCACGATCCTTATGTGCCGGTGATCCGGCCGAGCCGGCGGCACGCGCACTGGGCGGGCACGCGCTCGGTGGCTTGGGACGCGGAGACGATCGGGGGCTTTGACGCCGTGTTGATTGCCACGATGCACGCGGCGATCAACCGGGAGGAACTGGCGGGGTGGGCGAAGTTGATCGTGGATACACGGAATGCGATGGCGGGAATCGCGGGGGCGGCGGGGAAGGTGTGGAAGGCGTGAACGGGAGGGGAAACTTCAAACTTCAAAAGCCAAACTTAAGGGAAAATTCAAATTCCAAGCACCAAGACAGCACGCGCGCCGATGGATCCCGTTCAACGAATGGGGAGGCGCTTTGAGTGCGGACGCCAGAGACCACTACTTCATGTGGATCATCGCCATGGCATCGCCGCCAGGGGAAAGCAGCGTCCGATTTGGACTTGCTTGGTGACCACACTGCGGCGATAGTTTTTACATGACTGCCACCGCTGTCATTGACGAAATCAAGCAGTTACCGCGCGCAGAACAATCGCGGGTGATTCACTTTGCCTTGGAACTGGCGAGGGAGCGGCAACTCTCCGGCAACCAGTTGTCCGATCTGGCCCGGCAAATGGCGGATGCGGCCAACCCCACCGACGCTCAAAGATTACGCGAAGAAATTCACCGCGGTTTTTATGGTGAATAGTCATGCCTCGCATCCGGCGTCACCACCTATCGCCGCGCCTGCTGGATCATTTGCTTGATCGCGTCTGCCGCCGGAAAATATCCGCCGATTAGCTGGGACTGCTGGCGGACTGGCTGCGGGAGGAACCAGCAGTGCCAGAAAGCAAATGGTACAAGCGATTTCCCGGGATGATTGCTGCGGGATGCGAGGGCGGGAATCGCGGGGGCGGCGGGGAAGGGGGGAAAGCTCCAAGCACCAACCTCCAAGCTCCAGAGAATATTCAAATTCCAAGCACCAAGAGGGTTGGTAGTGCGGGAGCAGATTTTATTTTTGGGTCATGAAGACGAGCAGAACTAGTTCAAACGTCCCTTTGGGGCTCTTAGTATTTTGATTTCTGACCCGGCGTTGAAATGCCGGGCTATTATCCGACGTCGCTTCGCGACGATCCAATTCGCGCGCCCGAGACGGGCGCACTCCGGGGGCGGGGAGCGCCGGGCGGGTTTTTGATTTTACTCCCCTGCCCGGGGTTTTTTCGCGTATGCTGGGGGCATGAGAGAACAATCTTTGAATTTTTTGCGCACGCTGGTGAACACGCCGAGCCCCACGGGGCATGAGGTGGCGGGGCAGCGGGTGTGGCTGGATTATGTCAAACCATACGCGGAGGAGACGTTTTCGGATGCGTATGGGAATTGCGTGGCGGTGCTGAACAAGGGCGGTTCCCCGCGGATCATGCTGGCGGCGCACGCGGATGAGATTGCCATGGCGGTGAATTTCATCACCGAGGAGGGTTACATTTATGTGCTCAAAGTGGGGGGCGTGGACGCGGCCATCACGAAAGCCCAGCGGGTGCTGATTCACACGCGGAAGGGGCCGATCCTCGGGGTGGTGGGCAATGTGGCGCCGCATTTGACGCATGACATCAAAGACCCCAAGCCGCCGAAGATGCACGAACTATTCATCGACATCGGCGCGGGCAGCCGCAAGGAGGCGCAGGAATTGGTGCGCGTGGGCGATCCGATCACGCTGACGGCGCAGTTTGATTTGCTGCGGAATGACCTGGCGGTGGCGCGGGCGTTTGACAACCGGATTGGCACCTTCGCGGTGGCCGAGGCGCTGCGGTTGCTCCAGGAATCGGGCACGAAGCTGAAGGCGGAGGTGTGCGCGGTCTCGAATGTGCAGGAGGAAGTGGGTCTGCTGGGTGCGCGGCAGATTGCCTACTCGCTGAACCCGGATGTGGCACTGGTGGTGGATGTGACGCATGCGACGGATTATCCGACCGTGAGCAAGCATCAGTTCGGCGACATCAAGCTGGGCGGCGGGCCGACGATCACACACGCGGGATGCAATCATCCAGAAGTGGTGACCCGGCTGGAAGCGGTGGCGGCGGAGCAAAAAATCGCGCTGCAGCACAAGGCGATGTCCGGCTCCAGCGGCACGGACACGGATGTGATTTTCTGGACGCGCGGGGGCATTCCCAGCGCCCTGATCAGCCTGCCCAACCGTTACATGCACTCCCCGGTGGAAGTGGTCAACCTGCGGGATTTGGAACAAATCCCGGAGCTGATGGCCGGTTTTGCGCGGTCGGTGAAGGCCGGCGAGCAGTTCAAGGTGAAGATCTGAGGTGGAAAGATCCGTTTCAACCGCAGATGAACGCAGATTGACGCCGATAAAAGCCCCGGAGAGGCTCAGAGCCGCTTCTCATCCGCGTCGATGTAGTCCACGAAGGTGGTGATATCGTCGCGGTGGGAGAGGCCGGATTCCTGTTTGCGCAGCTTGAAGCGTTCGAGGGCCTTGGGATCGTTGGCGAGCGGACGGCTGAGCAGGTCGGCGCGGTGCGCGGCCTTTTCGGCGTCGGTCTTTTTGACGTTATGGAAGACCCAGTCGCAGACCTGGCCGTCGGTGAGGGAATTTTTGACCAGGGTGAGCATCTGGTCATGGGTGACGCCGGCATGCTTGAGCCACATGGCATCGAAGCCCTTGCCAAGGTTTTCCTGGTAGTCGGCGTGCAATTGGCCGGCGAGGTGCAGGCGGATTTTATCAATGTAGCGCGGGAGGTAGCTCCAGCCGGCCATGGTTTCACGGGGACTGCGGGGATAAATCAAATCGCTCATGGCGGCATCATCCGGCAAGCCGGGGAAAATTTCAAATTTGAAATTTGCAATTCCAACCGGCCAGCGCATCTTCGGGACATGCGTAATTCTGATTTTGACGTGGCCGTCATTGGTGGCGGGAGTGGTGGTTATGCGGCGGCCCGGACGGCGGCGGCGGCGGGTTTAAAAACCGTGGTGATCGAGGGGGGCCGGGAGGTGGGCGGGCTGTGCATCCTGCGGGGGTGCATGCCCACCAAAGCCCTGCTTTACGCCGGGGAAGTGTTGCACCTGGCGGGTCACGCGAAAACGTGGGGGCTGAAAGTCGCCAAGCCGGGCTTTGACTTTGCCAAAGTCATGGCGCGGAAAGATGAATTGATCAAGGAATTTGCCGATTACCGGGCGAAGCAACTGGCGGACGGACGATTTCAGTTTGTGCGGGCGAATGCGCGGTTCCTGGACGCGCACACCGTTGAGCTGGACAATGGCCAGCAAGTGACTGCGAAACATTTTGTCATCGCCACCGGGTCGCGGGTGGCCCCGGTGCCCCTGCCTCAACTGGCCGAGATCGGCTGCCTGACCAGCGACGAGGCGCTGGCCTTGGAAAAACTGCCGAAGTCGCTGATCATTCTCGGCGGCGGGGCGATTGCGTGCGAGTTCGCGCAATTCTTTGCGCGGTTTGGTGTGAAGGTTACACTGATTCAACGCAGTGAACATCTGTTGAAAGAGTTCGACACCGATGCCGGCCAGGTGGTGGAAACCGTATTCCGCCGCGAAGGGGTGAAGCTGTTTACCGGCACCAAATTATTGGGCGCGGAACGTAAAGGGCGGGTTAAAACCATCCACTTTGAGCAGGCGGGGAAAGCCGTGAAGGTGTCCGCCGAGGAAGTGCTGTTCGCACTCGGACGGGTGCCGAACACCGCCGGGCTGGCGCTGGACCAGGCCGGGGTGGCTACGGACCAGGGGCGCGTGGTGGCCAATCAATTTATGCAAACCTCGGCCTCGCATATTTACACGGCCGGGGATTGCACGGGTCCGCATGAGATTGTGCACATCGCCATTCAACAGGGCGAAACGGCCATCCACAACTTGATGCATCCCCGGCGCCAGCGGGCGATGGATTACCGCCTGCTGATATCCGTGGTCTTCACCGACCCGCAGGTGGCGGTGGTGGGGCTTACGGAAAAGCGGGCCCAGGCGGAGGGGATTCCCTGCCGGGCGGCGAGCTATCCTTTTAATGATCATGGCAAATCACTGATCATGGAGGCGAAGGATGGGTTTGTGAAATTGCTGGCGGATCCCAAAACCGGCGAGATTCTAGGCGGCGCGTGCGTGGGGCCGGCCGGGGGTGAATTGATTCATGAAATCGTCGTGGCGATGGCCAAGCGCATGACGGTGAAAGAACTGGCGGCGGTGCCACACTATCATCCGACGCTGGCGGAAATCTGGACATATCCCGCCGAGGAGTTGGCGGATTTATAGCCGCTAAAGAACGCAAAGATCACAGCGGGGTGGAGCAACAGCCAATGGGATTTAACGCAAAGAAGCAAAGACGCAAAGGCGCAGAGGAGGAGGCAGAAAATGACCGTCCCCAGCGGATTTGGGTTGAATTGGCGATGGCCTTAGCGACGAGCAACATTATTTCAGCTTCGCCAGGACTTCCTCCGGCTTGAAACCGTGGAGCTTGAGGGTTTTGTGGCGGGAAGTATGGCCGCGCAGCAATTCCACCCGGGCGCGGGAGCAGTCCAATAAATCGGCGAGCATTTCCACCAAGGCCTGGTTGGCGGCGGCGTCCACGGGCGGAGCGGTGACTTTAATGCGTAATTCGTCCCCGAGCGCCCCGCCGATTTCATTGCGGGAGGCACGGGGCTGAAGCTTTACGGCCAGCAGGGTGCCATCGGGCTGGGCACGCAAATAACCGGGCAGGGCCACAAGCGCGGGCCGACTTACTTGTCTTCCGGGTTGATGAATTTAAAGGTGATCGCCGCGAGGGCGGCGCCCGCGAAGTCGCCGACCAGGTAAATCCAATAGTTGGCCAGCTTTTCAATGTGCATGACCACGATGCCCGTGGCGATGGCGGGATTGAACGCGCCGCCGGAAATCGGGCCATGGGCAAAGGCCATGACGACGACGGTAAAACCAATGGCCAGCCCGTAATTGGAATTCCCCGCCGTGGCCTTGGCCGTGGCGACGTTCAGGACCACATAGGCGAGCGTGAAGGTTCCCAGAAATTCCGCCAGCAGCGCGCGCCCGTGGGGGATGTCCGCGGGGGTCACGATGGGATCGCCTTTCAAGAACATGACGATATGCGAGGCCAGGAGCGCCCCCAGAATCTGGGCCAGCCAGTACATCGGAACATCTTTGACCGGGCAGCGACCGCGCAGCCAGACGGCCAGGGTGACGGCCGGGTTGAAATGGCCGCCGGAAACATGACCGCCGGCATACACCATGACCATCAGCATCGAGCCGATGGCGATCGGGGCGAGGGCGCCCGCGCCGCCGGGCTCAATCACCACCAGACCCACGGTGAGGACAAACAAAAACGTGCCAATGAATTCAACCAAGTATTTTCTCATAAGACAACCTTGACAGTTGATAAGCTAGAAAACGGCCGCGGGGCTGTCGAGCGAAAAGGTGACGGTGGGGCGCCCGACTTCGGCGCGTCTAAAGTTCGAAGTTTTTGAGATGCGCCAGCCCCCAGCGCAAGGGCACCCAGCCCACCAGCAAGGAGAGGGTGACAAAGCCAATGATGCTGGCGGCCGACCACAGCATGCTCGGGTGCAGTCCGCCGGCGCCAAAGACAATCAATCCCAGCGAGGCCAGGATGTAAACGGAACTCAGCACGAAGCACAAAGTGCCGCCAAAACCGCTGACAATTTTATTGGGATTGGCCTCTTTCATATTGGGGTAGAGCACGCCCAGCCCCACCGCCAGACCGTTCAAGGTAAAGGACATCACGGTGACCACCGCGCCAAAAAACAGCACCCGGTCCCAGCTCATGTTCAACAGATAGCATGAGAGCGTGATAAGACAGAGCGTGATAATCAGGGACATGGTGCTGGCCAGCCAGAATTTGGTGATGACCACGCGGGCCAAACCCATGGGGGCCAGACCGATGATCCACATGCGGCGGCCTTCCAGGGAAAATTGGGGGAACACAAACCGGGTGGTCACGGAGGCGAGGTTAAAGGCGCAGGCGCCCAGATTGAGAAAGGCCACCATGTTGATCCAGAACGGGCTGGCGAGCTGGTGCGTGAAATTGCGCAGGTTGATGATGTACACTGCGAGCAGACCAAAAAACATGACGGACTGCCCCCATTGGGTGGTGTCCCGCCAGAACATTTGCATGTCCTTGAGGGCCAGGGCGCGGGTATCGCGGTCCAGCCAGAAGAGCGCCTTGAAAAAGCGCTCCAGCAGGCCGTCACGACGCTGGTGGGTGCGGGTTTGAAAATAGTTAATTTTGAACCCGTTGCCGCTTGACCGGCTTTGCACCGCCGAGGCGGTGTCATAAAACAGGTTGCCAAAGCGGGTGAACGCAAGGCAGCCAAAAAAGAGGGTGTGACTCAGCAGGACCAGGGCAAAAAAGAGGGAATTGCGGAGGATGCCCTCGGCCCATTGCATCACCGAGGTGGAGAGCCAGTAACTGGGGAGAAACGGGAAAAGTGTAAACCGGGTTTTGGACAATAACTGGTCGAGCGCCTCGAGCGTGCGTTTATCCAGCAGTTCGTCCGTGGCGGCCTGGGTTTTCCACCAGACGGCGACAAAGAGCAGCACCACCGCCATGATGACCACGGTCATTTGAAAGCTGCGCCGGTCCAGAAACCGGCCGATGACGATGGCCAGCCAGGCGCCCAGAACCGAGGGCAGCACGATGAACAAGCCAATCAAAACAACGGTGAGGATGTAAAAATGCCACGGGGCGCCCCGGACCAGACCATAAGCCACCAGGAGCGGGGCGATGAGAAAGAGAAAGGCCCAGGAGGCGAGGATGGTGGACTCGATTAATTTCCAACGGAAAATCGTCTGGTTGCTGACGGGCAGCGAGAGCAAAAACGCGGTCTCGCGGTTACGGAACAGATTGGTGTAGCTGATGATGAGATTGCTCAGCAGGAGGAGCGCGAAGAGGAAGGCGAACAGCACATACAGCAGGCGTTCGGTAAGCACGGCCCCGAGACCGGGAAAGCCGGCGATAAACTTTAACCCGCGATAAAACAATTCAAAGGACAGCACCAGGTAGCCCAGCACAAAGATGGCAATGATGCTGGTCAGCAGTGTGGACTGGTTGCGGGTGGCCAACAGGCGCCGCCAGCTCTGGAGGGCATTGACGCGCAGCAAGAGCCACAGGGCGGAGGTCTCGGACCTGGTTGTGAGTGCAGACACGCGGGCAACGTAGCGTGAGCGCGCGCCCGGTGCAACTCCGGGAGTGACCCGGGATTGAATCGTGGCCAAAGACCGATTACGCTCGCGGCTGATTTATGAGTCTCGATCTCCTCGCCTTTGAACGCGAACTCTGGCAGCAAGGCCTGACCCGCGTGGCGGGGGTGGATGAAGCCGGGCGGGGGCCGCTGGCAGGACCGGTCAGCGCCGCCGCCGTCATCTTGCCGCCCGCCTGGGCGAAGAGCGGCCTGCCGCTGGAACTGGCGGGCTTGAATGATTCCAAACAACTGAGCGACACGCAACGGGAGGGTTTCTACGAATTCATCATTGGCTGTGCCGAGGTACGGCACGCCGTGGTTTTGGTGGAGGCGGGCCGGATCGACACGATTAATATTCTACAAGCCACCCATGAAGCGATGAATAGCGCGCTGGCCCGGCTCACCCCCGCCCCCCAACATGCCCTGGTGGACGGCCGGCCGGTCAAAACCATGCGCGTGCCGCAAACGGCTCTGGTTAAGGGGGATGCGCGCAGCTATTCCATTGCCGCCGCCAGCGTGCTGGCCAAAGTCACCCGCGACCGCCTCATGCTCGAATATGACCGCCAATGGCCGCAATACGGTTTTGCCGGGCACAAGGGCTATGGCACCGCCGGACACCTGGCGGCCATCGCCCAACATGGCCCCTGCCCCATCCACCGCCGGAGTTTCGCGCCGTTGAAGCAGGAAGAGCCGGAGTGGTTCCAAGGCGGAAAGACCAAAATAGTAGGATAATTTATTTCTGGAAAATCCCCCCGGGTTGCGGCAAGCTAATCTTCTGTTGAATTTATGGACGTAAAACTTCCGAAACTGGGTGAGGGCGCGGATTCCGGCGTCGTGGTCAATGTCTTCGTTAAAGAAGGCGACACGGTGGCGAAAGACCAGCCGATACTGGAACTTGAAAACGAAAAAGCCGTGGCTTCCATCCCGTCCACTATGGCGGGGGTGGTGGGCAAGGTATTTGTCAAAGCCGGCGACCGCGTGAGCGTGGGCCAGCGCTTGATTTCCGTGGAGGGCGCCGCGGGCGCCGCCGCCCCGGCTTCGGCCGCTGCTCCGGCACCCGTTGCGGCCCCGGCCCCGAAACGCGCGGCCGCCCGGCCCGCCGCCGCGCCCGTACCGGAGGCGGTTGAGGAAGCCGTTGACGAGGATGAAGATGTGAATCCCGGCGTGCCGCCGGTGGCCTCGCCCTCCGTGCGCAAAGTGGCGCGCGAACTGGGCATCAATCTGGCGAAGATTCATGGCAGCGAGTCTGGTGGCCGGATCGTCATGGGCGACGTCAAAGCCTATATTCAACGGCTGATTGCCCGGGCCGCCGCCCCCAAAGCAGCCGCTGCCGCGCCTGCCGCACCGGCCAAGCCGGCGCCGGTGTCCATCGATTTCTCCCAGTGGGGCCCGGTGGTCAAGAAATCCATCACGCCGTTGCGCCAGGTCATCGCGCGCCGGATGCTGGAAAACTGGAACGCCATCCCGCATGTCACGCAGTTTGACAATATTGATTTCACGAAGCTAAATGAGTTGCGCAAGAAATATGCCGCCGCTTACGAGGCCAAGGGCTCGAAGCTGACGCTCACGCCGCTGGTGCTGAAGGGCATCGTGGAAGCGTTAAAAAAGCATCCGATCTTCAATTCCAGCCTGGATGAGGCCACGAATGAGATCGTGATCAAGGAATATTACCACCTCGGCATCGCGGTGGACACCGAGCAGGGCCTGATTGTTCCGGTCATTCGCGACGTGGACAAGAAGAGCGTGCTGGAAATAGCCAAGGAACTGGAAGTCCTCGCTGCGAAAGCGCGCGACCGGAAGGTGACGGGCGACGAATTGAAGGGCGGCACCTTTACAATCTCCAATCAAGGAGCCATCGGCGGGGCGCATTTCACCCCGATCGTGAACAAGCCGGAAGTGGCCATCCTCGGGATGGGCCGCGGCGCACTCCAACCGGTGGTGCGCGACGGCAAGGTGGAAGTCCGCCTGATGACGCCGATTGGCTTGAGCTATGATCACCGGGTGATCGATGGCGGCACGGCGGCCCGCTTCACCGTGGATCTGATCGCGGCGTTGCAGGACTTCAAGGAAGAAACCGTAAAAATTTAAGCGCATTTTGTTTTCATGGAACCTATCAAAACTGAAATTGTGGTGGTCGGCGCGGGTCCCGGCGGATATGCGGCGGCCTTTTACGCGGCGGATCTGGGCAAAAAAGTCATTCTCATCGAACGCGAACAGCGCTTAGGCGGCGTGTGCCTGAACCGGGGTTGCATTCCATCGAAAGCGTTGCTGTATGCCACGCACCAGATCGTGAATGCCCGGGAATCGGCGCATCGCGGCATCACCTTCACGGAGCCCACCGTGGAAGTCTCCAAGCTGCGCGCTTGGAAGGAATCCATTGTGGAAAAGCTGGCGGGCGGCGTGGCCGCGCTGGCCAAAATGCGCGGTGTACAGGTCATTCATGGCCGGGCCTATTTCGAGGGCTCGCAAACCCTCCGGGTGGAAACCACCGAAGGCCAGAAGTTTGTGAATTACGACAAGGCCATCCTGGCGGTCGGCTCCATTCCCGCAATCCCGAAAGCGTGGGATTTGGGCAATCCCCGCGTCATGACCTCCACGGAGGCGCTCGAAGTGACCGACATTCCCGAAAACCTGCTCGTCATCGGCGGCGGTTACATCGGCATGGAACTGGGCACGGTGTACGCGGCGCTGGGCAGCAAGATCGTCCTGGTGGAAGCCACGGAAACGATTCTGGCGGGTGCGGACGCGGATCTCGCCCGTCCGGTGGTGGCCAATGCCAAGAAAGCCTTTAAAGAAATCCGCCTCAAAGCGCGCGTTTCGAAGATGGCCACCGTGGGCAAGCAGATCAAGGTGGAGATGGAATACAACGGCCAGAAGATTGAAGAACTGTACGACCGCGTGCTGGTGTCGGTCGGCCGCGTGCCGAACAGCAGCGATCTGGGGCTCGCCAACACCAAGGCCGTGCTGGATGAAAAGGGTTTTGTCAAAGTGAACCATCACCAGCAAACGGACGATCCGAATATTTACGCCATTGGCGACATCGCCGGCGGCATCCTGCTGGCGCACAAGGCCCACAAGGAAGCGCGCATCGCGATTGAAAACATCAATGGCGACGACGTGGTGTTTGAAAACATCATCATTCCGGCCGTGGTCTTCACGGACCCGGAAATCGCCTGGTGCGGCCTGACCGAGGCGGAAGCCAAGGAAAAGGGCATCAAGTATGAAGTCGCCAAGTTCCCGTGGTCGGCCTCCGGCCGGGCGCTGTCGTTTGACCGCACGGATGGCGTGACGAAGATGTTGATTGATCCGGACACCGACCGCCTCTTGGGCGTGGGCATCACCGGTGCCGGCGCGGGCGAACTCATTGCCGAGGCCGTGCTGGCCATGGAAATGGGTGCCACGGCCGAGGACATCGCCCTCACGGTGCATCCGCATCCGACGCTGTCCGAGACCATCATGGAATGCGCCGAGGTCTTCTACGGCCACGCCACCCACACGTTCTCGAAGAAGAAATCGCACGAATAATTTTAAATCACCCGCCTGGACCCGTTTCCGAACTGGTCCAGGCGTTTTTTTTTGAGGCAGACGCGGTAAACAAGGAGTCGGCGGTTCTGGTGGGTAGTTGGATGGTTTCATCCTCACTCGACAACTCGCCCCAATCGTTTAAATTAAGGCCATGTCGTTAGCCAACCAACCGCTGGTCATCGCCGGGCGGATTTTTCGTTCCCGTCTCATTTTGGGGACGGGCAAATTTTCGTCGCCCGAGGCGATGCGTGACGGTCTGGCCGCCAGTGGCGCGGAAATGGTGACCGTGGCGCTCCGGCGGGCCGATCTGAGCGGCAAACGCGATCCCTTCGCGAACATTTTGGAATTCATTGATCCCCAACGCTACCTACTGCTGCCCAATACGAGCGGCGCCATGAATGC
This sequence comes from uncultured Verrucomicrobia subdivision 3 bacterium, assembly GCA_903895255.1. Taxonomy (GTDB): domain Bacteria; phylum Verrucomicrobiota; class Verrucomicrobiia; order Limisphaerales; family UBA11358; genus UBA11358. The sequence continues at coordinate 72,339 of CAITTG010000135.1, forward strand.
CGAGGAAGCGGTTCGTCTGGCCCGGCTGGCGGTGGCGGCGGGTTTGCCCAAGTGGGTGAAGCTGGAGATTCATCCTGATCCCCGCTACCTGCTGCCCGATCCGGTGGAGACTTTTAAGGCGGCGGAAATTTTGGTGAACGAAGGATTTACGGTGCTGCCCTACATCAACGCCGACCCCGTGCTGGCCAAGCGGCTGCAGGATGTTGGTTGTGCCACGGTTATGCCGCTGGGCGCGCCCATCGGTTCCAACCGGGGGCTGCAAACGCGCGATCAATTGCGCATCATCATTGAGCAGGCCACCGTGCCGGTGGTGGTGGATGCCGGGCTGGGCGCGCCCAGTCACGCGGCGGAGGCCATGGAACTTGGCGCGGATGCCGTGCTCATCAACACCGCGATTGCCGTGGCGGCGGATCCGAACCGCATGGCCCGGGCGTTTCAAATGGCGGTGGAAGCCGGCCGCGCGGCGTATGAATCCGGCCTGGCCGCCCAAAACGAAACGGCGAGCGCCACCAGTCCCCTGACGGCTTTTCTTGATTAACCCCAGCAACGCTGACCTCCATTCAAGCAACGAACATGAGCAATAATGTCCTGACAGTGGAACGGGCCCGGGAAATTTTAAAAGCCGCGACCAAAACGCGTGTTTTGGTGGTGGGTGACGTGATGCTGGACCAGTTTATCTGGGGCAGCGTTTCGCGCATCTCGCCCGAGGCCCCGGTGCCGGTGGTGGATTTCCAGCGGGAAAGCTTCATGCCCGGCGGCGCGGCGAATGTATCCCGCAACCTGGCGGATCTGAAAGTGCCCACCGAAATTTTCGGGGCCATCGGCCAGGACGACTCCGGCAAACAGTTAGTGGGTCTGCTGGGCGAACAAAATATTGGCTGCCATGGCCTGGTCAAAAGTGCCAAACGGCACACCAGCATGAAAACCCGCATCGTGGCGCATCAGCAACAGGTGGTCCGGATTGACCGCGAGACGCGGGAAGACCTCGATGCCGACCTGACCCGGCGCTTGCTGGAGGCATTAAAGCCCAAACTGGCGGAAACGGACGCCCTCATCATCGGAGATTATGGCAAGGGCGTGGTTACCCAACCGCTGCTGAATGAAATCAAGACCATGTGCCGCGCGCGTGGCATCTGGGTGAGCCTCGACCCCAAACCGGTTCACAAACTCGATTTAAGCAATTTATCCCTCATCACCCCCAACCGCAAAGAGGCCTTTGAACTGGCCGAACTCCCGGATGAAACCCGCAAGGCCAATCCATTGGAGGATAAAAACCTAATGCTGGTGGTGGAGCGCCTGCTCCAGCAACCGAGCCCCGCCATTCTACTCATCACGCTCGGGGAACTTGGCATGCTACTTTGCCAGCGTCATCAACCGCCGTATCACATTCCCACGGTGGCGCAGGAAGTGTTCGATGTGTCGGGCGCGGGCGACACGGTCATTGCGTCGTTTACGCTGGCGATCGCCGCGGGGGCTTCCCCGGCCGAGGCGGCCATTCTCTCCAACCACGCCGCCGGCATTGTGGTGGGCAAAGTGGGCACAGCCACGACCACGCCGGAGGAATTGATTCATAGTTTCATTCCCGAGATTCCCGCCTGAACGGCGGTGCTAAAACCTGCGCTGGCCATCCCCGGCGCGCCAACATGAATCCGACCAAAATCACTGCGGACACCATCCGGGCGATGAAAGGGCGCGGCGAGAAAATTGCCGCGCTGACCGCATACGATTATCCCCTGGCCAAAATGCTGGACGAGGCGGGCGTGCCCTTCCTGCTGGTCGGCGATTCGCTGGGCATGGTGGTGCTGGGTTATCCCGACACCACGCTGGTGACCATGGCGGACATGGAGCACCATGTGCGGGCCGTGGCGCGGGCGAAACCGCAGGCCCTGGTGACAGCGGATCTGCCTTTTGGGAGTTATGACACCGTGGCGGATGCGGTGGCCAATGCACGACGCTTGATCGCCGCTGGAGCCGAAGCGGTGAAAGCCGAGGGCGGCCGGGCAATCTTGCCCCAAGTGCAGGCGATTGTGGCGGCGGGGATTCCCTACTGCGGACATCTGGGGATGCTGCCGCAACATGTCCGGGAGGAAGGCGGTTACCACATCAAAGGCCGCACCGAAACCGAACGGGAAGCCTTGCTGGCCGATGCGCGAGCGCTGGAAGCGGCCGGGGCGTTTACCATGGTGTTGGAAATTATCACCCCGCCCGTGGCCAAAGAAATCACGGCCAGCTTGACCATTCCGACCATTGGGATTGGCTCGGGTCCGGACTGCGACGGACAGATACTGGTAACGTTTGATCTCATTGGGTTCTTCCCCTGGTTCACCCCGAGGTTTGTGAAGCCCCGGACGAACTGCGCGGCCGCAATCCAAGCGGCGGTTGGGGAATGGAAAGCGTCGTTGGTGGCACGGGTGGTCAAGTGAGGGCTTATCCTCCGCGCAACTTTTCGGGCGGGAACGGTTTTAACAGGGAGATGAAACCGTTCATCCTCATTTTAATTTTAGCCGGGCTGGCAGCGGGTTGTACCACGCGATCCGAGGCGCGGGCCGAGGCCCAGGCGGCGGCGCAACGCGCCTATCAGGCCGGCCAAAGTGACGCACTGAAGCAACAGTTGGCCCAGCAACAAACTATCGTCACAGTGCTTGGTCCGGTGCAAAACAGCACGGTGCCCTGGGTGGTGGGCCTGACCCTGGCCCAGGCCATCGCCACGGCTAATTATCTCAGTCCCAACGAGCCCACCCAAATTACCCTTACCCGCCAGGGTGAGGATGGCAATATTGATCCCGCGGTGCTGCTTAATGGCGTGAAAATCCCGCTGGAAGCCGGGGATATTATCACGCTGAAATAGCGGTTTTTGGCCGTAGAAAATATTTTAAATTATTTTGGACCCTGGACAGCGGATGTCCAGGGTCCCCTGCCAGACTAGGGTCGTAATTAATTAAACAATTAATAAATTATGACCAATAATCAACAACTCGAACTGGGATTCAATGGGATTCAACGCCGGCCGATGGGCGGGCAATCGGCCGACCGCCAGACACGGGCGGCCTGGTGGTTTGGGCAGATCCGGCGGACGGTGGCCGGGGCGGTGGACTGGCAGTCGATGAGCCGGCCGGCCAGCCAGCCGACGTGGTCGGGCCATGACCGCCGGAAATGAGCTGGACCTCAGGCGGGGTAGCCAGCGCGGACGAAGTCCCTAATCAACGTAATTTCCGGGGCCCCGGCAATGGTGTGTTCCTTGGCAAATTCCTGCCAGGTGACATCAATGCCGGCGGCCTTGAGGATGGGAATTTGCGCCCGCACTTTGGCGATGGGGATCAGCGGATCCGCCGTGCCGTGGGTCATCAGCAACCGTTGCTGGCGGCCGGCGGCGGGCAGCTCACGGATTAATTTCTCCGGATCGAGCACCCAGCCGCTGATGCCAATCAAACCGGCCAGCCGGTGAGGATAGCTCAGGCCCACATCCACGGTCATGAGGCAGCCTTGGGAAAAGCCACCCAGGGTGATGAGCCCGGGCGGGAAGTCTTTGGCGCGCAAATCGTCGAGCAAGGCGAACAGTAATTTCCGACTGCGCTCCACCCCCGGAATGGGGTTGTTCAAATCGAACCAGGAAAAGCCGCCATAATAATCGTCCGGGGCGTTCACCAGCAGATAATTCAGCGTTGGCAGTCGCAGGGCCTCCGGCAGCCAGCGAAAGCCTTCCAGGCTGTCGCCCAGGCCATGAAGCATGACCATCAGGCGGCGGGAATGGGGATCGATGGCGGGGATGAGTTCCGAATGCAGCATAAATTGATTCTATTTGGTCGTGCCGCTGGCGGCGGCGGACTGGGCTTCGGCCCAATCCACAATCACCTTGCGCTGGGCATCGGACAACTCGGCGTCGCCATGAATGAGGGTGTATTTCTTCGGGGGCATTTCAGAGCTGTCCACCACATCGCTGATGTTGCCGAACTTGCGCGCCGCCTTGGCAGGGTCGGTGATGGGCCAGTCGGAAAAATTGAGTTTGGCGCGGCCTTCTTTCACATCGTTGGCCACCAGCCAGGCCATGGGGGCGACGCGGCTGTACCAGGGCCAGCGGGTTTCCTGGGAATGACAGTCGAAGCAGGCGGTGCGCAGGAGCGCGGCGACTTTGGGCGGCGGGGGTTGGACGGAAAAGAGGTCATGGCCCGGGACGACCGGGGGGTTGGTGCGGTCGGGGTTGGCGAGTTGGAGCAGCATAAAGATGGCCACGGCGGCGAGGCCAATCCATTTCAGTTTTTTCTTCATTTTAAATATCCGGCTTGGCACCCATAGGCCGACACTCTGAAAATACCAAAGCCGGGGCTGGTACCAAAACTTAATTCACCGCAATTAGGACACTGGATGTCACAAAGCGTTTCCTATTCCGGAGCGCCGTCTACCAGAGATAAACCAGTAATCCTTGGTTTTTACAACGAGCTTCCTCAATAAAAGCCCGCATTCTTTCGTAATGTAACCATACGTAACCGAAATGATCTTTGCCGCGTCTCTGCGCCAATTTACTTGCCATGAATCGGTTCAGCAAAATATCGCTGTTCAGCAAATTCAATTCAGAAAGAATTGCGGCGACCTGCACAGGCATGAATGCACGGGGAGGGCCGAATCCAAAATCGCCGGCTGCTACGATGGTGCCGCCGGAACAAAGAAACCCCAACGGATGGTCGGTTTTCTCCTTGGTTGAACCAGTTAGAAGGAAATGTATGGCCGGCCATGCCTTATCCACATCCCCCACATCAGCTTCATCCCTTGGTTCTGGCAACCCGGCAGGTTTTTCAACTGCGGTTGGAACTGGAACTGCACGTCCCAATAAACGGCTGAAAAAACCGCTGGCCGGACGAGGCTTCGGTTCGTCCATGTCGAGCAATGGATAAACCAGAGAGGGATATTTTATCAGCGCGTGCAAGTTGGCCCCGCTGAGACGATAAAATATGCAACAAACTCCCATATTGAATTATGATAAAATTTGGAAAGTTGAAATTATTTAATATTCGATTTTATCCGCTTTGGCTTTCCACTCGGCGAAGACTTTCAAGGCCTCGGCGCGCAGCAAGGGTTGCATAGGCAGTTTGCGGCGGAGGATGGGACGGGACAGCTCGCGGTAAATAAACTGGTCGTCAAAATCAATCCGCGCGGCGTCCGCCTGGGTGTTGGCGTAGTAAACGCGGTCGAGGTGCGCCCAGTAAATGGCGGACAGGCACATGGGACAGGGCTCACAACTGGTGTAGATTTCGCAGCCGTCCAGCTTGAAGGTTTTGAGTTTTTTGCAGGCCTTGCGGATGGCCACGACTTCGGCGTGGGCGGTGGGATCATTGGTGCCGGTGACCTGGTTCCAGCCCCGGGCGATAATTTTGCCGGCACGGACAATCACGGCGCCAAAGGGTCCGCCACCCTTTTGTCGCACATTGACCAGCGACAGCAGGATGGCTTCGCGCATAAATTCTTCCTTCATTTTGTTGGAGCTTAGGTTTGCAGTTGCCCACAATCCACACCGGACCTTTTATGCCTGTGCCGGACAAGCCATATCCACCTAGCCACAATAAAGCTGGGCACAAACAAAGCTAACAAGGTGGCAGCAATCAAGTTATTCTCAAGGGTGCCCTTTGGATCGCTAGCCGCGGAATTTTCCGGATGTTGAGGATCAAAGCAGACTTCAATCAACTGGCCAATTACCGGCGCCATGGAGTTTGAACACCAAGAATCCTTACCTTGAAAAGTTTGCCCAGCAACGTGATACTCGTAACGTATTTGGTCGTGAAGGTGAGGAAGGTACTCAATAACTATCCCCTGTTCCCAGATGCCGCGAGTTGACAGATGATATAAGTCCAAAGTCCCAATCCCGAAAAACAAGGCAATCGCCACACTCAATGCCAGCCAGGTAATTACGTATCTCATTTGGGTGCGGTTAGTTTTGTGGCCCCACCCAGCAGCAAGCGCAGGCTGTTCATCACCACCACCACGGTGCTGCCTTCGTGGCCCACGACGCCGATGGTGAGGGGGATTTCCCCAGCCAGGGCGAAACTCACCAGCACCACGACGGTGCCCAGCGAAATAATCAAATTCTGTCGAATGACGCGGCGGGCGCGCTGGCTGAGACGGTAAGCGGCAAGAAAGTTTTCCAAGCGGTCGTTCATCAGCACCACATCGGCCTGCTCCAGCGCGGCGTCGGAACCGCGCGCGCCCATGGCCACGCCAATGTGCGCGGCGGCGAGGCTGGGGGCGTCATTCACGCCGTCGCCGATCATGGCCACGCGGCGGCCGGCGGCGCTCAACTCGCGAATGGCGGCGACTTTTTGCTCGGGTTTCAACTCCGCGCGTACTTCATCCAGTTTGATCTGCTGATTCAGATGATCGGCGGTGGCCTGGCGGTCGCCGGTCAGCACCACGCTACGCAAGCCCTGGTGGCGGAGTTCGGCAATGACGGCCCCGGACTCGGGACGGATGTCATCGCGCAGCAATATTCGTCCCAGCAAATCACCTTCCTCGATCCATACCTCGGAAAAGCCGGCCTCGGTGGCGGGAACGGTTGCTATAAACAATTGGTGTCCGCCCTCGGTGGCCAGCCACTCACGCCGGCCCAGACGAGAGCCAACACCCTTGCGCCAGGCGCGCAGGCCCAGGCCGGTGACGGATTCGAATTTGTCAAAGGGCAGCTCGATCAGTTGGTTTTGTTTGCCATGGCGGGTGATGGCCCGGGCCAGGGGATGGGTGGATAATTTCTCCAGCGAGTAGGCGAGTTGCGCGACCTCGCCCTCGCGACCGGACGGAAAGCTTTCGATTTTTTCCACGCGCAATTCGCCGGTGGTGAGGGTGCCGGTTTTGTCCAAGGCAACGATGTTGACCTCGGCGAGCTTTTCCACAGCCGCGCCGCCGCGGAAGAGGATGCCGTGGCGGGCACCCCAGGCGATGGCGGCGAGCACAGCGGAGGGTATGGAAAGCACCAGCGCACAAGGCGAGGAGACCACCAGCAGGGTCATGGTGCGGTAAAACGCCGTGTGGGATTCGGTAGCCGATTTGAACGGGGCGAGGTGAAAGCCCAGCCACCACACGAAGAACATGAGCAGGGACAAGCCCAGCACACCGTAGGTGTAGAAGGTGCTGAATTTGTCGGCAAATTTTTGCGCGGGGGCTTTTTGGTGCTGCGCTTCCTTGATAAGGGTGATGATCTTTTGCAACGCGCTTTCGGCGGCCGGGCGGGTGACGACCAGCTCGACGACGCCCCATAAATTAATGGTGCCGGCCAGCGCGGCATCGCCCACGGCTTTTTCCACGGGGGTGGCTTCGCCGGTCAGATTGGATTCGTCGGCGGCAGTGGTGCCTTTGACGATGTCGCCATCGACGGGGAATTGGGCGCCGGGTTTGATCAAGAGCCGCTGGCCGGCGCGGATTTGTTCCACTGGCACTTCGTGTTCCTGGCCGGATTCCAACACCACGGCGGTTTTGGGGGCTTCACGGAAGAGGGAGCGGATTTCCTTTTGGGTGCGGCCCAGGGCGTAATGTTCGAGGGCGCCGGAAAAGGAAAACAGGAAGAGCAGCGTGGCCCCTTCGGCCCAAGCGCCGATGGTGGCGCTGCCCGCCGCCACGGCGAGCATCAGAAAGTGAACGTCGAGCTCGCGTTTTTGGAGACGTTCCCACACTTCCTCAGCGGGAAAAAATCCCCCGGCGACATAACTCAGGACGTAACACGCGACGCCCCAAGGGCCGCCGATCAAATACCCCGTCAAACCCAGCACGCCGCAAATGATCGCGGCCACGATCTGGGCCTTCCATTCATCCACGTCGTGGTCGTCCTCGGGCAGGTCCATTTCGCGCGGGACGATTTTGGGAAAGGGGATGTCGCGCCAGCGCCAGAATTTGGGGGCGGTGGGACAGGTCACGCGGGAGATGGTGGTGCTGTCGCCCTGGCGTTGGATGGAGATTTTATCGGGCGATACAATACCCAAGGGATGTTCGCAGCCGAAGCAGTCGCCGCCGCCTTTTAAGAGGGAGCAGGCATGAACGTTTTCCGCCTGGCTGGCGGCTTGCAATTTGTCGGTGAGGCGGCGGGTGAGGCGGTCGACATCGGCGCGACCGAGAGTGGCGACGGAGATTTTCTGGCGGGCGGGATCAATGGTGACGGCCTCCAGGCCGGGTTCCTCGGCGAGGGAATCGACGACGGAACGCGCAAAGCAACCTGTTTTCAGGGGGTCGATCGCGGGCTTGGTCGCCGGGCCGGATTTGTCGGAAGGCACACTCATGCGCGTTAAAGGCTTATCATACATCACGGTTGGGGGCGATGCAAAAAGTGGCGATTATCCATTCAAGGGCGCATCCTGACAATACGCGGGAAAGCAGAACGGGCAGCGCCAACGGCGGTTGGCTTCGGCGACTGGATAGGTCACACGGTCATGCTTTCTAAGTAATAGTTTCTCACGCCTCTTTCCCTGGATGCCCTTCAGAACAAGATATAATGGAACCGCTAAAATTGCTGGAATTATGGTGCTGTCAGCGGCAGCTACTCGGATGGAGGCAATCTTCTGGTCGGAGGCGATAATACCAAATGCCAAGAAGCCAACACCGAAGATTGGCAGGCAAAAAAACATGATCCAAGCATACTGCGGCCAACTGCCAGACTGGCTGCCTTGGGAGGTCCAAATCAAAACCGGCAATATCAGGAGGAGGCCACCAAGAGTCAGATGGAACGATCGGTAAAACAAAGGCGGTTGGGGCTTCTTGGACATGGTGTGGCCGAAGGAAAAAAACTAACCCACTGCGGGCGCGCAGCGTGAACCGCGACAGCGGAACGACCAGCGGCGGTTGGCCCCGACGACTGGTGGTTAGGCGTCTGGTTTAATATCATCTGGCTCCTTGGTCTTCGGTGGGTGTGGATTATTAAAACCTCCGGGCGCGTTGTCCTCAATCTCGGCGATGATGCCGTTGACAATCATAGCACCGATGACAATAGCAAATGCTCCCCAAAACGGAAAACTCGTACAATGACTGATGGCCAAAGCTATCAACGTCGCAACCGACAATCCGATTATGGCTGGTATCGGCGCAAACCTGATGCTCTTGAGTTTCATATCCAAAGTGCGCGGCAAAGACGCCTAACATGATCGTAAGCCACGGTTTTGTGGTTTATCACGGTTCATTAAATCCGGTTTAACCGTTTAGATCTGGCCGGTCAAGCTGGGTTTGGATAAAAAGAGGCGTTGCGCGCAGAGGCGCAGAGGGCGCAGAGTTGGCTGGCTGCGGCATTGGTTATTTGGGGAAAGGGGTTATTGAAAAAGCCGGCGCTGTCAGGTTTTTTTAGACTCGCGCGGCCGAGACGGCCGCACTCCGGAGGCAAGCGGGGCTTGCCGGAATACTGGACTCGGGAACTTGGTCAGCTTATTCTTACCAGCATGAACACGCGCATTTTTGGCAAAACCAAGCTGGCGGTCTCGGAAATTGGGTTGGGGTGCTGGCAGCTTGGGGGGGCGGACTGGGGGAATTTGGAGGATGCGCGGGCGTTTGAGATTCTCACGGCGGCGGCGGATGCGGGGGTGACGTTTTTGGACACGGCGGATGTTTACGGGGGCGGACGGAGTGAAACGCTGATTGGTAAATTTTTAAAGCAGCGCAAGGGGACGTTCTTCGTGGCGACCAAGCTGGGACGGATGCCGGATTTGTATCCGGATCTTTATACCGAGCAAGGCGTGCGGGCGGCCACGGAGGCTTCGTTGAAACGGTTGCAGGTGGAGGCATTGGATCTGACGCAATTGCACTGTGTGCCGCCGGCCGTGCTGGAGCACGGGGAGATTTTTGACTGGCTGCGCAGGTTGCAGAGCGAGGGGAAAATCAAACAGTTTGGCGCGAGCGTGGAGTCCATGGACGAGGCGAAGACTTGCCTGGCGCAGCCGGGGTTGGGCTCGCTGCAGATCATCTTCAATTTGTTCCGGCAGAAGCCCATTGCCACAATCTTTGACGAGGCGCGGGCCAAGCGGGTGGCTATCATTGTCCGGCTGCCGCTGGCGAGCGGATTGCTGGGCGGGAAGATGACGAAGGCGCAGGCGTTCGGGGCGAATGATCACCGGAACTACAACCGCGACGGGCAGAAGTTTAACGTGGGCGAGACGTTTGCGGGGCTGCCGTTTGAGAAAGGGGTGGAACTGGCGGATGAACTGAAGCCGCTGGTGCCGGCGGGCTGGACGCTGGCGGATCTGGCGCAGCGGTGGATTCTGGATTTTCCGGCGGTCACGACGGTGATTACCGGAGCGAGCCGGCCCGAGCAGGCGGCGGCGAATGCGCGGGTGTCGAAGCTGCCGGCGCTTTCGGGGGAGTTGCACCAGAAGCTGGGAGAGTTTTATCGGGAACGGGTGGCAGGGTTTATTCGAGGGCCGTATTGAAGGGTAATGTCTAAAGTCCAAAGTCTGGGACCGCAGGTGAACGGATGGTTGTTGGTTAATAAAAGAGCGCCTGAGGGCTGGCGCAGTCCGGGACGCTTCGCGCGATTCAGACGTTGGAGTGGGATTTGCACCGGGGCAATAATCGTTTGGTTAAAGCCGGCTGCAAGCCGGCGCTCCGGGCGCATCCCCTGCTCTAGCGGGGTATAGCCTGACCGGGTCAAGGGGGCTGAGGAATTGGTCAGGCGGTATCTCGGGTTCATTCCTTTTGCATCCATCGATGAACAACAATACCGATGCTGCCGTAAACCAGGCAGAGAGCAATAAGAAGCAGCGGACAAATCCACAACATAAAACGATCCTCAATCATTCCAGTGTCAGGATTGTTTGTGCGATAAAGAATTGATACCTTGGTGCCAACGGGAAATCGTGGAGGATTGCTGCCGCCAGACGAGTGAAGCGTATGCTCAATTCCGGCGGCGTCCCGGAAAGTGGTGATTGGACAAAAATACACATCCTCGCCAGAACCCTGCTGAACCAACTGAACCACCCTTCCTGTGGTGCGAACTGAAGATATGCATATGACACATGAAGTCATCAGCCAAACACCCGCAATCGCGAAACCTACTGGAGCTACAATTCTCCAAGAAGCAATGGCTTTGAGCAAGAATATGCGGCGATGGTGTTTTGGATTTTTAGGGTTGTCAACCTTGGGTTGAGCGGGTTTGAGGGAAACGGTTTGACCGCGAATTTCGCGGATGGCACGGATGGGATGGCAGAGAAGAACACTTCAAATTTCAAACTTCAATATTCAGGGAAAATTCAAGCTTCAAGCTTCAAGCTGGACCGGTGATCTTGCCTGATTCGATTCTGCCGTCCCGGGCGGGACTCGAGCCTCGCTGATCGCGAAACCCACCGTTGAAACGGTGGGCTATTGTCTGCCGCCCTCCGGGCTGAGGGGCGGCCGGGAGAAGGCGGGAGGTCAGTTGGTTGGGGGATTTAAGGGATGCTCTGCCCCCACACCATGGAGTTGGCCAGCGGATGGGCGACAGGGGCGGGCGGGAGTTGGTTGGCGATGATTTTTTAGTCAGAAACTCGTCACCTCGTTTCCTACCAAATTTAGATTTTTGTCGGACGGTTGGATTGCGGGCGGGTGGTGGTTTGGTTAACTGGGTTGGGGAGAATAAAGCGGCTGCTGCCGAGACGCCGTTTGAAGAAATCCTTGGAGTAGGTCAGCATCGGGGCGACAGAGACGGCCGGAAGCAGGTTGGCAAAAAAGCGCCAGAGGGCGGGCGCACTCCAGGACGCTTCGCGCGGTTCACACGTTGGGAGACGATAAATCGTTTGGCTAAAGGCGGGTGGACATCGGTGAAAAGTGGCTGCGTCACTCCGCCACCAAAAGCGGGGTCGACGCTGCCGCTTTGCCCCCGCAGTCCATGGAGTTGGACAGCGGTTGGCTGACCGAGACGGGCGTGAGTTGGTGATGGTTTTTTATTCAGAAACTCGTCACCTCGTTTCCTGCTTAGATTAGAATTTTCTGCCATCCCTGGCGGGACTCAAACCTTGAGGCCACCGAAACCCATCGTTGAATCGGTGGGTTATTTTCTGCCGCACGAAGGGCTGGGGAGGCGACCGGAAATGCTGGCGGCCAGCCGGTGTTCCGGGCGCGCTCCCCTGCTCTGCTGGATTACCGGCCGAGGAGGGACAGGGCGGCTTCGACGACTTTGGGGGAGGTCAGGCCGTGTTTGACGTAGAGTTCTTCCGCGAGGTAGGCGGACTGGCCGAATTCGTTGTGGATGCCCAGGCTTTTCAGGGTGTGCGGGATGCCGGCGTTGGAGAGGGCGTGCGAGACTTGCGCGCCCATGCCGCCGATGACTTGGTGGTCTTCAATGGTGACCACGCGACCGCCGCAGGCTTTGACCGCCGCACCGATGGTAGCGAGGTCCACGCGGTTGACGAAGGGGTTGCTGATGACGGTGGCTTTCACGCCTTGGGCGGCCAGCAGTTTACCAGCCTCGATGACTTTGTTCACCAGCACGCCGCAGCCGATGAGGACGACGTCGCTGCCGGTGGAGAGGACCTGGGCTTTGCCCCAGGGATATTGGGCGCCTTCGATCCAGGTGAGGGGATAATTTTCGCGGCCGACGAAGAAGAGGTAGCTGTCGCCATCGCGGCCGGTGGCGCGATCGGCGGCGAATTTATGGATGGCCTGGTGCATCAGGGATTCGGCCTCGTCGGAGCAACTGGGCGCGATCACCACGGTGTGGGGGATGGCGCTGGTGGCGGCGAAGTAGGTCGTGGCTTGGTGGGATGCGCCGTCGGCGGCATCCTGGAAGCCGACGTGGGAGAACATGGCGATGACCGGCGCTTGGGACAGCGCAGCCATGGTGAGGGGGAGATTGCCCTTGGTGACGCCGAACTGGCCGAAGGTGTCCACAATGGGGATGAAGCCCGCCTTGGAGAGGCCGGCGGCGGTGCTGATCATGTTGGACTCGGCGATGCCGACTTCAATGAAGCGGTCGGGGAAACTCTTTTGGAAAAAGCTGATGCCAGTAGAGCCCTGCACATCGGAGGAAACGGAGTAAACGGGGAGGCCTTCCTGCGCGGCGCGGACGGCGGCTTTGGCGAGTCCGGTTTGGACCTTGTCCTTCTTCACGGCGGGAGTGGGATTCGCGGGGGCGGCGGCGGCCTTGGCTTTTTTGGCGGCTTCCTTCTGTTCCCAATCGGTGCGCAGCGCTTGCGCCCAGGCGGCGAGGTCGGCGGGGACCGTGTCGCCCTTGAAGAGTTCCGTCATCCAGTCCACGATTTTTTCGCCGTTGGCGAGCGGGAAGCCGTGGCCGCCGGCGGAGTTTTCCTCGGTGGCTTTGATGCCGTAGCCCTTCACCGTTTTGCACAGGAGGCACACCGGCTGGCGGGGATTGAGGCGGGCGGCGGCAAGGCCGGCTTCGACGGCGAGGTAGACTTCGGACAAATTATTGCCGTGGGGCACATGAATGACATTCCACCCCAGCGCGGCCATGGCGGCGAAGGAGGGTTGCATGCTGAAGGAGTCCTTCGTGATGCGGCCGGAGAGCTTGGTGTCGTTGTCGGAAATCACGAGCAGGAAGGGATTCAGACGATCCTTGGCGGCCAGTCCGGGGATGGCGGCAAACGCTTCCTTGGCCTCGCCTTCCATGCTCGCGCCGTCGCTGACCACGCAAATGGTCACGCGATCGCGCTTGGCGACCCGGTCGCCGATGGCCAGGCCCTGGGCTTGCGGGAGCGAGGAACCAAGCGGGCCGTTGCTCATGAGCACGCCCTCGGGGTTCAGGTGAGATTCGCCGTGGCCGGTGAGCTTGCTGCTGATGCTGCGGAACCCTTTCAGGGTGTCGAAGGTCATGCCGTCGAAACCATACAAAGCGCGCAGAGCGTAGACGCCGTTTTCGGCATGGCCGGCATCGTTGATGTAATTGTAAGCGTCGTGCCATTCCCGGCCGACGGTGGTGAACATGACCCCGTGGATGGCGGCGTTGATTTCCGCGAAGGCGGCCGGGCCGCCCCAGTGGCAGGCGGCACCACCGACGACGGCGTGCACGTCCATCAGGGCCACCAGTGCGCGGGTGGCGCGGGGATCGGCGAGGGTAATGTCCGCCCCGGCGGCGTTCTTGACGGTGACGGAATATTTGGGCGCGGCCGGGGGGGTGGCGGCGAGTTTGGAGGTGAGCTGCAGCGGCGTGAGCGGCGGGGCTTCAACGGGTTTTACGACAGAGGTATCGGCGGCCATAATGCTTTAATTTGTTAATTGTTAAAATCGTTTCAGACTAAAAAAAGCCGCTCCCAAATGAAAGAATTTATGCGGGGAAAATTGGAGGGGGTTTCGACAAATTAACTGAGGGATTGTCAATCCGGAGGAAGTGGGTTTTATTAGTGGCATGAGGAATCGTTCCGTTGTGTTAATTGACCCGGAAATCATGAGCGGCGAGCCGTGCTTTGCCGGCACGCGTGTGCCGGTGCGGGCATTACTGGATTATTTGGAGGGAGGGGATACGATCGATGAGTTTTTGGAGCAATACCCCACGGTAACCCGGCAGCAAGCGATTGCTTTCCTCGAAGAAGCCAGCGCGAGCCTGCTGGCGGTGGCGTGATGCGCATTCTACTGGATGAATGCCTGCCCAAGGATCTGGCCAAGCAACTTCCCGGCCAGTCGGTTAAATCGGTGCAGCAAGCAGGTTGGGCGAGCATCAGCAATGGCAAACTCCTGCGTCTCATTGTGAGTCGGGTGCATTTGATATATTCCTGACGGTGGACAAGCGATTGCCGCAACAGAACAAAACCGCCGGGCTGCCATTTGCCATCATTTTGTTGCGGGCAAAATCTAATCGTATGAAGGATATTTTCTGGTTCGCACCGGAAATTCTCCAACGCATGAACGAGTTTCAACCGGGCCAGGTTTATATTTTAATGCCGCCGGAGTGAGTACGGTAATAATTCAGGAAGTTCATCCGGCAGGGATGGAGTTTGATTAATGCGGCGAACGCCAGTTCGCCGCTACGTGGGAATTAATCATCCTCGTTCTCGCGGAGGGCCTCTTTGCGCTCGATGGCGAGGGGGTGATCGTCGATGTTGCAGGACAGATAGATGTGCTTGATCTCGTGGCCGAAGCCAATTTTACGGAAGAAAGCCAGGGCTTTGTGGTTGGATTCGTCGGTATCCACGAGGATGATGCGAGCATCACGCTTGACGAAGAGGGTGGTCAACTGGTTCAGCAGACGGGTGGCAATGCCGTGGCGTTTATAAGCGGGGTCCACGGCGAGCCATTCGAGCCAGCCATAGAGCCAGGCGTTGCGCGGCTTTTTCATGATGCTGCCCAGGGCGAAGCCAACGACTTTGCCGGCGGACTCGGCCACGAGGCAGGTTTCCTGGTCGGAGCTGAAGATCTTCATGACCTCGTCGTCATCCCAGCAGCGATAGAGCGTGGGGAAATCCTCGGCAGTGAAGAGCTTTTGGCCCAGCAGGAAAACGGCGGATAAATCCTCGAGGCGCATTTCCCGGATTTCCACCGGAGCTTCCAAGGGTTTGCGACGCCGGCGGACGGGTTTGGGTCGGTCGTTCATATTACGGGAATAACCGAGCCCCTGGCGGGCAGGCTTCTGGCTGACCGGACGGGTGATAATTGATCCGATGCATCATGGCAGACCTACGACGCCGGGTCAGGGGACCCGGCCTACAAGTCGAGGGAAACTTTGCTCCGTTGGTAACCGCGCCAGCACTCATATCTTATAGACAAATCATAACCGATTTGTTCAAGCAAGCGGCATTAAATTAATGCAAATGCCGTGCACTATGGCACAACCCCGTTGGGGTTGAATGGCTTTTGGGCACGCTTACCCAGGGTAGCTCGTTCCTCGCAACCCTGGGCTGGAGGTCAGAATCCCGTTGGGATTCAGGTATTTGGCGATGCGTCGTGGCAAAATTCATACAAGGGTCAACGCCTTGGCGAGGGCCTCATCCAGCTTGGCGGCATCCTTGCCGCCGCCGCGGGCGTGGTCGGGCTTGCCGCCGCCTTTACCGCCAACGATGGGGGCGATGGCCTGAATGACCTTGCCGGCCGAGATTTTGGCGGTAAATTCGGGTGAAACAGAGGCAATTAACGTTACCGCCCCGCCAGAGGCCCCACCAAGCACCACCACGCCTTTGAACAGAGATTTGAGGGCATCGGAGACGGTTTGGACGGTGTCGCCATCCGCGGTGCCGAGGTTGGCGATGATGACAGGGGTGCCGTTGAGGGTTTTGGCGGTGGCGACCAATTCCTGGGCGCGACCGGCGGCTTCGCGCTGGTGGGCGGCTTTGAGCTGCTTTTCCAGTTCCCGGCCGTGGGCGAGGAGGGACTCAATTTTCTTTTCCAGCTCATGAACGGGCGAGCTGACCTTGTCGGCGATGTGCTTGATGAGGGCGGCACCTTCGATGGCGTGGCGGTAGGCTTCCAAACCGGCCACGGCTTCGATGCGGCGGACGCCGGCGGCGATGGCGTTTTCGCCGAGGATGCGGAAAAGGCCGATTTCGCCGGTGGCGTGGGTATGGGTGCCGCCGCAGAGTTCCATGGAGTAGCCGTTGAACTCCCCGGACCGGCCGCCGATTTGGACGACGCGGACGGTGTCGCCGTATTTATCGCCGAAGAATTGCATCACGTTTTTGCGCGATTTGACCTCGGCGTAGGGGACTTCGAGCCAGCTCACGCCGCCGTTTTCCACGATGCGTTCGTTGACGAGGCGCTCGATGTCGGCCACCTGGCCGGGAGTGAGCGGGGCGCTGTTGAAATCGAAGGTCAGTTTGTCGGGGCCGACGAAGGAGCCTTTTTGGGTGGCTTCGTGGCTGACGACTTCGTGCAGTGCCCAGTGGAGCAAATGGGTAACGGTGTGGTGGCGCTGGATGGCGTGGCGGCGGGCGGCCTCGACGGCAAGCGTGACGGTGGCACCGACGGTGGGAGCATCGCCGCCTTCGATAAAGTGCAGGAAGGTGTTGCCGCTCTTTTGGGTGTTTACGACGCGCCAGAGCTGGCCGCTGCCGGTCAATTCGCCGGTGTCGCCGAGCTGGCCGCCCATTTCAGCGTAGCAGGCACTGGTTTCGAGGATGACGGCGGTTTTGTCCTTGAGGGAGACGACTTCGAGGACTTTGGATTCGACCGAGAGATTATCGTAGCCGACGAATTTCGTGGGCGTGGTGGTCTCGATTTGGGAGAGGGAGATGACTTCTTTTTTCTGCGCGGCGCGGGCGCGGGCGCGTTGCTCTTCCATTAATTTCTCGAAGCCTTCTTTGTCCACGGTGAGGCCGCGTTCGCGGGCCATCAGCTCGGTGAGGTCGAGGGGGAAGCCGAAGGTGTCGTAAAGTACAAAAGCTTCCCGGCCACCAAATTCACTAACGTTCCACTGTTTTGCTTCCGCCACACCGGACCTGGCAAACCCAAGGTATTTTGAATATAGCTTGATAAACTCCAGATATCTTTCCTCAGAACTAGCTCCATGTGAATGTGCATGGATTGCGTCAGAAAATGCCTGGATAAGCTTGGCTGCTTGAACGGGATTATTTGAATCAAATTGGTCTGTAATCTTAGATAGCCGTTCTGAATCAACAATTATTTGTGTGAGCCTTTGATTTCCTGCTGAGTAGCTGTCCGGCAAAGAATTTAGTTTTGTCTCAACTGAACCTATTATTTCCAATATTTCCCCAGTTTTGGATTTTAATAAGGCTCGCGTCCTTACTGCGGATTCAAAAAGCGCCAATCCATTGTCCAATGTCTTGTTAAACGCTTCCTCCTCGCGCTGGATGACTTCCTGCACGTGCTTCTTTTTGGCGCGGATTTCGGGGAAGACGTCGCCCATGGTTTCGGCGAGGACGTCCACGAGTTTGTAAAAGAAGGGTTCTTTGAATCCCAAGGTGCGACCGTAGCGGACGGCGCGGCGGAGGATGCGGCGGAGGACGTAGTTGCGGTCGTTGTTGCCGGGCTGGATGCCATCGGCAATGGCAAAGCTGAGGGTGCGGATGTGATCGGCAATCACGCGGAAGGCGATGTCCAGGGCGACTTGCTCGGCGGAGGGTGCGGCGTCCGGGCGGTTGCCGGCGATTTCCTCGGGCTGATTGGAGATCTCGCCCGCTTGCAAGGTCGCGACGGAGCATTCCACGTCAACGATGGAGCTCGGACCTTCACCGGAGGTCTTGAGGGGGGCATTGGCGGACGGTTGCGGGGCGGCGTCGCCGGGGAGGGTGCTGCCGTAGGTTTTGCCGCTTAGTTTTTCGAGGGCGTCGAAGATGGGGCGGAAGATGTCGGTCTCGTAGTTGGAGATTTTGGCGTTGGCGAAATCGGTGAGGCCTTTGGTGCCCTGGATGATGCTGGTGACGCGTTCGAAGCCCATGCCGGTATCCACGTGGCGGGCGGGGAGCGGGGCGAAGGTGCCGTCGGGGTTGGCGTTGAACTGGATGAAGACGAGGTTCCAGATTTCAATGCACTGGGGACTGCCTTTATTGACCAACTTGCCGCCGGTATCGCCGGCGGGGGTGAGGTCCACGTGCAATTCGGAGCAGGGACCGCAGGGGCCGGTCTCGCCCATCATCCAAAAGTTATCTTTTTTGTTGCCGTTAACGATATGGATGGCGGGGTCGAGGCCGACGGAGCGGAATTTCTCGGCCCAGAAGTTCCAGGCTTCCTGGTCGAATTCGCTGGGGTCGTTCAGAGACTTGTCCGGGTTATAGACGGTGGCGTAGAGGCGTTGGGGGGGGAATTTCCAGATTTGGATGATGAGTTCCCAGGCCCAGTCGATGGCTTCCTGTTTGAAATAGTCGCCGAAGGACCAGTTCCCGAGCATTTCGAAGAAGGTGTGGTGGTAGGTGTCCAGGCCGACGTCGTCGAGGTCGTTGTGCTTGCCGCCGGCGCGGATGCATTTCTGGGTGTCGGCAGCGCGGCCGGGGGTGTAGGGGCATTGGGTCTGGCCCAGGAAGATGGGGACAAACTGGTTCATGCCGGCGTTGGTGAACAGGAGGTTCGGGGAATCGGGCAGGAGGCTGGAGGAGGGCACGATGGTGTGCTGCTTCGACTTGAAGAAGTCGAGAAAGTCCTGCCGAATTTGACTGCCGGTGCGCACGGGTAAACTGGTCATAAAATAGAGTGGGAGAGTGTACGGGAAGCGAGGGGGTGGGGAAACTGCAAAATGAAGGAAGCTCCAAGCACCAACATCCAAGCACCGTAGGAATTCCAAATTCCAAGGAGCAGGCTGGGTGGGTTACGGCGGGGAATAGACAACTTCAGGAAATCTGACGGGCGGAGGAGGGTTAGTTTCAACGTGGGCTAGCACAGGGGAGTGCTGCGGGTCGCAGCCCATACCCCCGGCCAAGGCACCTAAAATGGCGCGCGCAGAGTCGCAGAGGACGCAGAGTTGATGCCGGGCAACACCTTAAAACAGGCTCAAGGTTTAAGGTTAACGCTTATGGGTCACGGACCCGCGCGGCGGGGAGTGGACGGCAGGGGTGATGCTTGGCGGAGGTTGGGATATTAGGAGGGGCACACGATTTCAGAAATTCCTCACGTCGTTTTCTACGAGATGAGGGAGGAAGATCGGGCTCGTTCGGTGAGAGGGAGACTCAGGACGGGCGGGATGGGGAAATTTCAGATTTCAGGATTTGAGATTTGAAATGGCTTGGTTGCCGACAACATAGGTCGGTAAAGGGAATTGAATTCTGAGTTTACAGAGCGATCGAGAGTGATGCAGGTCACGGAGCCGCGCGCCAGAGCCGACGGGATCATCAGCCGACGAAAAATACCGTCAGGGGGTGCTCGTGGGCGGGGTGGGTGAATTGGTGGAGGCGGCGGGGCTGAGGTCGATGGGGGCGCCGGCGTTGAGTTGGGCGAGGACATCGGTGGTCAGGTCGGCATCACCGGCATCAAAGACAACGGCATCGCTGGTGGCATTCAGGACCAAGGTGTAGCCCGCGAGCTTGGCCTTGACCTTGATGGCGGCCTGGATCTCGGAAATAAGATTGGCGGTCATGCGCTGCACTTGGTCCTGCAATTGCACCTCGGCCTGGCGGCTGAACTGGTCATAGGCCGCTTTGGAATCACTGATCTGCTTGCTTTTGTCGGCGACGGCGGCTTTGCGGCGGTCGCGTTCGACGTCGGAAATGGTGGGGTCCTCGGTCTGGGTGAGGAGTTGTTTGTAGTCGGCCTGGGCCTTATCGAGGCCATCGGCCATGTCCTTCAACTCCTTGCGGAGGTCGGCTTTGCGGGTTTCGAGGGCGGCATTGGCCTGCTTGGTTTTCCAGTAGCCATTGAGCAGCTTGCGCATGTCCACGGTGGCGATTTTGGTTTGGGCATGGGCGGAGAGCGTGAGGCCGGGGGCGGCCAGCAAGGCCAGGATCAAAAAAGTCGGAATCAAGGAACGCAATAATTTCATAAGCGGCAGGGAATAAACCAGAATTTGTCCGAAACGCCAGTCAAAAATGGCACGGCGGAGGTTAGTAAGCGGAATTGGTGTTGGAGAGCCGGAAGAAGCGGGCGCTGTTGGTACTGGGCAACAAAACAAAGGAAGACGTGGTGGTCAGGCTCACCGGGGTCAGGACGGGCACCCAATAATCACCCAAAACAACATTATTGGTCTTGAAGAAATTGGTCAACGAAATCGAGGTGGCCAGCAGATTGGTGGCGGATTCGAGGATGAATTTGGAGGCATAGGGCTCCAACTGGTAATTGTAGGGCCAGGACAAGGTCACGGTTTTGGCGGTGGTGCGGGTGATGGCGAGCGAGGGCTCATAAGGGTCGGGGTTGAGGCCGATGGCGGCAATAATGCCATCGGAGATGCCGCCGAGACCGGGAGCCCAAGCCGTTTGAATGCCCAGACCGGGCACATTGGGGATGGCCGTGGTACAGGGGAAATTTTTTGAATAGGTCTGGCCGCTCAGATAGACCGTGCCATTTTGATCGGCGTCAATAGCGTAGCCGTAGTTGTTGTTATTCACCCCGAGCAAGACGGAATAAAGAACCCGGGTGCAGTCGGGGGCGAAGGCGGTGACGAAGACCTCGGTGCCGGGACTCACTTTGTTGGTCGCGAGCAGACCAAAGCCATTGGTGGTGGGGAAGTTGCCGGAAAACATGGTGCCCACGACAAAAATATCGCCCTTGGGGTCCAAGGCCAGCCCCGTGCCCACGTCGCGACTAAAACCGCCGAAGACGACAGACCAAGCGATGCTGGAGGCATTGGCATTGAGGAGATTGGTGGTGGTGATCTTGGTCAAGAACACGTTCGTGATGTAATATCCACCATTGAGATTGTTCGTCACCCCGCTAAAAATCACGGGAATCCGGGTGTTATAATAATTACTGGAGGCGGTGTAGCCGGTCACGTAGGCGCCGGTGTCATCCACACGGATGCCGTGCGCCTGCTCGGAGTTGGTGCTCCCGAGGAAGGTGGAATAGAGGAGTTGATAATGGCCGGGACCGGGGGCGATTTTGGTCACAAACGCGTCAAAAACATTGAAGGTGTAACTGTACTGGGTGGAGAGATTATTGGTGCTCTGGTTCAGGTATTTCTGAAAGGCGTTGGTATTGGGGAAATTGGTGGAGGCGGTGTAGCCTGACACAAAAATATTGTGCGCGCGATCCACGGCAATGCCGGTGCCCGCGTCCAAATTGGTGCCGCCCAAGTAGGAGCTAAACAGCAGGCTGGCGCCCTGACTGGCGATTTCGGCGACGAAGCCATTGTAGTTATAGTAGGTGTAGGGGCAGGCCAGATAATTCAAATACTGGTTGGTATAACCCCCCGCCAGTTTGAAAGGGATGGCATTGGTGCAGGGAAAATTGGTGGAGAGGGTGTAGCCGGTGACATAGACGTTGTCCACGTCGTCAATGGCCAGGGCCAGAACGGAGTCCTCGGCGTTGCCACCGATGAAGGTGGACCACACCAGGCTGGAACCATTGGTCTCCAGCTCGGTGACAAAGCCATCCAGCATATAGCCACCGGTGTATTGATTAATCGGGCCGCTGATGTGGTTGGTCAGCCCGGGCACACCGACGAGACCATGGATGCGGTTGGTCACCGGAAAATTGGCCGAATCGGTGTAGCCGCCGACAAAGGCATGGCCGAGACCATCCACCGCGATGGCCGTGGCGGTGTCATCGGCGCCTCCGCCGAGGTAGGTCAGGTAAACGAGGTTGAAATGTTTATCAAATTTCGCCACAAAGGCGTCCCCATAAACACTGCCGCCCTGAAAGGTTTTTTGAAAGGCATTAGTGGTGGAAAAAGGTCCGCCGGCGAAGACGCTGCCGGACAAGGTCTGACCGGCCACAAAAAAGGAACCATCATTGGTATTAACGGCGACGGCCAGAGCCGAATCACCGGCGGTGCCGCCGAAATAGGTGGAATAATACAGGATGGGATCAATGACCAGGGGCTGGGAGCGGTCATAATCGCCGATGGTGAAGGCGACGGTGCGGTCATCCACGAGGCGGAAGCCACCGGAAATATTATGGCGGACACCGGCGATGGTCTGGTAAATTTCGGGTTTGGGCTGGCGGATTTGACCGGCGCCGGCGAACAACTCGAGTTCACCCGCGGGATTGACGGCAATTTTATCGGTGCCGCTGAACCGCAGTTGAATGACGGCGGGATTGATTCCCGGGGCCACTTGGTAATCATATTCGAGGCGCTGCTGATTGCCGTGGTACACCGCCGCCACACCGGGATAGAGGTTGTCGACGCGCACGTGGTCGAAGGTGGGGACGTTGGCACGCCATTGGGTGCCATCATTGCCGCGCAGGAAATTCACCTTGCCGTCCAGTTCGACTTCGCCACGAATGGCAGCCAGGGGATTGGCGCCCACGAGCTGGGCTTGAATGGGGGATTGATGGCAGCGGTCAAACTGCACCATGGCCGGGGAGATCAAAACCGCCGTGTCCGGGCCGGTGGCGAGAAAGCAAGGGGTGCCATCATGGCCTTTCTGAGCGGTAAAGAACAGCGGCAGGCCCCCCAGGCCGCGCATGGACTGGGCGAGTGCCCCGCAGGTGGTGGAAACCACGAGCAGGCCGGCCAGCAAGCAATTGAGGGTAAGACGATTCATCTTAGAAATCACGGGTGTAACCCACGCCAAATTGAAATTGTCCGGCGCTGCTCTGATACTGGTCATGATGGATGGGAATACCATAATCCAGACGCAACGGTCCGAGGTGGGGGATGTTCAGACGGAGGCCCAAGCCCACGTCATCATTATAATCCGAACCCAGGGTATAGGAAGCCGGGGCCACGGCGCCAATGTCAAAGAAAGTGGCGATACGGATGCCGAAGGAGCCGGGTTTTTCAATAATGGGAATGCTATATTCCGCCGAGCTGAACCAGGAACTGTCACCGCCGATGGGCTCGCTCGGAACGCTGTAGTTCTGCTGGGCGGGCGGCCCGGGCTCCTGCTGGCGCGGGGCCACATTGCGGTATTTATACCCGCGCAAATTGTAGAGGCCGCCCAAATAGTAACGGTCGTAGAAAGGGACATCCTCGGAACCAAAGCTGGCGGCGGTGCGGAGCTGACTGCTCACCTCGAGGACGTGACCATGGAAAAAGCCCGGAAAAAACCAGTCGTTTTTAGCCTCTAATTTATAGAAGGAAGGCTGGCCCTGACTGACTTCGGCAATGACTTCCGTGCGCTGGCCGTGATCGGGCAATTCAACACTGTTCCGGGTGTCGTACGCCAGGGAGGTGCCGAGCCGCTCGTAAACGTGGTTGCCAGTTTGCTGCAAAATGGCGTCCGGCACATTGGGGGGCTGATAAATTGGAAGCGTTAAGCCGGGACCGGGCGGTGTCAACTGGCCGGTGTGCCATCCGGGATTCAGGTCAATGCCCACCTGTTCCACGGTGGCGCTCACACTGCCGATAAGAAAATCGCTCCAGAGCGCGCGGGTGAGGCTGACCCGGGTGCCCAGACGGCGTTCGTCGTAAATATTATTCGGGCTCTCGAAATTCAACTGATGGAGGTAGAGGTCCACCCCCAAAGAGAGCTTGTGGTTCATGAACCACGGCTCGATGAAGGAGATTTCATAATCCTGGCGCTCAATGCCCAACTGCACGCGGACGCGCAGCTTTTGGCCGGCCCCGGTGAAGTAAGGAGGATTGAACAAATCAAAATTGCCCTGGGTCATCTGGACGTAACCCACGAGGGAGTCCACCGAGCTGAAGCCGGCGCCGAAGGTGAGGTTGCCGGTGTTTTGCTCCTCGACATTGATCACGAGGTTTTTGCGGCCGGTGATGGGCGGATCGGTGGGCTCGGGCTGCAAGTCCACCTTGGAAAAATATTGCAGGCCCTCGAGGCGCTTCTTGCTGACCTTGACCCGCACCATGTCGAACGTTTCCCCCGGGGAAATGGCCAGTTCGCGGCGGAGCACCTTGTCCTTGGTTTTCAAATTGCCCCGGATGTCAATTTTCTCAACTTTTGAGACAATGCCCTCCTCCACCTCGAATTCCAAGTCCATGGTGCCAGCGTCCACGTTGGGGACGCGCAATGCGCGCAAACCCTGGCCCTGGGCGACTTCAATATGGCCCTTGCTGCCGTAAAAATCCTCAATTTTCTCGGTGTCCTTGGTGAAACCATCGGGGGTAAAGACATCGCCGGTGTCCATGGGGAGTCCGTTGGGACCCATTTTATCCGGGGAATGTTCAAAGGCGTTGTCGGCGGCAATGCCGCGGCGAATATCACCGACGGTGAAGAGCTTGTTGCCCGAAAACTTTACGTTCCCCACCTTGTACTGTTTGCCCTCCGTCACCTGGAAGATAATGATGAGCGAATTCGCGGTGGGATGGACCATCTGGACGTTGTTGATTTCGAAATCCAGGTAGCCATGGTCGTGGTAGTAATCCACCAGGGTGTCCCGGTCATGCTCAAAATCATCACTGTTCAGCACCCCGGTGCCCATGATCCAGGACCACATGTTGTGGCGCCGGGTCTTGAGCTGCTTGCGCAGGGTCTTTTGGGTAAATTTGGTGGCCCCCTGAAACTCAATGTCCACGATGCGGACTTTGGGGCTTTCCACGATGTCAAAGGTGACAACGCCGTGGCCGGTGACTTCATCGATGTCGAGGTGATACTTGACGGTGGAATCGGGGTAGCCGTATTTCTGGTAGAGTTTCTGCATCTCCTGGGCGGAGGTGAAGAGCTTCTGCTCATCCAGCGCCTCGCCCACCTTGGAGGTGAGTTTTTTCTTGAGCTTGGATTCCTTGAGCTTGTGGTTGCCGGAAAATTTGATTTCGGTGATGCGGGGCCGGACCTGGACGATATAGGTCAGGACCACGCCGCCATCATCGGCCACATCGGCGGCGACGCGGATGTTAAAAAACTCGCCGGTGCCGTAAAGGGAATGCACATCGTCCTCGGTGACATTGGGCCGGTAGAGATCCCCCGGCTTGAGGCGGATGTTGGCCCGGACATATTGCTCGCTGACGGAGGCGGGGCCGACAAACTTGATGTCCACCCGGTCAATTTTGGTCCCGGTATTCTGGCCGTAGGCGGCGGTGGCGCAGCTGAGCAGGACGGAGGCACCGAGCAGGTGGCACAGTTTTCGCATCCGTCTAGCGCCCCGAGGGCATGTCTTCTTCGCTGACTTTCGCTGCGGTTTCAAATCGCGTGTATGTTTTTAAAAACGTTAAATTAATGTCACCGGTCGGACCATTACGCTGCTTGGCAATCAATAGATTGACCGGCACACCGTCCGCTTCCTCGGGGGGCGGTCCCTCTTCATCATCGCCGGTGCTGGGCTTGTATAACAGCCCCACGACATCGGCGTCCTGTTCAATGGAACCGGACTCCCGCAGATCGGACAAACGCGGTTTGCGACTCTTGTCCTTCTCCAACTCCCGGTTTAACTGGCTCAAGACCAGGACCGGGACCCGCAATTCCTTCGCCAAACCCTTGATGCCGCTGGAAATATCGGCAATTTCCTGCTGGCGGTTTTCTTGCGATCGACGGGCAGTAGAATGCAGGAGTTGAAGGTAGTCAATCACGAAAAACTTCACGCCATGCTGCTGGGACATCCGGCGGGCCCGGGCGCGCAGTTGCAAAATGGACAACCCGGCGGTGTCATCGATGAACAAAGGGGCGTTGGCCAGGCGGCCGGCGGCGTTCAAAATTTTGGGGAAATCCGCCTCGCTCATGAAGCCCTCGCGGATGCTCCGCATGTTGACGCGCGCGATGGAGGTCATCATCCGGAGGATCAGGGATTCCGCGCTCATTTCCAAGCTGAACACCCCGACGGGAATCTGGTGGTCCAGCACCATGTTCTCGACCATGTTCATGGCCAGGGAGGTCTTGCCCATGGAAGGCCGCGCCGCGATGACAATCATCTCGCTGTGGTGCAGGCCGTCGGTCATCCGGTCCAGATCCGCGAAGCCGGTGGGGATGCCGTTGAGGATGCCCTTGCGATTGAAATAATTTTCGATCGTGCCAATGGCGCGGTTCACCAGTTCCTTGGTGCCAAGCACATTGCTCTGCGCCCGGGACTCGCTGATTTTGAGCACATCGCGCTCGACCTCGTCCAGCAGCGCGTCCACCTCGCCCTCGTAATCATACACGCGGCCGACGACCTCGGAGCAGGTGGTGATCATTTTTCGCAGGAGGAATTTTTCCCGGACGATCTCGAGGTAATAGCTCAGGTTGGCCGCGCTGGGCACGGCATCCTGCAACTGGCTGAGGTAACCCAGGCCGCCGACCTGCTCGAGCAGCTGCTTGTCCTTAAGCCGCTGCTGCACGGTGATCAAATCGACCGGCTCGCGGGTGTTGAACATTTCCACGAGTTCCTCGTAAATGGTTTGGTGGCGCAAATCGTAGAAGGTTTCCTTACCCTCGTCCTTGAGTTTTTCCACGCATTCGCCGATGCATTCGTTGGGGGAGAGGAGAGCGCAGCCCAGCACCCCCTGCTCGGCCTCGGGCGAATGGGGCGGCAGGCGGTCCAGTTTCAAGGCATCCGGGCTGGCGTTTTTGCGCCGGCGGGTTTTCTTAAAATCCACCGGGCCACCGGGCGCTTCTGAGGCTGCGTCAATCATGGGATAATGAGACCTTCCAGAGCGAGCAATCGCGAGCAAAAGTTATTGAAATTTATTCACAGGGCGAGGCGGTGGATTCCCGAAAACACGGCGCACAGCAGGGCGGAGCGCGCGGAGTTTGGAACCAACAATGGACCAAAACTTCGCCCGGGTTTATGGTTGGTAGTGATAGAGTGGCTTTACCCGGGCGGGAGCACATGGCAGACCGGCGGCGTTGGCCGGCGAGGTATTGGGGACAAGCTGTCCCCACCCCGGTGCGGGGTTAGTTCGCCAGCAGGGCCCAGGCGCACCAGAGGACGGGGGCCTGGCCATGGAGATCGCCCACGGAACGGGGGCGGTCCAGGTAAAATTGTTTATCCTTGCTCTGGTTGGTGCCCACGCAGATTTCGCGGACGTTGCCATCGGCGTTGACATAGCCGCAGAGGCCGATCCAGCCGCGACGGGCGCAATCGCCGTATTCGGCGGCATTGAGCCACCCGTGCTTGACGCCTTGAATCAGGGCGAAGGTGAACATGCCGGTGCTGGAGGTTTCGACCCAGGACTGGTCGTCATCCAGCAACTGGCGCCAGAGGCCGGAGGGAGATTGGTATTGTTTCAAAGCGGCCATCATTTGCCGGTAGCCAGCGAGGATGCGCGAATATTGGGGATGGTCGGAGGGGAGGGTGCTGAGCATTTCGGCCATGCCCACGGCAAACCAGCCGTTGCCCCGGCCCCAGTAAAAGGGGATGTCAAGGCCATGGAAAAAGAGGCCGTTGGGTTTTTGGAGTTTGTCGAGGTAGGCGACCATTTCGTTGGCCGCGCGATCGAGGTACTTGGCGTCGTGGGTGGCGCGGTAAGCTTGCAACTGGACGGCGGTGATCATGAACATGTCGTCAATCCAAAAGCGGGTTTCCCGGGTGAGGCCATCGGCTCGGGGGTTTACCCATTGCAGGTCGGCGATGCCCTGGCCGAGTTCGAGGTAAGGCTGGCCCCCTTGCAACAGGTAGATTTCCAGCGGCACCGTGCCGAAGACATGTGAATCCACATTATTGGCGGCGGGAATCAAAGGATTGCCGGCAGTCGGGAACAGGTCATCGTAGCGGTGCACGAGTTGGGCTTGCAAGTTGGTGTCGCCGATTTCATGGGCAAAACGGAGGGCGCCGTAGGCCGTGCAGACCTCGGGGTAGATGATGAAGCCGGAGGCGCGGTTGGTGGCGTGGGGACGCAGGAGAAAATTAGCGGCGATTTTCTCGCCGACGGTCCGCGGATCGGCGGCCGCGGGAAGATTTTGGAAGCAGGCCAGCGCCGGGGCGGAGGTATCCGGCCGGTGGGTGCTGCAACCAGCGAGCAGCGAGCCCATTAAAGCGAGGAAAACGGCAGGGAAAATGGATTTGTGCATGCGCTATTTTTTAGCGGGAATTCGCGGCCAAGTCGAATGGAAACCATGATGACATTCGGGGAGCTGCGGCCGGGGTCCGGACCCGAAGGCAGAACGGCAACTATCCAAGGTGGATGGAATCGAGCAACCAGCCGGACGGGCCGGCACGGATTCTTAACAGGGGCCGCTTGCGGGGGCGGGGAGAATCCGCCAACCTAGGGCCAATGAACGGCGATAATTTCCTGGACGCAGCCCTGGTGGTGATGGGTCATGGCACGACCCTGAACCTGGAGTCCGCCCGGCCCGTGCGGCAGCACTGCGCGGAACTGCGCCGCCGCCGGATTTTCGCCACGGTGGCGCAGGGCTTTTGGAAGCAGGAGCCGCACGTGCGGCGGGTGTTGGCAAAACTGACGGAATCGCGAATTTTTATTGTGCCGCTGTTCATCAGCGAAGGCTATTTCAGCACGGAAATCATTCCCAAAGAACTGGGTTTTGACGGGCAGCCGACGCGGCAGGTGGGTGGCTCCATTTGGCATTACTGCCTGCCGGTGGGCTCGCACGAGGCCATGACCGAGGTGATTTTGGCGCGGGCGCGGGAGGTGGTGGCCCGGCATCCCTTTCCTTACGCGCCCAAGCCGGCGGAGATCACGCTGTTTGTGGCCGGGCATGGCACGGGACGGAACGCGAATTCGCGCAAGGCGATTGAGCGCCAGGTGGCCTTGATCCGGGCCCGGAATATTTATGCGGGAGTGCATGATATTTTCATGGAAGAATCGCCCCGGATTGCCGATTGTTACACGCTGGCCACCACGAAGAATATCGTGGTGGTGCCATTTTTCATCAGCGATGGCTTGCATGCCGTGGAGGATATTCCGGTGCTGCTGGGCGAACCGGAACGACTGGTCAAGGAGCGGCTGGCGGTGGGCCAGCCCACCTGGCGCAATCCCACGGAGAAAAATGGCCGGCGGGTGTGGTACTCGGCGGCGGTGGGCACGGAACCCCTGATGGCGGAAGTGATTTTACAACGGGTGCGGGAAGCGGCCCAAACGAACATAACACCATGAAAGCATTGCGTTGGGGATTCTTAAGCACGGCGGGCATTGGCCGCAAAAACTGGTTGGCCATCCACCAAACGGAAAACTGCGTGGTCAGCGCCGTGGCGAGCCGGGAGTTGGGGCGCGCGCAGGCTTTCATTGATGCATGCCAGGGCACCGCGCCCTTCGGCCAGCCGCCGGTGGCGCTCGGCAGTTACGAGGCATTGCTGGCCTCGCCGGAGGTGGATGCGGTTTATATTCCGCTGCCGACGGGTTTGCGGGCGGAATGGGTGATCCGCGCGGCACGAGCAGGCAAACATGTGCTCTGTGAAAAACCCTGCGCCACCAGCGCGGCGGAACTGGCCACCATGCTCGCCGCCTGCCGGGAACACCAGGTGCAGTTCATGGACGGGGTGATGTTCATGCACAGTCCCCGGCTGCCGGTGCTCCGCTCGGTCCTGGATGATGGGGTCAGTATTGGGGACATCCGGCGGATCATGTCCAGCTTCAGCTTTTTGGGCCACCCGGACTTTGCGCAGAAGAACATCCGCGCCCAGAGTTCACTGGAACCGGCGGGTTGCCTGGGGGATTTGGGCTGGTATTGCGTGCGATTCGCCTTGTGGGCCCAGCACTGGCAATTGCCCCGGGAGGTTATTGGGCACAACTTGTCCGCCAGCGCTGACGGATCCGCAGGAGCTTCCGGCCCGCAGGAATTCTCTGGTGAACTCTTTTTTGACGACGGCGCTTCCGCGGGATTTTATAATTCTTTCACCGCGCCGAATCAACGCTGGGTCAATGTGAGCGGGACGAAAGGCTCGCTCCGCATGGATGACTTTGTCCATCCCTTCAATGCCTCGGCGTTAACCTTCCAACACAATGACACCCTGGTGCCCATTCACATCCCCCCCGCCACCGATGCGCAGGGCCGGGTGCTGATCCAACTGCAGGACGTAAACATGTTCCGCAACTTTGCGAACCAAGTGCGGTCGGGCCGCCTCGACGAGGAGTGGCCCCAATGGTCGCTGCTCACCCAAAGGGTGCAAGATGCCTGCCTGGAGTCCGCCCGGCAGGGGGGCCGGCCGGTAGCCGTGCCGCCCTGAGGGCAGCGGCCGCGAAACGTCGCCCCAAGGACGGCGCACGGTGCGTTGACTTTTCCGGATTTATAAGCGATATAAAGACACACACTCCCATGCCGGTCAGGATGCCAGCGCCGGGGGAAAACGCGCATTAATATTCAGATGAAAAACCGACCACCCGGGGGCGCATGGCGTTCCGGGTTTGCTTTTACCGCGCGCGGCCTGGCAGCGCTGGTGTTCCTTTGGTGGCTGGGCACGGCGGGGGCCCCGGGCGCGCAACCGGGGTGGCGGCAGTTGTCCGGGCAGGTGCCCGAAGTGGTGTCCCAACTGACGCCCCTGGCGAGCGTTCCCGGATCCAACCAATTGACCCTGGCCATTGGCCTGCCACTGCATGATCAGGCCGGGTTGGCGGCCCTGGTCAACGAGATTTACGATCCGCAGAGCACGAATTATCATCATTACCTGTCTGTTCAGGAATTGACGGACAGGTACAGTCCCGCGACGAACGAATACCAGGCGGTGATCGATTTCGCGGAGGCCCAGGGCCTGCGGGTGACCGGCCGCCACGCGAACCGGCTGGTGGTGGATGTCCAGGGGACGGTGACCGCGATGGAAGCGGCGTTTCAAACCCACCTGCAAACATATCAACACCCCACGGAAAACCGGCGATTTTTTGCACCGGACACGGAACCCTCCGTGCCGGTGAATGTGCCGGTCAATGACATGTGGGGCTGGTCGGATTACAGCCGGCCGCGACCGATGGTGCATTTGAAGGCGAACGCCGCCGCCACGCCCCTGAATGGCAGCGGCGCGGGCGGCAACTACCAGGGCCGGGACTTTCGCACCGCTTATGTTCCCGGCACCAGCCTGGTGGGCAGCGGGCAGACGGCGGCGGTCGCGGAATTTGACGGCTTCTACCCCGGCAGCATCACCAGCTACGAAAGCCTGATTGGCTATACCAATGTGCCCGTGCAGGCGATTTTGCTCGACGGGGTGTCGGGCGTGCCTGGTTTCAGCGGGCTGACCAACGCCAATATCGAGGTTTCGCTGGATATCGAGATGCTCATTGCCATGGCTCCGGGCCTGGCGCAAGTGCTGGTATACGAGGGCACTTCCCCGTTTGATGTGTTCAACCAGATATACACCGATGGCACAGCCAAGCAGATCAGCTCCTCCTGGTCGTTTAACAAAGGGCCCGGCAATTCAGGCTGGGCGGGGGGCACCAACAACGGCACGCTGGATTCCGCGCTGCTGCTCATGGCCGCGCACGGGCAGTCCTTCTTTCAATCCTCCGGCGACTCGGATGCCTACACCGGGAGCGGGGCGCTGAGCCGGTCCCACGGACCGGTCCCGGTGGACAGCCCGTATGTGACCAGTGTGGGCGGCACCGGTTTGTTCATGAGCGGGACGGCCGGCGCCTGGTCCTCCGAAGTGGTCTGGAACAACGGGGGCGGGGTGGGCTCCGGCGGCGGGATCAGCCCGAATTATTACCTTCCCTCCTGGCAGCAGGGGATTAATTTCAGCGCCAGCAAGGCCTCGACGTTTTACCGCAACATTCCCGATGTGGCCCTGACCGGCTCGAACGTATTGGTTTATTATGCGACCAACACGCTCGGCAGCGTGGAGGGCACCAGCATCGCGGCGCCGCTGTGGGCGGGATTGTGCGCGCTGATCAACCAGCAGGCGGCGGCAGCCGGCGGGTCGCCGGTGGGGCTGTTAAATTCCGCGCTTTATGGCATCGCCAGCAGCGTGACCTACACCAATTGCTTTCATGACATCACCACGGGCAACAATACCAGCTCGGGCGCGCCCGGGTCTTACAACGCCACAAATGGTTACGATCTGTGCACCGGACTGGGCACCCCGAACGGCACCAACCTTATCAATGCCCTGGCCCCGCCCTTGCTGCCATTTTTCTACGTCCAGCCCACCGGCCGGACCGTCACCAACGGGGTCACGGTCACCCTTAGCGCCGCGGCGGCGGGGGTGGGTCCGTATTCTTACGCCTGGTTGTGCAACGGCACCAATCTGGCCGCCGGGGGCAACCTTTCCGGCACAACGAGCAACGTGTTGACGATCACGGCCAGCACGACGAACAACTCGGGCCTTTACAGCCTGGCGGTCACCAACCCCAACGGCTCGGCCCTCAGCGTCGCCGTGGTCGTGAGCGTGGGGCAAGCCCCGGGGGTGGTGACCCCGCCGGCCAGTGCGACGGTGCTGGCGGGTAGCAACGCGGTGTTCAGTGTCACCACCAGCGGCTCCGCGCCACTGGCTTATCAGTGGCGGGAAAACGGCACCAACCTGGCCAATGGGGCCGCCTATGCCGGGGTCAGCACCAGCCAGCTCACGGCCCTCGCGGTGACCACCAATTCGGGCGGCAACTTCACAGTGGTGATCACCAATGTTTATGGCGCGGTCACCAGCAGTCCGGCGGCGCTCACGGTGGTACAACCACCCGTCTTCACGGTGCCGCTGGCGGGCCAGACGGTCGAGTGTTCCAGCAATGCCACGCTGGGCGTGACCGTCATTGGGACACCCCCGCCCAAATATCAATGGAGCGTGGACGGCACGCTTTTGGCCGGGGCCACCAATACCAGCCTCGCGCTTACCAATGTGCATCTCCCGAGCCACATCATCAGCATCGTGGCCAGCAATCTCTATGGGAGCGTGACTAACAGCACGACGCTGAATGTGCAGGATACCCAGCCGCCGACCGTCACGCTGCTGGGCAGCAATTTAGTTTATGTGGAACTGGGGTCAGCTTTCACCGATCCCGGGGCGACCGCCTATGACGCGTGTTATGGAGCGGAGGCCGCGACAGTGCTGGGCGCGGTGAATAGCAACGCCGTGGGCACCAACGTGCTGGTTTATCAGGCCACGGATGGCAATGGCAACACCGGCAGCGCCAGCCGCACCGTGATCGTGCGCGACACCACGCCGCCCACCATTGTCTGGAGCTTCACCAACCTGGTGCTGGCGGCGGGCACGAATTGTGAAGCCGCCATGCCAGATGTAACGGGGACCAATTTTGTGCTGGCCACCGATTTATCGGGCACGGCGACGATCACGGAGAGTCTGGCCGCCGGTTCCGGGCTGGCACTCGGCACCAATCTGGTGATTCTCACGGCCACTGATCCCTCGGGCAACCAGGCGTACGCGACGAACAGCATAGTGGTGCAGGATCAAACCCCGCCGGTGGTGACCACCCAGCCGCAAAGCCTGACCAATAATGCGGGTACCACCGCCATGTTTGCACTGACCGCCACGGCCTGCACACCGCTGAGCTACCACTGGTTTTTCAACTCTGGCCCCCTCCCGGGCCAGACGAATGCCACGCTGACGCTGGCCAGTGTGGCCTTGACGAACGCGGGGAATTATCTTGCGGTGGCCACGGCGGCGGGTGGTTCGAGCACCAGTCTGGTGGCGGTTTTGACGGTGCCGCCCCCGCCGGTCATCCAATGGAGTTTCACCAATCTGGTGCTGGTGGCCGAGAGCAATTGCGAGGTTGGGATGCCGGACATCACGGGCACCAATTTCATTCAGGCCACGGTCTGGTCCGGCTCGCCGATCATCACGCAATCTCCCGCCACCAATTCATTTCTGCCCGTGGGCACCAATGAGGTGGTGCAAGCCGTGGGGGACGATCTGGGTAATTTCGCTTACGCAACCAATACGATTGTGGTGCAAGACGCCGCAGTGCCCGTGCTGGCCAGCCAGCCGCAAAGCGAGACGAATACGGCCGGCACACCGGCCACGCTGGCGGTGACGGCCACGGCCTGCACACCCTTGAATTATCAGTGGCAGTTCAACGGCGCCGCCCTGCCCGGGGCCACCAATGCCACGCTAACCTTCGCCAGTGTCGCGGGGACCAACGCGGGTAATTACGCCGTGGTGGTCGCCTCGTCCGGCGGTGCCACCACCAGCGCGGTGGTGACCCTGGTGGTTACTGTGCCTTTGGTTTTATCCGGCCAGAACGATCCCGGCACCGGTTTTGCCCTGACCGCCACCGGCCCGGCGGGAGGCACCTGCATCCTAGAAACGACCACCAATTTGCTGGGATTGGATGGCTGGCAGGCGTTGTTTACCAATGCGTTTGACGTCACGGGGACCGCCCTGTTTTTGGATGGCACCGCCACCAATGACCCGCAACGGTTTTACCGCGCGCGGCTGGGGCCGTGACCGAACCAAAAGAAGGCCCGCCGACGGAGTGGCTTGCGCGGGCATGGGGATGGGCTAGGATAACGCCGTGGCCGCCTGCTAAAGATCCAACAAACTGTTATGCCCCAATACAACTGCGTCTCCTGTTCCCAACCTTTTCTCGCGGATGACACGCTGGCCGGCCGGGAGGTCGCCTGTCCCCGCTGCGGCACGCCGAACCGGCTGCCGGTGCTGCCCCCTGGGCCAGTGGCCATGGCAAAATCCCCGCTGCCGGCCCGGAGCGACGCGTCGAGTCCGGCTGTCTCCGGCGTGGCCAGCCGCATCATTGACAACATGGAACAGGTGATTGTGGGCAAGCGTCCGGAAATCACGCTGGTCATCATGGCTTATCTGGCCGAGGGGCATGTGCTGCTGGAGGATGTCCCCGGGGTGGCCAAAACCATGCTGGCCCGCGCGCTTGCCGGGAGCATTGGCTGCCAGTTCAAGCGCATTCAATGCACACCGGATTTGCTGCCCAATGACATCACGGGCAGTTCCATCTTCAATCCCAAAACCACGGAATTTGAGTTTCGCCCCGGGCCCTTGTTCGCGCACATTGTCCTGGCGGATGAAATCAACCGCGCCACCCCCCGGGCGCAAGCCGCCCTGCTGGAGGCCATGGCGGAACGAAAGGTGACCGCCGACGGCACGAATTACGCCCTCACCCCGCCGTTCCTGCTGATCGCCACCCAGAATCCAGTGGATCACGAGGGCACCTTTCCGCTACCCGAGGCGCAATTGGACCGCTTCCTGGTGCGCCTGAGCCTGGGCTATCCGCAATTGGAAAATGAAGTGTCCATGTTGCAACGGCTGCGCGTGGCGCACCCGATTGACACCCTGGCCACGGTGGCCACGGCGGAGGAGGTGCTCGCGAGCCAGCAAGCGGTCCGCGAAGTGCACGCGGATGAAAAGGTCATTCGGTATATCGTGCAACTCATTCGCGCCACCCGGGAGCATTACGACCTGTTGCTGGGGGGGAGCCCGCGCGCGGCCATGGCCCTGCTGCATTGCGCCCAGGCGTACGCGGCGATTCGCGGGTTTGATTTTATCACCCCGGACGACGTCAAGCAGATCATTCCGTACGTGCTGGGCCACCGGTTGATCCTGCGGCCGGAAAGCCGCCTGCGCAAAAAGACCGTGCGCACGGTGCTGGAGGAGGTGCTGAACACCGTGCCCGTGCCGCCCACGCCTGCCACCGGATTTGCCCCATGAAATGGCTGCTCGGCACCATCGCGCTCCTGTTGCTGGGGCTGGTATTCCAGCTGAGCTTGCTCGTGTATGCCATGTATGTGCTGCTGGGGATATTATGGCTGAGCCGGTACTTTACGCGCACGTGGGCAGAGCAGCTTGTGGCGCGCCGGATTTGCGCGGGGGACGTTTTCGAAATCGGGGAAAGCACGCAGGTCACGGTGGAAATTGAGAACACCGGCAAGTTGACGATTCCCTGGTTGATCCTGGAAGACTCCCTGCCCTACGAAGCCCTGGCCCAACGGCCGTTTCGCGTCGAAGTCGAGGGCGGCCGGCTGGACCTCACCCGGCTGGGGCCCGGCGAGGCGACGACCCTGGAGTATCAAGTCACATTCCGGCAACGCGGGTATTACCAACTGGGACCGGTGCTTTTGGAAACGGGGGATGTGTTTGGTTTGCACCGCCGCTTCCGGGTGGCCACGGAGCCGCATTTCGCGCTGGTGTTGCCGAAAGTGCTACCGTTGCAAGGCTACAACCTGGCCTCCCGCCGGCCGATGGGGGAAATCCGCGTGGTGCATCGTTTGTTTGAAGACCCGACGCGGCTGGCCGGGGTGCGGCCCTGGCAGCAGGGGGATCCGCTGCGACGCATTCACTGGCGGGCGACGGCGCGCACCGGGGAAATTCACAGCCGAGTCTATGAAAACTCCCGGGTAGCAGGGGCGACCTTCCTGCTGGATTTTCACACCGAGAATTATCAAGGCGCCGGGGCGGCCACCTCGGCGGAACTGGCCATTGTGACGGTGGCCTCCCTCGCCAATGCCGTCTATCTCATGGGGCAGCAGACCGGCCTGGTCAGCAATGGCCGGGACGCCGCCGACCGGATTCGCGAGGAGGGCTGGCGGGCCGAGTTTACCACCCGGGCTGACGCCCAGCAGCGGGCCAGCGAACCACTGGCCAACGAACGGCTCCGGCCGGTAAGAGTGCCCACGCGCAAGGGTGGTGACACCATCCGGCAGATGCTGGAAATGCTGGCCCGGCTGGAGCACACGGATGGCCTGTCCTTTTGCGAGATGCTCGCGGCCGCCGTGGCCGACATTCCCCGGGACGCCACGGTGGTGCCCGTCCTGCGGCACGTCACGCCCGAGATGGCCCTGGCCCTCGGTGGTCTGGTCCGACGCGGGTTTTTGGTGACGGCCATTATTGCCGCGTTTGAAAAGGAAGCCATACCGGATTGGGCGCAACCGCCCGAGTGGGCGGGTTTGCTGCTCGCCCAAGGCATTGATTTCCGGGTGGTAAACTCCGAGGCGGCGGTGATGAACCTTTGCACCGAGGCGATTGTGAGGTAACCATGGTGCCCGCCAAACCTTTTAAAACCCCCGCCGACTGGCTGGTAATCAGCCTCAGCCCGGTGCTGGTGATGCTGCTGGTGGGCAGCCTGTGTTTTTTCCTGCTTGAGGTGTTTTACCGGGGCCAGGCCGAAGGTAGCGTCCGGTGGGTGATGTTCTGGTTCGTGCTGGCGGTGGTGCTGGTGACCCGCATCGGCATCGAGCAAGGGGCGGGGCATGCCGCGGCTTATGGCATCCTGCTGGCGCTGGCTACCTGGCTTTACCTGGTGCGCATCCACCCGGCGTATTTGCTGGGGGCGCTGCTGCTGGCCATCGTCTGGTGGTGCGCCCATAAACTGACGTGGGATTGCACATTGATTGACGAGGATGAGGATGCCTCCGGCGGCGGTTTGCTCGCGACGGTTTACACCCGCACCGGTTTTAAATTCCTGGCCAAAAAATCAGTGGTTCAAAGGGCGCCCGCCAAAGCCGCAAAAGTGGCGAAAGCCCCTGCGATGCCCGCGCCGCACCCACCGGGGCACTGGGTGGTATGGTTTTCGCTCGCCGCCCTGCCACTGTTTGGCATGGGCCAGATGCTGCTGCCCGGCGGCGACGCCAGCGCGCGGCAGGCCGGGTTTGTCTGCTTGTTCGTCTATGTCGCAGCCGCCCTTGGCTTGCTGCTCACGACGAGTTTTCTCGGCTTGCGCCGCTACCTCCGGCAACGTTACCTGACGATGCCGGGCATGATGGCTTTTGGCTGGATTCGTTTTGGCGGGGGCATCGCGGCGCTGGTCCTATTCGGGGCGCTGCTGCTGCCGCGTCCCGGAGCCACCGCGGCGTGGACGTCGCTCGGATATCACATGAACTACCGGTTGCACGAGGCGAGTGAATACGCGGCACGGTTTGGCCCGCATGGCCAGGGCTCCGGGCGGGTTGGAAATGAATTGGATAAATCCGCGCAGCAGCCCAACGCGACGGACCCCTCCGGCACCCAAAAAACGCCGGGCCAGTCACCGGAAAAAACGCCCGATCAAAAGGCGCCGCAGCCGGACAACCCGCCGCCGTCGGCACCACCGGCGAGCGATTGGGCCAACCAGTTGTACCGCTGGTTTCGGGCAGGCTTGCTGCTGGCCATCACCGGACTGGTTGCCTGGGCAGTGTTCCGCCACCGCGCCGTGCTCCTCGCCATGGCGGCCGCCCTGCTAGCCGCCATCCGCCGTTTTTGGGCGGACCTTTTCCAGTGGCACTCCGCTGCCAGTGGCGAGCCAACTCCGCTCAGCCCGGCCAAACCGGACATCCGGCGTTTTGCCGCGTTTCAAAACCCCTTCGCCAACGGCAAGGATGGCGCCTGGACGCCCGAACAACTGGTGTTTTATAGTTATGAAGCGTTGCAAGCATGGGCCAGGGAGCACGGTGTCGAGCCACGACCGAATCAAACCGCGCGCGAGCTATGCCTGGCGTTGGAGGAACGCTTTCCGGAAGCTTTGGAGGAACTGCGTCAATTATCCACGTTATACGGCCGGGCGGCTTATGGGAGCCGCCTGCCCGCGGGCAGCGACTTGTCACCGTTGAAAAAAATCTGGCGGTTTTTGGGGAGCTAACGCCCTGCTGGTCCACGCCGGTCAGGAACGGCTCACCGCCAGAAACCCGCCACCCGCTGCAACCAGGCGAGCGGCCCCAGCCACTTCGGCTCATTTGCCGCGGGCCGGACGGACGGGCCGGGACACCGGGATTTGACCCGGCGTTGAATTTTTAATTCGGGCACATACCAGCATTGCCAGCCCAAGCGCCGCGCGGCCACCGCCAGGCAGTGGTCCACCAGGTCGGCCACGCCGGCCTGGCCCGCCGGGCGCACGTCCATCCCCGGGGCGGGAGCCGAGGCGATGCCCAGTAAAAGCTCCCGCCGAATGCACATGCCCGCGCCGGGCACGCAGCCCTCCTCGGCCGCGAGACACTGGCTGGTTTCGCCCAGGCAGGCAATACCCAACGCCGAGAGAGCGGTTAATTCCGGCAGCGGAACCGGGTCCGCTGCCCAACGCAGCAAAACCTGGCCGCCAATAATGCCCGCCCCAGCGTGCTCGTTAAATGCCCGGACGGCCGCCGCCAGAAAATCCGGCGCGGGCTGATGGTGCTCTTCGAGGAAACAAAGGAGGGATCCGCGGGCTTCGTGCGCCGCCCGGGCCCGGGCCCAGGCGCGGCCCGCCGTCGCCACCCGCACCACCCGGCCGCGATCACCAAAAAGTGCCGCGACCCGCCGGCTGGCCGGGGCACCCGCAGCGTCATTGCCCCCCAAAACCAGCACCAACAACTCCCACTGATGGGAAGGCAGCGTTTGCCGGCTTAAGGCGGACAACACCTCGTCCACGCCGGCGCCGGCGTCACGCGTAGCCACACACACCGTGATGACCGGAGCGGCCAGATCCGGATCATTGCCGGGGCACGTCCCGGCACCCCAGGCGAACCGGCCGGCGGGGGCAGGACGGCGCGGCAAGGTGCGGCAATTCCGGCGGCCGGAACCGTGACGCAGTTTTCGATGGTTGCGCATGGCAGTATTAATGGGAGGAAGTCAACTGCTCATTGCCCGGGCAGTTGGAAAATCCACTCCTCCTTACTAACACCGGAACGCGCCGGCGGCCACCTGCCCTTTGGGGCGGCAAGCCTTTGCTCCAGAAAGCTTTTAGCGCACCAGAAAGAAAACCATGGCCGCCAAAACCAACACCGCCGTGAGCCACCAGAACCAGTGGATGCCCCGGGGCTTGGGGGAGCGGGAACCAAATTCACGATTCACAAAATCGTCGTACTCAAACGGCTCCGACGGCAAATCCAAGTGCTCCCCGGCCGCACTGTCCGACCAGCCAGTGCGCTCGTCCGCACCGCATTCCGGGCAGGCGCGGGCCCGCCGGGGAACTTCGGCGCCGCAGTTGGGACAAATCTCCGGGGTCATGCGCGGGGTTATGCGGAAAGAGAGGGATTATCCTTTGCCAGCCTTTACCGACCCCGCCAGCCAGCGCAGGTAGCGGGCGCTGCCCTGGGCCGGGGCAAGCACGAGAAATTCCGGGGTGTCATAGGGATGGGCCGCCAAAATCAGTTTTTCCAAGGCCGCCAGCTTGGTTTTTTGGGTCTTCAGGATCAAGAGAACTTCCTGGGCCGACGCCAGTTTACCCTGCCACCAATAATGCGACTCGATTTTGGGCACCAGATTGACGCACGCAACCAACCGCGTGGTCAAGGCGCGGCTGGCCAGTGACCGGGCGGTTTTAAGGTCCGGGGCGGTGATCAGTACCAGGGAAAAGGACGTGGCGCTTTTCATGGGGTAAGGTTCAATTCGTAATTTAAAATTGAAAGACCGTAGATCGCCGCTGTCTCCACCCGCAGCACCAGCCGGCCCAGGGTGATCGGCTTCGCCCCGCCGGCCTGGATGGAGGCAACTTCGGCGGGCGTGAAGTCACCTTCCGGCCCGACCCACACGCCGACATTTCCGGGGGCGCGGCCATGAGCCGCCAGATATTGTGACAGTACTTCCCGGGGATGGCGGCGCTCGGCCTGCAACGAGCCAATCAACGCCAGATCAAACCTCTCCGGACGGGCCAGATACTGGGGCAGCGACAGGGGGGCGGCCACGGAGGGCAGCCAGGCCGCGCCACTTTGCTTGATCGCTTCCACCGCCACTTGCTGCCACTTCTCGCGCTTGCTTTCCGCACCGTCCCCATCCAACTGGCTGACCACCCGTTCGGATAAAATGGGGATGACCCGGTGCGCGCCGAGCTCAACCGCTTTCTGAATAATCGACTCGATAATTTTCCCCTTGGGCAAGGCTTGGAGCAAGGTAATCTGGCATGGCGGCAGCGGAACGAACTGGCGTGCCGTGACTTTTAACCCCACCTCGGCGCGGGCCAGACCGGTCACCTCGCACACCAGGGAGTGTCCCGCGCCATCCAGCACCGTGACCGTTTCGCCACTGCGCAATCGCAGGACGTGCAGGGCATGGTGGGCCTCGCGATCGGTGAGTCGCAATTGGTCCCCCGCACACTGGGCGGGCGGTAAGTAAAATCGGTGCATAGGGTCGGGGGCGGATAATGATTTCTGGCCATGCCCCGCCGCCAGAACAGGGGAATACACCAAAAACCGGGCGGCGTCCAAACCAAAGACCCCTAACGGACAGGAAAGTCCTCCAGACAGTGCGAGTGCACAAAATTCAAATAAAATTGCACTAGATAAGGTTGAAGGTTTGGAGGGGCGCGGTTATGGTTTTGGGGAACCCATGAAATTGTTGTGCCGCAGCACCAACCGCTGCCGGAATTATCTGTTTAATTCCGGGGTGAACCGGGAACCCGCCCCCCATTGGCGGCATTGCGGACGACCGTTTTGACCTCCAACCTATGAACATCGCATCCTCAACCACTCGATCACCCCACTGCGGCGGACGCCGGACCCTGGCCACGTATGCCGGCCTGGCGCTGGCGCTGCTCGGCCTGCAAACTGGTTTCGCCCAGCAATCATTACCGTTTTACGAACCTTTCCCAAACACCTATGTAAACGGGGAGTATCTGGGCAGCGCCACCGGGGTTTCCGGAAGCACCAGCGGCGGCAGCAGCGGGCTTAACTGGAATATTGGCAACAGCCTGAGCAGTTCCTGCGCCCGCGTGCAGGCCTATGCGGCCCTGCAATATCCCAGTCTGGTCAACACGGATGCCACCGCCCAGTCTTATGGGTTGTCCTCCTATTACAAAGACACGAGTTCCGCGAAGGATCGCGGCGTGACCCTGACGATCACGGCGGGCCAGACCTTGTATGCCTCGTGCCTGGTCAATTTTCAATACTACACCAACACCACCACCTATCCGGCGCCGTTTTTCGGCCTGGGCCCCGGCACCAGTGTGAACCAAAGCGGCGCGGTGGTTTATTACAACGCGGCCGGACAGTTGTTAATCGCCAAAAACTCCCTCACCCCGGCGACCAACACCACCTATTCCCTGAACACCTCGAACACCCATCTGGTGGTGATCCGCTACAAATACAACCCGGGCGCGCCGGACGAGGTGGCCTTGTGGCTGGACCCAACCGCGCTGGGCAATAATGGCAACGTACCCGCGCCCACGATCAGCACCACCAACAACGCCAACATCGCCTCGTTTGGGAATGTGGCCTATTTCCAACTGGCCAATCCTTCCGTGTTCTTCCTTGATGAAGTCCGGGTGGGTTACAACTGGGCCGACGTGACGCCGACCAACGCGGCGCCCGGGAAAATCTACACGGTTTCCGGCGGCGGCTCCGGCTGCGCGGGCGACAGCTTTTCGATTAATTTAAACGGCTCGGATGCCGGGCTGACTTATAATCTCTATACCAATGGCGTTTTCAATGGCACCTCGGTGGCGGGCACCGGCTCGGCCATTTCGTTTGCCGGCCAGAATGCCACGGCCCTCTACACCGTGCTCGCGACCAACTCGACCTCCGGCGGAGCCGCCTGGATGAGCGGCAGCGCCGCCATCACCGTGCTCTCGCTGCCGAACATCTCCACCCAGCCCTCCCCGGTGGTGGTGGCAACGAATGGGCTGGCGGCCTTCACGGTCGGTTCCACGGGTGCGGGTCTCAATTACCAATGGTACCGCAACGGGGTGGCGCTGACGGATGGGGGCCATATTTCCGGTTCCCAAACGGCGACACTGGTGATTTCACCGGCCACCACGTCGGATGCCGCGACCAAGGCCAACGGTTATTTTGTGATTGTCGCAAACCGTTGCGGCAACGGTGTGATTTCCATCACCAACAGCCTGACGCTGGACAAGGCGGCCAATCTGGTCTGGTACGGCGATGGCGTCTCCAACCTCTGGGATCTGGCCACCTCCACGAATTGGAACTACAACTCGGATTTGGGCTATCCCACCAACGTGTTTAACTTTGGCGACTATGTGACCTTTGATGACACCACCGGCAACAACGCAGTGGTGCTGGCCAACGCCAATTTGAGTCCGGCCCAGGTCACCATCAACGGCACCCTGAATTACACCTTCACCGGCGGCACCTTGACCGGCAATGGTTCCATCGTGATGAACGATTCCGGCACGCTAAGCTTGAACATTGCCAACAATCAAACAGGTGGCATTACCGCCAGCAACGGTATCGTGTCGATCGGGACCACGGCGGCACTGGGCTTTGG
Organism: uncultured Verrucomicrobia subdivision 3 bacterium; assembly: GCA_903895255.1. Classification (GTDB taxonomy): domain Bacteria; phylum Verrucomicrobiota; class Verrucomicrobiia; order Limisphaerales; family UBA11358; genus UBA11358. The sequence goes on from CAITTG010000135.1 coordinate 115,593, forward strand.
CCCCATCACCCTGATGGGCGGACAATTGAACGAGCCGGGCACCGGGCTAATCACCATTACCAACACACTGGTTGTGGCGGGCCCCGGCGGCGTGCTGGGCATCAACAGCCCCGGCGGCCAGCCGCTGGTCCTCACCGCCCCGCCAGTGGGTACGAGTGGGACACTGACGCTGCAAAACGTAACGACCAAAAACGCGTCCACGGCGTACGCCGAGTTCACCGCCACCAATTTCACCTTCAATTTGCCCGTCTCCTTGTTGAACGGCAGCGGCACCATGCTGCTGGGCGGGTTCAACACCAGCGGCACCCAAACCTGGAATGGGGTCATCTCCGACGCCGGCATGGTCTGGCGGAATGGCAGCGGCGGGACGACGGTGTTAAACAATACGAACACTTATTCCGGTGTCACCAAACTCTCGAGCGGCAGCATTGGCGTGGGCTCCAGCACGGTTGAAAGTGCACCGCCGACGATCGATGCCGGGCCATTGGGCGTCGGGACGTTCACCATCGACACGGGCACGGCGGCGATCGCCCTGTTTGCCATGGGCGGCCCGCAGACTGTGTCCAATCCGGTCAATTATGCCAGCACAAACATCGGCTCCACCCTGGTCATCAAAGGCAACAATAATTTGACCCTCGCGGGCGGCTTCGACCTGAGCGGCACCAATCGCGTGATTCAGACGGACAACACGGGTGCCACGGTGTTATCCGGCGTCATCACTGACGATGGCTTGGCCAATGGTTTGACCAAAACCGGCACTGGCCGGTTGTATCTCGACGGCGTCAACACCTTTACCGGCGCATTAACCAACAGTGCCGGGATACTGGCCGGCAGCGGGACCGTCAGCGGCCCGGTGGTGGTGCTCACGGGGGCCACGCTCGGCGCGGGGGATGATGGCTCGATTCCCGGAACGTTCACCCTCAGCGCGGGCTTGAGCTTGAGCGGGAATGTTTATGCGCGCGTCAACAAATCCCAGGCACAGTCGAATGACGTCATCGCGGTGACCGGGACACTGGCCAACGCGGGAACGGGAACCGTGACCGTGACCAATGCGGGACCGGCTTTGAATGTCGGCGATTCCTTCACCCTGTTCAGCGGACCGGTTACGGGCGGCGCGGCACTGACGGTCAGCGGGGCGGGCGTAACCTGGAACAACCACCTGGCAACCGATGGCGGTATCACCGTGGCCACCATTATTCCCACCCTGCCCCCGGTGTTCTTCGGCACTGTCTTGAGCGGCACGAATATCGTGTCCGGAGTGAGTAATGGGGCGGCGGGCAGCACCTACTATGTGCTGGCCTCCACCAACCTCAACTTGCCGCGGGCGAGCTGGACGCCGATTGCCACGAACGTTTATCCCAGTGGCATCTTCTATCTGACCAACCCGATCACGCCCGGGGTGAGCAGCCGGTTCTATCTGTTGTCACCGACCCCTTAAGCCCGGTGGCTCTGGTTAAGACCGGGGCGGGTATTTCGCAAAAACCTGGCAGCTCCGCAAGGGCTGCCAGGTTTTTTGCGTGCGGCCGGACGGTGGGTGACAGGGCTGAGGGCGGCGCTTGCGGCAGAGCAGGCCTCGCCGGTTTCGAGCGGTTCAGAAAGCGGTACCCCATGAGATGGACAATGGCGGATAGCAGATAGCGCCCCACTCAAGGTTGCCGCATTGCAAACGCATTGCGTTATGATTGCAAACCACTGTCAAATAGATTGTTTTAGCGATAAAAACTGATAAAATCGATAAACGGGAGTCTAAAAAACTTGGCACGGCAGATGCTCTTAATCCGGCAGATAGTAAACCAAAACAAAAAATTAAAATTATGAAAAACCTGCTCACCGCCTCCGCCCTCGCCATCATTGCCACTGGTCTCCACGCCCAAGTGGCCGACCCCATTCAATCGACCGCCTCGCCGTACAGCCTGCCGGTGGCCGGCACCGTCATGCAAGCCGGTTCGGATGCGGCATCCGCCAGTTTTGACAAAAACGTGCTACCGGAAGCCTTGCAGTTTATCAAAAGCGCCCTGCCGGAAGGCGTGAACAACACGAAAAGCACTGCCTTTGAAATCGACCCGAGCAAAATCGTGCTGGCCACGTCGCAGGATGTGACGGCCACCTTTATCTATGAAGGCGCGGCCTATCACAATTCCGTGGGTTTTGATGCCATCGCCCCCGGCCAGACCGACCCGCTGAACAGTTGGAACGAGGTCACGTCGTCCACGGCGGCCCTGATTTTTCCGGATGCCTCCAGCGGTTCGAGCGGTTATCAGGAAGCGGATTCCATTCCCGGCGTGCGCACGGCCAGCCAGCCCCTCCTGCCTGGTGACTTTGAAAACATCGGCAAGTTCGCGGCGGGCACCAAGCTCGACTTTTTCTTGTTGTCCAACGGCGCGAATAATTACTGGGCGAACACCTTCTCCACGCAGGAGGCTTTGAACTCGGACGGCTTCACGCAGCATGTTGCCAGCTTCACTCCGCAGATCTTTGCCGTGCCCCAACTCAACAGCCCCTATATTTTCTTGTCGTTTGAAGATTTGTACGGTGGCGGGGACAAAGATATCAATGACACCATCATCGCCTTGAACGTGGGCACCGCCACCGTCCACAGCCTGCTGGCCACGCCGGAACCAAGCATGACAGCCTCCTTGGTGGGTTTTCTGGGGCTGGCGTTCGTGGTGGGTCGCAAGAAACTGGTGGGCTAACCTCGACGGGGAAAGATTCGAAACAACCGGTGGATTTCTTGAATCCGCCGGTTGTTTGCTTTCGTTTTAATGGTTCGCTTCGCCGGGGATGATCTTAAAGGCCAGATCTTCCTGATCAGAGGGCGGGATCGCCGCCGCAATTGAGCCATCGGTGACCATAATCCGATTGGTGGAAAATACCGTGCCGGTTTCGCAATTCCACCATTCCAGCCGGTAAGCTCGGTGGTGAAGGCCCGATACTTCCAAGTTCTGGCCGGCGAAGTTGCCGGTGAGCCAGCCGAAAGTAAGCTGATCGCTGGTAATGCCATAGGCCTGCGCACCCGCCACCCGGACGACGGCCTGGGCGGGCGCGGTAAGTCGCGCGAAATCGATCCTTGCAATGAAGCGGTTAAAGGGTGCGTACTGCGAAGCGGCATTGGTGCTCCAGCCTTGATTGAAGGACCATAGCAGGGGCGTGACCGCCAGGCCGGAAGCCAGCCCGGTCCAGATTTTCCGATGGTTCAGATTGCCTTTACGGTCCAGGCCCATTTCACCCATGAGACAGGGCTGGTCATAGTGATTCCATAATTTCTGGGCGGTCGTGGCAATATTCTGCACCGAGTAATCGCCATAAATTTCGGTATTGGATAGATTATTCACCTGGTTTCCGTGGTCCCAGAAATCACCATGCGAGGCGGTGGTGGGATGTTGAAACGGATCGTTGGTTTTAAAAAACCGGGCAATTTGGGTGGCCCACTCATTGGCCGCCGCCTCGTCGTCCCGCCAGCCACTGGTGCCGGAAATTTCATCGATGGTTTGCCAGCCGGCCAGGGCCGGGCTGTAACCCCAGCGGGCGATGATGTAGCGGTACATTTTTTCCTGCAGCGCCCAGGCATTGGTATCCCCATAAAAGGCCTGGGAGGTGGTGATGGTGTGGTAGGGGTTGAGGTCCCAGCGGGCCGGCCAGCCACCCATGTTCTCACACAGGTAATCATGCGGCCAGATGACCAGGATCATGCCCAAGCCGCGCGCTTCCGACTCGGTGATGAGTTCGTCGATGCGCCGGCACTTGCCCTGATCGTAATGGCCCAAGCCAGAAGCCAGGGATTCAATCAGGTTGTTGCCCCCGCCCTGGTCGTAGGTGCCGTTCCAATAGACATAGAGATTGAAGCCCAGCGCGCGCATCTGGTCAAAGCCGGCGGTGGTGTTGCTCCAGGGATAACACGCGCCGACCCCATAAAAGGAGGTGCCGTCATCCTGAATCAAATAGCGATGGTTCGGCGCGACGCGGACCCAGCCATGATTGGTGGAGGCCACACAGGTGAATTGACCGGCGGCGGCGCGCACACGACCGCTGGCGTCACACGCTCGCACTACGTAGGACCAGCGGCCGGTTTGGTTGGGGGCGAAACGAATTTTCCATTGGGTTCCGTCAAAAAATCCATTAACCCGCCAAACTTTGGGCGGCGGAGATTTGTGCCAGAAGGATCGCGTGGTCGGGGCGGTGAATTCGGCGCTTAAATCAATTTGATCCGGGTCAAACGCGTTGGTGAAAGCCGCGGTAAGTCCGATGGTGAGTTCCAATTTTTCATAGCGGCCCACCTGGTTGGCATTGGGGCTCACCGAGTTGATGACGGGAGCGGCCCGGAGCCCGCAGACAGCGAGCATTGCGAGCAGAACCGAAATCCCGGCGGCGCGTAGAGAGTTCAAGGTCATTGGCATTAATGCCTGACGATGCGCCATCCGTCTGCGGGAAGTCAACCCCGGCCCCGGACAAAAAGCAGGGGCTTGACAGAAATTAAGTTTTATTTATCGAAGAACTGCACTTTGCCGGTCTCCAAATCGTACATGCCACCTACGAGTACGATCTGGCCCTGATCCAGCATGTCCCGTAGCACCGGGCTGCGTTCCCGAATTTGCTGTTCCACCAGGCGAACATTGGCGGCCGAGACCTGATCCACGAAGTCATAATTTTTCGAGGTGCGTGGTTGCACCTCGGCGGGCACGGCGTCGATGGCCGGCTTGATTTTGGCCAGCAACCCGGTGAGATTACCGAGGTTGACGTCATCCACCGCCCCTTTGATGGCCCCGCAATTGGAATGGCCAATGACGGCGATGAGCTTGGCCCCGGAAACTTTGCAGGCGAATTCCATGCTGCCGAGGATATCGTCGTTCAAGACATTGCCGGCCACGCGAGCACTGAAGAGATCGCCAATACCCTGGTCAAACACCATTTCCACGGGTTGCCGGGAATCCAGGCAACTGAGGACCACCGCAATGGGATACTGGCCTTTGGCCGTGGCATGAACTTCAGCCGGCAGATTGCGCCCCAGCGGCGTGCCGGCGACAAACCGGGCGTTGCCCGCGCGCAATTCCGCCAGCGCCTGCGCCGGGGTCAGGGCGGCTTGTTCCGCTTGGGTGCGCGGGGGCGGCGCGGTGGGGGCGGGGGCCATACAGCGCGGCGAGGCGCAGCCAGCGAGCATGGACAAGGCCATCAAGGCCAGCAGTTTAAAGATGGTGTTTGGCGTTTTCATGTCAGGCAAAGATGATTCTACGCGCGTTTTAAATTTTGTAAAGTGGAGGTTGGACAAAGGTGCATCTGCAATGCCCACCACTGAGGCAAGGCAGGCGGCGCAGCCAACCAAACCCGTCTGCCTCCGACTGGCGGAAGCCACTCCGGGAATTGGGCAAAAGGCCTGCAAAATGAATCAGCTACCCCCGTTTTGCACCAAGGATGACTTTTTTTGGGGGGCGGGCGTCAACCGGCTTTGCTTCAGCAAAGATGATGAGTTACATTACGGATCATGCGTTCATTTTTCGTTTGCGGATGCGTATTTATTTTTTTATGCACCACGCATCCGGCCCCTGCCCAGCCGGCACTGGGCAATGCGCCGCTGCCGCCGGCGGATGTCTCCGGGTTGCCGGGCCGGGGTCCCCACCCCCGGCTCGTGACGGGCGGTCTGAACGTGAACACGGCTTCCCGCGAGCAAGCACGGGAATTTTACAACGCGGTTTACGGAGCCTCGGCGGGCACACCGATGGGGTCCACGGCCATTACGGCTGAGTGTGTGCCCGGGACGAATTCACCGGCCTTCCTCAACGCCACCCTGCTGCGCATCAACTGGTTCCGAGCCATGGCCGGAGTGCCTTCTTCGATAACATTCGACCAGGGCGAAACTAGCGAGGATCAAGCGGCAGCGGTGATGATGTCAGCGCAGGGGGAGTTGCAACATGTCGGCACGTGGACCAACTGGGCCTGCTACAGCATCGCGGGAACGAACGCCGCGGCCAATTCGAATCTGGCGCTGGGGAGCGCCGGACCGGACGCGATCACTCAGTATATGCTGGATTTTGGCCCGAATAACTATGAGGTGGGTCATCGCCGTTATATTTTGTATCCGCAAACCCAGATTATGGCCACCGGGGATGTGCCGGCGCAAAGCACCAACTACGCGGCCAATGCCACCTGGGTGTTCGACGCCAATTTTTACACTGCCCGTCCGGCCACGGCTGCGCCGTATGTGGCTTGGCCTCCGCCGGGTTATATTCCCTGGCAGGTCGTGTACCCGCAATGGTCCTTTGCGCTATCCAATGCGGATCTAAGCGCCGCCACGGTAACCATGCGGAGCAATGGCATGCCCGTGGGCCTGACGCTGGAGACGTATTTGACCGGTTACGGTGAAAACACCCTGGTCTGGCACCTCAACGGTCTGGACCCCACGGTAAGCACCACGGAGTTCCCATTCAGCGGCACCGACACCGTTTATAGCGTCACGGTCAGCAACGTGGTTGCCGCTTTGGCCACGAATAGTTTTAGCTACATCGTCACCCTGTTCGACCCGGCCAAAACCGGCGCGGACTATTTCCCGCTCACCATCAGCGGGACCAACCGGCCGGCCATCAGTGTGGCCAATCCCTATCGGTGCACCCCGGCGACCAATCCCAACACCACGGGCTATCAGTGGCTCACCGCGCAGGCCACCAACGGAAACCTGGTGGATAATGCCCTGAACGGCACGACCAATTTTCTCGTTTCGCCCGCGCCCGTCTACCCCATCATTACCAACAGTTGCTTCCACCTCTGCCACACCAACCCGGTGGGGCAGTATCTGCAATTCAAATCATTGTATTTTCCTGCCACCAACACCACGCTCAGCTTCAAGAGCATGCTGGGGTATGCATCCTCCAATGAGGTGGCGCGGGTGCAAATTGCCACCAGCGGCAGCACCAACTGGGTAAATCTCTATGCCCAGGCGGGCACGGGTGCGGCGGGGGAAACGAGCTACACCCTGCATAGCCTCTCGCTCTCCAATTATGCCGGCCAGTTCGTGACCCTCCGGTTTGCCTATGAAATCACCAACATCAACAACTCCTACACATACTACCCCTTCATCTATCCCAACGTGGGCTGGTGCCTGGAAAACATTGTCCTGACGAACAACCAGCAATTGCTCAATTTGGCCACCAATGTCACCAGTTCCACCAACTTTACCTTCATCCCGCCACAAACCAACAGTTACATCCTCGCGGCCCAAGGCGTGATTTTTAACAGCTTCGCGCTGGATTGGGGCACCGTGCAAGAGGTCACGGCGATTGTGGGTCCGCCGGTCATCACCTTGAGCGCGCCCAGCCTGACCAATAACCAGGTAAAAATTAAATTCGTGCTCTCCTCCGGGGTGGCGACCAACTTTCACCTGCTGCAAGCGAACCAACTAACCGGGGCGTGGACCACAAATGGCACGGCGGTGCTCGCCACGAATACGCCAGGCAGTGCGTTTCAATTTACGACCACCAACGGGCCAAGCCTGCGATTTTACCGGGTGCAGACACCGTAGCTGGGCGAATGCCCCGGCCAGGAAGTGTGTCTTGCAAAATCGTACAATTTGCCTTACGATGAGGTGATGAAGTCCTTGACTGTACGATTGCCAGATGCGCTGGCACAAAGGATCGAGGAGGAGTCGCGCGCGCGTCGCGTGTCCAAGTCTGACATTGTCAGGGAACACCTGGACCAAGCCGCCTCACCATCGTCCAAGGGGGCCGAACTGCGGGAGATTCTTGAGGAGAGCTGGGCCACCAGCGTAAATTGCGCGCCGGCCCGGTTTCACTCAACCAAAAAACAAAAACTAGCGGGGTTGATCCGTGCCAAGAAACTGCATCGTTGATAGTGGCGCGCTGGTGGCATTGCTGGATCCTCGCGAAGAGCACCATCGCTGGGCGCGGGAAACGTTCCTCAGCCAGACCGGGCCCTTTTTCACCTGTGAGGCAGCTTTGTCGGAGGCCTTCTTTCTCTTGAGTGAACCCCGCGCGCAAGCCTTGGAAAAATTATTGCGCCGGGGACATTTGGAGTTCGGTTTAATTCTCGCCCAAGAGTTGTCCCCGGTGCTTGACCTTTGCAACCGCTACGCCACCGTGCCGATGAGTCTGGCCGATGCCTGCCTGGTGCGCATGTCGGAAACTATCGCCGACCCGGTGGTGATAACCACCGATTCCGATTTCAAAATCTACCGCCGGCATCGGCGGCAGATCGTGCCCTGCCTGATGCCATAAAAGCTTTGGGCGGCAATCTGTAAGGTCAAATTTCCCATCGCACCGGCATGCCTCAGTGCGCGCTCGTAAATTCCCGGTGCAATCGCGCATAGACGCCGCCTTCCTGCATCAGCGTGGCATGGGTGCCGCGTTCCACGATGCAGCCCTGCTCCAGCACCAACACCAGATTGGCCGAGCGGATGGTGCTCAGACGGTGGGCCACGATGAAGGCGGTCCGCCCGCGCAGGAGGATTTCCAGCGCGCGTTGCAGGCGGGCCTCGGTGACGGAATCAATCGCGCTGGTCGCCTCGTCGAGCACCACGATGCGCGGGTTGGCCAGCATCGCCCGCGCAAAGCAGATGAGCTGGCGCTGGCCGAAGGAGAGGGAGGTCCCCCGCTCCGCCACGCGTGTGTGCAACCCCTCGGGCAGCGCGGCCAGCAGGTCCGGGCAGTCCAGTGACGCCAGGCAGGCCAGCACCTCGGCCTCGGTGGCTTCCGGCCGGGCGAAGCGAATATTGTCCAGCACGGTGCCGGAAAACAGAAAGTTGTTTTGCTGCACGCTGCCCATTTGTGAACGCAGCGAGTCGCTGCTCACCGTGGACAAATCCACCCCGTCCACCAGCACCCGGCCGCCGGTGGGCAGGTAAAATTTCTGGAGCAAACCGACCAGCGTGGTCTTGCCGCTGCCGGTCTGGCCCACCAGCGCGACGGTCTGGCCGGGTTCGGCCACCAGCGAGATGTCCCGCAGGACCGGACGACCCGGCTGGTATTCAAAATTCACCCCGGCAAATTCCACCCGGCCCTGGATGGCGGGCAGCGGTTGTGCGCCGGCCGCGTCGGCCCATTCGGGCGACTGGTCCAGCAACCGAAACAAGCGCTCGGCCCCGGCCATGGCCATCAGCGCCTGGTTTAACTGGTTGCCAATGACCTGGACCGGTTCAAAAAAGAGGTTGGCGAGGAAAAAGAACATCACCAGGTCGCCCGGCTCCATGTGCAGCCAGCCGTGCCAGCGCAAAGCGCCGAACGCCCCGAGCAGCGCCATGGCCCCCATGAACACCTGGCTCTTCAGTTGCAGCAAGGGCACAAACACCGCCGAGGTCTGGGCCATGATCACATTGTTCTCGCCATGGGTATCAATGAGTTTTTGAAAGAAATCGGCATTGACCTCCTGGCGCACAAAGGCCTGGGTTACACGGATGCCGTTCACGGATTCCGCCAGCGTGGAGGCAACGCGGCTCCACGATTCCTGGGTCTTCCGCATGCGGCGGCTGGTTTCACTTTGGAATTTTTTATTCACCAGCCAGATGAACGGGGCCATGACCACCATGAGCGAAAAGAGTTTCCAGTCATACCAGGCCATGAGCGCCGCCGCCGCCCCCATTTGCAAGCCCTGCACCACGAGCACGAACATCACGTCCTGCACCCCGGCGCGGATGCTGTCAATATCCGAAGTCATGCGGCTGATGATGCGGCCGAATTTCGTGGTGTTGAAGAACGCCATGGGCATGGTCATCAACTTGCGCACGAGTTCGAGCCGCATGTCATGCACCACGGCCTCGCCCAGTTCGAGCGCGAAGCGCTGGCGGAAGTGAAACGACCCCACGGTGAACAGCGCCAGCGCCAGATACCCGGCGGCCGACCAGTAAATGCCCGCCAGGTCGCGACCGGCGACCGGGCCGTTGATGGTGCGGCCAATCAACCAGGCCAGGGCCGGCAGTTGCAATCCGCGCAGAAAGGTCAGGAAGAACAGCCAGTTGCGCTTGGCCGCATAAGGCTTGGTATATTGGAAAATTCGCTTGATCAAGCGGGCCTGCAGCGGTGCCTTGTCGGCCTCGCGTTCCTCCTGGGGATTGTAAAAGGTGATGGCCCCGCGCGCGGATGGATCGCCTTTGGCCACGCGGGAGGTGGGTGCGGGATTCGCGGTGGCACTCATGCGGTTGCCTCCCGGACCGGCTCGTCGAGGTCCATGATCTGCAATTCGGCGGTATCGCGGTAAGGCCCGGGCCGGTTCACCAATTCGGTGTGCGTGCCCATTTGCGTGAGCCGGCCATCCTCCAGCACCAGAATCACATCGGCCCGGCGCAGCAAATTCAACCGGCCGGAGACCACGAACGTGGTGCGCCCCGTCATGGCCTCGCGCAAAGCCGAAACGATTTCGTGCTCGGTGCGCGCGTCCACCGAGGCGGTGGGGTCGTCGAGGATGAGCATCGGGGGCTGCAGAATCAAGGCGCGCGCCAGGGCGAGCCGCTGGCGCTGGCCGCCGGACAAATCCACGCCGGATTCGCCCAGCACGGTTTCATAGCCATGCGGCAGCCCGATGATAAAATCGTGCGCGGAGGCAATCCGCGCGGCGCGCTCAATCTCCGCCATGGTGGCCTCCGGATGGCCGAAGGCGATGTTGGCCGCGACGGTGTTGGAAAACAAAAAGCTTTCCTGATACACCATGCCCACCTGCCGGCGGAAGGCGTCCAGGTCGAGGTCGCGCAGGTCCTGACCATCCACGGTGATCCGGCCGGCCGTGGGATCATAGAAGCGCGGGATCAGTCCCAGGAGGGAGCTTTTGCCCGCACCCGTCATGCCGAAAATTCCCACCACCTGCCCGGGCCGCACGGCAAATGAGATCTCCCGCAGCACCGGCTGGTCCGGATGGTATCCAAAGGTCACTTTTTCAAAGACCACCTGCCCGGTGAGGCGGCCCGGCGGGCGGGCATCCGGCCGGCTGGCCACAGCCACGGGCGTGTCCAGCACCTCAAACACCCGGCGGGCGGCCGCGAGACTTTGCTGGACGGAATTCGCAATGGTCGCGATGTTCGCCACTTGCGCGGTGAATTGCTGGAGCAGGCCGGCGAACACCACCATCCCGCCACCCAACGCAATTTTCCCCTGCACATACAGCCAGCCACCGTAGGCGAAGAGGATGACCAGGCTCAACTGCGAGAGCAGTTGCGTGCCGGGCGTGAAGACGGACAGGTCCCAGAAGATCCGGCGTTGCTGGGCGGACACGGCGGTGTTCGCCGCCTCAAACCGCCGGACCTGGTGCGCCTCCGCTGCGAAACCCTTGACCGTTTGCATGCCGCGCACGTTTTCGCTGAACAGCAGGATCATGTCGTCCGTCAGCTCGCGGTTGCGCAAGTAACCCGGCCGCAGCCGGGCGGAGTAATAGTGCGCCAGCCACGCCAGGGGCAGCGTCACGGACAGGCAGGCCAGCGTGAGTTCCGGCTGAATGCGCCACATGAAAAAGGCGTAGGCGCCAAGGGTGAGCAGCAGGTTGGTGCCTTGCAGCAGCACGCCGTCCACAAAGAGCCGGGTGTTTTGCACATCGCCGGTGACGCGGTTAAAAATCGAATTGGAGCCGTGAATGTCGAAAAAGCTGAAGCTTAAGCGCTGCAACTTGGCGTAAAGCTGGGCCCGCAGGGCGGGGACAATTTCCCCCTGGGTAAGCCGCGCGGTGATCATGTTAAAAGCGTAGGTCACCCCGGCCCGCGCGAGCGCCAGGCCCACAATCGCCAGCGCCAGGCCGGCCACGATGTGCAGGGAGCTCCATGCGGTGGGCGGCTGCCAGCCGAAGGGATAAGCCGGGGCGGGCAGGGACGGATCCAGGGCCGCGCGGATGACGTCAATCGCCAGCCCCAGCCATTTCAGCCCCGCAATCCCCAGCAACACCAGCAGCAAGCTAAGGCTGAGTGACCACAGGCAGTCCGCGCGGAACTGCCACGCGAGCACGAGCAAACGACGAACCAGTTTCCCTTGGGAATAACGCTCGTCGTCCGCCACCTTTGGAATTTGGCCAGCCGTCTTCAGAGGCCATAACTTGCCGGATTTTGGGAGGGCAATCGAACAAAAAATGGGAGGCAAAGACCCGCGGACCGCCCGTAAAAAAGAGAAAGCCCGGGCACAACCCCGGGCTTGTCACACACAACGCACTTGAGAACGGAGTGCGTCGAACACAAAGCCAAATTACCAGATTCCCTGTCCCCAGCCAGTCACCAGTACTGGGGACACGGTTAAAAACTTCAAACTTCAAAATCCAAACTTCCATGACTTGGGGTGTTGAAGTTTGCGCCTGCGGCGTTGACTCTCCTGCATTCCCCCCTAAAATGAGAGCTGGTTGAGAATATGAAACGCAAACCATCATTATTGGTCATCTTTTTGTCGGTGTTTATTGACCTTGTCGGCTTCGGCATTGTGCTGCCGCTGCTGCCCGGGTTTGCCGAGGATGATTTTCACCCGGGCTTTTCCGCCACCGGCCTGATCATTGGCTGCATCATCGGCTCATTTTCGGCCATGCAATTTTTCTTCGCCCCGGCGTGGGGCCGCCTCTCGGACCGCATCGGCCGCCGGCCGGTGATGCTCATCAGCAATCTCGGGGCGGGCGGTTCATACTGCCTGTTTGCCATTGCCTCCGGCAACGTCGGCACCTGGGGGCTGATTGGACTGCTGGTTTCCCGGATTTTTGCCGGCATTTGCGGGGCCAACCTCTCCGTGGCCTCGGCTTATATCGCCGACATCACCACCCCGGACAAACGTTCCAAGGGCATGGGCATGATCGGCATGGCCTTCGGGCTGGGGTTCATTTTTGGGCCCGCCATCGGCGCATTAAGCATGGGTGGCTTTGGCCACACATTTGGACTCGAACATATTTTTGGAAACACCATCGCGGACGTCGTTCAGCATGGTTTTGGCCGCACCGGACCCGGTTGGGTGGCGGCCTCGATTTGTTTCGCTAACTTTATCCTCGGCTGGTTTATCTTGGGCGAGAGCCGCGCCCCGGGGGGACAGCCCTTTGTGCCGCGGCCCAAATTCAGCCAGTGGTCGCATACGCTGGCCCAGCCCCAACTCGGCGTGCTGGTGGTCATTTTCTTTCTCGCCACGTTTTGCTTCACCTGCTTCGAAGCCACCTTTCCCCTGCTCGCGAAACACGCCCTGGGCTTCGGCGGGAAGGGCGCGGACCACCGGATTGGCTACCTCTTTACCTACTGCGGCCTCATCACGGCTTTCTTGCAGGGGGGCATCGGTAAACTGGTCAAATCGTTGGGCGAGCCCAAATTGATTTTTATCAGCCTCTTGGTATTCACGATCGGGCTGGCCGCCCTGCCCTATCAAACATCGCTGACTGGCTTGTTGGTGGTGCTCGCTATTCTGGCCATTGGCTCGGGCCTGAACCGGCCGCCGGTCTTCGGCCTCATCTCCATCAAATCCTCCGCCGATGAGCAGGGCGCCAATCTCGGTGTGGCGCAAAGCTTCGGCAGTCTCGCCCGTATTTTGGGACCAATCTTTGCCACCACGTTGTTTTTCGTCAACATGCAACTGCCCTACCTCATCTGCGCGGGAGTGGCCCTGGTGACGGCATTTTTCGCGTGGCAATACCTGTGCCGGGACAAGGCGCCGGTGGCGGCCGCCACGAAATAAGCCGGTTTACTTCAAAAACAACTCCGCCGCCGAGTCCGCGAACCGCAGGCCCTGGTGCGTCAGTTGAAACCGTTCCTCCGTGCGCACCGCCCAGCCGCGCTCCACGGCCTGATTCATTTCCTCGGCCCAGTCCCGGCGCAAATCGTGCCGCGTCACCCGCTCAAAATCTGCAAACGGCCAGCCGGCGTTCATGCGCAAACCAAACGCCGCCGTCTCACCCGCCCGGCGCAACGGGGACAGTTCCTCGCTGGATTCAATCGCCCGCTGCCCCTTCTCGAGTTGATCGCAATACAACGGCGTGTTTGACCAGTTCTTGGAGCGGACACCCCGCACGTAACCGGTGGCACTCGGACCCAGGCCGTAAAACGAGCCGCCGCGCCAGTAATTGACGTTGTGCTTGCACGCCAGCGACGGAATGCCTTCCTGTAACGGCGGTCCGTGAACGCCGGCCTCCCCCCGCTGGTTCCGCGCGAAATTCGCAATCTCGTACTGGTAAAAGCCCCCGTGCGTCGCCCGCCGGATTAACTCCTCGTACATGTCGCAGGCCAGATCCTCATTCACGGAAAACTCGCCCGCCTTGAGCTGTGTAAAGAGCGGCGTGTCATCCTCGTAGATCACTTCGTAACTCGAGAGATGCTCGCTCCCCATGGCCATGGCCTCGTTCAAAGTATCCTGCCAGACCGCCATCGTCTGGGTGGGAATGGCAAACATCAGGTCCAGATTAATATTATCAAAACCCGCCGCGCGCAGGGTGTCGTACGATTTGAAGACCATCGCCCGCGAATGCACCCGGCCCAGCCGGTCCAGCAACTCCTCGTCCAGCGACTGCACGCCCATCGAAACGCGGTTGACGCCATAGTCGCGCATGAGCTTCGCTTTGTCGGCGGAGACGGTGGCCGGGTTGCTCTCCACCGTAAACTCCTCCGCGCCCAAAAGATTCAGGCGCTCCATGGTTTTGAGCACCAGCTCCCACTGGCGCATATTCAGCAGCGACGGCGTGCCGCCGCCGAAAAAGATCGTGCGGGGCTTCAGGTCCGCCGCGACCATTTCCAATTCCCGCACCAGCGCGGCCACGTAGCGGTTCACCAGTTCCCCGCTGGAGGCCTCGGAATAAAAGGCGCAGTACACGCATTTCTGCGCGCAAAACGGGACATGCACATACAAGCTGGTGACACAGCTATCAATGGTTTCCGACATACTAACACCCTAGCTGGAAATGCGGAAAATGGCGAATGAAAAGTCCCGTTTTCAGGGAGGTTTACAGCCGGTTGAGACTCTGTTAGGTTGCCAATATGATTCAGCCGGAAGAACTGGTTGGCGATGAGTGGGCCGAGTGGTATCGGCTCACCCCATTGCAACGCTGGCTGGAAAGCGAGAAACTCTGGCAAACCTACCTCGCGCTCGGAGGCTCACTTGATCCCGAACCCGATACTCAAAGTCCTTTCTTCGATGCAAAAGCACCACGTCCGCGCCCTGCTGATGGGCGGTCAGGCGTGCGTGTTTTACGGCGCGGCCGAGTTTAGCCGTGACACCGACCTGGCCGTGGTAGCCAATGCCGCAAATCTCGCCCGGCTGGGACGGGCACTGGCGGAATTGCAGGCGGAGCCGATTGCTGTGCCGCCATTCGAATTGAAATATCTTCGGCGCGGGTTGGCCCTTCACTTTCGTTGTTTTCATCCGGAGGCTTTGCGGATGCGGGTGGATATTATGTCTAAAATGCGCGGGGTAGAGGCATTTGCCAAACTTTGGAAACGGCGCACCTCCATTGAACTCCCTGACGGGAACGTTTGCGATATTTTGTCCTTGCCCGATTTGGTGAGGGCCAAGAAAACCCAACGGGATAAAGACTGGCCGATGATCCGCCGATTGGTGGAGGCACATTACTTCGCCCACCACCAAACGGCGAACGCCGCGCAAATCCGATTTTGGTTTATGGAACTCCGCACCCCGCAATTATTGCTGGAAACCGCCCGGCTTCATCCCCTGGCATGCCAGCGTTTGATGGGTAAACGCCCTTTGCTGGCGCTTGCCACAGCAGGTGATCCGGCAGCATTAGACCACGCATTGCAGGCGGAGGAATCTGTTGAACGTGAACTGGACCGGCGGTACTGGGCTCCATTGGTGGCGGAGTTGGAAAAGCTTCGCCACGCAAAGTAGAATTAGCCCGAAATCAAAATCATGTTCGCGTACTGCACCGTGTCCCCCGTGCGGATCAACCCGATGGCGTGCGGCACCCGCAGCTTGAATTGCACGTGCGGTTCAAACGTGGTCGGAATCCCCGCCAGCCCGGCGGCAAAAGCCTGCCGCGTGGCTGGCGAGTTATTCTGCTCGAACTCCGCGGCCATGTAGGCCTGGGTCGCCTGGAAATTACCCCGGATGGCCGCCAGCACTTGCAGCACGCTGGGAATATTGTCCACCAATGAAATATCCACCGTCTCAATTTGCGGCCAGAAGGGAAAGCCGCGATCCGAAATGACCAGCGCGTTCGTGTGCCGCACCCGGGCCAGCAAGGAGAGAATTTGGGGGTTCAAAATGCCAGTGTTAATCATATCATTAATGGTTGGAAATCAGCCGCGTTTTGTCAACGCCACACCGAGCCGCAGCAGGCGCGCCAGCCCGGCGGCCGACGGCGCCTCGGCATAAATGCGCAGCACGGGTTCAGTGCCCGAACCGCGCAGCATCAGCCACGAGGAATCCGCCGCCACAAATTTCACGCCGTCCCGGTCATCCACGGTCGCCAGCCGGGAATTCAACAACTTCGCCGGGGGATTCGCCCGCAGCCAGGCCATCAAATCCGCCCGCTGTTCCAGCGGGTAATGCGCGTCATACCGACCGTAATGGTGCGGGCCAAATTCCTTTTCCAACCCCGCCAGAATGCGGTTCAGGGAGCGCTTTTCCATCGCCAGCATTTCCAGCAAAAACAAACCCGCCGCCAGCCCGTCGCGCTCCGGGATGTGCCCGGCAAATCCCACCGACCCGCTTTCCTCCGCGCCAAACAATGCGCCCGGACGCATCAGTTCCGGCGCGATGAACCGGAAGCCGATGCCCACCTCGGTGAGCGGCAGCCCCCACTTGGCGCACATCTTGTCCACCATCGCCGTGGTGTTGTACGTCTTGGTCACGGTGCCGCGACCGCCCCGATTGCGCACCAGATGATGCAGCAGCAGCGCGATGACCTGCTGGTTGGTCAGCGCCTTGCCGCGTCCATCCATCCCGCCAATGCGGTCCGAGTCCCCGTCCGTGACCAGGCAGATATCCTGGGGATTCCGCCGCAACTGCGCCGCGCCCAGCACGTAATTCTTCGCCAGCGGCTCCGGACAAATCCCGCCGAACATCACGTCATGCCGGCCATTGAGCGTGGTCACCCGGCAGGAGGTGCCCGCCAGCAACGTTTCAAAGCAACCGGCCCCCACGCCAAACAGCGCGTCATGCCCCACCCGCAATTTCGACTGCGCGATTAATTTAAAATCCACCAGCCGCTGGATCGCGCGAAAATGCGCCGGGCGTAAATCACGCCGCACGACCTGCCCCGCGCGCAGCCCTTCCGCCAGGGACAGCGTGCGCACGGGATTCCGGTCCAGGAGTGCCTCCACCGCCTGGCAGGTGGCGGCATCGCTGGAACCGCCAAAATGTGATTTGAGTTTAAAACCGTTAAAAATCGGTGGATTATGACTGGCCGTGATCATCACCCCGCCAATCGCCCGGAGGTGCTTTACCGCAAAGGAAACACACGGCGTGGGCACCGGATCAGGGGAAAGAATGACCGCAAAACCATTGCCCGCAAACACCTCCGCCGTGATAGCCGCAAAGCGATCCGCTAAAAACCGGCGGTCATAGCCAATGACCACCGTGCGCTCCGTGCCGGCGACGGGATGCGCGCTCCAATAATCCGCCGTGGCTTGGGCCACCCGGGCCACATTCGCGAAGGTAAATCCCTCGGCCATCACCGCCCGCCAGCCATCCGTGCCGAATTTAATGGGGATCACAGCGCCAATTGGGGATGATCAGGACGATGTTCGGTAATGGCCAGGTCCGCCAGCGCGGGATCGTGCTCGTTCACGGCTTTGCGCATTTTTTTGACCGCCGCCCGGAGGTTCGGCGCCTTGAACAGAGTGGTGCCGCTCACAAACGTGTCCGCCCCCGCCGCCGCGCATTCCCCGGCCGTCTGGTGATTGATGCCGCCGTCCACTTCCACCCGGTAGGCCAGTTTCAGCTCCCGCCGCCAGATATCCGCCTGCTGAATTTTCGGCAGGGTTTCGTAAATAAAAGACTGCCCGCCAAAGCCCGGATTCACGGTCATCACCAGCAAGCAATCAATCATCGCCAAATACGGCTGAACCGTTGCGATGGGCGTGGGGGGATTCACCGCCAGACCGACCTTTTTGCCCAGCGATTTGATTTTCCAGATCAGCGGCGCCACCGCCTCGCCCAGTTCCACATGAATGGTAATTTGGTCCGCCCCGCCCTTGGCAAAGGGTTCCAGCAGGATGTCCGGCTTGGAGCACATCAGATGAACGTCGAAAAACAACTTGGAGAGCGGCCGCACCGCGCGGACCACTTCCGGGCCAAATGAAATGTTGGGGACGAAATGGCCGTCCATGATGTCCAGATGCAGCCAGTCGGCCCCGGAGCGGCTGGCGCGCTCGACCTCCCGGCCAAAGCGGGTGTGGTCGGAGGCCAGCAGCGAAGGCGCAATAATCATGAGGGGATTCTAAACGGAGGCACCGGGCAAAGAAAAGTTGAAGCTGCGGGAATTTTTGGCTTCGGCCACGCCCCCGCGAAAAAGCGATGACCGCCGCCCACCCAGGCGACGGTCATGCTTAGGCAACTAACACCGAAAAACTGTCTTATTTGGCCCGGCGACGAAGGGCCGCCATCCCGGCCACACCGCCCATGGCGAGCAACGCCAGACTGGTCGGTTCCGGGGTGGCTTCCACCCCGAACGGCGCGGTGGAGAGCACCACGTTGTTGATCCAGAAATAATTGGGCGCGCCGCCACCATTGTTGCCGATCAGATCCAGCTGGAGATAACCCTCGCCACCCGCTTCAATGGCCGGGAGCACGCTGGCATAGTTGAGGGATACCGTTTGCGATTGCTCATTCAAACCCGCGTAATAATAGTAATTGGGCATGCCCGACTGATTGGCTCCGGTGTTTCCTTGCGCCGACACATTCGCCCAGCTTTGGGCATTGTAGCCGTAGCCTTGGGCGTTCAGCACGATGCTGTTAATCTGCAAATATCCCGACGTGGTGTTGTTCACCGACCAGGACGGGGCCGAAAACGTGAAGGTAAGGTAGCTGTTCGCATTAAACGCCGCAATTTGGGCAGGGCTGAACTGGAGTTGCAGATCATTGCCATAGCCCGACCGGGTGATCTGGAGGCTCTGCGCATAACCCGGCACCACGGAACTCGGAAAACTGTCCGCCGCCGCGGTGGTGATCGAGGTCGAACTGCCGGGATCAATCCAGCCGGCATCCGTGGGGTCGGTCGCGCCTTGAAAACTGCCCAGGACCGTTTGCGCGGAAACACTGACAGCGGCCAAACCCAGCGCCACGAACGTTGCGCTGATCGTTTTATTCAAATTCGTAATACGTAATGGTTTCACAGTATTTTTTGTTAATGGTTCGGAAATCGAGAGTTAACTTAGCCATTTCCGAGGTTCCGGCAATACGACAAACGGTGGATGCCCTCGCCGTATGCTGTTTGCTTATTAACGGATGCAGCAACGTAAATATCCCTGCCCCGGTCCGGTTGCATGCTTCACCAACCGGCTTGGTCTCCGTGCTTTTGTTCTGGGCACACCGCCCCGGGAGGCCCCCAACCCCAGCTCGTCTAGGAGCCAATATGAATAAACCCGGAACGGAGGGGTTGACGCGCCTTGACGAAGCGAGGGTGTTTTCTGTTCCAAACAGCTTATTTATAATTACATGCATGGTTTTATGCCGGGTTGATGGAGAGGGGGGGGGGGCTTGGGCCGGGCATCTGGGTTTTGGGGGAGGTCATAGGCCACATCCCGAAAAAATTATTACCTTGAATCACCTTGAATCACCTTGAATAGCCTTGAATAGCCTTGAAGGTGACCGCCCGCAAATGGTGCCATGGATTGGGAGTGCGCGGGCATGACCGCCCTTGGGAACTCCGCGACATGTCGCGGAGTTCCAAAGCGGTAACCTGTCACCGCACTCCCAAATAGTGCCGCCGCATTCCCTGGATTGATTTTTAAATGTGACCGGCATTGATACCAGGATTTTTGATCCGCTAACAGGGCCAACGGCCCGGCCCATTCGTACCCACCGGAAAGGCGGCTTATTTCAAAGAGCCTCCGGAAGGCATCTGCCCCCGGCTCCCCGGACAGGAGGGTCCAACTGACGACGACATGTTAACATCAAATGATGAGTTGTCAAATTCCAAACGGGGCCAGCATATAATCTCAGCGCTGGAACCAGGAGTTTCGTGAATAACTTATCATACATTCATTTACAACTGTTTGATTTGGTTGGTGGCTGCCAACGGCGAAGGCTTGATACATACCTATAAACTAGGGAGTCCGCTGGCATCTGTGAAATGGATTGCCGGGCGATGGCGCTTAGCCGGAACAATTCATTTTAACCGCAGATAGACGCAGATGAACGCAGATAAAAACGGAGGGTTGGCAAGGTTTGGGCCGGCGTTTGATCGTGAACCAGTTGGTGCGCCATTTTTTTCAAGTTTTCACCCTTTCCAGA